>CAZBKZ010000021.1:0-44397 GCA_964492615.1 uncultured Syntrophomonadaceae bacterium | reverse complement strand
GATTTTGCTGAGACCTTTAATACATCCATTAATAGATGCCTCCTTTGCGGATTTAATTAATTTATTCTGCTTAATCCGCAAATCTCCTGCCAGAATTATATGAATAATTCGATAGGACACCTAATGAATTTGAAAAATCCTTTCTATCGACTCTGCTTTGCCACTATCCACATTAATGTGAATAATTACTGCGTTAAACAACTTCCTGCCTTTTGATATTTTCAGGCGGCAGGGCAACTGCGTGGTAAACCTCTTCAGCGGTCCCTCAGGATCAACCCCCAGGATTGAATCGTACAACCCTGTCATGCCGGCATCGCTTATATAAGCAGTTCCCTGGGGCAATATTCTTTCATCTGCTGTCTGCACATGACTGTGCGTACCGACAACTGCGCTCACTCTCCCGTCAAGGTGCCAGCCCATCGCTTCCTTTTCAGATGTGGCTTCGGCATGAAAATCAACTATAACAGCATTCACCTTTCCAGCCAGCTTTTCCAGCTCCCGGTCTGCAGCGCTAAAAGGACAATCAACAGGTGTCATGAAGACCCTGCCCTGCAAATTGATTACTGCTACAGTATATTGCCCCTTCGCTGTCTTAAATATTGTAACACCCCTGCCGGGAGTTGTTTTTTCCGGAAGATTTGCCGGCCGGATCAGCGTAACTTCTTTATCGATAAATTGAAATACTTCTTTGCGATCCCAGGTATGATTGCCTCCGGTAACAACATCAACCCCGCAGGACAGGATTTCCCTGTATGTTTTTTCATTAATCCCCGCTCCCCCGGCCACGTTTTCGCCATTGGCAATTACCAGGCCCGGCTCATAGCGTTTACGCAGCTCTGGAAGAGTATTGCGGAGAGATTCCCTGCCCGGTTTTCCTACGACATCACCAATAAAGATAATATTCATGAGCGCTCGCCTCTTAAGATGCAATATTATTAAGAAAGTGCCCCACAGGGACACTTTCCTTATTTTGCTCTTGTTAACAGACCCTGAAACAATTGTTACTTAGCGTAATCAACAGCTCTTGTTTCGCGAATCACGGTCACTTTGATCTGACCGGGATATTCAAGCTCACTCTCAATCTTTTTAACAATATCCCTGGCCACCTTTATTGAAGCATAATCATCAATTCGATCAGGTTTTACCATAATTCTTATTTCACGTCCGGCATGAATCGCATAAGCTTTATCCACACCCTCGAAAGAATCGGCTATATTTTCAAGGTTTTCCAACCTCTTGATATAAGCTTCGAGTGTTTCTCTTCTGGCGCCTGGTCTCACAGCCGAAATAGCATCTGCCGACTGGATAAGAACAGCCTCCAGGGTATTGAAATCAATATCCCCGTGGTGGGCGGCAATAGCATTAACAATCTCCGGCGATTCCTTGTATTTTTTAGCCAGATCAGCGCCAATTTCCACGTGTGAGCCCTCGGTTTCATGATCTATTGCTTTCCCAATATCATGAAGCAGCCCTGCTCGCTTGGCAAAAGTTACATCCAGGCCCAGTTCCGCAGCCATAATTCCTGCTAAATGAGCAACTTCGATAGAATGCTGCAAAACATTCTGTCCATAACTTGTTCTGAATTTTAACTTGCCCAGTAATGTAATCAACTCAGGGTGTAACCCGTGCACCCTGGCTTCAAATGTAGCCCTCTCGCCCTCTTCCTTAATTTGAGCTTCTATTTCCTTACGGGTTTTTTCTACAATTTCCTCGATACGGGCCGGGTGAATTCTTCCGTCGCTGACCAGTTTCTCCAGGGCTGCGCGTGCTATTTCACGCCTGATTGGATCAAAACCGGATATAATAACTGCTTCAGGAGTATCATCAATAATCAGATCAATACCGGTTAAAGTTTCCAGCGCCCTGATATTACGACCTTCACGCCCGATTATTCTTCCTTTCATTTCATCGTTGGGCAGATTGACAACCGATACGGTTGTTTCAGAAACATGATCTGCGGCACACCTCTGGATCGCCAGGGTGACAATTTCCCTGGCCTTCTTTTCTCCTTCGTTCTTAGCCTGGGTTTCTATATCCTTAACCATCACCAGCATCTCGTGTTCAATTTCCTCACGCACCCGCTGGAGGAGTAACTCTTTTGCTTCATCAGAATTCATTCCCGATACTCTTTCCAGCTCAGCAAGCTGTTCTTTATGCAGTTCTTCCAATTTTTCTTTAAATTCGCGGTTTTTCTCTTCCTTAACCCTTAGCTCTTCTTCTTTCTTTTCAACGTTGTTATTTTTTCGATCAAGACTTTCTTCCTTCTGCATCAGGCGTCTTTCCATACGCTGCAGCTCAGATCGCCTTTCCTTGCTTTCACGTTCTATTTCTGTTCTCAGCTTGTGGACTTCTTCTTTAGCTTCTAGCTGTTTTTCCCTCTTCAAGGCATTTGCTTCATGTTCCGCTTCAGCAATTATCTTTTTAGCAGCAGTTTCAGCGGATGATATTTTCGCTTCTGCAATCATTTTACGAATAAAATAGCCAACCCCAAAACCAATAACCAGTGAGGCTATTATCATCAGTAAATTTTCCAGCATTATTGTCACCTCCATTTTATAGAATAAAATGCATTGATTAGTCAGTTCTTCCAATAAATAAGAGCTGTGTCCAGGACACAGCTCAAAAGAGAAAGTTCAGGAAAAGGTTACACTTATCCCTTAACCATGAAAGTATATATATTATAATCTATCCGCAGTGCCTAAAGACACCAGGCTCTCTCTTATCAGTTATGAACTGAACATATATCAATAACATACAATTCCTTTTTAATTGTAGTCCTTTTCAGATATTATGTCAAGAAGAGATTAATCATCATAACCCCGGTATTCCTGTAATGTTTTCATTACCAGGCTTTCTTTATATCCTCTCCGGGCCAGGTAAGCAAACTGTCTGCCAAACCACTTATTATCGTATTTTCCATCTGCCGGCATTCTCTTCCTGATCAGTTCCTTTATCATTTCCAGTTCCTCTTCGTCACAAATACTATTTTCCAGTTCAGCGCTAACTACTGCGCGGTTTACTCCTTTATTCAGCAGTTCGTAGCGAATTCTTTTTTCACCATACTTGCCTGCTTTGCGGTAGCTTATATAATCCGCTGCATACCTGGCATCATCGATATAACCGTAGTCGCGCATCTCGGTCATTATTTCCACGACCAAAGCCGGTTGGCAATTCTTCTTCTGAAGGTATTTTTCAAGTTCCTGTGCCGTTCTGGCCCTGTAAGTCAGGTAACGCAGGGCCATGGTTCTCGCTTTTTTTAAATCAGGCTGTTCATCCATCCTTAATCAACACCATCACCTGTTACTTTTCGGGGTTCTCTTTTGTTTTTCCCTGATCCTCACCGGGCTTTTCTTCTTCGACAGCTGCCGGAAAACCAGCCAGGGCCCTTACTTTTCGTTCGATCTCATCCCTGATTTCGGGATTTTCCTTAAGAAAATCCCTGGTGTTTTCCTTGCCTTGCCCTAAACGTTCATCCCCGTAAGAATACCAGGCACCACTCTTATTGATCACGTTGTGCTCAACGCCAAGATCAATTATTGAACCTTCGGCTGAAATACCCTTACCGTAAATAATATCGAATTCAGCAATCTTAAAGGGTGGCGCTACCTTGTTCTTAACTACTTTAACCCTGGTCCGGTTGCCGATAACCTGGTCGGAACCGGCTTTAAGCGATTCTATTCGGCGTACATCCATGCGAACGGAAGAATAAAATTTCAGCGCCCTTCCTCCCGGCGTTACCTCCGGATTACCAAACATGATGCCAACTTTTTCCCTAATCTGGTTGATGAATATGGCGCATGTTCTCGACTTGCTTATTACCCCCGACAATTTTCTTAAGGCCTGCGACATCAACCTGGCCTGCAGCCCTACATGGGCATCTCCCATTTCTCCTTCAATTTCAGCCCTTGGTACCAGGGCTGCAACCGAGTCAATAACCAGCACATCAATAGCGCCGCTTCTTACCAGTGCTTCGGCAATTTCCAGGGCCTGCTCACCCGTGTCAGGCTGGGACACCAGCAGTTCATCGAGGTTCACTCCAAGGTTCGTAGCATATTGGGGATCCAGGGCGTGCTCTGCATCAATAAAAGCTGCAAACCCACCCTTTTTTTGTGCTTCGGCAATAATATGAAGGGCTACCGTAGTTTTACCCGACGATTCCGGTCCAAATACTTCAACCACTCTTCCTCTTGGAACACCGCCAATTCCCAGGGCGGCATCAAGAGCAAGACTGCCTGTTGGAATAACTGCAACTTCATATTTAACATCCTGGCCCAACTTCATAACCGAGCCTTTGCCAAATTGTTTTTCAATCTGTAGCAATGCTGCTTCCAATGCTTTCTCTTTTTCCAACTGGTCTTACCTCCCTTATATTTCTTTCTTAAACTTTTCTTGATCCTGCAAATCTGTTACTGTTATCAACTGCAGCTAATAATCAGTGGATAAACTTTTTCCGGTAAAGAGACCTGTATTCAGCGCCATGCCTTGAAAGTCTGCTTTCAAATAGTTCAAG
Source organism: uncultured Syntrophomonadaceae bacterium (assembly GCA_964492615.1). Lineage (GTDB taxonomy): Bacteria > Bacillota > Dethiobacteria > DTU022 > DTU022 > JAABTH01. Next base: position 39,887 of record CAZBKZ010000021.1, on the reverse strand, counting down.
ATGATCGACCACTGCGGTTGATGTTTTGAAATCGTTTCTGGCAAGAAATATATCTCTTATCTTGTTTTCTTCAAGCGGCTGCCTGATCCTGCCTATTGTCAGATGTGGCTGATATTTTCTCTTTTCCTCTTTCAGGCCGATTACAACCAGGCCCGCAGCCATGTTTTCGGCTAATAATGTCAATTCTTCTTTGCCCTCCCCGACTCCGAGCCATAAAACCCTGGCCCTGGAAGGGGTAGGAAACACCCCACTACCGGAAATATTAAATTTAAAGCTATTAAAAGGAACCTTCACCCGGTCTATCACTTCTTTAACTGCATCCAGCTTATCCTGTTCTGCTTCCCCGATAAAAGCCAGGGTCAGGTGCATTCCATCCGGTTTTACCCAGCGCACTCCCTTGAGAGTATGTTTCAGCTGATTTTGGAAAACGGTTACCTGGTCAACTTGCTCTGCGGTCAGAGATACCGCAATGAAAAGCCTAAACACAACAATCCCCTCCGCATAAGTGAAGTGAATTTATTTCAGCAGCTTAGTCCGGAGAAGGTTCAGGGCAGCCTGGACAGTTCTCTCCTTAACAATCTTTCTTCCCGCGCCATAATCAAGCTTACAGCACCAGGTGCCTTCATCTCCGGCCAGGGCGATATGAACAAGGCCGACTTTCTGCTGTGACAGATCACTTGCCGGCCCGGCAATACCGGTTACTCCAATACCGTAATCTGCAGAGAATAATTTCTTTGCACCTTCTGCCATTGCCCTGGCAGTGCTTTCACTAACATCACCTTCACGCTCCAGCATTGCCTTTTCGATAGAGAGGATTTTAACCTTGGCAAAACGGGAGTATGCAACTACTCCGCCACGGTAAACCTGCGAGCTTCCCGGAATATCTGTGATGCTATCCGATAAAAGACCACCACTGCATGATTCGGCCAGGGCGAGAGTTTTCCTTTTCTGCTTCAACAGGTTTACTACTACCCTGGCCAGGGTATCTTCATCCCTGCCAAAAATAAGTTCCCCTATTATTTCCTGAAGGTATTGCTCAGCTGCTTCGATCTCTTTAAGCGCCGCACCTGGTTCTCCGCATGCCTTCAACTGAAGATCGACTTCAAGGCCCCGGGCAACATAAGATAAGGGGTGGAAAGGCCAGCCACCACTATTTTTTATTTTTTCTTCCAGCGCTGATTCACCCAGCCCAATACACCTCAGTGTCCTAACCAGGCTGAGCGGAGCTTTGATTTCTTTTACCAGGCTGGGCATCACCAGGCAGTCAAAGATCGGCTGCATTTCATGAGGCGGACCTGGCAATAAAACTATTTTTTTACCACCGTCTTCCAACATAATGCCGGGAGCTGTTCCAATATTGTTTTCAAGTAGAATTCCGCCTTCAATCATTTCCGCCTGCTTAAAATTGTTTTCTGGCATAGTTAAACCGCGTTTGTTAAACTTTCTTTTAATTTCATCCAGCCATTCCTGATTAGTTTGCAGGGGTCGCTGTAGTACGGCAGCCACTGCTTCACGGGTCAAATCATCTTCCGTTGGCCCAAGCCCACCTGTTAAGATAATCAAGTCGCTTCTAATAAGGGCTCGTTCCAGCGCAACCCGGATAGACTCTTCCTGATCAGCTACCACTATTGACTCCCGGATCTCATAACCGGCAGACCATAGGCGCCTGGAAAGAAAACCGCTGTTACTGTTTTCAACCAGTCCGGTCAGTATTTCATTGCCAACACAAATCAGCTCAGCCTGCAAATTTTTGCCTCCTTAGGAAGGTAAACGCTCAAGATGTCTGCACTGCAAGGCTAACAAATTATAAGCTGATACAGCGCTTATTTTAGCTTCTACCCAGTCACCGGGCTTCAGTATTTTATCTGAGCGCAGTAAAACTATGCCATCAACATCCGGAGCCTGCTGCTCGGTTCGTCCATGATAGTAGTTTTCGCGCCTGGGGTCAGCCCTATCTACAAGAACTACCATTATTTTGCCAACCAAGTTTAGTTTGTGACGAAATGACAACTCATGCTGTATGGACATTATTATATTTCTACGTTTCCGGGCTACTCTTTTAGCCACCTTCCCGGGAAGGCTATAAGCAGCAGTTTTTGCCTGTTGCGAGTAAGTAAATGAGCCTAAATTTTCGAAAGGCTTGTTTTTAATAAAATCAACAAGATTACTGAATTCTTTTATCGTTTCCCCGGGAAAGCCAATCATGCAGGTTGTGCGTAGGGCAATTCCCGGGACCTTACTGCGCACCCTGTCGATCAGGCAGTTTAAATCATTTTTTGTGTAATGCCTGCCCATTTTATTTAGAATATGATCATCTGCATGCTGGATAGGAATATCAAGGTAATTACATACCCTTTTTTCAGCAGAAATTAAATCTAACAGCCTCTCTTCTATTCTCGAAGGATAAGTATACATTATCCTTAACCAAAAATCGCCCTCTATTTTCAGGATTTCTTCGAGCAGGTCAGCTAATGTGCCTTCTTTGTTGTTCAGACCGTAAGCAGTGGTATCCTGGGCAATCAGGACTATTTCTTTTGTCCCATTCTCCAGCAATTCCCTGACTTCAGCAACCACATCTTCACTTTTTCTACTCTGGTAAGGCCCCCTGATCGAGGGAATTAAACAGTAAGAGCAGCAGTTATCGCAGCCCTCGGAAATTCTAACGTTTACGGAGTGCTTTGAAGAGGTAATTACCCGTGAGTTCAAACCGCGGAATGATAATGCCGGTTTCGCCCTGTAATATGGTTTATAACCGCTTACAACCATTTTCAGAAAACGACCCAGGTGCCTGTAACCATGAGTACCTATTACACCATCAACCTGCGGTATTGAATCGGCTAAGCTGTTACCGAACACCTCCACCAGGCATCCTGCAGCAACCAGGAACTGTTTATTCTTTTTTTTAAGCGCAGCCATTTCCAACAATGTATTGACTGCTTCCTGCTGGGCTTCTTCAATAAATCCGCAGGTATTGATAAAAATTAAATCGGCAGCCGACGGATCTGCTACAATCTCTGCGCCGCTCTCAAGCAGTAATGCGAGCACCTCTTCTGTATCGACCAGATTTTTTGCACAACCGAGCGACACCGCGGCAACTTTCATTTTACTTAAATTCTTTTCGGTCCTTCTTTTATTTTCTGTCAACCTTATCTCCCTTAATCCTGCTGTTCTTTGAATTCCCGGCAGATTACCTCCGCCTGCTCATCGGTAACCAGTACTTCACGCGGTTTGCTTCCTTCAAAGGGGCCGACCACTCCTCTTCGCTCGAGATCGTCAATTAGTCGTGCAGCCCGAGTATAACCAATCCTGAATCTTCTCTGCAGCAGTGAAATAGAAGCCTGTCCGGTTCTAACAACCAAGTCAACCGCTTCAGCAAAAAGGGCATCGGCTTCTTCATCTTCGCTTTCTTCCGCAGCTTCCAGGAATACGCTGCTATCCTGATAATCTGTCTGGCCCTGTTCTTTGATAAAATCTGTAACTTTTTTAACCTCTACCTCACTGACATAAGCGCCCTGTACCCTAAAAGGTTTTACGGCGCCGACCGGGTAAAAAAGCATATCGCCTCGGCCCAGCAATTTTTCAGCCCCGGCCATATCAAGAATTGTCCTTGAATCGAATTGCGATGACACGGTAAAAGCAATGCGCGAAGTTATATTAGCTTTTATTATTCCGGTTAATACATCAACCGAAGGTCTTTGTGTTGCAACCAGCAGGTGAATTCCCGCTGCCCTGGACATCTGAGCCAGGCGGGCAATGGAATCCTCCACCTCTCCCGGTGAAACCAGCATCAGGTCGGCCAGCTCGTCTATGATCACCACGATATATGAAAGCTGCTCCAGTTGATCATCTTCGGCAGGTAATTCATTATAGGCGCTTATATCCCTCACACCGAGCTTGGCAAAAAGATCATAGCGTCTGCCCATTTCCCTGACCATGTTGCGCAGGGCCAGCGAAGCCTTGCGGGGATCGGTTACCACCGGCATCAGCAGGTGAGGCACACCGTTGTAGATGCTTAATTCAACAACCTTGGGATCGACCATCATGAAACGAACCTGCTCCGGGCCTGCCTTATAGAGTATGCTGTTAATTATTGTATTCAGGCAGACACTTTTACCTGCACCGGTTGCCCCTGCAATCAGCAGGTGGGGCATCTTGGTCAGATCGGCGATCACCGTGTTACCGGTAATATCCTTGCCGAGAGCTATTGTCAGGGGAGAGTTACTCATCTGGAAAGTTTTATCTTCCATCACTTCACGCAGGCAGACCGGTGAAATGTTCTGGTTGGGCACCTCAATACCGAGGGCGGCCTTCCCAGGGATGGGCGCTTCTATCCTGACCAGCGGCGCGGCCAGATTAAGGGCCAGGTCATCGGACAGGCTGCTGATTTTACTAACTTTAACTCCTGCTTCAGGCTGAACTTCGAACCTGGTTACCGTGGGGCCCGACTGCACGTGCACCACCCTGGCCTTTACACCAAAACTAAGCAGGGTGCTTTCCAGCAGTTTGGCTCTCTCCCTGCTTGTTTTCACCTGTTCTTCTTCGCTCTTGCGCGGTTTCGAAAGCAGATCGAGGGGCGGGAAAATGTAATCATATTTTTCCTGATCCCGTTTGACTGTAACCACTGGAGGTTCAATATCTTTCAGAGTAATTGCCGCTGCTGAAGAATCGTCAGCTTCATCCTGCTTATCACTCGCCGTTGCTTCATCTGCACTGCTATATATTTCCTTACTTTCTCTCTCTCTGCTGCCATTTATAAATTCAGCACCGGTTTCATTTTCCGGGATCCGGAGCTGTTCTTCAAGGGACGCTTCATTTTCCAGGCTCTCTCCTTTATACTCTTCAGCCCTGCTTTCGGCCATTTTCCTTATTTTACCAGCAGCGGCCGCCCCTCCACGACCCACCATGGCCAGAAAGGCCTGTCCCGCTCTACCCAACTGTTTAAATACAACTTCAAAGGCATTAATTATTTTTGATATAACCTTTTTCAGGGAAATATCAAAAACCAAAAGCAGTGCAATCAGGGTCAGGGCGGCAAGAAATATTTTTCCTCCCAGCGGTCCAATCGCCAGGTGAAGCGATGTGGCAGTGATAGCTCCCAGCACTCCCCCCCCTTCTCTCCCCAGACCAACTGTTAAGCTTTCAATAAAAAAAGCAAAACCTGAGGCGCCGGAATACCTTTCGTTCAGCAGCTGCAAATGAAGGTAAGTCATATAGATCAGGGGCAGCAGGAGCATGCCGATCAAGCGATTTTTTAAGCGATTTCTGTTTGCCGGCAGAAAAGTGCGCAGCGCCAGAACGGCAATAAATACAGGTATGACGATGGCCGCTTCCCCGGCCAGGGAACGCAGCATGTTATTCAGGAAAAGGCCAAAACCACCAGTCTGGGCCGGGCTGAGCAAGCCGATAAATGCAAAAACAGCCAGTGCAAGCAGTAAGATACCTTTAATCTGCGCGCGCATCTCTTTTTTTAAAGCTTTTCTCCTTCTTTTTGCCAAAACAGGTACCGCCTTTTATTGTTTTAGACCGACTTCAAACCCGGTTCATTATAAAACATTTGTTCGCTTTTGTAAAGAGAGTCCTGTCTCCCCTGCCCGGACCTGCCATACTGAATACTGATCATTCCGGCTCAGTTCAGCAGTGAAAATATAATTACAACTAGACCTGCAGCCCAGCAATAGTAAGAAAAATAATGCAACTTTTGCCCGGATAGAAGTTTAATAAATACCCTGATTGCAAAAATTCCTGCCAGGAAAGCTGCCAGTCCTCCCACCAGGTAATTGATAAGCATCTCCTGTTCAATTCCTACCGAAACCATCTGTCTTATCTCGAGCAGGGTGCCGGCCAGGATAATCGGCGCCGCCAACATGAAAGAAAATTTCACTGCCGTTTCGCGGTTCAATCCTCTCCACAGCGACGCCAGGATGGTTGAACCGGAACGCGAGATTCCCGGAATAATAGCTACAGCCTGCAGAATACCGACCCAGACAGCATCTTTCGGTTTTATTTCACCTTTATTCTTTCTGCCCCCGGGAACGATCCGGGTTAACTGCAGGATAACCCCTGTGACCAGGAGCATGAAACCGACCAGTAAAGTAGATTGAAAAAGGCGATCTACAAAGTTGTTAAAAACCAGGTAAATTATCCCGGTGGCAAAAACACCAACTACCAACATTGCCAGGTAATGGCCTGCTTTTTTGTCACTTCGGAATTTCAAAAGGTTTGTAAAATCTTTTCTGAATACGAATAGAACCGAAAGCAGCGTGGCAAAATGCAGCAGAACTTCAAGAGTTACTCCAGGTTGATTCAAACCAAGAATCTCCTGAAATATAACCAGGTGACCGGAACTGCTGACCGGCAAAAACTCGGTCAGTCCCTGAACCAGGCCTAGGATTATTGCTTCAATTAATGTCATTAATGTTCGCTCCCTTCTGTAACAATTCCGGTAGTATGTTTTAATCGCTTTCAAACTCTAATCTGCCGGTTGGCCTGTACATTCCTTCTCCTGCGCGCAACTTATTTCCTGCATTAAAAAAAGCCGGTATAAATACCGGCGCTTCATGCCTTTATATAAGCCGTGACATAACCGGCAGCAGATCTCTTAAGGCAGTAATATATATTATTCTCCATTATCGGAAACATCAATAATAATTGGCATTATCATCGGTTTTCGTCCGGTATGTTCGTAAAAATAAGAAGAGGCTACATCTCTCAGCTTCGATTTAATCTTATTCCATTCATTCAGGTGATTAGAGCTCATTTTATCCAGCGCCCCTGTCATTACTTCCCTGGCCTCGTCAAGTAAATCAACAGACTCGCGCACGTAAACAAAACCACGGGTGATTATTTCCGGTCCGGAGATAACTTTTCCATGATCCTGGTCAACAGCGAGAACAATAATCACTATACCGTCTTCTGCCAGTATTTGACGGTCGCGGATAACCACTTCGCCCACATCCCCAATTCCGAAGCCGTCAACCAGCACCCTGCCTGCTGCTACAGAACCGGCCATACGCCCTTTCCCGTTTTTAAATTCCATTACATTACCTGGCTTAACCAGAAATATGTTATCCTCGGGAATGCCTAACTTCTGGGCGGTCTGCGAACAGTAAGCCTGCTGCCTGAATTCACCGTGAACCGGAACAAGATACTCTGGTTTCAACAGGTTCAGCATCAACTTGATCTCTTCCTCGCTTCCGTGCCCGCTTACATGGACCCCTGAAACCGGGCGGTAAATAACATCAGCCTTGAGCTGGAACAGATTATTTACAGTTTTGGCAACCAGTTTTTCATTACCGGGAATAGGCGTCGCCGCAATAATAACCGTATCTCCGGGCACAATGCCGACCTGCCTGTGTTCCGACTGGGATATTCTGGTTAAAGCCGACATCGGTTCTCCCTGGCTTCCCGTTGTGATCAGGGCCATTTTTTCCGGTGGAATATCGCTAATCTGGTCCAGGTCGACCAGAACATTACCCGGTATTTTCAGGTAACCAAGTTCGGTAGAGATATCAACAGAGTTTACAATACTTCTGCCGACAACGCATATTTTCCGATCATATTTCACCGCAGCATCTACAACCTGCTGAATGCGGTGTATGTTTGAGGCAAAAGTAGCCAGCAGGATTCTCCCTCGGGCCAGCCTGAAAATCTCCTTAATATTTTCGCCAACCTGTTTCTCCGATAAAGTATAGCCGGGGCGGTCGGCATTGGTTGAATCTATCAGGGCTGCCACCACACCCTTGCGCCCCAGTTCAGCAAGCTTATAATAATCTGTTACCCTTCCATCAACCGGTGTCTGGTCAAACTTAAAATCGCTCGTATATACAATAACTCCTTCCGGAGTTTCCACTGCAACACCGACCGAATCGGGAATACTGTGGTTTGTTTTAAAAAATTCCAGCTTAAAGTGATCAGAAAGAACCAGTTTATCCTCGGTTGTTATGGTGTTCAGTCTGACGTTATCCGCCGGATGTTCGCGCAGCTTTGCCTCTACCAGACCAAGGGTCAGCCTGGTGCCGTAAATAGGCGCATCCAATACATCGAGAAGATATGGCAGTGCGCCAATATGATCTTCATGGCCGTGAGTTAGAATAATGCCCAGCAGTTCAAGGTTGTTCTCAGTTATATAGGATATATCCGGTATAACTATATCCACACCCAGCATGGATTCATCCGGGAACTTCAACCCGGCATCCATCATAATGCACTGATTGCCGTATTGAAGCAAAAACATGTTCTTTCCGATTTCTCCAACCCCACCGAGGGGGATCAGCAGAACCGCATTATTTTTATCATTTCTTTTTTTCAAAATTTACCTCCATCTTTATCCAGTGTGACCAAAACCGCCTTCTCCCCGTATCGTATCGGGCAACTGTTCTGTTAATTCGAACTCCAGCCTGGCCACGGGGCATAAAACCATCTGGGCAATACGCTCTCCGCGCTTAACCTTAAATGGCTCTCGGCCCAGATTAATCAGAATTATTTTTATCTCTCCCCGGTAATCTGAGTCTATTGTGCCGGGAGCATTTAAGATGCCGACCCCATGCTTGATCGCCAATCCGCTCCGCGGCCTTATTTGCAGCTCGTAACCCCCAGGGACAGCTGTGAAGAGCCCGGTAGGGATTAACTCCCTCTCTCCGGGGGCTATGATTAACTCTCCTTTAACTGCCGCATAAAGATCCATACCCGAAGCGCCCTCTGTCATGTAACGGGGCAGGGGTATATCCGGGGTATCTTTTGATTTATACACCGGCACTTTTATTTTATTTTCGATGACTAACCTGCTCCTTTAACTGCGGCGGTTACGTGACCTGTTCCTGTCATTCCTGTCTGAACCGCTTCTGCCTTTACTCTCTTCGCTCATGCCTTCCGGTCTTTTTAACAGGGCCTTCCTGGAAAGGTTTATCCGCCCTTTTTCGTCAATATCAAGAACCTTAACCTCAATTGAATCACCCAGGTTAACCACATCTTCTGTTTTTTCCACCCGGTGATGATCAAGGTGGGATATATGCAGCAAACCTTCTTTGCCCGGCAGCACTTCCACAAAAGCACCATACCGCTCAACCCTGGTTACTTTGCCGGTGTATATTTCGCCGGGCTCAACTTCCCTGACCAGGGTTTCAATTGTCTGCTGGGCCTTTTTCCCCATCTCTGGATCAACAGCGGCAATAAATACCCTGCCGTCGGGTTCAATATTGATATCAACGCCCGTCTCGGCTATAATTTTGTTAATCATCCTGCCGCCCGGACCAATTACATCTCTAATTTTATCTACATCAATCTGCATCTTAATCATGCGCGGGGCATTTGGAGACAATTCATCTCTCGGTGCACCGATTTCTTCATTCATAATTGCCAGAATGTGCTTATAACCGCGGTCTGCCTGCTCGAGAGCGCTTTCCAGGATCTGGTCCGATATACCTTTTATTTTAATATCCATTTGCAGCGCTGTTATTCCCTTTTCGGTGCCGGCAACCTTGAAATCCATATCGCCCAGAAAATCTTCCAGGCCCTGGATGTCTGATAAGACCACAACTTCATCGCCCTCTTTAATCAGTCCCATTGCTATACCGGCAACTGCTCTTTTGATCGGAACACCGGTATCCATCATCGACAGCGAACCTGAGCAGACACTGGCCATTGAAGTCGAACCATTCGATTCGAGCACTTCAGATACCAGCCTGATTGTGTAGGGAAAATCATCTTCGTCTGGAACTACGGCCTCAAGAGCTCTTTCAGCAAGTGCACCGTGGCCGATTTCCCTGCGTCCCGGTCCGCGCATGAAACCGGCTTCTCCTACACTGTATGGGGGGAAATTATAGTGGTGAATAAAGCGTTTTGACTCTTCTATCCCCAGCCCGTCAAGAATCTGGACATCGCGCAGAGCTGAAAGGGTACATATATTTAAAACCTGGGTCTGCCCTCTTGTAAAAATAGCAGAGCCGTGGGTGCGGGGCAGGGCTGAAATTTCGCAGGTTATCGGCCTTATCTCTTCCGGGCTGCGCCCATCTGCCCGCATTCCCTTGGTCACAACCAGTTCTCTCATTGTTGATTTCAGGGTGTTTTCGAAGATCTTCCGCAGTTCATTTTCGTTATCTGGAAATCTTTCCAGGTATTCTTCCACCAGTTCACTCTTTACTAATGCCAGTCTTTCTTCGCGTTCATGTTTCTCATTAATATGAAGCGCTTCGGTAACTTTCTTTTTCAAATCACCTTCAACTGCATCAACCAGCTCTTCCGGCAGTTCCGAAACTGCAATATCCAACTTGGGCTTTCCTGTATCGGCAACCATCTGTTCCTGAACGGCAACTATTTCTTTGATTACCTCGTGACCAGCCTGAATGCATTTCAGAACTTCGGCACGATCAATCTCGCTGGCTCCCGCTTCAACCATCATTACCGCTTCTTTTGTACCGGCAAGCATTAAATGCAAATCACTCTTATCTGCTTCTTCCCTGGTTGGATTGATCACCGGTTCTCCGTCTATCAGGCCAACTATTACCGCTGCTACCGGGCCGGCAAAGGGAATTTTGGATATGGAAAGGGCTGCCGAAGCGCCGATAATAGAAAGCGGTTCCGGTGGACAATCCTGGTCCATTGATAATACCGTTGAAACGATATGGACGGAATGATGAAACCCTTTCGGGAACAAAGGTCTCAGGGAACGGTCGGTCAGCCGGCAGCCTAAAATTGCTCTTTCAGTTGGCCTTCCTTCACGCTTAATGAAACCGCCAGGTATTCTTCCTACGGCGTAAAGCCTTTCCTCGTAATCAACCGTCATCGGGAAAAAATCTATTCCTTCACGCGGTTCATCCGATACAGTTGCCGTTACCAGGACAACAGTTTCCCCGTAACGCATTAAAACGGCTCCACTGGCCTGTTTGGCCAGTCGGCCTGTCTCTAAAGTCATCTTTCTGCCCTGCAATTCAAGATCATAGATCTGCATCCTCAGTTGACTCCTCTCAAAACTTCTTGGTTAACGGTCTAAAGCAAGCATTTAATACATTCTTCTATCTATTATCGCGGCAGTTATCTGCCGCAACTGAAAACACGGGGGTTAGGCCCCCGTGCTTGTTATTACTTCCTTAAGCCCAGCTTCGCCACAATCGCCTGATAACGTTCCGGTGATTTATCGCGAAGGTAATTCAGCAAACCCCTCCGCTGTCCGACCATTTTAAGAAGGCCGCGCTGCGAATGATGGTCTTTCTTGTGCACCTTCAGGTGTTCTGTGAGATAGTTAATTCTTTCTGTTAAAAGCGCTATCTGTACTTCAGGTGATCCTGTATCACCATCATGCCTCTTGTGCAGATCGATAATCTGCAATTTTTTAGTTTGATCAAGCATTAGTTAATCCTCCCTTTTTTGAATCCCCGCCGGCAGAGAAAAACGTCGGGATTATCGTTAAACCTTGCCCACGGTTCACATTATCATGATCTTAGCACAGAACATCCCGCTTGTAAAGAACGCCCCCTGCTGCCTGCTTCCTGTATAAAACCAGGCAGCATAGCTCTTGCCCTCTCAATATCCCTTTCAATCTGCAGCTTCAACTCATCAAGAGAATTAAACTCACATGTCTCTCTAATTTTTTCCAGGAAACAGATCCTGATATTCCGGTTATAAATATCTGAGTTGTAATCAAGTATGTGGGTTTCAACCAAATTCTGATCAAACTGTTTTAATGTAGGCTTTGCTCCCACATTGGTTACCCCGTAAAAAAGACCTTCTTCCAGACCTCCAACAGCGGTCAGGTATACACCCTGTCCTGGCCACAACAGATCCCGGGAGGCGATTACGTTGGCCGTGGGAACAAGCCTGCTTTTACCAATGCCGCTGCCCCTGATAACCTTCCCATGCCTGTAAAAATAATAGTTCAGGTAATCGGCTGCCTTGCTAACTTCTCCCCCGATTATCAGTGAGCGGATCAGCGAGCTGCTGACCCTTTCCTGTTCATAATGAACTATGGGAATTACATCAACTTTGAAACCGGCTTCATCTCCCCAACGCTGAAGGGTTTCTGCATTTCCGGCGCCCTTACTTCCAAAACGGTAATTATTACCTATAAATACACCCCTGGCAGATAGTCTGTCCCTCAGAATCGTGGTAATAAATTCTTCCGGGGTGTAACCTGGAAGTTCACCAGTAAAAGGCTCCATGATCAGGTAATCAAGACCCAGTTCTCCCATTATTTCAGCGCGATCGACAATGTCGGTAAGTAAAGAGATACCGTTATCCGGCATCAGGGCAATAACCGGGTGGGGGTTTAGAATATAAGCGGCGCTTATACCGCTCTCCCTCTTTGCTTTTTCAACTGTTTTACTAATAATAGCCTGGTGGCCACGGTGGACGCCATCAAAATTACCCAGTGCTAAATAAAGCGGTTTGCCTGTTGCCGGAAGGCGATCGCTGCCATTAATAATTTCCATTTACAATCACCTTTCAAGATATTTTATTGTTTTCAGTTTACAACCCCGCTCTGTCTGGACAACAGAAGCCAGGGCGGCAAAGACACCATTGCTCCTGTATATCCGGTGAGGCAGGCTGTTATCGATGCATTGGCTTTCATTCTTTTCAACTGTAACTAATTGTCCGTAACCCAGAGCATCAACATCTTTATCAGCAAGGATCAGGGAAGGCAGGTGCACCAATGCTGTATCAGGGTCCTTCAAAAAATCGGAACCATCTACACCTGCAGCTTTGCATTCCAGTTCATCCAGCTCCAGTGAATCCTTCAGAGTATACGGCCCAACACGCAGCCGGGTTAAAGCTGAAAGATGTGCTCCGCAGCCGATTTTTTTACCTATATCTGCCGCCAGGGTCCGAATATATGTTCCCTTTGAGCATTTCACATCAAAGCTGAATACAGGATTTTCGTCAAAGCCGACATGCAGCAGTTCAATTTTATATATATGCACCCTGCGTATGCGACGTGGGGCATATTCACCTTTTCTTGTCCAGTGATACAAAGGTTTTCCACGGTGCTTGACTGCAGAGTAAAGCGGGGGCAACTGCTCTATTTCACCCTGGAAGGAATCTAATATCATTTCCAGGTATTGATGATCGATAGAAGGCACTTTTTTTCTTACAGTTACGGTTCCAGTGGCATCTTCAGTATCTGTTTCAGTGCCCAGTGTTACTTCAGCCCGGTACTCCTTGGGCTGCTCAATTATGTACTCTACCAGGCGAGTCGCCCTGCCGAGACAAACAGGCAGCACTCCTCTGGCCATGGGATCAAGAGTTCCACTGTGTCCTGCTTTAACACCCGGAAACAATCGTCTTATCCTGCTGACTACCTGGTGCGAGGTTAACCCTTCCGGTTTGTTTATCACCAAAATTCCATCCACGATGCCTGCTCCTTCAGACCGGGTATAATTGCAGCATTTTTTCTGCTTCTGCGATTACATTCTGTTTTACCATTTCGAAACCACCCTTGATCCGGCATCCGGCCGCCCGGGCATGTCCGCCGCCGTTAAAGCGCCCGGCCAGTTCGCTGACATCAAGCTGTTTTGATCTAAAACCTACCTTAACCTCTTCTGTGGTATCTACATAGAAAAGAATCCCCAGTTCTATTCCTTCAATGTTACGGCTGTAATTAACAATACCTTCCAGGTCATCACTGGTCGCCGCGCTTCTCTGGCGAATATCTCGACTGAGAGTCATTACGGCAATCCTGCGATCTGCATACATTTCCAGCCCTGACAGCGCTTCACGCAATAAAATATAGAATGAAAGCGGTCTTTCATCAAAAACACGCTGTGAAAGCAGGGCTGGGCTGAGACCATATTTTAACAGTTCGGCAATAACCAGGTGCGTCCGGGGAGTGGTGTTGTCGTATTTAAATGAACCGGTATCAGTTGAAATCGCCACGTATAAAGATTCGGCAATATCCCTGTTAATCTCTAAACCGGCCTCCTTGAGAATTTCATAAACCATTTCGCCTGTGGCTGAAGCTTTGGGTTCGACATAGTTGTAATTCCCAAAATGCTGGTTGGTAACATGGTGGTCAATATTAATTATTTTGCTGCTCTTCAGCACTGCATCACGCAGTTCACCCAAACGCTCCGGGTCGCTGCTGTCTAAAACAATAACAGTGGTATCTGCATCTTCCCCGAATTGATCACCCTGTACCAGGTCGGCTCCCTTTAAAAATGCATATTTGCGCGGCATTTGACCGGGCGTGTACATCTTAATCTTCTTCCCCGCCAGGGTCAGGGCCATGCCCATACCGAGCAGGGAACCGATGCTGTCTCCATCGGGAAGCATATGAGAAATCAGGTAAAACTTTTCCTCTTTGCGAATTATTTCAATTATTTTATCCCGGTCACTCATTATCCCCCTGCTCTTCCTCCTTGAGAGTTTTAATCACATTTTCTATATGAGCTCCGTATTCGATGGAATTATCAAGGGAAAAAGTGATTTCAGGGATATGCCTCAACCTGATCCGCTTGCCAACCTCGCTGCGAATGTAGCCTGCAGCCCCGTTCAGCGCCTGCAGGGTTTTCTCTTTATCCTCAGTTGTTCCGAATATACTCACGTAAACAGATGCGTAATGTAGATCCCGGGTTACCTGCACCTCGGTAACACTGGTTAGTCCGGCAACCCTTGGATCTTTTATTTCACTGCCTATGATCTGGCTCAAATCTTTTTTTAACTGTCCTGCTACTCTTCTTATCCTGTTTTCTGACATGACCAATACCTCCGACATGACATAAAACTTACTGCTCCTGTTCAGGCAGCACCGGTGAGGCAAATCTGCCGGTTGATAATACGGCGTTTATCAGCGGGCCACCTGTTCCATTACATAAGCTTCAATAATATCGCCCTCATGCAGGTCATTGAAATTTTCAATTAGAATACCGCACTCATAACCGGTCAGCACTTCGCGCACGTCGTCCTTGAAACGCTTCAGTGAATCAATGCTGCCGTTATCAAGTATAACAGTTCCATCCCTGATCACCCTGATCAGGGCGTTGCGGGTAATTTTACCCTCTATAACATGTGATCCGGCAATACTGCCCAACCTGGACACCTTGAAGAGCTGCCTGACTTCGGCCTGGCCCTGGATAACCTCTTTCATGATCGGCTTGAGCATTCCGGTTACAGCAGCTTTGATATCTTCAATAGCTTCGTAAATAATCCGGTAAAGCCTGATATCGACCTGATCGTGTTCTGCAACCTTCCTGGCATTGTTGGAAGGCCGTACATTAAACCCAATTACAATTGCATTTGAAGCCGAGGCAAGCATAACATCCCACTCACTGATCGCCCCCACCCCGGTATGAATAATTTTGATCTGGACTTCTTCCAGGCTAAGCTTGAACAGCGCTTCCTGCAAGGCCTCGACCGACCCCTGCACATCGCCCTTCAGGATCAGGTTCAGCTCCTTTACTTCACCTTCCTGGATCTGTTTAAACAAATCATCAAGGGTAACCCGCTGGACCTTGTTGGTTGCTTCCTTAATCTTCACTGCTCTTTTTTCAGCAACCTGCCTGGCCACGCGATCATCACTGACAACCTGGAACAGGTCACCGGCCATGGGAACATCATTTAAACCCTGGATCTCCACCGGGGTTGACGGTCCGGCCGACTTGACTCTTTCTCCGCGTTCATTAGTCATCGCCCTGACTTTTCCGGAAATAGAACCGCAAACAATAGGATCGCCAATACTTAGAGTACCATCCTGCACAAGCACCGTCGCTACAGGCCCACGGCCGCGATCAAGCTTTGCTTCAATCACTGTGCCGCGTCCGGCCCTTTCCGGGCTGGCCTTTAACTCGGCAACCTCTGCCAGCAGCAATACCATCTCCAGCAATTCTTCCAGTCCGTCTCCGCGCAGCGCGCTGACCGGAACAAAGATTGTATCTCCGCCCCACTCTTCCGTAACCAGGCCGTGATCGGAAAGCTGCTGCTTAATCCTTTCCGGGTTGGCATCAGGTTTATCAATTTTGTTAATAGCCACCAGCACGGGAACCTGTGCTGCCTTGGCGTGGTTAATCGCTTCAACCGTCTGGGGCATTACCCCGTCATCAGCTGCCACCACCAGGATGGCTATATCAGTTACCTGGGCTCCCCGGGCTCTCATCGCCGTAAAAGCTTCATGACCGGGAGTATCCAGGAATACAATTTTTTTATCGTTAACCTTTACCTGGTACGCCCCGATATGCTGGGTTATACCGCCAACCTCTCCTGCTGTAACGTTGGCGTTTCTGATCGCATCAAGCAGGGAAGTTTTTCCGTGATCAACGTGTCCCAATACAGTTACTACCGGTTTACGGTTGATCTCTTTCAAATTGTCATCTTCATCGCCAAATGAAAGCAGTTCTTCTTCAACCGGGTCCTCAACATATTCAAAGTCGTACCCATATTCTTCTGCCACCAGTTCAACTGTTTCAGGATTCAGGGGCTGATTGATATTAGCCATTACTCCCATTTCCATCAGGAACCCTATCAACTGGGCAGGTGTGGTTTCTACCCTTCCGGCCAATTCCGCCACGGTAATCTGACCTTCCAGTTTCAGGACCGGTTTTTTTGCTTTTAACATGGCTGCCCGCTTCTCTTCCTGAATTGCCTTACGCGCTTTTCTGCTTGGCGCTTCGCTCTCTTCACTCTTTACTTTCTTACGCACGGGCTTAGCCGGCTCCTCTTTTTTGGCAGCTTCAGCTACAGGAGCAGGCGGTTCGACCTCCTGCGGCGCTTTTTGATCAGAACGGCCTGTTAATATGGCCATTACCCTTTTGGCATCTTCATCGGTCAAGGTGCTCATATGGTTATTGACTGCAATATCCATACCTTCCATTACTTCAATCAGCTTTTTGCTTGTAGTTCCAAGCTCCTTGGCCAGTTCATAAACTCTAACCTTACTCATACACTACACCTCCATCAAGTGGGCCCTCCCCGGTAAATCTGTTATTCCGTTAATCCTTATTCGCTTTTATTCAAAGTGGCGGCTATGGAGGCAATTAATTCCTCCGGTATATGCTGCTGCAGGTTCTTTTCAAGACGCCTGCCTTTAACCGCCTTGCGCAGACACTCCTCGCTGGGGCAGATATAAGCTCCCCGCCCGGCTATTTTCCCGGTCGGATCCAACTTAATCTCACCCTCGGGCGTTCTGACCACCCTGACCAGTTCCTGTTTTGTTTTTTTTTCCTGACAGCCTAAACAGACCCGTAAAGGTATTTTTTTTCTTTTAACCATTACTGACCGGTTCCTCCCCGGTTTCTTCGTTCTCTAAATTTTCTTTATCGCTTGCTTCCTCACTGCCGGAGCTCTCCTCCGCTTCAGCTGCTTCCCCTTCTGCTGCTGAAATATCTTCTGCAGCAAGCGTTTCTTCAGGGGTTTCCTCATCTTTCTGCGGCTGTTCAGACAAACCGATAGCCGACAAACTTTTTTCGGTAAACTGGGTTTCACTGGATATATCAATCTTCCAGCCGGTTATCTTTGCAGCCAACCTGGCATTCTGTCCTTCTTTTCCTATGGCCAGCGACAGCTGGTTATCCGGAACCACGACTGTTGCCGTTTTGTTTTCCGAATCGAGAATGACCGATGCCACCTTGGCCGGACTGAGTGCGTTGGCAATATACTCTTCCGATTCCTCACTCCATTTGACGATATCAATCTTTTCACCTTTCAGCTCGTTGCTGATTGCCTGAACGCGGCTCCCCTTCGGGCCGACGCATGAACCGACAGGATCGATATCCTTGTTGTTGGAATAAACCGCCAGCTTCGAGCGATAACCCGCTTCGCGGGCGGCAGCCTTAATTTCCACTATGCCTTCGTATATTTCGGGTACTTCCATCTCAAAAAGCCTTTTCAAAAAACCGGTATGAGTCCTGGATACAATAATCTGAGGACCTTTCGTAGTTTTCTTTACCTCAACAATATAAGTTTTAACCCGCTCTCCCTGGCGATAACGTTCGTAAGGAATCTGTTCGTCAACAGGCATAATCGCTTCCGTCCTGCCGAGATCGATAACTACATTTCTCTGCTCAAAACGACGGACCAGTCCGGTTATAACTTCCTCGGTACGGTCGACAAAATTTTCAAATATAAGCTCCCGTTCGGCCTCCCTGATACGCTGTATTACTACCTGCTTAGCTGTTTGAGCGGCTATACGGCCAAATTCCTGGGGGGTAACCTCCATTTCGACAATATCGCCTACCTGGCAGCGCGGATCATAAACTCTCGCTTCGTAAAGACTTACTTCCTGCTGATCAGATTCAACTTCTTCCACCACTTTCAATTGAGAAAAAACTTTAATTTCACCTGAATCACGATCAATATTAACACTCACTGCCGGAGCCGACTGAAAATTTCTTTTATATGCTGAAATCAGGGCTATTTCCAGTGCTTCAAATAATACTTCCTTGCTGATCCCCTTTTCCTTCTCCAGCATGTCGATCGCGGCAAATAGTTCTTTGTTCATAGTTTTTCTCAACCTCCTTTCAACCGGGTATTTAATTTTTTTTATCAGGCTTGATATACCATAAATGTGCTTTTTTAATCAGGTCGTACGCCAAATCTGTTTTTATCCCTTTTTCACTTTCAATCGTAATATATTCATCACCGGCATCAACCAGTGTGCCGGCAAATTTTTCCGAACCGGAAACAGTTTCGCAGGTCTGTATTTTTACCTTCTCTCCCACGAACCGTTTAAAATGTTTTACCTTGGTCAGCGGCCTCTCAAGACCGGGAGAAGATACTTCCAGGCTGTAAGCATGCTCGATCGGGTCTTCTGCGTCAAGCAGCTCTGAAACCGCCCTGCTGATTAATTCGCAGTCGTCAACAGTTATGCCCTTATCATGATCAATAATCAGCTGCAGTAAGCCGTGGCGTCGGGCAGCGTAACTCAACCTGACCAATTCGTAACCTTTTAACTCTACCAGCGGCTCAATCAGTTCAACCAGCCGGCGCTCTTTTTCTTCCCTGGTCAAAAAACATCCCTCTTTTAGAGACAGCATCTCTCGCTGCCGGCACTGTTCTTTAGTCCTATTAATATGAAAGAGTGGGAGAACCCACCCTTGACTCGAGAAAAAACTTCATCTCTATAAATTTATCATAAAGCTTGCATATTGGCAACACTGTTAATAATCCCGCAAAGGTTGGTCCCTTAAACAATATCCCTTTTCGTCATTGATCATTTATATCTATTTTTGCCACATACCTGATAATCTCCCAGTACATTTTTGCCCTGGCCGACATGCCTTTCCACAACCCCAGTTTTTCTTCTTTCATCACATGTGAAAGATCCTGAAGCTGGACTATTTCTGTAGTAATTTCATTTTCTTCTACATAACCATGCAGGGCAATCTCGATCCCAAACCGGGTCAGATCAAGATCGGATATATTCTCCAGCAGGTCCCGCCGGACAGCCCTCTGCCCGGATAAAAAAGGAGCAACTTTCTGGGCAAAATCTGTCGCCACCCGCCCTTTTTCAAAGATTCCCACGGACATCAGGGCATCCCCTCCGGTTACAGGTTCAAGCAGCGATTTTATGTGTGCTCCTGTTAAACCGATCAGGTCGGCATCAAGGACAAGTATAATGTCGGCATCAGTTTGATCCAGGCCGGCCTTAACCGCTCCACCCTTCCCCCTGTTTTCCAGAAGATCTACAACCATTACCCGTTCATATTTGGATGCAGCCCGAACAGTTTCATCCACCGAGCCGTCACTGACTACAATTATTTCTTCGATATTCCTGTTGTTTACAAGAACGCTTAAAACGTTGCCGATAGTTTGCTCTTCATTGTATGCAGGTATGATTGCAGCTACCTTCAAATATGCTCCTCCTTCATGAAACGTGGTCATTTTCTCTTTTAAAAAGGGCCAGTTCTTCGCGAATAGTATCCAGAACTTTATCCTCGCTTACAGTTTTAACAACCTTTCCTTTTTTAAATAAAATTCCTTCCTTTTTACCAGCTGCAATACCTAGGTCCGCCTCGCGAGCTTCCCCGGGGCCGTTAACAGCACAGCCCATAACAGCAACCCTGACCGGCATTGTATAGTCATTAAGCATTGCTTCTACTTTTTCAGCCAGGGCAATCAGGTCAATTTCACATCGGCCACAGGTCGGGCAGGAAATGATCTCCGGTCCGAAAACCCGCAAACCGAGAGACTGCAGTATGCTGCGTGCTGCTTTTATTTCTTCCTCTGGCGGAGCAGTCAGGGAAACCCTTACTGTATCGCCAATGCCTTCCGCCAGAAGGGTGCCAATGCCGATGGCATTTTTAATCACACCCTGCCCGGGAGTTCCAGCCTCCGTTACACCGAGGTGAAGCGGATTATCGTTTTTTTCAGCAAAAAGGCGATTGGCACAGATCGTGGTATAAACATCGGAAGCCTTAATTGATACGACAACGTCTTTAAACCCGGCTTTATCCAGGGCTGCCGCGTAATTGGAAGCCGACCCGGCAAGCGCTTCCGGAGTTGCTCCCCCGTATTTCAGGGCAATCTCTCTATCCAGTGAACCGGCGTTAACCCCGATCCGGACCGGTACCCCGAATGACCTGGCCTTTTCAGCCAGTTCAAACATTTTTTCTTCACCCCCGGCATTACCGGGATTGATTCTTACCTTGGCCGCTCCCTTTTCTATAGCCAGGTGAGCCAGGCCGAGATCAAAATGAATATCGGCAATGACCGGAATGGGGCTTTCCCTGACAATATACTCCAAAGCTTCGGCCGCTTCTTTATCGGGCACTGCCACTCTGATCAACTCGCACCCGCTTTGATGCAGGGACTTAATCTGTTCCAGGGTTGAAATATAGTCTGCCGTTCTGGTGTTGGTCATTGATTGAATTACAACCGGTTCGCCGTGGCCAACCTTAACCCCACCGATATTAACCGTTCTTGTAACCCTGCGGGCAGGAAATACCAATATTTATCACCACTTATTTATTCGGCACTATCACCCAGCGCAGCAGATCCTGGTAAGTTATAAACAGGATTAGCAGAATCAGCAGAGCAAAGCCGATGAAATGAACAAAACCCTCTTTTTCAGGATCAATCCGCTTCCCGCGCAGCACCTCTACCAGCAGGAAGAACAAGCGTCCTCCATCAAGGGCGGGAATGGGTAAAAGATTCATTATCCCCAGGCTGATACTGATCAGGGCAGTAAGCAGCAGCAGGTTGATAAATCCGGTCTGGGCCACTTCCCCGATAACAAAAATTATCCCAACCGGTCCGGTTACATCAAGAGGAGCCTGGCCGGTAAAAACCTGGAATATAGAACCGATTACCATGCCAAAGCGCTCCAGGCTTATTTTCAGTGAAGTCAGAAAACGATACCTGGGCATTTCCGGCCCGATACCGATCATACCGCTGCCCGTTTCTTCTGAAACCATTGTTACCAGGTCATAGCTAAATTCAATCCCGTTACGCTCTACCAGTAGATTAATCTCCTTGTCCGGCCTGTTAGAAATCTCCCTTAAAACATCATTCCACTGGCTAACCTCCACCCCGTCGATTGAAATAATCCGGTCACCTTCCTGCAGGCCGGCTTCCTCAGCAGGAGCTTCTTCTATTATGTAACCGATAGCCGAGCTGTCATAACCGGGGACACCGGTTATAAAAAAGAAAATGACAAAAAACACAACAATCGAAAGGACCAGGTTCATTAGCGCGCCCGAAACCAGGACCAGAGCCCGGCTTAAAGCGGGCTTCTGGGGAAAGCTGTCAGGATCATCGGCTTCTTCCGGACTTTCTCCAAGCATCCGGCAGAAACCGCCGAGAGGGAAGACCCTGATTGAATAATCAATACCATTTTTGCTCCATCCTGTCAGCTTCGGGCCAAACCCGATGGCCAGTTCCAGCACTTTGATACCGGTCAGCCGGGCAGCATAATAATGTCCCAGTTCATGAACCAGGATAAGAAGGCCAAAAACAAAAATGGCGGCAATAAATGTCTGCATACTATCTCACCTTTCCAATCAGCTGTTTCACTACCGACTCAGCCTTTTCACGGGCTTGCCTGTCGGCCTCTACAGCGTCTTCAAGAAAATAATCTTTTACCGGTTGATGTTCGGCCATCACCGCTTCAATAATCACCGGTATGTCGGTAAACTTAATCGTTTCTCTTAAAAATTGTTCTACGGCAATTTCATTGGCTGCATTCAAAACTGCCGGCATGGTGCCCCCTGCTTCAACAGCCCGGAAGGCCAGATCCAGGCAGGGGAAATTTTTCCTGTCCGGTTCTTCAAAAGTCAGGCTGCCAAAAGGGTTGTATTGTTTGATCAACCCTTTTTTGCGAGCCGGGTAAGTCAGGGCGTGCTGAATCGGAGCCCGCATATCCGGGCTGCCCAGCTGGGCCATAATTGTTCCGTCAATATATTCTACCATAGAATGAACAATACTTTGCCGGTGAACAACAACTTCAATCTGGCTGAGCTCCAGGTCAAAGAGCCATTTGGCTTCGATAACCTCCAGGCCCTTGTTCATCATGGTAGCCGAGTCAATGGTTATTTTAGGACCCATTGTCCAGTTCGGATGTTTTAAAGCTTGAACCGGTTTTATCTGCTTCAGGTCATCACCGGTCATCCCAAAAAAAGGTCCTCCCGAGGCCGTAAGGAATACTCTCGATATTTCCTTTTCTTCTGCCGTTCCAATAGCCTGCCAGATCGCTGAATGTTCGCTGTCAACCGGTATGATTCTTTTTTTGTCAAGCAAGTTCATCCGTTCGAGCAGATCTCCCCCGACAACAAGCGATTCCTTGTTGGCCAGGGCAATAGTTTTGCCTGCCTCCAGGGCAGCGACAAGAGGTTTAAAACCGCTGAAACCTACCTGGGCCATAACAACAAGGTCGGCCCCGGGCCAGGCAGCAGCTGCAACCTGCCCTTCCGCACCGGAGGATATCTTTATGCTGTCCTGAAGGGAAAGGTTTTTCAGACGCTCTGCAGCTTCACTGTCAAAAAGAGAAACCATTTCGGGCCTGAACCTGGCCGCCTGTTCTGCAATAAGCCTGTGGTTTCTGCCGGCAGTCAGGGCTACCACCCGGTATTGATCGCCCAGTGAAGCGATTACTTCCAGGGTTTGTCTGCCGATCGATCCTGTTGAACCAAGCAAGGCAATTCTTTTCATAATCCACCTGTTTATAGTGACATATTTAATATAACAAAAAAGTAATATACAAAGGGAGCGGTCAGCAGCAGGCTGTCAAAACGGTCCAGTATACCGCCGTGCCCGGGAATCAGGCTTCCAGAATCTTTCACTTCAAGCTGCCGCTTCAAGGCTGATTCGAGCAGATCTCCCAGCTGGGCAAATACAGCTATACCGAGACCGAACAGTAGACCGATGCCGGGGCTGAAAGGCATTATATCAGGCAGTAATATTACAGCCGAAAAAAAGAGCAGCGCTGCGGCCATAATTCCGGCAACTGAACCTTCCACCGACTTTTTCGGGCTTATCGAAGGAGAAAATTTATGTAAACCCCACTTGGTCCCGATAAAGTAGGCTACGCTGTCATGCAGCCATACTCCTGCCAGCAGCATATAAGTATAAAGAGCTCCTTCCGGCATCATTCTCAGGGAAAGCAGGTAACCGCTCAGACCGCCCAGGTAAACTATTCCCCAGAATGAAATTGCCGCCCCGGTAATACTGTTTCTTTCCGTATTGAAAAGAGAAATTACAAATAAAGCAGTAAATAAAACCATTACCAGGGGGTAAATAAAATCGTAAAGCTCAAAATAGATCACTGCCAGGAAAAGTGTAACCCCGGCAAAACTGGCAATCAGGGGAACCCGGTAACCACTGGACCGCAGCATTGTGCAGTATTCAAATATCCCCAGGTTAACTACGATAAGCAGGAGCAGGGCATACCACGGCCCTCCAAGAAATACTGCTCCCAGCATTATCGGAATGCCCAAAAGGGCAGATAAAACCCTCAGATATAACATGTGTGCACCTTCTCCTGGACGTAAATATTCATCTTCATCTTAAAATTCTTAAACCTTGCCAAACCTGCGTTTACGGTTCTGATAATCGTAAACAGCTTCCAGCAAATGTATCCTGGAAAAATCAGGCCAGTATACATCCGTAAACCACAATTCGCTGTAGGCCAGTTGCCAGAGCAAAAAATTGCTGATTCTTTTTTCGCCGCTCGTCCTGATTAAAAGATCGGGGTCGGGACAATCTGCTGTATAAAGATATCGCGCAAATCGATTTTCGTCAATTTTTCCGGCATTATCGCTTTTAACCGCATCGTTAACGATCCGGTTTATCGCTGTTAATATTTCGGCCCTTGACCCGTAATTCAGGGCGAAGATTAAAACCATCCCGCTGTTATTTTTTGTTGCTTCCGCGCCCTCGCGAACTGCCTTTTGAACCTTGCCTGGCAGTTTCTGAAAATCACCGATCATCCTCACCTGAACATTGTTGCGCATTAATTCCGGTAGTTCGGTTTTAAAATATACTTCAGGCAGGCCCATCAGGTAGTTGACCTCCCTGGCCGGCCTTTTCCAGTTTTCAGTTGAAAAGGCGAAAAGAGTTAGATACCTGATCCCCAGGTCACTGCAATTCCTGACTGTATCGCGAACAGTCTCCACGCCCTGCCGATGTCCTTCATGTCTTGGCAAACCCCTTTCCTGGGCCCACCTGCCATTACCGTCCATGATAATAGCCAGGTGTTCAGGAATCCGGTCACTCTCTATTTTATTTAACAGCTCTTTTTCACTCATTTTATTTGTCATAATTATCCCACCCGGGCTATTCCGGCTTTTTCAGCTTCCTTGTCGCGGCATGCCGTTTATAAACTGCGGCTCTCTCTTTTACGAGAGAGCCGCAGTAATCAACAGGGTGACTGTATTTACATTGACAGGCTCAACCGGTGCATATTCACTGCTTATAAATTCCTGATACTATAATCTTTTCTGCTTCCGGTTAAACTTCCATCAGTTCCTGTTCTTTAGCATCCATAACCTCATCAACTTCGGCTGTTTTCTTATCAGTAATTTCCTGAATGTGATCCTGTCCGCGCCTGCGATCGTCCTCGGTAACATCACCCGATTTTTCAAGCTGTTTAATTTCATCATTGGCATCACGGCGAACATTACGGATATTAACTTTGCTTTCTTCAGCCTTTTTACGAATAAACTTGACCAGTTCCTTGCGCCGTTCCTCAGTTAACTGGGGAATAGAAAGCCTGATAATACTTCCGTCGCTATTGGGTGTGAGGCCAAGGTCAGATTTCAGGATCGCTTTTTCAATATCGCCAATGGCCTGTTTGTCCCAGGGCTGAACCACCAGGAGACGTGGTTCGGGAGCTGTCACCCCTGCCAGTTGATTCAAAGGGGTTGCGGTACCGTAATATTCCACCTCAATACGATCCAGTAACGAAGGGGTTGCCCTTCCTGCCCGCAGGGTAGCCAGCTCCTTTTTAAAAGCTGATATAACTTTGTCCATTCGTTCTTCTGCATCAAGATATACAAGATCTAACATGTCTCACCCACCCTTGATTATCGTTCCTATTTTTTCTCCCATAATAACTTTTTTTATGTTACCAAAGTTCAGGCCGAATACAATTAGTTTTATCTTGTTGTCCATACAGAGCGAAGCTGCAGTGGAATCCATAACCCCAAGCCCCTGGTTGATCACTTCAATGTAATTAAGTTCAGAAAACCTGCGTGCGTTGGGATTTTTCAACGGATCTTCATCGTAAACGGCATCTACCTTACCTTTAGCCAGCAGTATAACCTCTGCCTCAATTTCTGCTGCCCGCAGGGCTGCTGTTGTATCAGTTGAAAAATAGGGGTTTCCTGTGCCCCCGGCAAAGATTACCACCCTGCCTTTCTCCAGGTGTCTCAAAGCTCGGCGGCGAATATAAGGCTCAGCCACCTGGCGCATCTCCAGGGCAGTCTGTACCCGCGTATCCACATCGTGCCGTTCGAGGGCATCCTGCAGAGCCAGGGCATTAATTACTGTTGCCAGCATACCCATGTAATCAGCCGTTGCCCTGTCCATACCTTTCTGGCCTGCCTGGGCACCTCTCCATATGTTGCCCCCGCCTACCACTATGGCAACCTGAACATCATATTTTTTTACCTCTTTTATTTGCAGTGCTATACTTTCAATAACTTCCTGATCAATGCCAAAACCAAGGTTACCGGCCATTGCCTCTCCGCTTAGCTTGAGTATGACCCGGTTGTAAATTGGTTTCTCCACAAGACACCTCCAGATTAGTAATTCGCTGTTTTTTTTAAACAACCTGCTAACCGCTATAATTTTCAGCGATTGCTTCAATTATTTCGTTTCATTACCCTGAAGCCTCCGCCATACATTTCAACCATTAAAAAAGAGAACACATTGAAGTGTTCTCTTTATCAGCGTTTTATTCGCAGCAACAGGACTCATCGGATTCGAGTCCCTCCCCGATCTCAAAGCGGCAATAACGCCTGATTACAATATTTTCACCAATCTTGGCAATCAGAGCAGTTAAAAGTTCACTAATTGATACATCTTCATCCTTTACATATGTCTGCTCAAGCAGACAGTTTTCGCGATAGTATTTTTCGAGGCGTCCTTCAACGATGCGTTCAATAACTTTTTCCGGTTTACCTTCATTCAAAGCCTGGGCCTTAATAATCTCTTTTTCCTTATCCAGTATCTCCTGCGGCACATCTTCCTTTTTCAGGTAAGCCGGGTTAGTTGCAGCCACCTGCAGGCACAGGTTGCGCACAAATTCCTTAAACTCATCATTGCGGGCTACAAAATCGGTTTCGCAGTTAACTTCAACCAGGACCCCTATTTTTCCACCCATATGTATATATGAATCAATAATCCCCTGGTTCGCTGTTCTGCTTGAGCGCTTAGCTGCGGCAGCAAGCCCTTTTTCCCTCAGGATATCCATTGCCTTTTCTTCATTACCTTCTGCTTCTACCAGTGCCTTTTTGCAATCCATCATTCCGGCGCCGGTTTTTTCACGCAGCACTTTAACCACTTTTGCATCAATGTGCATCTATTTCAACTCTCCTTCAATTATTGATCTGTATTTTCTTTGGAAACTTCTTCAGCGCTTACAGCCGGCGCTTCATCTGCCACTGTTGTTTCTTCAGCCACTTTTTCAACAGGAGCAGCTTCTTCCTCTGCCGGTTCAACAGGTTTTTCTGCTTTAGCTTCCTGCTCTTCTTCAACCTCTTCCGGTTCACTGACCTGTTTGCCTTCAAGCACAGCTTCCGCCATAACCGAGGTTATAAGCTTCACTGCCCTGATTGCATCGTCGTTACCTGGAATCAAATAGTCGATCTCGTCGGGATCGCAGTTTGTATCAACAATAGCAATAACGGGAATATCAAGTTTTCTCGCTTCGGCAACGGCAATTCTCTCCTTGCGCGGGTCAACAACATATATAGCATCCGGTATATCTTTCATATCCCGTATTCCGTTTAAGAATTTATTCAGTTTATCCTTTTCGTGAACCAGGTTTAATACTTCTTTCTTAGTTAACCTTTCAAATGTGCCGTCCACTTCCATCCGCTCCAGTTCAAGCATGCGATCGATTCTCCTGCGGATGGTGTTAAAATTGGTCAGCATACCACCGAGCCAGCGGTGATTTACATAGTGCGCGCCGCATCTCTCTGCTTCTGTTTTAATCGAATCCTGGGCCTGTTTTTTTGTTCCGACAAAAACAATGTTTCCACCGTCGGCAATCAGGTCGCGCACGAAATTATAAGCAGTATCCATTAGTTTTACGGTTTTCTGCAGATCTATGATGTAGATCCCGTTTCGTTCGGTGAAAATATAGTTTTTCATCTTGGGGTTCCAGCGACGGGTTTGGTGACCGAAGTGCACCCCCGCTTCAAGCAGCTGTTTCATACTTACTTTGGCCATTCTTGTTCCTCCTTTGTTTTAACCACCGCCCGTTTCACTGCAGTAACGAAGCCTTTGGCCAACCCGTTAATGCTCACCGGACGTGCGTTTTAAAAATACCATCCATAAGTGTAGCACAAATTTCCCGCTGTGACAATCAGCAGTTGTCATTTTCTCCAACCACCGCCGTTGCATTAACCGGCAATATATATTAAAATCAAAAATGCATTACAGACTCAGCATCACAAATGACATTACCGGAGGTATTAATGGCTGAAATTAGACCTTTCAGGGGAATTCGCTTTAATCTTTCCAGGCTGCAGCACACTGAAGAGGTAATTACCCCTCCTTACGACGTTATCGACAGCGACGGGCAGGACCGCCTTCATCAAAGAAACCCTTATAATATAGTCCGCCTCGAGTACGGAAAAAAATATCCCTCCGACAATGATACAGAAAACAGCTACACCAGGGCTGAAAATACTCTTAAGGACTGGCTTGCCCAGGAGATCCTGATTGCCGATGAGCAGCCTGCCTATTACCTTTATGAGCAAAAGTTTACTTATAATTCCGAACGCCACACCCGCCGGGGCATCTTTGCCGCCCTGAAAACCGAGGATTACGCCAGGCGAACAGTGCTGCCCCATGAGCTGACCATGTCGGCCCCAAAAGCTGACCGTCTCAAGCTGCTCGGGCATCTGAAAACCAATATCAGCCCCATTTTTACCCTCTATCCAGACCCCGACAATATGATCGATGCACTCTGCCGCCAATCTCCTCCCGGCCGGCTTCTTTTTGAAACCGGGGAAGATGACGGCCAGGTTCACCTGCTCCGGGCTATAACCGATCTACAGCTTCAGGAAGAGATTACTTCCTACCTGGCCGGACAGCCCCTGCTCATCGCCGACGGCCACCATCGTTACGAAACAGCGCTGGCTTATTCAAAAGATGCCGGCCCGGATTTGAACCCCGGCAGTAATTTCATCCTGGCCACCCTGGTCAGCATGAAAGACCCCGGTCTGTTGGTTCTGCCCACGCACCGGGTGGTTGCCCCTTTAACCGCCGGGCAAAAAGCTGAAATGAAAAAAATCATCGACTCTGAATTTAAATATATAGAATATGGCCCTGCAGAGGAATTGGATGAAGAAGACTACCGGCGCGAGCTTTCTTCACTTGCAGCTGTTCAGCCCTGTCTGGGGATGATCACTGCTGAAAAAGCCGGTTTTCTTATTCCCGGACCGAGCAAGGATGATTCACCCCTGCCCGTGGTTTTACTGCATGAAAAGATTCTCAGGCCTGTTCTGGCACCCGGGGAAAACAACGAGGCCGACAAGGAACTGCTCTCTTACCCGCACGATATGAAAACCGTTATACAATCTATTTTATCAGGCAATTCTGAAGCTGCTTTTGTCCTCGATACACTTCCGGTTGAAGATGTCCTGAAAAGAGCGCAGCAGGGACGGGTAATGCCCCAGAAATCCACTTTCTTTTATCCCAAACTACCCGGTGGGCTGGTTCTACACCATCACAGCATCAGTTACTGATAAATTTACAGGAACAATGCTTTCAGTTCACTATCAGGACGTTTCAAGAGCGCTGCATAAGCGATTCCACAGGAAAGGATTGGTTTTTTTAAGGGCAACCGGTTTTCCATTTTCGTTAATAAAAGCATGTTCAGTGTAACCTTTAGCCAGCAGCTTGCTCCCCCTCTTAATTTCATAATCAAAGTTTAACCTGACATTTTGCAGGCTGCTCAGCCTTGTAATCACGGTTACCTGATCATCATAACGGGCAGAATGCTTGTATTCACAATATGCTTTCAGCACCGGAAGCAGCAGGCCGCTCTTTTCAAACTCAATGTACGGCAGTTCCATTTCTCTCATCAGCTCTGTGCGTCCCGTTTCAAACCAAACCAGGTAATTAGCATGGTAAACTACTCCCATTTGATCTGTTTCCTGGTAACGCACTCTAAAAGTTGTTTCATTTTTTATCAATTAATCAAGTCTCCTCACTTACAGAACATGAGCCTGCCCGCGGTAGATCAGTCCCCTGATTGCATCAACGGTTATCATTTCATCATTACTGATCGTTACCGTAGCCTTTTCGGCTCCGACAACGGCAGGTTTACCCAGGTTGATCGCCACAATGGCTGCATGCGAGGTAAGGCCGCCCTCTTCTGCAACCAGGGCCGAGGCCTTTTTAATTGCCGGCAGGTAATCTAAACCTGTGCTGCGCGCCACAAGAACCTGCCCCTCTTCAAACTTTTCGAGATCTTTTTCATTTTTTACGATAAAAGCTTTTCCTGAAGCAGCATTTTTCCCCACTCCCGTTCCCTTAACAATCACCTCACCGACCGTTTCCACCCTAAGCAGGTTGGTAGTTCCCGAAACCCCAACCGGAACTCCGGCAGTAATCACAACCAGGTTGCCCTGTTTGATCACTCCTTCTTTTAGCGAAGCCTCTATAGCGTTGGAAAACATATCGTCGGTTGTACTTACCGGGGGGCAGATTATTGCCTTGACTCCCCAGGTCAGGGTTAACTGATTGGCAACCTGCCTGCGTGAAGAAACTGCAACAATCGGTGCTGCCGGTTTATACTTGGAGACCATTCTCGCCGTTTGACCAGACTGGGTTGCGGTCAGGATTGCATCAGCCTTCAATTCCGCCGCTATATGTGAAGTAGCATAACTGATTGCGTCGGTAACAGTTTTTTTCGTTGCCGAACTCATCCTGTAAAGCAAGCCCTGGTAATCGAGCCCTTCTTCTGTTTTAACCGCTATGCGGCTCATGGTCTGCACCGCTTCAATCGGGTATTTTCCCATCGCTGTTTCGCCTGACAGCATTACCGCATCCGTTCCGTCAAGAATTGCATTGGCCACATCGCTTGCTTCCGCTCTGGTAGGCCTAGGGTTGCGAATCATACTGTCCAGCATCTGGGTAGCCGTAATAACCGGCTTTCCGGCTAAATTACACTTGCGAATAAAAGTTTTCTGCAGCAGGGGAACCTCTTCCGGCGGTATTTCCACCCCCAGGTCGCCCCTGGCAACCATTATCCCGTCCGATACCTCGAGAATGCTATCGTAATTTTCCACACCTTCCCGGCTTTCTATCTTGGCCAAAATCATTATATACCCGCCATATCCTTCCACCAGTCGCCTGATTTCAAGAATATCTTCCGCGCTCCTGGTAAATGAGGCAGCCAGAAAACTTATTTCGTTGTCCAGGGCCAGTTTCAGATCGGTCTTATCCTCTTCGTTCATAGCCGGCAGGTTTATCCTGGTTCCCGGTGTATTTAAGCCCTTGTAGGTGCGCAGTTCACCACCATTGAGCACCCGGCACTTGATATCCCGACCGTCAATCGTGATTACTTCAAGGCTGATCAACCCGTCATCAATCAGTACCAGGCAGCCTTCCCTGATATCATTATGCAGATTGGGATAGGTTACTGAAACTCTTTTGTTATCCCCAATAATCGGTTCTGTCGTCAGGGTGAAATCCTGGCCGTCTTCCAGGATAACCGCTGCTTCGGTAAGATCGCCTGTTCTTACTTCAGGTCCTCTTGTATCATAAAGTATTCCCGTATTCCTTTTCATACTTGAAGCAACATTCCTGACCATTTCCACCCAGCGTAGATGTTCATCACGTTTTCCGTGAGAAAGGTTTAGCCTGGCCACATCCATGCCGGCTTCAATTAAAGCTTCAATTCTTTCCTCTGTATCTATACTTGGGCCGATCGTGCAAACAATCTTAGTCCTGCGCATACACAACCTCCTTCAGGTTTCCCTCTTTATCTGGCCAGGTCCAGGGCCAGTTCATATATATCGCGGGGAAAAGGTTTTTTTTTCTTCTCGCTTACCTGCAGGGGCACAGGAACCAGGGCTTGCTTTACATAAGCGGTAAAATATCCGCTTTTACCCTGATCGAGCAGATCCACCGCCATAGCTCCCATCCTGCTGCCTAACAGGCGATCGACGGCAGTAGGACTCCCCCCTCTCTGGATATGTCCGAGAACGGTTATACGGGTCTCCGCCTTTATCCTGTTCCTGATATCCCTGTTAAGCTCATACGGATCTACTGCCCCTTCTGCAGCGATGATGATACTGTGTGATTTACGGCGCTCGATACCGCGCAGAAGTCTTTCGCAGATCTGTTCCAGGTCAAAATCAACCTCAGGAACCAGGATCGACTCAGCGCCGCCGGCCAGTCCGGCAGCGAGGGCCAGAAAACCTGTTTCCCGGCCCATCACCTCGATAATAAAAATACGTTCATGGGAAGTTGCCGTATCGCGCAGGCGGTTAACTGCATCAAGGATGGTATTTACAGCCGTATCAAAACCGATGGTCTGGTCTGTTCCGTTAATATCATTGTCGATCGTTCCCGGAATACCGATTGTCCTAATCCCTTCACCCTCCAGGCCGGCAGCTCCTTTAAAAGAACCATCTCCCCCAATTACAATCAGGCCTTCAATGCCGGAATCTTTCAGGTTTTTTGCCGCTTCAGCCCTGAAACGGCTATCATGCATCCCTTCCTCCCGGGCTGTTAATAAGATAGTGCCGCCCCTATGGATGATGTCGGCAACTGAACCCATGGTGAACTCCATAAAATCATCACCGTTCAGCAGGCCGGCATAGCCGCGCCTGATGCCGACCACCCTGAATCCCCTGTTGATACCCCTTCGCACAACTGCCCTGATAGCGGCGTTCATGCCGGGGGCGTCACCTCCACTGGTCAGAACTGCAATTTTTTTCATTAGTAACTTATCTCCCCCTGGCCAAACAGGCTCTTAACCTCCGGAACCAACTCCTGTTCCACTACCGCTCCCCGGCCAAGCAAGCTTTCCAGTCTCTCCCTGCAGGCCGGGTGGTCTCTCACCCAGTATTCTTCACCTAAAACAAGCAATTTTTTATCCTCTTCAAAGAAAAGACAAACCGGTACTTCACCGTTTTCGGCAATCAGGGTAATTTTCAGGTTTTCTAAAAGAGAGCGATCTTTAACCTCTTTAATTACCAGGCGGTATATTTTCTTATCTTTAACGAGTGGGTTAATCCCTTCGGCAATTATTTTAACGTCTTCTTCTTCCTTCAAATCGGTTCTGCCTTCCACCACTAACAGGTTATCTTCTACAAGCTGTTCGGCCTGTTTTTCATATAAATCAGGAAATATGACCAATTCCACACTGCCGGTTAAATCTTCCAGCTTAACAAAGGCCATTTCCTTGTTTTTCTTTGTATAAAACTTCCGCACGGCAACTACAATACCGGCCAGCTTCACCTGTTTATTATCACCCGCGTCCGGAAGCTCGGCACACCTGACCAGGTTTTGCATCGATTCAATCAGCTCCCTGTAAGGTTCCAGAGGGTGCCCCGAAATAAACAGACCTAGCATTTCTTTTTCCATAGACAGACGTTCCTTGTCTGAAAACGGCTCAAGTTCAACCAAGTCATCGGTCAGCATCTCTTCCTGCACACTGCTTTCCATTAACGACAGCATCGACATCTGTCCGTTTTCCCTGTCCCTCTGCAAACACTGTCCCTGGGCCAGGACGTCATCCATAGCGGCCAGGTACTGGGCCCGGTGCCCGGGGAGAGAATCAAATGCACCACACTTGATCAGGCTTTCCAGTACCTTGCGGTTACACTGTCTCATATCGACCCGCGAGGCAAAATCACGCAGGGAAATAAACGGTTTTTCCCTCCTCGCATTAACAATCGACTCGATTGCACCCAGGCCTACATTTTTAACAGCGGCCAGTCCGAAGCGAATTCTTTTTTCTGAAACTACCGTAAAATGGGTTTCGCTTTCATTTATATCCGGAGGCATTATTTCAATTCCCATGCGGCGGCAGTCGGAAATGTAAAGAGCAACCTTGTCGCTGTTGGAACAGTAAACAGTCATAATTGCCGCCATATACTCCACCGGGTAATTTGCTTTCAGGTAAGCAGTCTGGTAGGCGATCATGGCATAAGCGGCGGCGTGAGACTTGTTAAAACCGTATGAGGCAAACTTGAGAATCAAATCGTATATTTCAACCGCCAGTTCTGTCGAGTAACCATTATCAACGCAGCCTTTAACAAAAAGTTCCCGCTGTTCATCAAGAATTTCCAGTTTCTTTTTACCGATCGCCCGGCGCAGCAAATCAGCCTGGCCCAGTGAAAAGCCTGCCATGCGCGCAGCTATTTCCATAATTTGCTCCTGGTATACAATAACCCCGTAGGTTTCGTTAAGGATTGGTTCCAGCACCGGGTGGGCATACTTAATTTTCATTTTGCCATGCTTGCTCCGGACAAAAGTAGGGATCTGGTCCATCGGACCGGGACGGTAGAGGGCAACAACAGCTATTATATCTTCAAACTTGTTCGGCATCAGTTCCCGCAACACTGAACGCATGCCAGAGCTTTCCAGCTGGAATATTCCGGTCGTCTCACCCTGGGTCAGCAGATCGTAGGTTGCCTGGTCGTTAAGGGGAATACTTTCAATTTCAATATCCTGGCTGTCTGTTTTCCTGATATTATCCAGAGCTTCGCCAATAATACTCAGCGTTTTCAATCCCAGGAAATCCATTTTAAGCAGACCCAGGTCCTCCAGGGTAGTCATCGGAAACTGGGTCACAACGCTGCTGTCCGAAGCTTTATAGAGGGGCACATAGCTAACCAGTGGCTCCCGGGCGATTACCACGCCGGCAGCATGAGTCGATGCATGCCTGGCCATACCTTCTACAGCCATAGATGTATCGAGCAGCCTGTGATAGAGATCATCTTTTTGATATAAAGCCTTTAAATCTTTACTCTGTCCCAGGGCTTTTTTAATAGTCATCTTCGGCTCCATCGGAATCAGCTTGGCTATTTTATCAACATCGGCATAGGGAATGGCCATAGCCCTTCCGACATCGCGGACGGCAGCTCTTGCGGCCATTGTACCGAAGGTTATAATCTGGGCTACCTTTTCCTGTCCGTACTTTTCGCAAACGTAATTCATAACCTTGTCTCGTTTATCATCACAAAAATCAATATCAATATCCGGCATTGATATTCTCTCAGGATTCAAAAACCTTTCAAACAGCAAACCATAACCCAGCGGTTCTATATTGGTGATGCCGAGACAGTAAGCAACCAGGCTCCCGGCGGCCGATCCCCTGCCGGGTCCGACTAGTATTCCATTTTTTCTGGCGTAATCGATTAAATCCCAGACAATTAAAAAGTAATTGTTAAAGCCCATCTGGTTGATCACCTTTAATTCATACTCAAGGCGTTCTTCCAGTTCCGGTGTAACCTGTTCATAGCGTTCTTTCAAACCTTTATAACAGAGTTCTTTCAGGTAATCCGGGGCCTTAACCCCTTCCGGCAGGGAATACTCCGGCAGGTGCCTCTGGCTGAAATCATACTCCAGGTTACACCGCTCGGCTATCTGCAGAGTGTTGCTGATCGCTTCCGGGTACTGGCTGAATAAATCAGCCATCTCGGCTTCGCTTTTCAGGTAAAACTCCTGTGAGTCAAAGCGCATCCGTTCTGTTTCTTCAATTGTCTTACCGGTCTGGATGCAGAGAAGCACATCGTGCACTCCGGCATCATCACGTTCCAGGTAATGAACGTCATTCGAGGCAACAAGAGGTATCCCCTCGTCCCTGCTTATCTCAGCCAGAACCTTGTTTACCACCTTCTGCTCTTTTAACCCGTGGTCGTGCAGCTCCAGGTAGAAGTTGTTATCACCAAACAGGTCACGGAAATAACGGGCAGTATCATAAGCTTTTTCTATCTGCCCCTCAAGAATCAAAGTCGGTATTTCACCGGCCAGGCAGGCGCTGAGTGCAATCAGGCCTTCATGGTGCTTCTCTAATAATTCCCTGTCTATCCGCGGTTTGTAGTAAAACCCTTCGGTATATGCGCTTGATACCAGGTGCATCAGGTTGCGGTAACCTGTCTCATTTTCCGCCAGCAAAACAAGGTGATACTGGGAATCGTCACGCCGCGCTTCTTTTTGCAGCCGGGAGCGCAGGGCCATATAAACCTCACAACCGATAATAGGCTTGATCCCGGCTTCCCTGGCCGCCCTGTAGAAATCAATTACCCCGAACATGGTACCATGATCGGTGATGGCAATTGCCGGCATATTCAACTTAGCTGCACGATCAATCATTCCCGATATTCTTGCCGCTCCATCGAGCAAACTGTATTCGGTATGACAATGTAAATGGACAAAATTTGCAGTCGCCAAACTATCAGACCCCTATTCTCAATCAGCTATTTTATTTTTCTACCTTAATAATGCATATCCTTTGACCGGACAGACTTTTTTTAGGCTCCTCTTTATGGTACAATAAACCCAGTGCATAACAAAGGAGCAATGCTGTGCTCAAAGACAGGGAAACGCGCCTTGCTTTAAAAATAGTTCTCATCGCTGCAGCGGTTTTTATCCTGATCTGGTCGATTATCAGGCTTGCTCCGATCATATCATTGATTATTATCGCTTTTTTTATCGTTTATACAATCAATCCTCTGGTGAACTTCCTGATCAAAATTCGCTTCAAGCCCCTGCTGGCTGCCATGATTGCTTCTTTCATTATTCTCATTCTTGTTATATTGCTTTTTTACCTGCTTATCCCCGGACTAATAATAGAAATGCGCCAGCTGATTTTTTTTCTAACCAATGAGTTAATCCAGGAAATGCCCCACCTGATTGCCCAGCTGCAGGAACTCGATACTCGCTTTAACCTGCAACTTGCCGATAGTGTCATCGAGTATTCGAATCAGGTTATCCGCGATGCTCCCGGTAATATCCAGGGTATACTGCGCAGCCTGACCACCCTGTCTATGAGTGTCTTCAGCCGGGCCTGGATTCTTTTAGCCTTGATTTTTCTTGTATTTTACCTGGTCCAGGATTTGGATAAGGCCAGGAAAAACCTGACCCTGCTTTTCCCGCAGATTTACAAGGAAAATGTTGTTCATTTACTGGGAATAGTCGATGAAAAAGTTGGGGCATATATACGCGGTACACTGTTAAAGTGCTTTTTTGTCGGCCTTTTAACCTGGCTGGGTCTTTCCTTTCTCGGCATGCCCTTTGCCCTCATGCTAGGTATCCTCGCTGGCGCCTTTAACATTATTCTTTACATCGGGCCTGTTGTTGCCGCCGTTCCGGCGCTGCTTCTTGCTATCATGCCCGATACACCTAACTTTATTTTTATACTGCTGCTCTATATTATCGTCCAGATCCTTGACGCCTTAGTTTTTACACCCTTCTTCCTCGGCAAGGCTACCGATTTAAGCCCGCTTACAGTAATTATTATTGTCCTTGTTGGCGGGCAACTGCTGGGGCTGCTCGGTATCATCCTGGCCATACCGATAACCGCCACTCTCAAGGTTTTGCTTTACCACTACTACCTTGACCGGCGCAAGACAGAAGAAGCTGCTTCTTCTTCCATACCACCACCTGGTCCCGGTTAATTACCTGTTCCGCACTGTTCAAAACATCCCGGGGAAGCCCTGCTGTCTCAGAGCTTCATAAAGCACCAGCGCTGCTGTATTGCCCAGGTTGAGCGACCGTGGTATCTGCTCTACCATGGGAACACGAATTAGTCTCTCTGCCTGTCTGACAACCTCTTCAGGCAAGCCCTTCGTTTCACTGCCGAAAACAATAAAATCGTCATTTTTGTAGTTTATTTCGTGATAATATGTCGTTCCGCCTGTCGAAAAATAGTGAAATCGCGCCCCGGGGTAAGCCTCCTGCAGGGCAAAAAAACATTCATGCACTTCCAGATCAAGGTAGGGCCAGTAATCCAGGCCGGAACGCTTAACATCCTTATCAGCCAGGGAAAAACCGAGCGGTTTAACCAGGTGCAGCCTTGTTCCGGTTAATACGCAGGTTCTGGCCACATTGCCAGTGTTTGGTGGTATTTCCGGTTCAACCAGTACTATATGCATGCTTACCTTCCCTACCTCCGACCAGCTCCAGATAGTTCCTGTGCTAAAACTGCGCCTTTATTTTTTTCCGGCACGTTTTTCTTTCTCATTCTGCAGAATCCTGTTGTACCGTTCCAGCTTCTCAACAACCCTGGCGTTAAAACTGTTCTTGCGGAAACTGCCATCCTTGTTACGTGAACCTGCCGTTATACCGCTTAACAGCTCAATGCCCTCATCGACCGTTTCAATTGCATAAATGTGAAAAAGCCCGGCTGCCACATCCTCTACTATCTCCTGTTTCAGCATTAGGTTGCGGCGGTTTTTAGCCGGGATAACTACACCCTGGCTACCGGTCAGGCCGACCGCTTTACAAGCCAGGTAGAAACCTTCGATTTTACTGTTTATCCCGCCGACAGGCTGAATTTCACCCTTCTGGTTTATCGAACCGGTTACTGCCAGGTCCTGGCGCAACGGTGCTTCGGCCAGGCTGGAAAGCAGGCAGAACAGTTCGGCTGCCGATGCGCTGTCACCGTCTACTCCGCCGTATGACTGCTCAAAACATAAGCTAGCCGACAGGTTAATTGGTACCATATCGCCATATATCTGACCGATAAAACCGCTCAGGATCAGCACGCCCTTGTTATGTATATTTCCGCTGAGGTCACTTTCTCTTTCAATATTAATAATTCCCCGCCGGCCAAGGTATGTTGAAGCCGTAATACGCGAAGGGCGGCCGAAAAGATAATCGCCCTGGTTTAATACTGAAAGGGCATTAACCTGCCCAATTTTTTGCCCTTTCAGATCAAGAAGTATAACCCCGTCGCGAATTGAGTCAATAATTTTTTCTTCGTATTTATTCGACCGGTAAATCATCTCTTCCAGCGACTTAACCACTTCTTCACGGCCCACAAGTTTCTTCTGATCCAGCTCGGCCCAGGCATCGGCCTCAAAGAGCAGATCGACTATCTCGTTAAAACGGGTGCTCAGTTTTTTCTGGTTCTCAGCCAGGCGCATGCTGTACTCAACAATTTCCGCCACTGCCTCGCGTGTAAAAGGTCTCAGCTTTTGCTTGTTACAGTGGTAAGCGATAAACCCGGCCATTTTCTTGATGTTGTTACTGCAGCTATCCATCTCGATATCAAAATCAGCCTTAACCTTAAACAACTTCCTGAAATCCTCATCGTAGTGGTAAAGAATCTGGTATATATAAGGGTTGCCGATCATAATTACCTTAATATCGAGCGGAATCGGCTGCGGACGAAGGGTGGCCATCGCCACCAGGCCGAAATGCTCACTGATATTTTCAATACGTATTTCGCTTGTCCTCAAAACTCTTTTCAGTACTTCCCAGGACTGCATTGCCGAAAGCACGTCACGAGCCTGAAGAATTAAATAACCCCCGTTAGCCTCATGCAAGGCACCGGGTTTAATCATTGAAAAATCAGTAACAACCATGCCGAATCGGTTTTCATATTCAACCCTGCCCAGCAGGTTATAATAAGATGGATTGGTTTCATAAACCATCGGAGCCCCTTCAGTATCACGATGATCAACCAGGAGGTTTACCGTATAACGAATATCTGTCTGCTCCTGGCTCTGGCGCCGCAACCACAGCATGGGGTTCTGTTGATCTTCATCATCCCCGCGAAAATCAGCCAGGTTGGAAAGCACATCTTCTTCAAAAGCTTTTAAATACTTTTTAACTGCTTCATCCCGTTCATACTGTTCTGTCAGGTCATTGAAAAGATGGCCAATGGCAGCCAGCCCGATCTTCTGATCCAGATCTTTCAGTTTTTCTTTCAGTTCCTTTTCCACCCGCTGAACCCGGCGCATAATCTCCATTGCCTTCAGTTGTACCTCGGTTGACTTTTTTTCCAGACCATCCCTCTCAGCCTGTTCAAGGTTGGCATACTCTTCTTCGTTTATCTGCTCCCCGTCTTTGATCGGAATGGTAACAAAACCGGAGCTGGTCCTTTTCAGGGCGAAACCCTGCTCCTGGGCAACCTTGTTCAGTTCTTCAAATAGAGCGCTCCTTGACTCCTGAAACTCTTTGACAAAAACCGATTTTTGACGCTCGTAATCATCCCCGTCAAAAGCCTTTGGAATACTTTCCTTCAGATCATCGAGCAGTTCCTCTATCCTGCGGCAGAATTCGTAACCGCTTCCAGCGGGCAGGTTCAGGGCAATCGGTTCGCCGGGATGCTCAAA
>CAZBKZ010000020.1:0-44558 GCA_964492615.1 uncultured Syntrophomonadaceae bacterium | reverse complement strand
CCTGGTAAGCTTCGGCCATGGCTGCCTGCTGATCTACTTTACGCTCCATTTTATCGAGTTTACCCATCGCATCGAGGGCTGAGGCTGTGCCGGTGGCTTTCGCCACGTTTGTCTGGACCTGAGCGCTGGTACTGCGGG
This sequence comes from uncultured Syntrophomonadaceae bacterium, assembly GCA_964492615.1. GTDB lineage: Bacteria > Bacillota > Dethiobacteria > DTU022 > DTU022 > JAABTH01. The sequence goes on along the minus strand of CAZBKZ010000020.1, from coordinate 44,420 downwards.
CAACCAGGTTATCCCGCCGGCGGCGGGCCTCTTCAATTTTATCACTGAGCTGGCGCAGATTCTCCTTGAGCACATTCACATCTGCCACCTGTTTTTCATGCTGGTTTCGGAAAGTTTCATAATCTCTTTCAAACTTTTGCTTTTGTGCAAGAGCATCCCTGGCCATATCCTCTTCACCACGCTTAAGCGATTCCATTGCCCTGGTTTCCCAGCGCTCGGCTTCAGTGCGGTTTTTCTCCACTTCGCTTTTCAGGCGTTTTTCTTCAGCGATGGAAGCAGCTACGCCTTCGGTCACTTCCTTTTGAATCTTCTCCAGGTCAAGGATAATCTGGTTAGCCATTTTCTCAGGATTCTCGGCTTTGTCAATCAGCGCATTAATGTTCGACTTGACAACATCGGAAAAACGATTCAAAATACCCATTTAATATCCCCTTCCATTTCTTTTATTTAGGTTTTGGATAAACTATTACCGCACTGTTTATAACAGCTTCCCCACTGAATGCAACCCGGCTATCGGGCTCTTTCTGGACAAACAAATAAATATCGCCGCTTTCAGCGGCGTAATCGTAGTAATCCATGTTCACATAGCGGGGGTAGCCCATGGACGATGTTCCTATAGCCCGGCCGCTTTTTTCGCCAACCAGGTTGAATTTCTTGTCCTCCAGGATTAATTGTTCACCACACTCTTCTGCATCAAGATCAACCTGTTCTCCCATTGCCAGCAGATCGCTTCCCTCCTGCTTTCTAACCGCCATCCACCGGATATCGCTTCCGTCTTTCAGGCGCATATTAACCGTTGCAGCAGGACCTGCCCCCAGTTTATATACCTGATCGGTGATGTAATCGCGGTTATAAACAGAAATAATATCGCCGGCTTCAACATCATGAATACTCTTAGCCACGGACCGACCTCCTTCAAATATGTTATTTATTGGGAATTATGAATAATTTTTATTATAGTGTGATTATATACTACCTCAAATTATTAGACAATAGAACAATTAAACTAATCCTTCTCTTCTGACAGTTCACCTGCAGGATTTAGATCGGTTTCGTAGAACTAATGGCCATCGCCTTTAAACGACTGGAGAAGATGGAAGATGCGTTACCTGGTAGCCCCTGATAAATTTAAAGGAAGTATGTCTGCTGCCGAAGCAGCTGAACAGATTGGGCAAGGGATTAAGGATACTGTGCGCGGAGCTGAACTGGACCTGTTACCGCTTTCAGATGGAGGAGAAGGATTAATCGAAACGCTCTGTGGTAGCGGTAAAGGCACCTTTATAGAAACCATTGTAACCGGGCCGCTGGGTAAACCGGTTAAGGCAAAGTGGGGAATTACAAACGACAGCAATAAGGCGGTTATCGAAATGGCTGCCGCTTCCGGCCTGGAGCTGGTGCCGGTGAACAAACGTAACCCGGCCTTAACCACTACCTACGGCACCGGCCAGTTGATCCGGGCCGCCCTGGATCATGGCTGCAGCGATTTGATTGTCGGCATCGGGGGCAGCGCCACCAACGACGGTGGAGTGGGCATGGCTCAGGCTCTCGGAGCATCATTTAAAGATAGCCGGGGTGATGAAATAGGCTGCGGTGGGGCTGAATTGATCCGCCTCAGCAGTATAGACCTTTCAAATCTGGATCCCCGTTTAAAAAAAGTTGCTGCAAGGGCGGCCTGCGATGTAAACAACCCCCTAACTGGCAGCCAGGGAGCTTCCCAGGTATATGGGCCGCAAAAAGGAGCAGACCCTGAAACAGCCCTTTTCCTTGATCGCGCCCTCACTAACCTGGCAGCAGTTGTAAAAAAGGAACTGCAAATTGATCTTGAGCAAGTTTCCGGCGGCGGAGCAGCCGGAGGGCTTGGAGCCGGCTTGTTCGCATTCCTGAATGCTGAACTAACCCCGGGAATTGAGCTGGTGCTTGATACCCTGAATTTTAATAAATACCTGAAAGGCTGCCATTTGGTTATTACCGGGGAAGGAAGTCTCGACAGCCAGTCGCTACAGGGTAAAACACCGGTTGGTGTGGCAAGAAGAGCCGCCGCCTGTTCAGTTCCGGTTATTGCCCTTGCCGGCAGGATTAGCGGCTCACTGGATCTTCTTCATAAAGCCGGTATAACAGCCTGTTTTGCCATCGCTGACGGACCCCTTAGTCTGGAAGAATCGATGAGGAAAGCGCCGGACCTGTTGAGGAACAAAACTGCCGAATTGATGCGATTTTGGCTGGCGGGGAAATAAAAAACCCGCAGCTTTGCTGCGGGCCTGTTCAACTGTTTAACAACCTTACTCGTTCAATTTGAATACCCTGCGCCCGTCTATTTCCATATCGCGAACGTCAAAAACTACCTCAGAATCTACATTAATCGCCATAAAATCATAGGTTCCAGGCTCCACAAAGAAAATTCTTCCTCCCGTTTCCGCCAGGATTACATCAGTATCGCCCAGCCAATCTTCACCCCAATCTTCACTGTCAGAAGGCGATATAAAGAAAAGGGCGATATCCTTATCGGATTGATTTTCAAAGAGGATCGGCACCTTACCCTGGCCACCTACCACTATCTCGTCATCACTGTTAATGCCCCAGGCGCTGTGGACCACGTAGAGCTCGTAAGTGAACAAGGCCAGGTTATATTCCCCTTCAGGAAGGATAAAATCGAAGGTTTCTCCGGGCTCGATCACGTTATCGCCAAGCAGGTCTTCACCCCACTCATCGAGACCGGGGCCGAAAAATGCCGCCCAGGAAATAATTATATCTTCAGTATCATTTTTAACCCTGATGGTTATGGTATCCCCATCTTCAGCAACAGGTTCATCACTGCCGCAGCCGCTAACAATTAGCAGGCAGGATATAAAGATGAGGGCTATTATCAGTTTCTTAACCATGATCAGCCTCCAGTATGCGTCTTTTTACCGGAAAATAAAACAATGCTTTCATTTGCAGGAAGTTATCACGCATTATTGATTCCGGTATAAATGATCATTGACAGCCATACGCTTATTATAGCCTTTGTAATTTTATCACATCTGTTCATTAAATCAAGTTAAGCAATTATATCCATCTTTTCCCTTTGCATAAGCACCTGCAATAGGTTATACTAAAAAGGTTAATTTACTTATCAGTGACAGCTTGAGCTGCCCTATTTGATAATCCAAGGGAGTTTTTTTAATGAAAGTACAGAGTGAACGTCTCGGAACAGCCCCGATCCCCAAGCTACTGCTTGACCTGGCCTTGCCGGCTACAGTGGGTATGGTTGCCATGGCCCTGCATAATGTAATCGATGCGATCTACATCGGAAGGGGAGTGGGAACTGAAGGCGTGGCTGCAGCTGCGATCACTTTTCCATTGACAATGATCATTATGGCCCTGAGCGGAGCAATCGGTATCGGCGGCGCTTCCGTTGTTTCACGAGCGCTGGGAGCCGGTTTGCGCGAAAAAGCCGACCAGGCATTCGGCAGTATAATTTCCATGACTTTAATTGTCGGGATAGCCGGCATTGTGCTTGGCTTAACCTACCTTACTCCAATGCTGAGACTATTTGGCGCCAGCGATGCTATTCTGCCTTACGGCTGCGACTATCTGGGAATTATTCTTTATGGAACTGCTTTTTTTTCCTTCAGCTTTGCCATAAACAACCTGGTCAGGGCCGAGGGTAATGCCCGGGTGGCTATGGCTACGATGATTACATCGTCGTTACTGAATATATTACTTACCCCGATCTTCATGTTCGGATTTAACCTGGGCATTAAAGGTGCCGCATATGGCACCGTTTTTGCCCAATTCATAACATCACTGTTTTTATTAATTTACTTTATGACAGGTAAAAGCAGTTTAACAATCCGGCTTCCTTTCCTGGTGCCCAGGTTTCACCTGGCCAAGGAAATACTTACGGTCGGCGCTTCTGCTTTTGTCAGGCAGGGATCATCCAGTGTAATGATCATCATTGCCAATAACCTGCTGCTTCATTATGGGGGCGACCTGGCCCTGGCCGCGCTGGGGATTATCCACAGGGTAATCATGTTCACCCTGATGCCGAGCCTGGGTATAGTTCAGGGGGCTCTGCCCATTGTTGGTTTCAATTACGGGGCAAAACAGAAAGCCAGGGTTAATGAAGCAATTTTGCTGGCCATCAAAGCGGCAACAGTAATATCATCTTTTGCTTTTATCCTGGTAATTAGTTTCCCGGGGCAGTTGATGCGAATCTTTACAGATGACCCCGCTCTGATCAATATAGGAATTCCTGCGTTGCGGTTAATGTTCTCTCTTTCCTTCACCATCGGTATGCAGATGGTGGTTGGGGGAGTTTTCCAGGCTCTTGGCAAAGCTGCTGAAGCTTTCATCATGTCCATGGCCCGCCAGGTGATTTTTTTAATCCCAGCCCTTTTCCTTTTTCCGCTCTTCTGGGGGTTGGAAGGCATCTGGCTGGCTTTCCCGGTAGCCGACCTGTTTGCCCTGGTAATGACCTTTATCCTGATCAGGATGAACAAGGAATTCTTTACAACCAACCACGAAAAGCTGGTCGCGCTTTCCCGCTGACCTTCAATTGAAAATGTCTGCTGAAGAGCTTTGATACAGGTTGCAATTTTAAAGCGTTTCCAGATAGTATGTGATAATATAGAACTATAGTGTTTAAATCCAAGCGGAGGTGATTCTTAATGGGTTTATTGACATGGCTGATTGTCGGCGCCATCGCCGGCTGGCTGGCCGGGCAGGTAATGAAAGGCCGCGGCTTCGGCTTGATCGGCAACATAGTAGTCGGCATTATTGGAGCGCTGGTCGGCGGCTGGCTGGCCGGGGCTATATTTAATGTATCGAATGCAGTTAGCGGTTTTAACCTGACAACGCTAATAGTTTCATTTCTCGGTGCAGTTGTGGTTCTATACGTTGCCAGTCTTATAGGGAAAAAGTAGCCGCATGAACGGTAAAAGCAATCAAACAGGATTTATTATTGGTCAAAATATTTCTCTTCAAATCCGTGATCTCAACCACAGGGGCGAAGGGGTGGGTAAAGCCGATGGCTTTACCCTTTTTGTTCCGGGAGCCCTGCCCGGCGAAACGGTTAACGCTTCTATAACACAATTACATAAAAATTATGGCCAGGCCGAACTTGTATCAATCGAGCAGGTTTCACTGCACCGGGTAAAACCTGCCTGCCCGCACTTTTCAGTTTGCGGGGGCTGTAGTCTGCAGCACCTGGGTTATGACAGCCAACTTGCCTGGAAAACCAGCAGGGTTACCGAGGCGCTGCGCCGTATTGCCGGCCTTGAAACAGCTGTTAAACCGATTACCGGAATGCAGAACCCCTGGCGCTACCGTAACAAAGCCGGCATTCACCTGGGAATAGAAAATGGCTCTGTAGTTGCCGGTTTTTACCAGCATGGCAGTAAAAATATTATAGATATCAAGCAATGCCCCGTTCAGCATCCACTGACGGAACAGTTAATTGCGTCCATCCGCAGCGCCCTCAATATGCTGGTTAAAGAAGGGGCCATTAAAAAGACTTTACCAGTAACCGGGGCAACCATTCGCACATCCTTTTCCGCAGGCAAGTCATTAATCGTTTTCCATGCTGCTCCCGGCAGAACTTACATTAAAAATCTTAAACACCTTGCACAGCTGATAGTTGAAAAATCGGGTGACTTTATTGAAGGTATTGTTTTAACGCATCATGGCAAAAACAGTGCTGGAACAACCCAGCTCTACGGGCATTCCGCCCTGCAGGAAGATATTGATCCTTTCAAGTACAGGATTTCCCCCCTCTCCTTTTTCCAGGTAAACTCAAAACAGGCCAAAGTACTCTATGAAAAAGCTGTCTCCCTGGCAGGAGAACCGCGCACAGCACTCGACATATACTGCGGAACCGGTAATTTTTCTCTTTACCTGAGCCGGGCTGCCGAAAGTGTAACCGGAATCGACTCTTCCGGTGACGCGATCCGCGATGCATTGGCAAACGCCTCCTTAAACAGTATCGATAATATATCGTTTGTAAAAAAACGGGCCGAGAATATCACTGAAAACGATCTGGAAGGCCCGGCACCCCTTACTATTTACCTTAACCCTCCGCGCAGCGGTTGTCCTGCTGACATGCTCAAAGCAGTTACTTCTGCCAGTGCCAACCGCATCATCTACATATCCTGCAACCCTGCCACACTGGCCCGCGACCTGGCCCAGATTAATGCAGCAGGTTTCACACTACAGCAGGTACAACCTATTGATATGTTCCCGCATACTACCCATGTGGAGACGGTATGTCTATTGATGAAAGAATAAATATAGTTGCCCTTGGAAACGCCGTATTTACAGCATCTTCAGGAGTTTATATTTCTTGATTATGGGTATAGTTTAATATTTGGATGTGCTTTAAGGAGATAAGGAAAAAGAGTTGGACTGAGCCAACCCATGCAAATTTAGTTTTGCTTTAAGAGTTCAACTGTTTAGCAAAAGGAGTTAAGTGACAAAGAACGCTTTATACAAATGATCTACTACGATACATACCATCTTAACTGAATAGAAGACAAGGCTTCGCTGATGCTTATTGGCTATTATAAGGAGTTTTGGACATATCACAAACAGCTCATCGGTATTGGAAAACCGAAGAGAGAGCTGTTTTTTGATGACGTGATTCCACCTTGGGTATAATTAAACAAATAGCTCCACAATGACAAAAAGGAATGGAACAAATTGATTTTAAATGAAACACTTTAAATGTTACATTTGAAGTCAAAAAGTTAAAATAAGGTAAAGTAACAAATATAAATTGCAATGTAACAGTAGGTATGTTATATTAAAGGTGGCAATTGTTACATTAGGAGGTGATCTAAGTGGTCATTACAGCAGAGGCTTACTTGAAAGAAAATATAGAAGAGCAGCTTACCATAAAACCGTGGCTTAAAATGAATAATTTCCCGATTTTTTTAAGGGATGATTACAACTTCTATGAGATGACGATTCTTGGAACACAGTGTATTTTACTAGAAGCGGTTGACGAGATGCCAAATGTCGATCAGATTCAAAAGCATATAAAGCAAATTAAAAATCTAACTGATCGTCAAATTGTTCTAGTTTACAAAGATATCTCAAGGTATAGAAGAAAAAGTCTGATTGAAAACAGGATTGCCTTTGTGATTGAAGATGGACAGATGTATTTGCCATTCTTGGGGCTTGATTTAAAAAAAGCCAAAGAACACGTTGAAGAAGAAGTGAAGGGATTCACAACACCTGCGCAAGTTGCGTATTTGTACTTCTTACATCATAAAGAGGAAGTCTTTAATACAACTGATTTTGCCAAAAAGATGGGCTTTAATAAAATGACAGCTTCCAGAGCTTTAAATGATCTATACCATGCAAATCTCATCACCTATGAAATTGGAGGAATGACTGGCCGCAGCAAGGAGTATAAGAGGATTACAGACCCAGACTATTTTCTCAGGGGGCGCAGTTATCTAAAGTCTCCAGTGAGGAAAATCATCTACACAAAGACAAGGCCTTTAGGTGCTTTGACTGCTGGAATAGATGCATTGGCAGAATTATCCATGATCAATCCACCTGGTCATCCGATTATGGCAATAGATAAAAATAAGCTAGATAAAGAACAGATTGACGTTGTTATAAATAAGGACTTTATAAAAGATACAAAGCTGGTGGAATTAGAGCTATGGGACTATGATCCTGAACTGTTTTCTAATAATCGCCATGTGGATTTGCTATCTTTGTATGCGTCTTTGAAGGAAGAAACTGATGAAAGGGTTGAGCAAGCATTAGAAGAAGTCTTGCGAGGTGAGCCATGGTACACGGACTAGAAAAATTTAGAGAGTATTTTGGAGATCACACAAGTCAATATGCCTTTATTGGAGGAACAGCTTGCGATATTCTTATGAATGAACTTGGAGCTTCATTTCGAGCAACCAAGGATCTGGATATGGTGCTCATCATTGAAGCTCTTGATTCCTCTTTTGGGGAAACCTTCTGGCAATTCATAGAAGATGGGGGTTATGAGCATCGTGAGAAGGGAACAGGTGAGAATCAATTTTATCGTTTTACAGATCCAAAAAATACATCCTTTCCCAAAATGATCGAGCTCTTCAGTAAACTTCCGAAAGAATTTAAACTCAGCTTCGATAGAGGACTGACTGCCATTCACATTGATGAAAGCATTATCAGTCTCTCTGCAATATTATTAAACGATGATTATTACGAGCTAATATTAAAGGGGAAACGCACGGTGGATGGCTATTCACTTATTGAAATCGAAACAGTCATCCTGTTTAAGATTAAAGCATGGCTGGATATGAAAGAACGAAAAGAAACTGGAGAAGATATTGATACGAAAAAAATTAAGAAACATAAGAATGATGTCTTTAGACTTTTGGCTAATGTATCTCCTAAAAGTAGGATTGAACCCCCAGCGGGAATTCAAAATGATGTCATTCAATTTATGGAACAAATCAAGGGAGATAAACCTGATTTGAAGAACATAGGTATTAGAGGTGCAAGCTTTGATGAAATGCTGGAGATTCTAAGGGATATTTTCTTAGGAGAAATAGACAGGTTAAATGGCAAGATATCGAACTCTTTCTTAGAATATTAGAGCTATGCTGCTCTTTAAAAACATAACTCAAACTCTACCGGTAACATATAGTTCAATAAGAAATTATAAATTTCAGGGAGGTTTTTATGCAACTATTGAAAACAACTTTGAAGATAACTATGCTTGCTTTCATATTAGGTTTAATGGTTATTTTATTCACACCATCAAGAACACCTCAAATTGAAGGAAGCAATAGTATAGCGTTAATACAAAAAATTGAACTTGGTGAAATAGATCAGTATATACTGATTCGGGGCAGCGACATGGAAAACCCGATACTTCTATTTTTGCATGGTGGCCCTGGATATGCGCAAATTTCATTTGCACGAAAATATCAAGAGGAATTAGAAAAACACTTTGTCGTTGTCAATTGGGATCAAAGAGGTTCCGGAATGTCGTATGCATTTAATATACCAAAAGAAACCATGACCCGGGAACAGTTTATCGAAGACAGTAAAGAGCTAATCAATTATCTTTGCAAAAAGTACGGCAAAGAAAAAATTTATTTGGCCGGGCATTCATGGGGAAGTGATTTAGGTTTACATGTAATCGATAGAACCCCGGAAAAAATCTCTGCATTCTTTAGTATTGGGCAGGTAGTCAATGGTTTTGACCAGGAGGTAATTTCATATGAATATGTTTTAGCGGAAGCAAAAAAGAATAATGATGAAAAAGCCCTAGAAGAACTTAAGAAAATTGGCCGGCCTCCTTACAATAACATTGTGGGTGATACTATAACCCAAAGAAAATGGCTGGATAAATATGGAGGTGTGGAAAGGAAAGTAAATACTTTAAATGACATCATCTTCTCGAGTATTTTTTCCCCAGAGTACACCGGTGTAGATGGGTTAAAATTTGCTTTGGGCAGCAGGTTTACAGCAGATGCTATGTGGGGGAACAATGCAGACCTGGACTTTATAAGAGATATACCTGAAGTAAAGGTTCCTATTTACTTTTTTGCTGGCAGGTATGATTATAATACTCCTTCCATATTAATAGAGAAATATTATAACCATGTGATAGCTCCTGAGAAAGAAATTATATGGTTTGAAGAGTCAGCACACTTCCCGCATTTTGAAGAACCAGAAAAATTTACTCAAACAGCTGTCCAGATAAAAGAGAATATTGAAGGCACTAACAGTTCCCAGTGAGACATTGTCAGGGGGACGGGGTTGTTGACAACACGTCCCCCTGACAACATACTACATTGACAGCATGGGAGGGTTTTATGCCACAACTGGGTAAAGGCGGAAAGTTTGTATATGGAAAATCATTAATCAGAAAAATTTTTTTGATCCAATTTCCACCGCAAGCTATAAGAGAATACAATATTACTGCGGAAGGTAAAATATTTCTATTTTCCGGGAGTAAAAGTACCGGTGGTTTTTGCATTACTCGTAAAGGATTGCTTTTGTCTTCTAAAATCGCAAACATTTTACGTGATAATCCGCTTCTACAAAATTACGAATTGTCTGAAGGTAGTTTTATCCCCTACAAAGGACGTTATTATTGTTGGCTCGGAATTTCAAAAGAGGGACAGATTATTCTACCTAAAAACACTTTGGAGTTTTTACACCTTGAAGCAGGAATGGAGCTTTTATCTATTCGAAGCAGCAACATTGCATTTACAATGGGAGCCAAGGGTCCATTACTTGATACGGCAGCTAACTATAAAGGCGACATAGAACTATTTTAATGAAATATTACATTTTGAACTATGATGAATCAAGACACCCCCCAATCCAGGCTTCACGACAATAATAAAAATGTTAAATTTCTTCCCCTTACATCAGGTAATAGAAGTTGATTCCAAAAGTTTAGAAATGCTGAGCGTTCTTTTATTGACAATTTTCCTGCATTTATGTATGCTTTGTTGTACATATCATACATAACCTACTTATCATTGGAAAGGGAGATGTCATGAAAGGGCCTGAAGGTAAACATGCATGGACGGCACGGGTTGGCGAAAAAGGACAAATCGTAATACCAAAAGAAGCAAGAGAAATATTTGGAATCAAACCCGGCGATACATTGTTATTGCTAGGAGACGAAAGTAAAGGGCTTGCCATTGTTAAGGGAAGCATGTTCTCGGCCTTGCTTGAAAAAGTACTAAGTTCGAATGGGAGCGATAGCGAGAATGGAAGCTAAAAAAACTTTGATCAGGTGGAGGACTATCATGTTATTGCTTGCCTCTTTCGTTGTAGTCAGTGCCACGGCTATATCGTTTTACGCTTACCGTAACATGAATTACGATAAATCAATACCTCAAATGATAGAAGATGCCGGCTTTGTTGAGAAGCAAGTCACGCTACCAAATGGGACGGTCATTAATTTCGGAGAAGGCCCGGAGGGCGGAGTTCCCCTCTTGCTGATCCATGGACAAATGGTTTCCTGGGAAGATTATGCAAAAGTATTTTCTAAACTCTCCAAGCATTATCATGTTTATGCAGTGGATTGCCATGGACATGGCAAGTCAAGTAAGGATCCTCAAAAATATACAGCAATAGCGATGGGCAAAGATTATATTTGGTTCATAGAAAATATCATCAAAGAACCAGTCGTAATCTCCGGTCATTCATCCGGCGGCCTATTGGCAGCCTGGCTGGCAGCTAATTCACCAGCTAATGTAAAAGGAATTGTCGTTGAGGATGCTCCATTTTTTGCAACTGAAGCAGAAAGACGCGAAACAACATATGCATGGTTAGATGGCTTTAAAACAATCCATGAGTTTTTAAATCAATCAGAAGAAACAGACTATACCCGTTTTTACCTGGAACGCAGTTACATGCGGAATTTCTGGGGAAATGGCTGGGATAAAATTGTGATACCAGCCGCTGAAAGGTATATGACAAAGTATCCCGGTGAAGGACTTCGCCTGTGGTTTGTACCCCCGGCCATGAATAAGGCTTTTGATTTATTAAAATGTATCCAAAACCATAACGGTTCCTACGACTTAAGGTTTGGCGTTACTTTCTACGATGGCTCGTGGTTTGAAAACTTCGATCAGGAGAAAACTTTAAGTAGAATAAGATGTCTTTCGGTGCTTATGCACACTGTTTCAAATTATGACGAAAACGGTATTTTACTTGCAGCAATGGACAGTGATGATGCAAAACGTGCACATGAATTAATGCCAGACGATGAGTTGATCGATAATATTAAATCCGGGCACAACATCCATGAAGAAAAATCAGCTTTATTTATCAATATAATGGTGGATTTTCTGAAAAGGATTTAATAAATTGTCAGGACCTCTATGTCAATAGTCTCAAGCAGCATTTTGTTTATGTTTTTTTCCAGCAGTTAAAAACTTTTCTGAGCAGTAGGGCTCGTTGTTTTGCCACATGGCAAAAATGATTCTACACCATACACTGGCAAGCTGCCTAATCGTTGCACTATGTGATTTGCCTTGTGCTCGCTTAGACTGGTAATACTCTTTAGACCAGGGTTCTTTTAGACTGGTTTGTCTGGCAAAATGATATAAAGCCTGGTGAAATGGCTTGACATAAGCGGTGCGTTTACTAACAGTAAAAGTATTCTTACCGCTAGTTTTTGGCACAGGAGCAACCCCTGAAAGAGAGGTAACACTTTCGTAACTTAGGAAACGCGACCGGTCATCGCCGAATTCTGACAGCAACCTTGGCGCAAGTCGCGGTCCTGCGCCAGGAAGACTTGAAAATATGGTGCTGTCAGCATGTTCGAAAAAAAGCTTCTCAATTTCCTTGTCGTACTCAGCAATGTCTTGCATCAGGGTCTTTAACTGGCGGATCAGGGTTAATAGTAAACGGACTTTTCCTCTAACGGTGGGCATTCTGGCTGTTAGCTGCTCCTCCATAGCAAGGGTGTAAATCTTTTGCGCCGTTTCATTAGGCCTTGGGTGTTTCTGGTTCTTAAGAAATTGAGCAATATTTTGAGGGTGATCTTGGCGAACATGCTCCAAAGTTGGATAGGTTTCTAAGAAAGCTAATGTGGTTTTTTGATGGATACGGGTAAAGAACATAATGGCAACTGGATAGTAGCTTTTCAGGCAGTCTTTAAGCTGATTGACCAGTCTGGTTTGCTGCTCAACGAGCATAGCCTGGTCCCGGGTTAGAACTTTGAGTTCTTCAACAATTAAGCTATCCGGTTTAAGCTCTCTAAGCTCGTCAAACTCATTGCGACCATATCTGGCCAGAAACCTCGCATCGATGGCATCGGTCTTGGCCTTGGATGGTTTTCGCTTTCGCTCCAAGGTGCTTGGATTGACGGGATAGACTCTAAACCCTTTATCCAGCAGAAAAGATACTAGTAAACCACTGCTGGTTTCGATGATACAGGCGATATTGGCAGGGTCGCAGGTTAAGGATTTGAGTCGCTCCTCGAGGGTTGTAAAACCTTTATGGGAGTGTTTAATCCTAAAGCTGTCATATTGTTTGGCCTGTTCATCAATTACCACTATATCGTGGTGATCGTCAGCCCAGTCAATACCGGCAAAATACATGGCTTAAGTCCTCCTGGAAAGAAATATTTTTGAGCTTATGTGTTTAGGCCAACTGTCCCAATACAGGCGCTCGAAGCGCGGACCTCTATTAACTATCGTGCCTAAACTGCTCCCCGGAGAAGGTCTGTCCTAACATAGCGGTCTAGCCGCGGGGGACGGGAAGTCTTTCCCCAGGGAAACAAGCTCTAATTACTAGTTCTATCTCTATCCTTTAATTCCCCTCTCATGCTCAAAGTATATACGTATTGGGGGACGGGGTTGTTGACAACAAACAAAGTTGTCAACAACCCCGTCCCCCTGACAATCTTTTGAATGTGGCTTTACTTTTTCGGAAGTTTACATTAGAATTTAGCTTAATTGAATTACTCCAAGGCTGTGAACGGAAAAAGTAGGTCAGTCAGATGTCATTCAGAGAGCAACCGGCTGGTGAAAGGTTGCTGACAGGCTGATGCGAATACATCCCGGAGCTGCTGCCTGAATTAACAGTAGGGTATGATGGAAGCACCCATTACAGTGCCTGAGTGTTTTACACTCAACGAGGGGAATTCTGTGAAGAATTTCTGAATCAGAGGTGGTACCGCAATTCCTGCCCTCTGCTCCGCCCGGAGCCGGGGGTGTTTTATTTACAAATATGACAAAAGGATTGGTTGCTATGAAAATCTATGATGAGCTGGTAGCCCGCGGCCTAATAGCCCAGGTTACTGACGAAGAAGCAATTAAGAAACTGGTTGATAACGGCAAAGCTGTATTTTATATCGGCTTCGATCCAACTGCAGATTCGCTGCACGTTGGGCACTTTATGGCTTTAAGCCTGATGAAACGCCTGCAGATGGCAGGGAACAAGCCTGTGGTTCTTGTTGGTGGGGGAACAGGTTATATCGGAGACCCGTCAGGCCGTACAGATTTAAGATCCATGATGACCCCGGAGATAATCCAGTACAACAGCGATTGCTTTAAGAAACAGATGGAAAGATTTATTGAATTTGATCATGGCAAAGCAATCATGGTTAATAACGCTGACTGGCTTTTAAAGCTTAACTACATAGAAATGCTACGTGAAGTTGGACCCCATTTTTCGGTTAACAATATGCTGAGAGCAGAGTGTTACAAGCAGAGAATGGAGAAAGGCTTATCCTTCCTCGAGTTAAATTACATGATCATGCAGGCTTATGATTTTTATCATCTTTTCCAGCATCACGGATGCTCGATGCAGTTTGGCGGCGATGACCAATGGTCGAATATTTTAGCCGGTAAAGAACTGATCCGCCGTAAGTTAGGCCAGGATGCATACGGCATGACCATAACCCTTCTGATGACATCGGAGGGAAATAAAATGGGCAAAACTGCAAAAGGAGCCGTTTGGCTTGATCCCGATAAGACTCCTCCTTTTGAGTTCTACCAGTACTGGAGAAACGTTAATGACGCTGATGTACTTAAATGCATACGCATGTTAACTTTCCTGCCTCTTGAGCAGGTGAATGAAATGGATCAATGGGAAGGCAGCGAGCTGAACAAAGCCAAGGAAATTTTAGCTTATGAACTGACTAACTTGATCCATGGGGAAGAAGAAGCGCAAAAAGCTAAGCGTGCTGCACACGCTTTATTTGAAGAAGGAACGGACGATTCAAATATGCCCACTACTGAAGTTGACACCGGTCATTTGGTTAACGGCATGATAAATATAATCGACCTGATGGTAGAATGCAAGATAGCAGCTTCAAAGAGCGAAGCCAGGCGCCTGGTCCAGCAGGGTGGAGTTTCAATTGATGATACGAAGGTTGAGTCGATTGATCAGGCAATTTCTGCAGAGCAGTTAAAGAACGGAGCAAAAATTCGCAAGGGAAAGAAAACTTACCATAAAGCCTATTTAAAGTAAAAAGGACCGGCAGGTTACCAGCCTGGCCCAAGATTACTATTACCAGTATTTTTTATAGCTACCGGAGGTAGTATTGAATGTTTAAATTGCTCCTGAATAGTATCAGGGAATATAAAAAAGATACATTAAAAACCCCCATCTATGTAATGCTTGAAGTGGCCATGGAAGTAGTTATTCCTTTTTTGATGGCCAACATGATCGATTACGGGATTGATCAGGGAAACATGACGGTTGTACTTCGTCTCGGCGCCGGGCTATTCGGGCTGGCCCTGCTTTCCCTGGTTTTCGGCACCCTGGCCGGACGCTATTCAGCCATTGCTTCGGCAGGCTTTGCCAAAAACCTGCGTCATGATATGTTCAAGAATGTCCAAAACTTTTCTTTTTCCAACATCGACAAATTCTCCACATCCGGGATAATTACCCGGCTGACCACCGATGTCACCAATGTTCAGCAATCATTTCAGATGATTCTGCGCATGGCTTCGCGCAGCCCGATGATGATTATTTTCTCCCTGACAGCAGCCTTCCGGATCGATCCCCGGTTGTCACTGATATTTCTTGCTGCCATGCCTTTCCTGGCCCTGGGGCTTTTCCTGATCACTAAATATGCCTACCCCGTCTTCAAGCGGGTTTTTAAAAACTACGACCTACTGAACAGGATTGTCCAGGAAAATATACGCGGCATCCGCATTGTTAAAGCTTATACCCGCGAAGATTACGAAGTAAATAAGTTCAAGGATGTTTCAACCAAGATCCATGATGATTTTTCTTTCGCCGAAAAAATTCTTGCTTTTAACATGCCCCTGGTCCAGATGTCCATGTATGTATCAATGCTATTGCTATCCTGGTTCGGCGCCAGGGCAATTGTAGCAAGCGGTAACAACCCACTGCTCGGGTTAAGTACCGGGCAACTGGTCAGCCTGATGACCTACACAATCCAAATACTGATGAGCCTGATGTTGCTCTCCATGGTTTTTGTCATGATCACTATATCCAGGGCATCATCTGAAAGAATTGCCGAATTGATTGAAGAAGAAAGCAATCTCAAAAACGGCGATAATCCGGTTTATACCATGGAAAACAGCGAAATCCGCTTTGAAGGGGTAAATTTCAGTTACTCGGAAGAAGCCGACAAGCTGTGTCTGAAAAATATTAATCTCACTATACATCCCGGCGAAACGATCGGAATTCTCGGCGGCACAGGGTCATCTAAAACAACCCTGGTTCAATTAATCCCCCGTCTCTATGATGTCACTTCAGGGAAAATTACTATCGGCGGCATTGATGTGAGAGATTACGATCTGCAAACACTGCGCGACAAGGTTGCCGTAGTTCTGCAGAAAAACGTACTTTTCTCCGGAACTGTAAAAGATAATTTGCGGTGGGGCGATGCTGACGCCAGTGAAACCGATTTGGTTAACGCCTGCAAAATTGCCCAGGCGGATCAATTTATCCGTGCCCTGCCTCAACAGTACGATACTCACATCGAGCAGGACGGATCAAACCTTTCAGGTGGGCAAAAACAAAGAATCTGCCTGGCCAGGGCCCTGCTTAAAAAGCCGGAAATATTGATTCTTGATGATTCAACTAGCGCAGTTGATACCAAAACAGAGTCTTTTATTTTAAAAGCGCTGCGAAAATACTTACCCGCTACCACCCGTCTGATCATTTCGCAGCGCATTGTATCAGTTAAAGACGCGGACAAAATTATTGTTATGGATGACGGCATGATCTCCGCAATTGGCACTCATCAGGAGCTGCTCAGAGATAGCCGGATTTACCGTGAGGTTTACCAATCCCAGGGTGAAGGGGGGCGTCACATTGCCTAGACCGATGAGACATGGATCGCTGGCCCAGGGTAAACCGGACCTGAAAAAATTCAGCCCCCAGACCCTGAAAAGATTGTTTAATTACATCAAAACCTATAAACTGCTGCTTGCTCTTGTCGTGCTGTTTATCATTATAAGCGGCCTGACTTATGCCATGTCGTCACTTTTCCTGCAAATACTTATTGACGATTATATCGCACCGCTACTCCTTGAAGCAGTGCCCAACTTTAGTGGGCTGTTCAGGTTAATTGCCATTATGGGGGCAGTTTATCTTACCGGGGCCCTGGCCACCCTCTTCTACAACCGCATCATGGTTAATGTGGCCCAGGGAGTGCTTAAAAAAATACGTGATGATATGTTTACACACATGCAATCACTGCCTATACGCTTTTTTGATACACGCAGCCATGGCGATGTTATGAGTTACTATACTAACGATGCTGATACACTACGCCAGATGATAACCATGAGCCTGCCGCAAATTATCTCTGCCTTAGTTACTGTAACCTCAGTTCTGCTGGCCATGCTCTACCTGAGTTTCTGGTTAACTATTTTTGTGTTAATCTTTGTGGTGGCCGCTTTCCAGCTTCTCCGTTACCTGGTAGGCCGCAGCGGCACATATTTTGTCCGCCAGCAGCAGTCGCTCGGCAATATCAACGGGTATATTGAAGAAATGATCAGCGGCTTGAAAGTAGTAAAAGTATTCAACCATGAAAAAGAGGTTAAAAAGGTATTTGACCGGAAAAATGAAACGCTATGCAACGATTCCACCGAAGCGAACAAGTATGCCAATATTTTGATGCCGGTTATGCACAATCTCGGTTACGCGCTATATGTTCTGATTGCAATTGTCGGCGGTATACTGGCCATTAACGGCTTAACCAATTACAGCCTTACCGGAGCCGGGGCCATCTCACTGGGCATTATTGCCTCCTTCCTGCAGCTATCAAGGAATTTCATCAACTCGCTGGCCCATGTCACCCAGCAGATCAACTCGATCATCATGGCCCTGGCCGGAGCCGAAAGAATCTTCAGCCTGCTCGACGAAAAAAGCGAAGTGGATAACGGAACAGTTACCCTGGTCAATGCCCAAAAGAAAAACGGCGTGCTGAACGAGGCAAAACATCGAAGCGATTTTTGGGCCTGGAAGGTGCCTTCCACGGACGGGCAGATAATTTACACTGAACTTAGGGGAGAAGTGAGCTTAAACGAAGTAGATTTCGGTTACGCGCAGGACAGCCTGGTGCTGCACGATATTACTCTCTACGCTGAACCAGGGCAGAAAGTGGCTTTCGTAGGCGCTACAGGAGCAGGCAAAACCACCATAACCAACCTGATTAACAGGTTCTACGACATAGCAGACGGCAAGATCCACTACGATGGAATCAACATCAACAAAATAAGAAAAAACGATTTGCGCAGTTCACTGGGCATGGTCCTGCAAGATGTACACCTCTTTACCGGAACGGTAATGGAAAATATCCGCTATGGCAGACTGGACGCTACTGATGAGGAGTGCATCGAAGCGGCAAAACTGGCTCACGCAGACAGTTTTATCCGCATGCTGCCCAAGGGGTACGACACCATCCTCTCCGGTGACGGCAACAGCCTTTCCCAGGGGCAAAAACAGTTGATCTCCATCGCCCGGGCTGCTGTTGCCGATCCGCCGGTCATGATTCTTGATGAAGCAACTTCCTCTATCGACACCCGCACAGAAGCAATTGTGCAAAAGGGCATGGACTCCCTGATGCACGGCCGAACAGTATTTGTAATTGCCCACAGGCTTTCAACCGTGCAAAATGCCGATGTAATTATGGTTTTGGATGAAGGCAGAATTATTGAAAGAGGTAGTCACGATAAGCTGATCGCCGAAAAAGGCCGCTATTACCAGCTTCATACCGGGGCTTATGAACTGGAATAAAAAATAAGAAATAGCTAAAATGGTAACTTATATAGATAACATTTTGCCATTTGCGGCCAATCATATTATAATATGAAATATAATATGAAATACTATTAGTAACCAGCTTTCCACAACATGACAAAAACAAAGCACATTCTTAATCCGTCAGGCCTGCCTTATCTTTGCATCTGCTCTTTTTTATATAGGTGATAATATGTCTGATCATAATAAAACAGGTTTTGAGGATATCCAGAAGCAGTTGGACCTCTTTGAGCCACTGATTGAAACTTTCAATGCCGCTATCTGCTGTTTTAATCCACAGGGTCAAATCTTAACAGCCAACCAATTTTTCATTAAACTATTCGGAGATGATACCGAGTGGAAAGAGAAAAACATCTCTAATTTTTTAATGGATAAGACGGGCAGCACTGAAGACATCCCGGGTAAAATAAAAGACGGTAATATCATCGAAAATGAAATAAAGATATTAACACAGACAGGAAAAACAACTTTTCTACGCTCCATATACGGCCCCTTGCGTCTCGATCAGCATTTAATCGGCGGTTACGCTGTTTATATCGATACCACAAAATCCCGCGAACAGGAAACCAGAATAAGAGAAAGAGACAACCGTCTGCGGGCCTTAGTTAATGTTACCAAGGACGGAATTGCCATTATCAATCAGAACCACAAGGTGTTGGAAGCGAACAAGCAGTTCTGCGAAATGCTCGGTTACAACCCTGAAGAAGCAATCTCCCTGCACACCTGGGATTGGGAAGCTATTTACACAGAAGAACAAATAAGGAAAGCGTATGCCGATCTATCACATGTGAATCATATTATAGAAACCAGGCACCGCCGTAAAGATGGATCATGCTTTGATGTTGAAGTGAGCATGACCGGTACGGTAGTAGACGGACAAAACGTGGTTATAACCGTATGCAGGGATATCAGCGAAAGAAAAGAAACAGAAAAAGCTTTAAAACAGAGCGAGGCCAAGTTCAGGTCTTTCGTGGAAAATGCCAGTGACCTGATTTTTACACTGAGTAATAGCGGCCTTATCACCTATGTTTCGCCGAATATAACCCGCTTAACCGGTTATGCCCGGGATGAAATTGAAGGTAAACCGTTATTGGATTTCTTACACAGTGATGATCACGACACATACCAACTGTTTATAGAAAAAGCTTTCAAAAAGAAAACAGTGGAAAGCCCGATTGAGTATAGAATTCACAATAAAAAGGGGAAATACACCTGGAATGCCCTGAATGGCAATATTGATCTTACCAATAAAGATGAACCGGTATTTATTGGGATATCACGCAACATAGATGAGAGAAAAAAATATGAAGAAAAGCTGCACTACCTAAGCCAGCACGACCAGTTAACCGGTTTATATAACAGGAATCCGTTCGAGTATGAAATGAGCCAGCTGGAAGAAAACCCGGAGTATCCCCTCTCTTTTCTATCCTGCGACCTGAATAATCTTAAGAAAATTAACGATACATATGGCCATCCCCAGGGTGACGAACTGCTGAAAGCCACAGCCCTTTTGCTGAAGGAATCTCTGAGAGAACAGGACCTGGTTGCCCGTCTTGGTGGAGATGAGTTTGCCGTTATTCTAAAAAAAGCCGACGAAAAAACCTGCAGCGAGATAATCGAAAGAATAAATAAATCAATTGCCAAATATAATAAAGAAAGCATCCTAAGCGAAAACATCCAGCTTGCAATCGGCGCGTATACCGTTTACGACAACAATACAACCCTGAAAGAAGCTTTTAAGATTGCGGATGATAAAATGTATATTGATAAGGCCAGGGTTAAGCAAACATATACCTGACATCCAGATAATATTAGTTGTTTACCTGGTCAGTAACCGCTTGCAATCTGCTCACTTTTTCCCCTCGATTATTTAATCATTCCGATACAAAGAGTATAATATGTGGTATTATTACTGTTGTTGCAAGTGACAAAGTACAGGAAGTGATCTGTTGACAAGTGAAAATATCCACCGCCTGATGATTGACCAGCGTGAAATTATCCTGATCGGCACGGCCCATGTATCCAAGTTGAGTGCAGACGAGGTTAAAGAGGTAATCGAAACTGAGCAGCCCGACACGGTATGTGTTGAACTGTGCCAATCCCGCTACCAATCAATTACTGATACCGATCGTTGGAAGAATACCGACATTATAAAAATAATCCGTGAAAAAAAAGCCCTGCTTTTGCTGGCCAACCTGGCCCTATCCTCTTACCAGAAACGTCTGGCTAAAAAATTCGGAATCCAGCCCGGACAGGAAATGATCCAGGGCATTAAATCTGCAGAGGAAACAGGCGCTGAGCTGTGCCTTGCCGACCGCGATATTCAGGTTACCATGCTTCGTTTATGGCGCAGTATATCTTTCTGGGGCAAGTTAAAACTATTTTTTCAGCTGCTGCTCGGGATCTTTTACGACGAAGAGCTGACCGAGGAAGAGATGGAAAAAATGAAAAGCAAGGATATGTTAAGCGCTGCTCTCGATGAACTGTCCCGGTCATTCCCCCAGCTGAAAGCGATCATAATAGACGAACGGGACCGCTTCCTGGCTCAGAAAATCAAAACTGCCCCGGGTAATAAAGTGGTCGCCGTTCTGGGAGCCGGACACATTCCGGGCATTAAGGAAGAAATAAACAATGACCACGACCTGGATCAACTATCGAAGGTGCTCCCTCCACCCAGGGTAACCAAATTCATCGCCTGGAGCATCCCGGTTCTGATTATTGCCCTGATCATCTCCACATTTTCCGTTGACAGGGCAACCGGCATTGAACAGATAGTCACCTGGGTTTTATGGAACGGTTCATTAGGAATGGTTGGAGCGTTGATCGCCCTGGCCCACCCCCTGGCCATCTTAACCGCCCTTTTGGCCGCCCCGATCAGCTCGCTCAGCCCCCTGCTGGCCGCAGGCTGGTTCGCCGGTTTAACAGAAGCCCTGGTCAGAAAACCAAATGTTAATGACTTTGAATCCCTTGCTGAAGATGTCCACTCTTTAAAAGGATTCTGGCGCAACAAGGTAACCCGTGTTTTACTGGTAGTGGTTTTAGTAAACCTGGGCAGTACGGCAGGAACAATTATCGGCGGGGCGGAAGTAATCAGCAGATTTGTCAGCACATTCTTCGGCTAAAGGTCACCCTGGCCTTCAGGGTTGGAACTAAAATAATCCATTTGCAGGTATTGTGCGAGAAGCAGGCCTAAACAGGATCAGGCCCGCTTTTTCTTATTTTTTCCAGGCAGGCGGTATCATCGTTATGACTGAGCGTTTTAAGGGTCTTCAGGTGAATAGTTACACCAAGGCCAATCACGGTGAGCAGAATGGTAATGTAAAGGTTCGAAACCATAAACATTGAAACAAACAGGGCTGACCAGAGGAATACCAGGGCACAGATTTTGGCCCTCCTGGTTACTGCCCGGTAAGTCATGTAATTGTAGATATAGCTACCGCAAACCGGGTGATTGATTAACCACTCGTACAGTTTTCGTGAACTGCGGATGTAACAGTAAGCAGCCAGGAGCAATAAAGGTGTTGTCGGCAGCAGGGGCAGAAATATCCCGATTACGCCAACAGCAAGCGAAAGGGTTCCACCGGCAATCAGCAGGTATTTTTTTAATAGATCCAGTTTTATCATCCTTCTATTATTCGAATCTTCTACTTGTAGCCCAAAAACTTACTTTAAATATACAGCAGAAATAAATGTGTATCAAATATTAATGGCGATCGGCCATGAAATACCCGGAAAGCAGCGCTGTAACCGGAACAGCAGCAATCAGCCCGATGCTGCCGGCAATACCGCGCACAAATTCGGTCGCGATAATATCCATGTTGATTACCTTGAGCCAGTCTATCTCGTAACCCATCACCAGCAGCAGCATGGGTATTGCTGCTCCCACGTAAGCCAGAATCAGGGTATTGGCCATGGTTCCCATAACATCTCGACCGACATTAAAGGCCCCGCGGGTAAGATCACTGAAGCGAATATCAGGCCGGGCTTCCTTTATTTCCGCCGCTGCCGAAGCGACAGACATGCCGATATCTGTTATCGCCCCCAGTGAACCGATAATAATGCCGGCAAAAAGCAAACCGCGGAAATCAATGGTATGGTCCATAAAATACAGCATCTGCGCTTCATGAGTGCCGAAACCGGTAAGTTTAGCCATACTGCCCGCCCAGAAAGCCATCAGGCCGGCTACAACCACCCCGGCAACCGTACCCATAATGGCAACTAGCGATTTTACGTTAAAACCGCCGATGATAAATAAAGTAACCATAATAGCAACTACAGCCACCCCAACGGCAAGCCAGATTGGGTTGAACCCCTGAAGCAGCAAAGGGAGCAGCACCCCAAAAACAAGCGCTATGGTAACCGCCAGGGTAATAATCGTTTTCAGGCCTTTCATCCTGCCAACCAGAAGCAGAGCCAGAACAAACACAATAACCAGGTAATAGACACCCCGGTCGCGAGCCATATCCTGAACATAAGCCTGGTCGAAAGAACCCTCTTCCCCCATGGTTACAACAATCACTTCCTGGCCCGGTTCCAGTAAAAAATCGTAGACCGGGTCGCCGGCGAAGTAAGTATTATAGATGGTTATCTCTTCACCCCTGTAAGGTCCGCTGGTCAGGCGCACCTTTACTTCCTGCTCGATAACCGAATAGTATTCATGCTCCTGTTCTTCCGATTCATGAACCTCGAGGACCTTGCCCCGGTAAAAATGTTCTTCCTCGTAAAACTCATATTCATATTCGCCCTGACCTAGTGCGGTAAGCGGAGCCAGGAATATTAATATAATAATAACTGCAAGCAATGCTGTTCTTTGTTTTTGCATGATTAAATCACCTGCTTTAATCTGATTAATAAAGTGCTTTTAACCGCTATACCTACTGGCCGGTAAATAGCTGCGTGTAATAATGAGTGCCGTCGCTTTTCATTTTAATACCCACGCCAACATGGGTGAAGCGCCTGTCGAGGATATTTGAACGGTGTCCGGAAGAACCCATCAGCGAATCATGGGCAGCGCTTACACTGCCGTTTGAATTCATGGCCAGGTTTTCACCGGCGCAGCGGTAGCTGACACTGTAACGCTTCAGCAGCCCGCCCAAGTCGCCATAAGTAGGCGATTGATGGCTAAAATAATTATTATTAACCATGTCGCTGCTTTTAGCCCGGGCCGCACTGGTTAACTGGCTGTTAACCTGCAGAGCCGGCACACCGGCATTAATCCTGGCCTCATTGATCATATTAATCATCTGCTGTTCCTTGCTGCTGAGTGAAACCGAACCTGCCGCCGGTTCCTGCTTTTGCTCAGGTTCTTCCACCCTGCTTTCAGCGGGTTGAGCAGGTTGTTGACCTGTTCCGGTTGGATTATCCTGCGAGCTGCCGCTGCTGCTTCCTGTCCCTGTGCTGCCGTTTTCACCTGTTGTTGCTGCCGGTTGGTCCTGCTGAACCGTCTGATCAGCAGGGGGGGGTTCCTCACCCGATCCGCTTTCGGCAGCGTAATCTGCTTCCGAGCCTGCAGGAGGAACATCCTTGCATTCAACAGAAAAATCAATTTCCTCTTTCAAGTCGGAACAAAGGTAGCTGTAGTAATTAACCCTATCCTCATTACAGCTTTCCGTGGATGAAGAATCCTCTCGAATAATCTGCCCTGTCTGCAGTGTCCCGCCATCGGTAATATAAAGCAGGAAGGGTAAAAGAAATGTTAAACCGGCAAATATGAATAAATGCAGATACTTTTTCAGGGACACCTGTCTTTTCCTCCAACATTAACAAAAGAATATAAAGCACTTACAAACTGCTTCTTTAATTATTCTTCCTCACGGGCCTGGCCGTTTGTGCCAAGCTCGCGCTGCACAACTGGCAAATCACGGTTTGTAATAATACCGAGCAGCTTTTCAGATATTTCTCCATGCTGGGTAATCAAAACAGCTTCAAGCTTTCGCCCTTCCTGCTGCCAGTGATAAAACAGGTTGGGAATATCAAAAAGGGACATATTTACTGATACAATTTCATAATTTTTTTCGTGACCAACCTTTTCAACTACATTAAGAACTGTTGTGTTCTCAATATCGGGTGAATGTCCTTCAAGAATCAAACCCATCCATTTAACAATCATGTTCGAAGTAAGCAAGCAAACCAGCTTGCCCTGGTCGTCAATTACCGGCGCCTGGGTGTATGACATACGACTGAATTCCCTTATGGCTCTTGAAACAGGGTAAGTGCAGGATAAGGTGAGCACTTCCTTAAGAAAAAGCGGCGATACCTTCGGTGGTTCAAGCAGCAGCTCGGCAATCCGCTCGATTTTTGTCACCACTTCATCTGTGGGCACGGCAATAATTTCTCCCCCGGCCCGGTCATGAACAATGGCGTTGCGCAGTTCGCTGTATTCCCTTAAATCAAACCTGTAACGCTCTACCACCGGACTGATGCGGGCACTCTTGTCAACCAGCTCAAAAAAGCGGCGATGGTCTTTCAGGTTCAGCAGCCGCTCCATCTCATGCTCTATAGCAGCATATGCATTTAAAAACTTATTAGCATTATCTGTTTTTTGTTCCGGCATAAGTTCCTCCTGCCAATAATTATCTTATATTATAACATGGTAATCAGGGTGATATAAAAATCAACCACCCTGCCCAGCTTTTCAACCGTAATCTTTTCATCAAGCCCGTGAATGCTGCGCAATTCCTCTTTGCTCATCTCGATCGGCGAGAACCTGAGCACATTGTCACTGATAGCGCAGTAATGCCGCGAATCAGAGGCCCCGAGCATAATGTAAGGAGTGACAATAGTCCCCTTAAATACATTTTCAACCGCAGCGGAAAGCCTTTGATAAGCATCGGATGATGTATCCGATGAAGGTGAAGCGTTGTGCCCCTGCACCATGTCAATCCGCAGCTTCAGCCCTTCTTCGCTTTTAACCGCTTTTTCCGAAGCTGCCGCAGCCAGATCCCTTACATGTTGAAGGGCGCTTTCCCGGGAATCAATCGCTGCCAGACGCAGGTTTGCCACTGCGCGTACCCTCTCCGGGATAACATTACTGGCATCACTGCCCTCGATCATGGTAAAGACACTTGTTGTGCGGCAAAGAGCATTTAACTCCCTGCTGATCAGGGGCAGCAAAGCAAGCAGCAGGGGCTTGAAAAACCACAGGTTGGCAAAAATAATTTTAAAGGTGAAAGGCATATGGCCGCCCAAAACGGTAAACATCTCCCTGACTACAAGAGGCAGGTGGGCCTTAAAAGGATTCTTTTCAACCTGCAGGATTATTCTACTCATAACCCCCATCGGGTTTTGCCTTCCCGGTGTTGATGAATGACCGCCGCTGCCCTCCAGGACAACCTCCAGGTCCATCACCCCTTTTTCAGCCATGCCGACCACCGCTATAGGTTTCTTAACCCCCGGGAAAATATCCCTGACAATTGCCCCGCCTTCATCAAGAACCATCTCGGGGCGCACTCCCCTTTCTTTAAGGGTTTCAACTATTGCCGGCGCCCCACCCCCCATGGTTTCCTCGTCGTGGCCAAAAGCAAGATAAATATCCTGGTCGGGATAATAACCGGCAGCCAGCAGGGCTTCAACCGCCTCGAAAATTGCGCATAAAGTGCTTTTTGTGTCGATAGCCCCACGCCCCCAGATCACCCCGTCTTCGATCAACCCTTCGAACGGAGGCCTGCTCCACTGGCTGCCGTCAGCCGGGACTACATCGTAATGGGCCATCAGCAGCAGGGGTTTTTCACTATTTCTGCCTGCCCAGCGATAGAGCAGCGAATGTTCCTGAATTAACTCATGTTCAAGTTTTTCATGGGTCAGGGGATAGAGTTCCGCCAGCAGTTCCCTCAGGCGGACAAACTCCGCGTAACCGTCTTCTCCATCTTCACGTTCTTCAGTTTTTGGCAACACTGTCTTACAGCTAATCATCATGGCCAGGTGGCGCGCCGCCTCGTTTTTATCCACCCTGGCTGCCGTTTCAAGGTTGGGGAAAAATTTTTCCTTTTCAGCCGGCGGTTTTAGCAGGACCGCCCTGGTCAACAACACAGCCAGCAGTACTGCAATAATTCCTGCAACAGTGGCTAAAACCATCACTACCGCCTCCTTTAAATCATCTTCCTGTTATACATAAACCGGGCCGCCCCAATTGCCGAGAGGGCGCTGACCGGGATTAATATACCAACGGGAGCAGAGGGAGCGATCATAAAGATCACTACCATCAGGGCTACCGGAACAACAGCCAGCTTCCAGTTCTTCGATATGTAGAGATAGCCAAGCGCGCCAAACAGGGCGGGCAGTATATTCTCAAAAGCAGGTTGCAAAACCGGGGATGCCAGCACCGGTGTAAGCTGAACAAAGAGTAAAACCCCAATTACCAGGACAAGATTTGTAACCAGTGAAGAAGCTGCCACAGCAATTGTTGATATGACCTCGCCTTCATCAGATCCCGGTTCAATACCGGTTACCTCCATGGCGTTGAGGGCACAGGGAACTTTCAGGTTGGTCAGGTTACCGGTGGTAAAAGCAAGATAGGTAGCCCCGCTGCCCAGCATGGGTGAAAAGGTAATTACCTCAATAATGCCGATCGGCACGTAAATCATCATAATCGGCAGCAGACCGCCCATCAGGGAACCAAAAGTAGGCCAGACACTGTAATTGATCGAGATCACGAAGGGCACAGCGAGGATCACCAGCAGGGCCAGTAACATCCAGATGCGGCCCATTCTATGAATTGACTGCTCATATTGTTCATGATCAAGCGTTCTGTTATTCATTCTACATACCTCCCAGCAGGCCCGAATAGAAAATAGCCAGGGCCATGGCCCCGATCATGCTTAACGGCAGGGCAAAATCTTTAAATAATTTTATCCCCGCTTTCTGTTCCAGGGCTATGCAGATCACCATCAGCAGGGCCGAAGAGAAAAGAGTCAGGATAGAAATAAGACCGCCGGCCAGGGCGCTGCCAAGGAAAGAGCTGATCAGGCCTACAAACATAGCCGTTATTAAAATTGTCCCCCAGCGGTTATCTTCTACTTTGATCTTTTTAACCTTACCCTGCAGTTTTCTGAAATAAGCAATAATAAAAATCGGCCCGGACATAATTCCCAGGGTCATCACCCAGGTAATCACTGAAAATACCGGCATAGGCAGTTCAGAAGACATCAAGCTCGCTCCCACGGCCTGGGCCGCCGCTTCGGCAGCAGGAAGTTCATAGGTTACCGCCCCGATTACCGAAAGCCTGATCCAGGGCAAAGCCAACCCCAGGGCTCCTGAGAGGGTAAGCATGGTCAGGAGGATAGAAAGCGAAGGGACAAGGGTAAAAACAGCGCTCGACACCACCGCCTTACGCATAACTGCCGGTTCAACCCCCCTGCGGTATCCTTCCTGCCAGGCTTTTCTCATAAAAAATATCGACTGTACCGTGACAAAAATTGCAACTATTGCACCCAGAACGAACATAAAGGTACTGTTTCTGTAGTCAATCATTTATCATCCTCCTTACCGATATTCTTGCTATTGGCAGAAGCCAGAAGAACATTTCTATGCTCTATATGTTATCATAGTAGGCAAAGAAAAGCAGGATCACTTATCCGGGAGGCCCCTGATGAATAATTGTGTTTTTTGCCAACGCAAATCAATGGAGATTATCGCAGAAAATGATCTGGCCCTGGCTTTTTATGATGCCTGCCCGGTCAGCAGAGGACACACCCTGGTTATTCCCAAAAGACACGTGGAAACTTACTTTGAGGCCAGTGCTGAAGAACAGGCGGCTATCAGCATGCTGGCCGGTGAAGTAAAACAATTGCTTGACAACCTGCATAAACCCGACGGTTACAATATCGGCATAAACTGTGGTTATGCGGCCGGACAAACTATATTTCATTATCACATTCACATAATTCCGCGTTACCTGGGCGATGTCAAAGATCCCAGGGGTGGGGTACGTAAAGTTATCCCCACCCGCGGACACCTTGAAAAATTAAGCAATAACCGCCAACTATAATCTTCTCAAAGCGACACCGGCTCCGGGAGCTTTCTTTCTATAAAACTTTTTATCTCTTCGGCAGGTCAGAAAGGTTTTGCCATGCCCGCGTCGAAGTATTAATTTAAGGTTACCAGGCCGGGCAGCCTAAAGACTGCCTGCATTACCCCGGGTACCTTTTTCATCTCAGCCCGTTGTTAAAACTACTATTTAACCAGGAGAAATTTTTCTTGCATAAACTTGTCAGAAACATTTATATATTTGCCGCCATTACTGTTATTATTTTTATCAGCTCCTGGTACTGGCAATACCACCAAACCAGCCGCAGAGTGGAAGATAGCGCCCGGCAGCTGGCTGAAATGTCAGTATGCTCTCTTAACCGGGACGTCAGCATGCATTTATCTCAACAGGCGGCGGTTATCGGGGCTGCTGCCACCTTTATATCCAGCCGGAACTGGGAAAATGAAGATATACTGGCCTACCTGTCAGCTCTCTTGGCAGACAACGAAAGTTTCGTCTCTATTTACTACGGAACATCTGCCAACCAAATGATCAATGCCAGCGGCTGGCAGCCTCCTGAGGATTTTAACCTGCGGGAAAGACCCTGGTATCAAAAAGCGAGTATCGAAAAAAATACGGTATTTACCGAAGCCTTTCTCAATGCCAGCCGTGACCGGCTTGTTTTTACTATTGCCTGTCCGGTTTACAGTGGAAATAACCAGCTACTGGGTGTTGTCGGTGGAGACGTTGATATTAACAGCATTGCCGCCCTGATCAACAAACGCAACCCCGAAAACGAAGGTTTCTCTTTTTTGGTTGACAGTAAGGGCAACATGATGGCCCATCCCGAAATCAGCTATCAACCCGGTTCAACGCTGGTTGACGTGGAAGAATACTACGGCGACATGATCAGCCAGCTGTCCGTCACCACTTCCGGGGAAACCGTTTTTCCCCCGGCTGAAGTGGAAGGTTATATTGCCTATCACCCCCTGGAAGGCACTGACTGGCAACTGGGCACCTATATACCACTGAGTTTTTTTCCGGAATTTCCTGGAACGTAAGCGGTTACCTGCTGGCTGCGTCAGCCACGACCCTTTTGGTATTCCTGCTCTTTGTCTATTATCACAACCGCTGTATCCATAAACCGCTGCTTGAATTTGAAAATAGCCTCCTGAGAGTTGATGTCGAAAATTCGCTCTCCTACAGGCTGCCCGAAACCGGCAAAAGTGAGTTTGCTCCCCTGGCCGGAACAATCAACAGCCTCCTTGATCAAATAGAGGATTACCTGCAGAAAGCAGAAGAGAACGAACAGTCGTTAAAAAAAGCCAACCATGAGCTGGAAGAAATTTTAAAAGAACTGACCAATGCGGAAGAAGCTCTTGACTACAGCGAAGAAAAACTATATTACCTCAGTTACCACGATCAGCTGACCGGGCTTTATAACCGCTCCTTTTTCGAGGCAAAACTGCTCCAGTTGAGTAAAAAACCCGAGTATCCAGTATCAATTATATCAGCCGATATCGACGGGTTAAAACTAATTAACGATACCATCAGCCAGAGTGCCGGCAATAAACTGGTCAGGCAGTGCGCTTCAATTATCAGCGATGCCCTCGATGGAACTGGCATCCTGGCCCGGGTAGGCGGGGATGAGTTTTCAGCTATATTGCCCCTGACCGGCAAAACAGAAAGTGAACATATTATCCGACAGATTCGTTACCAGGTAGCCCTGTACAACGATGAAAACAACAACCTGCCGCTCAGCCTGTCGCTGGGAGCCGCCACAGCCGAGGATAAAAGCACATCCCTGAAAAAACTGTTCAAGCAGGCAGATGACTTCATGTTTCGTAACAAACTATATCACGGCGCTGTTGCCCGCAACGGCATAGTTCAGAGTCTGCTGACTGCCCTGGCCGAAAGAGACTATTTTACAGAAGGACATGCCAGGCGTCTTGAACAACTCTGCCTGAAAATAGGGGAAAAAATGGGGCTTGCATCTCACCAGCTTACCGACCTGGCCCTCCTGGCCCAGGTCCATGATCTCGGTAAGGTAGGAATTCCGGACAACATTCTCTATAAGCCCGGCCCGCTGACCGAAGAAGAATGGGAAATCATGAAGCAGCATCCCGAAAAAGGCTACCGGATCGCCTCATCAGCGCCGGACCTCTCCTCAATTGCCAACCTGATTCTTCGCCACCACGAACACTGGGACGGTGGAGGTTACCCGCTGGGGCTGAAGGAAATAGATATACCGATTGAATGTCGTATCCTTGCTGTAGTTGACGCTTATGACGCCATGACCAACGAACGGCCATTTAAAAAACCGGTAAGCAGTGAAGAAGCCCTTTCCGAGTTGGAGCGCTGCGCCGGCAGCCAGTTTGATCCAGAAGTAGTGGAAATATTTCTGAAAGAAGTTAAAATAATAGACAGCGGGATTAAAATAAACCCCCTCTTTTCCAATTACTAGCCTTCCACAGGCTGGTCTGTTAACTAAATGAACAAATAACTTTATATGCACGGCATGAAGAATAAATTAAGAAGACAGATAAACTGACCAGTTTGGAGGCCCTGGGATGGGAAAAAGCCTTAATTTTGTCTCACAGGCAGATAAGATGGAAATTTACGGCAGCTTATGCAAGGATAACCCTGCCCTGGAAATTTATCGCAGCAACAATATCGATATAATGATCACCCGCGCACCCGTCGAAGTCTGTTCCAACGAGCATGATCATGAAGGCTACGAATTTTTCATACCATTTTCTCTTTCTCCCATAACCGCTACTCTTACGACGGGATCAAAATCAAATATATCCAGAGCTTTGGCCCTTTTTCCAATTAACCCGGACCAGGGCAACAGGTTAAAGGAAGAGTTCACCCCCTGCAGCTCACAGCGTCTCTATATCCGTAAAAACTATCTTCAGCATATTGCGCACGCTGTATGCGGTGTCAGGGAAGTTGTTTTCGACTGCCAGGCTAACCCCTGCAGTAAAAAGCTGAAACGCCTGATCAGGCTGTTTGTATCAGAAGCGCGCGAGCAGCAGTCCGGATACCGGTATGTCCTGGATAGCATCAGCACCCAGATTGTTATTGAACTGCTTCGCAGCACCGGGAACAACACCCGCAGCAGGATGAACTGCAGGGAAACAGGCGCTACCGAGAGCATCCTCAGGGCCATTGACTATTTGAATGACCATTACAATAAAAACTTTTCTAACACCGAACTGCTGAGTATAACCAACCTGAGCCCCTACTACTTCATACGCCTTTTTAAGAAAGAAACGGGGAAAACCCCCCATGAATACCTGCTTCACCTGAAAATTGAAAAAGCAAAAGAACTGCTTACTTTCAGCAGTTACTCCATTACAGAGATATGCTTCCTCTGCGGCTTTTCGGAACACAGCCACTTCAGTAAGGTTTTCCGCAAAATCACCGGAACCTCCCCAATTGCTTACCGCAAAGCGGTAAAAAACAGTACCTGACCAGCAGAGCAATAATGAACAACTTTTCAGCAATTTCTTCATAGCAGTCTTAACCGTAAAAGAGCTATTATTTATATAATTGCTCTGTTACCCTGCTGAAAAAATATAGCGAAGGGAGTGGGTTGTATGGCAAAAAATAAATTCCCCCTGGAACCATCGGAAAAGGAACTGGGAACCTGGACCACCAGCTTGATTGTTCCCGATGCAGGACACTATCTCGGAGACCTGACTATAACCGACAGGAGAATTATCTATCTATCCAAGTTCGACACATCCCTGAACGCCATTTTGGACAAAGCTTTTTTCAGGGTAATTGATGAAGAGCAGTACCTTGTAATCCCGCGAGATAAGATTCAAAGCATAAAAGCAAAAAAAAGCATGCTCAACAAAAAGGTAATCCTCAATACAGATGATAACCGGGAGTTAATAATCGATTATGGGATGCTTTCCATAGATTCGATTATGAAAGCCCTGGAAAGCAGTTAAGATACTATCCGGACAGGAGGGCATAAAATTTGGAATACCTTGCTTTGGTGGTTATTCTCGGAGGACTCAGTGTAATGGCCTACTTCCTGACCAAGTCGGGGAAAGAATCAGAAAACAAGCGGGCCGAAGTTGCACAGGCACGGGGTTGGGATTATGCACCCAATAACAATACCGTTGTCCTTAATATCCCGGACGAAGAAAGAAACATCAGCTACCGGCTGAGTGGGTTAACCAGCCAGGGCAACAGGTGGGAGATGGTAGCCAGGCATCTTAAAAGTATTGAAAAAACCTCTGACACAAAGTTACAACTCGGCTCTTCAACAGAACTGACCATAGATAAAAGATACCAGGACTACTTCCTTATCATGCCGCATGACGGCATCACCCTGCCCGATTTTATTTTGGCAGAACTATTCAAACGGCTTGACTTCCCGGTTGATATTCCGCGGGTTAAAGATGAGGATTTGCCTGATAAACTAACCCGGAAGTATGCTGTCTATTCTTTAAACCCGGCCGGCCTCAATTTATTAACAAAAGCAGCCGACCACCTGGAAAACTGGTGGGCAAAATACCCGGGTAAATATAAAGCATTAATTATGGCCGGTGGCCCGGAAGGGGTTAAGGTGCGTACGGAGATGCAGGTTGATAAAGAAACTGATATGGAGTTTTTTGTCGATACGGCGCTGGCCCTGGCCGATTAAAAACTATTACGCCCTGCAAACTGTATATGCAGTTTAACCGGGCTGACTATAAAAAAATAAAAGGAGAGTGAAATAATGTCTTTAAAAAAACAAAACAGGTGGTCATTACTTATCCTGGTATTAGCCATGATTGCGCTAATGCTCTTACCCGGCTGCGGCTCGGATGACAGCGCAGCCCCCTCTGAAAGCGGTGGAGATGCCCCCGAACCGGCAGCTGACCAGCCCGCTATTTCCGGTGATAGACATGAAACAGATAATGTTTCGATGATAATCGCCGACGGCTGGGAAGTTATGGATATCGACGGTGGGATACAAGCCTACAAAGGAATGAGCCGGGCAGTTGAAGTGTGGGTGCGGGGCTCGGGTATGGGTGATGATTCCGCCAGGGAATCTATCGAAAACTTTGCATCAAATTACGACGGAACCGATGTTCAGGAAATGAACATGCACGGGTTAACCTTCTACTACACTACTTTCGATTTTTCCGGAATGTTTCAGACCAAGTACAGCGCCATCAAGGATGGCCAGAAGGTTGAAATTACCCTGGCCGGGGAAGATCACCTGAACGATGGCGATACAATGGGTATGTTTAACTCGATCGTTCTGAAGTAAAGCTGCATTAAAGAGAAAACGGGGGCAGCCGCCCCCGTTTTTTTGTGCTTACAGCTTATATAATTGCTAAAAGCAATATACCGGCTACCGTACCAAAAACGGCGCCAAAAGTTCCGGCATGACCATTTCCGGAATTCTGGGCGCCTGGAATCAGTTCACCGAAAATAATGTAGAGCATGGCTCCGGCGGCAAACCCCAAGGCCAGCGACAGGAACAGCGGGGAGATAAAACCAAGACTGGCCCCGATAAAAGCTCCCAGCCCCATCGGCAGGCCGGCCATCGCGGTATAAAGCAGTATCCAGCGCAAACGCATTCCACCGGCGCAAAGCGGGCAGGCCATAGCTATTCCTTCCGGGATGTTATGCAGAGCTATGGTGAGGGCCAGGGTAAACCCGAGAGCGGGCGAAGCAACGTAACTGGCTCCTATAGCAATTCCTTCAGGAAGGTTGTGCATGGCAATACCCAGCCCCAGTATAGTTCCGGTTCGAATAAAACGGGCAAGCTCTTCGGTAGTTTCAAAAAAGTGAAAGTGCGGCATTTTTATATCCAGTAAAAGAATAAAAAGCACCCCGATCATCAATCCTATAAAAGCGCTGATAAAATTACCCGCTTCTATTGCTTCCGGCATCAGGTCGATTAAAACAATGGCCAGCATAATTCCCCCGGCAAAACCGAGAATAAAACTGAGCAAAATCTTGCCCGGATGCCTGACAAAAAGGGCAATAATCGTTCCCGACCCGGTTCCTATCACTCCGGCAGCCAGGCCGATCAGGGTAATAGTCAGCACTTCGTTCACAGTAGTTCCCTCCCCGCTCACATTTAAGACACCTGCTTATTATAGCTTTTTCACGGCCCTTAATCAACAACAGGGCTAACTTTACCCTGCCCATCCGGTATGTTAATAAATCTTAATAAATCTGCCGCTAAAATGCCGCTTCCGTTTTTTATACTATGGATGTAAAAGAAACACTGATTTTATACAAGGGAGGAAATAAAATGAAAAAAGCTATACTGTTTACCTTGATTTTAGTTGTTTCATTACTGGTGATGTCATCTGGAGTTATGGCCTATGGCGGTGGATACGGACAGCAGGAAGGTTCAGAAAACTGCCCCAGGGAAACTCTGACCGACGAAGAACAGGCAAGGTTTGACAAGGTTATCGAGAATTTCAGGTCAAAAATGGAAGCAATCAGGAACAGGCTCCAGACAGCCCGGGAAACCGGAAACAAAGAAGCATTTGACCAAGCACACAGCGACCGCCGTGAAGCAATGAACGAAAAACGTGAATCTCTAAGTGAAATAGTGCCCGAACTTAGCGAACGTTTTAATAACAGCGGAAAAGCAATGCGCAACGGAGGCTGGGAAAAAGGAAATAGCGGTTTCAACCGCTAAGCGTTAATTGGTTCTCCAATTTATCCGGCACCCAATTTAAGACTGGGTGCCGGATAAATTTATATTGTTATATAATACAACCAGTAGTTAACAGAGGGGTATCCTTTGATTATATTTTTTCCGGGAGCAGAATAATGCAGGTTATCTGGATAGTTGATGATAAGCAAAATATCAGGGATCTGATCCGACGCTACCTTGAAAAGGCCGGTTACAGGGTCCGTACTTTTGCCTCAGCCGAAGAACTGAGCAGTGCCCTGGTTGCGGAAACCCCCGATATGTTTGTTCTCGACATCATGCTGCCCGGTGCTGATGGCCTTACCCTCTGCCGGCAGATCAGGGGCAAGTACGACACCCCGGTTATTTTCGTTTCCGCCCGCGGCGAAGAATTCGACCGGGTGATCGGCCTGGAGCTGGGCGGGGACGATTACCTGGCTAAACCTTTCAGCCCCCGTGAGCTGGTAGTCCGGGTGAACAATATTTTCAGAAGGATGAAACCTGCCTCGCTCTCCGAAAAACCGCTAGCCCTTGGAAATGTAGTAGTCTACCCGGAACAGCGAAAAATTACCGTTAACGGTGAAGAAGTTTTATTTACCACCAGGGAATTCGATCTTTTTTCTCTCTTTGCGGCTGAACCGGGCCGTTCCTTCAGCCGCAGCCTCTTACTGGAAAAATTATGGGGTTATGATTACGAAGGCGATGACCGGGCAGTTGACGATGCCATTAAAAGAATCCGTAAAAAATTACGTGAGAAAGAAGCCCACCCGGTACTGGCTACCGTGAGGGGTTACGGGTACAGGCTGGATGTTTAAAAGAATATTTTTCGGCTACCTCACCGTTCTGCTAATATCATTTGCCATCCTGGCCGTAGCTTTCAGCTTTACAGTTCGCCAGTACCTTGTCAATGATACCATCGCCAGCCTGCAGCGGGTTGCCGAAACCCTTTCCGGGGCTGACCTGAGCCAGAATGCCCAGGGGGGCAGACATATGCGCGGGGCTTTCTTCAGCCAGGCCAACCGTATAGCTTATGCAGATTACATAATTATCCAGGAGAACGGTCTGATTATTAGCAGCAGCGATGAAGAGGAATACCCTCCCGGTGAATCCCTCTCCGAAAACGCCTTTTTCGACCTTGCATTTAGCCCGGACCTGGATAACAGGCTGGTTACTGGCAATTGTATTGCTGTTTCATACCCGCTTGCGCCTGATGGAAGACAAAACAGGGCAGCGCTGATCTTATACAGCCAACCCGACCTCCTGCTCCAGCTAAACCGGGCTCTCTTGGGGATACTGGCGCTCTCACTGCTGGCCGGCATTGCTGCTTCACTGGCAGGAGGTTTCTTTGCCAGCCGTTTAATTGTAAAACCCCTGAACCAGTTAAAAAGCCGCGCTCTCGAGCTTTCGAGAAGACGCTTCAGGGGCAGGCTTTCCATCAAAACCGGAGATGAACTGGAAGAACTGGCTGAATCCTTTAACGAAATGAGCGACCGTCTTGCCGCATATGACCAGGGCCAAAAAGAATTTTTCCAGAAGGCATCTCATGAACTCAAAACCCCTTTAATGTCTGTCCAGGGTTATGCCGAAGCAATCAGGGATGGCATTATCCCCCCCCGGGAAACAGAACGGAGCCTGGAGGTCATCATCAGGGAATCGCAACGGATGAAAGGTTTGGTTGATCAGCTTATCTACCTGTCAAAAGTGGAAACCCTGGAAGATGATTTCAAACCGGGCACTCTTGAACTGGTAGAAGCAGTGGAGGAAGCGGTCGAAGCCCTGCGCAGCCTGGCCCTGGAAAAAAACCTGGAACTGGAAATTAAGAGCAGCGGCATGAGCAAAAAAATCACAGGTGATAGTGAGCAGCTGCACCGACTGCTGCTCAACACAATCGGTAATGCAATACGTTATGCAAAACAGTCAGTAGCAGTTACAGTAAAGGAAAATTTAATTATTATAGAAGACGATGGGCCGGGCTTCCAGCCCGGTGAAGAAGAAAAAGCATTTAATCCCTTTTACAGCGGAAACAGCCAGGGCAGCGGACTTGGTTTGGCTATTTCCCGGGCAATTGTCAACAAGCACGGCGGCACGATCACTGCTGGTAACAGACCGGGGGGAGGAGGGCGGATTACAATCTACCTGCCAGGTTGTAAGTAATAAAGTAAAAACAAGCTTTAATTATGCATCTCCAAGAAAACATTAACAATTTCCGGATCGAACTGGCTGCCGGCGCAGCGGCGAATTTCCCCAACGGCCTCTTCCCTGCTCCTGGAATTACAGTATGGCCTGCCGCTGGTCATAGTATCGTAAGAATCAACTACCGAGAGAATACGGCATTCAAGTGGAATCTCGCTTCCCTTCAAACCAAGCGGGTAACCACTGCCATCCCAGCGCTCATGGTGTTTAAGAATTAACCCGGCCACGTTAGTCAGGTAATTGGAAGACAAAGCAATACGGTAACCTTTCTCCGGATGCTGCTTCATTATTGCCCATTCATTCTCGTTTAGCGGCCCTTCCTTATATATAATCGCATCGGGTATGCCAACCTTGCCCAGATCATGCACCTGGGAAAGCAACGCCAGGTCGGCCTGGCGGCGGGGCGACAAACCCAGTTCACGGCCCAGCTTACGGCACAGCAGGGCCAGCCGCCTGGCATGCCCGTCAACAATATAGTCTTTTTCAGCCAGGGCATTCATCAGGCTCTTCATAATCTTGCCTTTTGCCGAAGAACTGGGGGCGTATTTGTCGCGGTACATGGCATCGTCTGCCCTTTTAAAAAGCTCCTGGAAAGGCATGCTGTTGTCGTGCGCCGTTGCCATGCCCAGTGAAAGGCTTAAAAAAAGGTCTGGGTTGTTCCTGCAGTACTGCTTGACATTGGTACGAATACGCTTCATAATCCGGTCAGCTGTTTTTTCATCAGTTCCTACCAGTAGCGCCGTAAACTCATCACCGCCCACGCGAGACAGGATATCGGAACCGCGCAGTGAATCCTTCAGAACATCAGCTGCAGCCTTGATCAGCAGGTCTCCCTGATCATGCCCCATTGTATCGTTGATCAGCTTTAAACCGTTGATATCGGCTGAAATAAGTGTAACCGGGTAATCACGACCCTTGCTGATCCTTTTCAGCTCTTCTTCAAAGTAGTTGCGGTTGTAGAGGCCGGTCAGCTGATCATGCATACCGAGAAATTCGAGCTGCTGCTGAAATACTATTCGCTCTGTAATATCACGGGCAATACCACGAAAACCGCCGATCTTGCCTTCCCGGGTATTAAGCAGGGAAATTGATACTTCAATAAATATCGGGCTGCCGTCTTTTCGCGCCGTTTCCATCACAAAACCGCTGTCAGGTCTTCCTGTCTGGTAAACCAGCCTGAACTTGTTGAAAACAGTTGCAGGGTCTCTGCAAATGTCCAGATAGGTGATATCGGCAAACTCATCGCGGGTGTAACCGAACATGCGGCAGGCGGCGTCATTAAAAAAGGTCAGGCGGCCTTCCAGGTCTGCCTCGTAATAGCCTTCTTCTATGGTAGAAAGAATTTCACGATATTTATGCCCCGAACTGTAGGAATCTTCTTCAGGGAACGATTGCCCATTCAGTGGACGGATGGTGCCGGCCAGGATCAGGCTGCCTTTTTCACCTTTCATGAAATACGAGGAAACTGCGCACCGGCACAAACTACTATCGCGGCAGACGATATCTACCTGGTCAAAGTAAACCGCAGTTCCATCATCACCGGAAAGAAACAAATCGCCCCTGGTATTTATGCTTTCCTCAAAAGAGGGAAGCAGCGGGGGCGAAATAAAATGTTCAATGGGATAAGTGACCGCCTCGTGCTCCGGGTAACCGGTCAGCTTTTCAACGGAGGGGCTGATGCAGTGCCAGCTGCGCTTAGCGCAATCATAGCACCAGAGAACATCATGGCTGCTCTGATCCGCACCCGGATTCTCCTCTGCGGCTGCGGCATCAGGATAATCTTCAGACGGTTTCTGTTCCGGTTTATGTTTCTCTTTAATAACAAAACACCCCTGACAGACATTTTTATTGATCAGGGGTTATTTCGCCAAGTAAATATAATATTCCTCTTTCAAAAATTCGTAAGTTCTAAAAAGGATCAGGGTCTAAAGGAGAGTGAATTCAATACCGCTCAGTATCTCTCGGGCAGCCTGGTCATAGTCGCTTCCCTCACTGACCTTCTTCATGAACAGGGAAACTTCTTCAAGCCCCCAGCGGAAGCGCTGCAGGGCTCGCTGGTAATGGGGTATTTCTTCTTTTAGCCCTTTCCTGGTTACCGTTTTAATAAACTGTTCCCCGCCAAAGCAGCGCTTGGGGTCGGTCAGAAATTTCAACTGGTAATGATCAAAACGCGGCTCGGGAGTCCAACCGGTTACAACAACCCAGCGCTTTTCGGAAATAGCCCGATCAAGCTCACCGGAAATCCTATCCAGGTCACCGTAAACCAGTTCCATTTCAGCGCTATATTCTTCCACCGCTTCACGCGCCTGCCTGCTGATCTGAGCATGCTCCGCCATTGAATAAATAACCCCGCCGAAAGCCTCTTTGTTGTGGCGCAGCACGCCTATCGTCCCGATATTAACGTATTCGGGAACCAGCAATCCCCTGCGCGGCCCGGCCAGGTTGGTACCAAGCATATCCAGCCTGTCACCATAACTTTTAACCAGTTCTTCACAATCGCCCGGGGTCCGGCAGGATATGGATGCATCAAAAAGCCCTTCAGCCATGGCATCATACATCTCCACGGTAGCTTTGTCTTCAATACCGACCAGAATCACCTCACCGCCGCAATCCCGCCTGTACCAGTGTTTAAAGAGGTAAGCCCCGGCTTTGTCGGCAGGTTGATCCAGGTAACCGAGCAGGGGTAAATCATAACGCCCGGCCTTCTGCCTAAGTTCTTCCACTCGCTCTGCAACCGCCGATACGCTGCCGCGGATGCCGTCAAGATGCCATTCCTGCTCGGCAGTCGCCCCTTTAATTATCGCTAAAGCAGCAGCTGCATTTTGTACCGTACCGGCAACGCTCCCGGCCTCCTCCGCTGCTTCGCTCACCTCATTCTTTAAAGATACGCACGATTCCCCGACAGGCGAAAAACGCTGGACGGTCTCACCGGCTGCCGGGATCATTTTTTCCAGAGATTCCTTCAGCAGGTTAATCTGCATATCCTGCAGCGAAACAGCCCCGGCCGCCATTTCAAGTTTTTCTCTCAATGAGCCAATCAGGCTGTCCGTTTCATCGGCCAAGGCGGTGATTTTATCCACGCCACGGCAGGCGTAATTTGCCAGGTCAGAAACTTCTTCGGCAACCACGGCCAGCCCCTTGTCAACACTTTCCGACTGTGAAGTTTTAATAGAGGTATTCAGGGCCAGGGTGTTGGCCTGTTTTCCAAAAGCCCTGATTGTCTTGATCACAGATTTTATTTTCTGGTCAAACTGATCAAGCTCCTCCATAGCCCCGGAGGCCCCTTCAACCGCTGCCGAATTTTCAGCATTCATTTCAGCCGTTTGTTCCAAAACCCGGCGGCTTTCCCCGGCCAGGCTCTCCACCGTGCGGGTGTATTCCAGGTATGTATCTCCCGCCCCGATCACTTCGCCGGCATGGGCTTCAAGATCGCTCAGCCTTGCCCTAATCTTTTCCAGGGCTGTTTCTGCATAACGGTCTGCTCCGGCAAGTTCCTGCAGGGATGAAGATATTTCTTCCAGCGAGCGGCGCAGCTCTTCAATCCTTTTTTCCAGGCTCCTTGCCGAAAAATGAAGCGTGCTGCCCGCGGCCGAAGTATCGATCAGCATCTCTTTCAGCTCTTCATTCAGCAGGGCGGGATCAATTCCTTCTTTTACCGCCGGTTTCTGCTCCCGGTCGAATAGAAAAACCCACAGCATAACAGTAGCCGCCAGGCTGGCCAGGGCAACCAGGATGTTGGCCCACCAGGGCATCCTGCCCAGGATGATGATCAGAACTGCAGCCGGCAGGTAAGCCAGCGCTATTTTTACGACAACGGGTTGATCCTTCATGTTGTAACTCCC
The DNA here is from genome assembly GCA_964492615.1 of uncultured Syntrophomonadaceae bacterium. Taxonomy (GTDB): domain Bacteria; phylum Bacillota; class Dethiobacteria; order DTU022; family DTU022; genus JAABTH01. The sequence continues at coordinate 3,049 of CAZBKZ010000020.1, read as the reverse complement.
TCCCAGGTTACTGAACGGCTTAATTTTTTATTATCCGGAAAACCGGGAAATCCTTTTTTAGCAAGGCCTTTCTTCCTGCCTGCGCCGGGTTAAATAAAGGCGGCAGGGTTACCCCCTGCCACCTGATCTTTCAACTACTGCGCAGCATAATAATGTCTATCCTTCCAGGTTGACGGAAGATACAGCATTTTCAGCAGGCTCTTCTTCACTTTTTTCCTGCTTGATTGCCGCCTGCCAGGCTTCGAGAAGCAAAGTGAGTTGTCTTTCAACCTCCCTGATATTCTCAACATCTTTCTTAATGTTGGCCTGAACAAGCAGGTGGTGCATATACTCGTATAACTGGAACAGGCTGCCTGATATTTCCGGCAGTTCGGGATTAAGCGAGCCCATCAGCTCGCATAAAATATCCTGAACCCGGCCGAGCAGGCGGTTGGTTTCTTCAACATCGTTACTTTCCATAGCCTGGCGGGCCTGTCCGAGAAACTTAAGGGCGCCGCTGTAAAGCATCAGTAGCAGAGTTGCCTGATCGGCGGTCTCCACCTGGGTCTGTCTGTAATTCTGGTAAGGATCTCTAGCAGCTGACATTCATAATCACTCCAATCTAAAAACTTTTATTCCTGCTGCTGTGTCATTAATGTTTCAAAGGTGGTCATCAACCCGGTCTGTTCCTGGATACGGTTAATGTATTGTTCCATGTAGGTAAACTGGCGCACCAGGCGCTGTTCCCGGATCTCCATCCTCCGCTCAAGCATCTCTATTCGTTCCTGATACATGGTAATCTGGCGCTGCAGGTAATCCTGGCGGCTTGGCACCACACCGTTCCGGCCGATCATGTTCCGGGTGAATGTTTCCATCTGGTGGGCCAAACCGGGCTTATTCCTTGTTACCCCCGAAGGGTCAACAATCGCTTCCCGGCCGAACAGCTGGTAAATATCAAGCGGTTTATCAGCCAGGGCGGCACGCAGCTTGGCGTCGTCAATAACAAGAATCCCCTCTTCATCAGAAGACATAATCCCGATGGAGGCCAGGCTGTTATAAGCCAGCGGCTCCGAGGGAGGCACCACGTTCAGGGTCAGGGTGGCCAGGTTGGATGGGGTTGCACCGGCCCCGATATTAATGGTTACCCCGTCAATAGTCTCGCCGGAATTAAATGTTTCACCATTGTAACGCCAGTTGCCGGTTGATGCATAATAAGTAAGCTCTATTTTTGAAGCGGTCCCGCTGTACTGCCCGGTTGCCACGGCGCTGACCTCTGAACCGGCGGCGCCGGAGTAAGCTAACGGTTCAGCCACATGGTTACTGCCGGGAGTATCAGATACGCTACCGTGAATCAGGGTGCGCAGCTGCCTTTCAATCCTCATCAGGTCGCTGCTGCCCTGCAGCGGGCCTTCCTCGTTTTTCTGTAAAACACGCAGGTATGAGTTAACCTCGTTCACGGCCTGCACAAAAAGATTAATCTCTTCAACCGCGGCATCTATGTCAGGAGTAATGTCGAGGTTGGAAGAGCCAATACCGGCCAGGGTTATCTCCAGTCCGGCAATAACATCGGTAAAGGTATTGCTGCTGCGCGACATGGTTAACCCGTTCAGGGTAAAAACCGCATCCCGGGCCGCTTCAGTTTCAAGTTTAAAAGAGGGCGCTGCTGCATTTTCATCTGTTTTAAGCAGATTCAAAGCGGTCAGCACCTGGTCTGAACCGTAGGCCGTTGTTCCGGCAGCATCAAGCGGGCTATAATCATAAGCCTGGATCGCTCCAGCCCTGCCTTCAACCGTGCTTTCCAGCACCAGGCGGTAATCGCCGCTGTTCGGTTGAACCAGGGAAGCGATTATTCCTGTTTCAGGAGCCATAGCATTGATTTTATTTGCTATTTCAAGCAGCGAATCGTCATCTTCAATTGTAATAAAGCCTGTCTCGTCAACGCTGTCACGGATTTGAAAATCGAAATTATTGATTGCTATAACCTCTCCGCTGTCGTTCAACACTTCACCGCGCAGGTTGAAAGTGCCCAGGGGGTGATCGCCCAAAAAGGCAAAGTCTCCACCGGCAGCGTCGCGGACTACCCATTCCTCCGCAACATCATCATAGCTTATGGTGAACAGGGGATCATTTTGCAGGTCGATCCCGCTCCAGCCCTTGTCAGCAAAATAGCTTTCCAGCTCAGCCAGTAAATCTTCATCTTCGGCCCCCACGAAAGAATCGAGGTAAACCCTGATCTCCTCCGCCCCGGCATATTCGTCGGCGCTGTTGAAAACAAGGTCGTCAACACCAAGCGCGTAAACACTGGCGGCCGATCCGTCGACCACTGCCTGGAAACCGGCGCCAAAATTACCGCGCAGCCAATCGTTCGTGGTTGAATTAAAAGTGAGGTTGTCAATGCCTTCAGGGTAACCGGCTGTGCCGAGGTAAAAGGTGCCGTTATAACCCAGTGCGGCATCGGGGCTGCTGATCCGGCTGCCCGCGTTGGGCGGGTTGGTAGCCACGCTGTGATAACTGGCCAGCTGGCTTACGTTAAAGCGGTAGCTCCCTTCCACCGGGTTGCCGCTGACCCTGGCCCTTAAAACTTCTTCGTTGCTTGATACGGGCACGGGAGCGGTAAAGGTTAGCTCACTCTGCAGCGGAGAAAGGGTGCGGCTTAAAGTATCGAGACGGGTATTAACCTCACGCCACAGTTCCGCAATTTGTTCGGTGCGCTCAATCTGGGCTTCTTTACGGTAAATAGGCTGACGCTCAACCTCCATCAGCTCCCTGATTATGTTGTTTATGTCAATCCCCGAAGCTATTCCGAGCACACTTACAGCCATTGCTAACCACCCTTTGCCCGGCTTAAAAACAGCCGCTTATTACCAATCCGGCCGGCCCGTTACTGCTCCGCCGGACTACCAGAAAAATTCAGCCCGGGCGCGGATTTCCACGCCCGCAGCTGTTTATTAAGCTTTAATATCCTGCATTTTACCGATCAAGGTTTTCATCTCGCCTACAACGTCGAGCATCCTGCGGTTGGGAATCTCGCGGATAACCTCGTTGTTGTAAACATCGACCACCTGGACCA
>CAZBKZ010000019.1:0-45029 GCA_964492615.1 uncultured Syntrophomonadaceae bacterium | reverse complement strand
GCTTGCGGAATCATTGAAAAAGGAAAAAGCTAATGTTAAACAAACTAAGATTTCGTAGGCTTATTCATCCCCTTTCCAGTGCAATCTCCACAGAGGCAACTTCTTATCGATTGCATGGAAAGAGTGGGGCGGGTGAATAGTGGATCACTTTTTTCCTGGCGCATGGATCACTTTTTTCTTGACGATCGCAACTTTTACTGATTCAACCAAAATCACCCTTCTGCGGTCAATAAACATTTTACATCCAAATTTATCAGAATGAGCCAGGTTATTATACTCCCCGGGCTGGCTTCTCCAGCGTAAGCTACATTACCAATCAAGGCAATCCCATACCGAGACAACCTACTGTGCTGAAACATCAGACAAAAGACCACAGGTTTCTGCTGTCTCCATAACTATTAAGCAAGGCAGTATTAAGTTCCATAGTAGGAGCAAAAAGTATTCTTCTTCGGCACGCATCAAAATTTTATTAAATAGGGCTTCCTGCACAAGAGATTTTAGAGATATTTCCATAGATTCGCTTATACTTAACATATCAAAAAAGGGATGGAAGTCCTATTTTAAAGGCTTCTTGACTTGTGCAAGAAGCCCTATTTAAATTCACCAGCCGGAAACCATCTCAATCATTCCGGTAACACAATATATGTTTTGCCTGCTCTAAGGAAGCTCAAACCCGCTTTCTTCCAACAATTCCAGAGTTTTATTATACGTTGCCATAATTATTTGAGGACACCTGATCTTATGATTATCCTCATCATCACCTAAAATATCGCCACAGTTAATACTTTCATACTTACCTTCATACTCAGATACGAACCATTCAACCACTTGCTTTGCCAGATCGCTAATATTATCAGGAGCACATAGAGAAAGCAAGCACACTGAGCCACTGATCGCACCACATATCTGTCTTGAGTGCATACCCTTGCATAAACCGGATACCGCTGTTATTAAGCCAGGATTATCCTCCTGTCCGGTATCTTCAAGACCTTGCTGAATTATCATCTGGCTGCAGCATAACCCTTTATCCAGCATAGTTACAAGAGAGGAATAATTAAGCATTATCTAATCGCCCTTTCCGCAGTTTCCCGAACAACCATCATGGTCATGTTCTTGAACAGACCCCTCATTCCCCTTATGTTTATGAGCAATCATGAGAAAGTAACCCGGTTTAAAACCTTTTATTTGCTCTACCGTCAAACCCCTGTTCTCCTCTTTCGACAAAAGACAATCCCATAGCAAACATGCCTCACCTTGGTTCATAATACTTGTAGCGGCCAACTGCCCGAGATATACTGAACAATCTTCCCACACGTCAAGGATAAAACCGTGTTCCGTCATCAAATCAAGAAAATAATCCTTAGTCCATTTACCCAGCCTTTTTCTATAGTATATATCTGAAATAATTATAATGCCTTCTTCTTTTAATACTCGATAGCATTCTGTTAACGCAAACTCGGAATCTCTGATTAATGAAAAGCTGCATTCCATCAGAACAGCATCAACTTCAGTGCTGTGTACAGGCAGATTGTCTGCACTGCCTGTAATAAACTGCAAACCAGCATATTTGCTCCTACACTTAGATATCATTTCAGCTGATGAGTCTACCCCAATTACCATGTACCCAAATTCTTCAGATAAATAGTTAACTGTAGCACCGATGCCACAACCAATGTCCAGTATTTTCGCTCCCTCACCCAACCTGGTCAAAGAAAAAGCTTTTCTGGTTAACTCCAATCCTCCCGGATGTAAAGTTCCTTCAGCATACTGTTCCAACTTACAATTGTCATAAATTTTATAAAAGTGATCACCTTTATTCATGTCTTCCTCCCATCACAACAATGAAGTTACATAAATATCATTTGTTTCTAAACCTGGCAATTAAAACATCTTTACAAGGGGGAATAATTAAGTTTCACAAGGGTAAAACCCGTATTCTTTTCATTAAGAATATGCACATGTCCATAATCCTGTTTCAGGTTAAACATTTGCTTTAAATCATTTTGCAGCAGATGAGTGAGAATAACCTTGTTGACTCCGGCATGCGTGGTTATTAGCAAATTTCCCGTATTGTGTTTAATAATTTTTTCCAGGCTCGGAATAACCCTGTTCTGCAAATCGACAAAGCTTTCTCCTCCGGGAGGTGGGAAATTAACAGGATCTTCCCCTCTTTTCTGAAATTCAGAGGGATATCTTTTTTTTATCTCACTGACTGTAGCCCCTTCCCATGTTCCCAGATTTATCTCCCTAAAACTTGAAATTACTTCATATTGACAGCCAAGCCGGGTAGTAATAAGTAATGCAGTTTCTTCAGACCGGGCCAAATCGCTGCAAAAGACCCTGCTGATCGCAAATTGCTTGAAATATCCGGACAATATCTCAACCTGCTCTATACCATTCCTACTAAGAGGAGGATCGCCCTGACCCAAGAATATTTTTCTTTGACTTACTCCAACCGGCTCTCCATGTCTGACCAGATAAATATTCCTTATCACTGTTAACTACCTTCACTCTTTACAAGTTTGCTATAATCTTTCCAAGCTCGCCTTTCAACATAGCATCAAGCTGCTTTTCCAGCTCAAGAGCTTTCTTCATTCTCTGGACGACGCCGGCTATAGCCTCCGGTTCCTCTTTAAAACGAATTGTTTGTTTAACCAACCTATCCTGTAAGGAAGTCACTTTATCACCCTCTACCGTCTTATCTGCGTAGTATAATATTGTTTTTTCATTAATATCGATTCCTGTTCCCTCTGGCAGATCCATGTGAGATTCTATAATCTTTGCGACTGCAGGATACCCATAAGAAACAACTATTTGTCCTGCCTTAATGGCATGATTATTCTCGTTTCTTACAACATCATGCAACAGAGATGCAGCCATAACCAAACCTGTATGAAGCTTAAACCCTAAGCTGTTGAGATGCTCGCACAGGGCCACGGCAACAATAGAGACTATTTTCATGTGTTCCCTTACTCTTACAGGAGTATTATACTTTTCCAGGATCAATTCACATTCTTCGCGTGTGGGATATGCCGGATAATAAGGCAAAAGCATCTCGCGGTAATCTTCCTCTGTATCAAGATCTCTGATCACCCATGGATCATCAACAACTAATGTGTCACCTGATATAGAGTTTTGTTTCAATAGCTGTTTTAAACCACCTTCACCATTTCCCCTGAGTATTAAAGGTATCAAAGCAGAACTAATCAATGGAGGATGCCCTTTCTTACCTTTATATACTGGAGACAATATATCACAAGATTCAGCTTTATATTTACTCTGCATCCCCATAATTGTTTCAGAAGAGATCAAAGGATAATCCGCCGGGAGCAAAAAAAAGGCTTTTATATTTTCACTGACCGCTTTTAAACCTGCCTGAACGGATGAATACATCCCCTGATTATAATCATCATTAATTACATACCTGACCTTCATTTTATTGATTAGAGGAATTAACATCTCTGCCCTATAACCAAGAACAACAATAACTTCATCGATTCCAGCATCCAGAAAAGAACTCACTACTTTTTCAATTACCAGCGACCCTGATAATGGCAAAAGTGGCTTAAAAAGCCCCATTCTTGAAGAATAGCCAGCTGCAGGAATTACTGCTGAAAAGTTTTTATTCTTTATTCCCCTTTTAAGCAACAATATCTATTTATCCTCCAGGGTCATTTCTACCTCTTTAACTTTACTTTTAACCAGATCTACTGATAAATAGATCTGACTGCACTGCGGACAACAAGGCAACATAGTATTAAATCGGTGGCCGAGATAATTAAAAAAAACCTGATGTTCCTCAAGTTTTCTATTGCATTTTAAACAAATCAGACCATTATCATGATCAGAAGAATCCATTATTTTTCCTCCTCGATAACAAGTCTGTGGCTATAAACATCAACCAGTTTAAAACCATCTTTAACGGGTTGATAAACTACCCAGTAAGTTATATAACCGCTCTGCAAATGGCCTGCTATGTTTCCGGTAGCCCGATCAAGTACTTTTTCTCCGGTTTTTTCACAGTGGTGTATCGTGCGCTGCACATCTTCCAGGACAATTAAATCCTGATCCATTTTTTCATAGATTTCTTCGGATATTGCAACCTTTACACATTCAAATTCATTTTTTTGTGAAGGCATAACCGCACCTCCGTTTATTTTTAATAAATCTCTTTTTAACCCTCTCCGGTTATTTCTTCTTTGGGTAAGTGTCGGAGGTTTTCGTAAAGCCCGCTTTTGTATTTCATCTGCCCTAAAAAGCAGATCAAGTATATGAAATGCTCTTTTGCCTGCATTGGCAAAAGTATCGCGGCAATTCGTGCAATAAGTTATATAGTCAAGAGGTGAATCGCTTACCCTGTTTGAAACAATTCTATCAAGCAGCAGCGGGTTGACCGCATGAATCTGACCACCATAACCACAACATTTTGCCTGTCCTCCGCTGTAATCCAATTCTTCCATAGCATAGCCACTATTTTGAATTAATTTCCTGACACTGTTTCTCGTTTCAATGTCGTTGCGACTGGCACAAGCATCAAAAACCGTAAATTTATCGAATTTTCTCTCATTAGCTTTATGAGGAGTATCCATCCTACCCATGATGCTCCACAAAGAATGGCGGGGTAGATCACCGAGGTAAGTGGCAAACATTTTTATACAAGTCGGGCAGGTTAAAATCAACTCAGGACAGCCGGCTTTTTGCCAATGTTCACGGATCATTGCAATTACTTCTGTAAATTTTTCTTCCTGGCCGGCCCATTCTGCAGGAGCCCCACAACAACCGAGCATAAGCGATATGCTGCCGTTAATATTCTTCTTCAGGTAATCATAAGTGTCTGTCACGTAACGTGGATCAGAAGCTCCAAGCTGACAACCCGGAAAAAAAAGGTAGCGTTTTGACTTTGACTGAGGAGGATTAATAAACAAAAAAGCTTCTTCCGAATTAGAAAAATCCATGTCTCTAATCCAAAAATCATGAAATGCCGGAGGTAAATTACCCCCTTTATATAAAGCTCGCCTGCTGCTGAGAAAAACCTCTTCGAAATCAAGCCCCGTGGGACATATTACGTTGCAAAGCCCGCAAAGATTACATGAATTTATTTGACGGGAAGCAACCCTGGTCGTCGTAACTACGTTAAGTGAAGCAGAAATATCATCAATTATTTTTTTTGGTTTCTTATTGTAAAAATCAAGTAACTCACAGGAGTTTATACAAACACTACACTCGCACAGCAAACATCGATCAGCCTCTTTTACAGCTTCTGATGCAGAATATGCCTGTTTATTAACCGGTTTGACCGCAGCGCTTTTTATTGTTGTTTTAGTATCTACATACAACCGGGAAGGAACAATATTAAATTCTCCGGCTTTACCTCCCATATTGCCTGTTTTTAAAAAATTTTCTATTGACTGGGAAACGCTTATTCCCTGCCGCAAGGGAATTAGCACTGAATACTCAGGTTGCCCGGCTGTCCTTCCGCTGATAAAAACTCCTTTCTCCGCAGTTGCCAGGGATACAGGATCAAAAGATTCGGTAAGTTTAAAACTTCTTCCATCTATTCCTGTGGCAATGTAAGCAGCATCAAATTCTATATGATTAAGAGATCTAACCTCTTTCTGCAGGTGAACCGCTAGATTCTCTGTCTTTAAAATCTGTTCGATATCTAAACCATATAATTCTGTAGAATTTACAGCATCATGCTCGATGAGCCAGGAAACTACCGAGGCCTGCTTTTCATACAAGTTAACTTCATAACCTTTAAGAGCCAACTTCACAGCACAGCTCAGACCACCAAGACCGGCACCTATCACTGCAACCACCTTATTCTTAGCCGGCATATAATAGGCTGGTTCAATATTTTTTTTTGCCTGTTCACAGCAAGATCTTTCAAGCAATCTTATAGAAATAGGTTCATCAATATCACTCCTGATACAGGAATTTCGACAGGGCTCATCACACATCATGCTAACAATGTGGGGGAACACAACCTGCTTACGATATAGTTTATAAGCTCCTGAAAAATCTGAACGGCTAATCCTTGCCGCCAATTCGCGCACATCAACACCAAGGGGACAGGAATTAGAACAAAATACGGGTTCATCTCTAATGCAGGTTTCTTTAATATCTCTTAATTTTATTAAATCCATCGGCAAACCACCATTAAAAATAATATTAACATATTAAATCATCACTCTGCAGTCCCGGACAAGAACTGCAGAGTGGATAATGGAAAATGAATCAGAAAATGATTATTAATTAAATCATTTATCTTTTGGTGTAACCGGATTTGCTATCATGTAATCAATAGTTTCATGCAAATCGGATCCCATGTAATACTTTTTAGGTTTAAGCTCCTCTCCTCTTTCCTTCGCTTCCAGCGCGGCCTTAACTTTTTCCGGCCTGGCAGGCAGTTCATATATCCTTACCCCGCAGGCGTTATAGATTGCATTAACTACTGCCACGTGAGGCGAAGTCTGGAACAGTTCAGCACAACCAGAAGAACCATGAGGCCCTTTCGGACGTGGAGTTTCTACATATTCTACCTCCAGGTCGTCAGGAATATCCTCAACAAAAGGAAAACCACTTTTGACCAGGTCGATATGTTTCTTAACATCACTGTAATCTTCAGACAGAGCCATGCCTATACCATGCATCATTCCTCCATAAGCCTGTCCGTCTACAGAAACTTTATTGCCAATCACCCCAACATCCGCCACGCATCTCATACTTAATACTTTTGTTTTACCAGTTGCCACATCTACTTCCACCTCAGTAAGAAAAGCTCCAAAAGTGTATTCTGCGGTTGGGTCTCCCTGTCCCGTGTTAGGATCCAAGTCAGTGGTATAACCGGTAGTATCGTGAACGCCGCTATACTTGGTCGGAATTCCTTCTGCCACCATTTCATCATAATTACGATAAGTTCCATCAGGCTTTCTCATAGCATCTAGCAACTTTTCAGCTGCATCGATTATTGCATTACCAGCCATATAGTGAGAACGGCTGCCGGCAGCAGGCCCGGTGTCCGGGGCCAGCCAGGTATCATTCTGGCAAAGTTTAATATGCTCTGGTTTGATACCTAGCGGTTTTAGTGCCTCATGAGTATGCACTATAGTACCTGCATCTGCTCCCTGCCCCTGGTCTTCCCAGGTGTTGTAATTTGTGATTGTATTATCAGGGTTTAATTCAAGGGCTACTTCAGCCCGATCATTAGGAGCACTTGTTACATTGTATTCCCCACATGCAATACCAACTCCACGTTTTTTCTCCGGAGTTGACTCTTTTTTTGCCCTGGCCAGCGCTTCTTCATAATGTGGGCGCAGTTTGTCGAGGATTTTAGTCATTGGGTAAACGGTAAATTTATTACCATTTAAACTTACATCGCCATCACGATAGACATTCAGGTAACGTAGTTCAAGGGGATCCATCCCAATCTTTTCGGCCATCATATCCATTAACTGCTCCGAGCAAGTGTAACACTGGAGAGAGCCAAATCCACGGTAGGCAATTCCATAAGCATGGTTAGAAAATACCGTCTTAGACAATCCCATGGCGTTTGGAATTGTATATGGTGACCCCATGAACCTGAGGCCCTTTTGAATTTTTACATCCACTCCCTCGGTATATGCTCCCTCGTCATAAGCAATTTCATATTCAATGGCAGATATTTTACCCTTATCATCACAGGCCAGCTTGGCATTGACATACCCGGGAGCACGTTTGCCGGTCATGTGCTGGTGTTCCTCATAACTGAGAGTAATCGTAACAGGCTTATTCAACACTACTGCAGCCAAAGCAGTAAGCCCGGGGATAAACGGAGATAGCGCATAGCCAAATGATGCACCAGTGGGATTTTCTATCACACGAATTTTTTCCATTGGATAACCAATACCATGGCTGATAGTCAGGGGAATAAGGGCCAGGAAAAGGCTTTTACACTGAATAGTCAATACGCCTTCGCTATCAATATAAGCCTGATTTGTATCCGGCTCAAGAACAAGGTGAGGTTGCCTCTGGGTATAAAAACTACCTTCCACCACGTGGGGCGACTCACTGATTATTTCTCTTGTATCTTTGCCTTTAAGAACAGGTGTTTCCAGGTAAATATTTGGATACTGCTCATTTACCTGTGGAGCATCTGGAGCCATCGTTTCAAGTATATCAAGATATTCCGGAAGCTGTTCATAATCAAACTTTACTTTCTCTGCGGCTGCCCTGGCTTCATCACGTGTTCTTGCTGCTACAAGTGCTACCACATCACCATAACGATATATTCTGTCCTCACAGAGCAATGCATGATCAAAACCATCAGCCTTGGACCTGGGATGGCCTACAGGCCAGTTAATGCGATTATTACCTTGAACATCCTTGTGTGTAATTACTTTTTCTACACCCGGCATACTTTCAGCCTCGGAAATATCAATTGATAAAATTTTTGCATTAGAAACCCGGGCCAATACCACAGCAAGGTGGAGGGCAACAGGCATCTTCATCCCGATGTCATCGCCGAAATCACAGGTGCCCGTTACCTTGGCCAGTGCTGAAGGACGGGGATAACCGGTCCCATAAATTTTGCCATCTTTAGGTATTTTGTAATATAAATCATCCATGGGAATCTCGCCGCGTATGACCTTGGCAGCAGCCATTACCGCATCTACCAGAGGCTTATACCCGGTACAGCGGCAGGCGTTACGGTGCTTCTGAAACCATTCGCGCACCTCCTGTCTGGTTGGAGAAACATTTTGATCGAGCAGTGCTTTCGCTGAAACTATAAAACCAGGAGAGCAAAAGCCACATTGCACACCACCATAAATAATCCATGCCAGCTGTAATGGATGTAGATTGTTAGCTGAGCCAATGCCTTCTATGGTAACTACTTCACTGCCATTATTAACATTTTTCATTTTTTTCGTACATGAGCGTGTCACTTTTCCGTCCAGAATCACCGAACATGACCCGCATTGCCCTAACCCACAACCTACCTTGGTTCCTGTTAGCCCAAGGCGCCTGATTACATCAGAAAGTTTATCGTTCTCTGAACAAATCAGTGTACGCTCAGCTCCGTTAATGATAAGTACTTTTTTTGATAATGACATGAATACAAACAAACCACCTTTCATTTTTATTATTACCATGACCTAACTATGAGAGTGAACTAATAATTATAAATATTTTTAAAACCTAATCTCTTTAGCCATAAAGAATAATAGAACTATGTCATAGCTACCTGATTTTACGAAGTAATATATGCAGGCAACACCTTTTTATATTTAATCCCTGTTTAAAGTTTCTGTGTATTTATAATCCATTCTGCTCATGGCTTCTATTATGCAACTTTAATCCAACAGAACTACACCAATTGCCCTTAAAAAAAAACGCTATCCCGTCAGGAATAGCGCATAGGCATACACATACGATTCCTTCTTTCCACAACGGGAGGCACAGTAGTTTCCCACTGAACCCTAACGCCTATCATTCATGGCAGTTTTATGCTTTAGAAATAATAGGTCGAAGGCTACATCAAAATAATTTTTTCACAAATATTTTATATTATTCACCATTCAATGTCAAGAAATACTGTTCCAGGAGCCATTTGCGATGTAGAAATTTTTTGCTTTAAAAAAGACATTTGTCACCCCTCTGCCGGATATTTCCGCCAACTGTCAGGAATAACGAACCCTTTTTAATCCCTTTCGCCAGCTTAAACCTTTCCCGCTACCTGTTTTGAACACACCACTGTCAGGGTAGATCAGCATTAGTATATAATAAAGTTTTTCAGGCAGTCTGAACCAGACTGCGCATTAAATCAGGCCGCTTTTCCTTTACCCTGCCTATGGCCATGGCTAACATAATACAGAGTGCTATTGCGCAACGATTATCCATCTTTTTAAGGCCTCTGATATAGTGCTTTTCAAAACCAAAAGAAACATCAAGGCGGCTGTTAACTCTTTCTACTGCTGTGCCCTTTTTGTAAAGATCTTTCCACCTGTAACTTGAACGTGAAAGCGGAGTAAACACCCGCCTGTCTTCGTTAAGCGGAATACGGATGCTTTGCTTAACCGGGCATTTTTCTTCTCCCTGACATTTAAAACCATAATGTTTAGCCGGACAGCGATATTTTAAAGTTCCTCTTTGCTTTTCAAAACCACCGTAGGCCATTTCCTTTAATTTAACCTGCCGGGAACAGCAGCAGTAAACCGTCCCTTTGTAATCATAAACCAGTTTTTCATTGCTTTTTAGCGCTTTGGTCGCTTCTCCGTCACGCCAATGATTGACAATGGCAATTACCGGCTTGATTTGATGATCATCCCACAGCCGGGTAATCAGCTTGGAATCATCATATCCGCGGTCGGCCATAAAATATTTGCTTTCTTTTAGAATGTGTGGACGATCTGCTTTTAGTTCATCAATTAAATAGTGCGCCTGCTTCACTTCCGAATATGAGGCCGGGGTTAGCTTAAAGGCTACCGGTAGTTCATAGTCGGCATCAACTAGCAGATGAAGCTTGTAGCCAAACCAGTAGCTTGTTGTTTCCCAAAGACTGCCGTCTGCACGAGTGCCCCGGTAGGTTTTGGCTCCATAATCAGCATCTAAATCTCTTCTGCCATCAATCTTCTTGTTGCCGTTTTCCCTCTTAGCACTGGAATCTATCGCTTTACCGTCTAAAGCCAGGCTTTGGCCAAAACCGGGTAAAAGTTCGTAGCACTGGCGGACCAGGTCTTTAAAAATTTCATTGATTAAAGATCCATGCTTAAAAAGGTTGACCAAAAAACGGCTGCAAGCAGACGGTGTGGGAATCCTGTCATTTTCAAATCCACACATCCTTCTTAACTGGCTGTTTCGCCTAAGCTCTCTTAGTAAACTCTCTATGGTGGGATGCTGGTAAATAACTCCGGCTAACATTATATACCATGAATCTTAAATCTTGAATAATACTGAAAAGGCAAGAAAATAATAGTTCTGTATAAAAAGGAGGCGGAGCTAATGCTCCGCCATAGAGGTGGATAACCTTATACAGTCAAGCTGATAAAAGCTAGAGTTTGCAGTATTTCAATCAAATGGCATTACCTTTTTTATACTATTTTTAAATAAATAATCATCACTGTATAAAAATAAATATTTTAACACTGACATACCCAAGCATTTTTTAACTTATGCTAAAACAATATCAATAAGTAAACCCTAACCGATTAAAGCATAAAAAACTTATTATGTCAATACAAGCATAATGGTTTTACATAAGGGGCAGATTGTTATAACTATAACTCAATTCACGATATAAATAAAAGGAAGTTCCCCCATACTAAGTTCCAGATACTTTGAAGTCAGCTTGAAACACCAGCGGTTCAGTCCTGTTTACCCTTCCATTATTTGGCAACAAAAAGACCTTATAACGCAACCTTTTTAACGTGACCATCTACTCACTGAATATTTTCTCCTACTTTAATCCGTTAATTTTTCAGTGTTATCGCAACACCCTTCTCACTGAAGAATTTAATTTAAGCATTTAACCAAATATTTAATTAACTTATTGAAGGCAGTTTACAAGACCTCACTTGACAAGCTCTTTTCAGACTCAAATTCTTACTGCAGTACCATAAACAAGGATTTCGGCCATGCCCGATGCTATCTGCGATGAGGCAAAGCGGATCCCGATAATTGCATTGGCGTTCAAATTTTTTGCTTCATTAACCATATCGTCCACGGCAGCATCACGGACATTAGTCAGCAGGTCTGCATATTCTTTAACTTCTCCGCCAACCAGATTCTTTAAAGCAGCAAGGATGTCCCTGCCTATATGAGCAGCCTTAACCCGATTGCCACGGACAATCCCAAGCACTTCATACTCGACTTTCAAATCAGTTGTTGTCATTAACATTTTATTTCCTCCATTCTGTTTTATACCTGCCCAAAACTTAGAAATCTTTTGCCTTGAATATTCTGCAGGCAATAATAAAAATCAGCGCATTTAGAACAAGGCTTATCCCAAGGTTTGGCCAAAATGAACCTCCCAGGATAACATAATCAGTCGCCCGCATCTGATAAAAAAGTGAAAGGAAGCGTGTAGCAGGGAAAAAACCCGGAAGCGACAATATAATGCCGACCAGACCAGTAATTACACCGGCAGTAATCGGTTCCCGGTTTAAAATAGAAACAACGCAGCCGATCAGGTAATAAGCAATTATCCAGGAAAAACTGAGTAATGTGGCTGAAAATATAAGAGCCCAATTTGCGTTTATTCCAACAACAAGCGATATAAGCCATGTTACAACTATCCCGGAGACAACTGTTATACCAAGCAGCAGGACACCGGAAGCTACCTTGGCCGATAATCCCTGTATACGGCTTACCGGGCGAGTGAGGTAGAAACTTATTGTTCCCCTGCCAACTTCACCTGCAAACTGGGTGGAAGTAATGATAATTACAACTAGTGCACCTATCTGAAAAAGATTTTTTGCATGCCATTGCGACCATACATATATAGTATAATCTTCAAAAATATAAAGTAGCTCCCGCGTTACTTCATACTGGGCCAGCATCTCAATCATTTCCCCCGGTATTTCTGTAACCATACCGGCCAGGTAATTAAAAGTAGTAACTAAAAGAACTGCGGTGCCAACATTGAACAGTAAGCCAACAATCAGAATCCAACGCAGCTGGAACAACTCTTTATTAATCAGGTTTCTAATCACCATTGCAATCGCCTCTCTTAACTGTAATCATGAAACATATCTTCAATACTACGGTGGTATATCTCAAGCACATAATGGGGAAAAGCGCCGCAGGCCTGATATATTTCATTAAAATTATTTTCAACAGTCAGCAGGTAACCTGTCTGTCCCTCTTTTTTAATATCTTTTATCCCTGGCATAGACAGGAGTGACTGCGGTGGTTGTTTCTGAAATACAACCCGAATGGTTTTTTCCTCTACTCTGAGCTGTTCCATTTTCACTACCCGCTTTAATTCGCCTTCATGAATAAAAGCAACACGGTCACAGATTCTTTCAAGCTCTTCGAGATAATGTGATGAAATAAAAACTGTCCGATCCTCACTGCTGGTAAACTCATCGAGAATAATATTAAGAAATTCAATACGTCGCAGTGGGTCGAGACCATCAAAAGGTTCATCCAGTATTAGCAGTTGAGGTTCCTGGCACAAAGCTAAGATTAATGCCAGCTGGGCTTTCATTCCCCTGGATAAATTTTTAACCGGTTCATGTTGAGGAAGCTGGAATCTTTTTTTCAGTTCACAGCACTTTTCACTGTTCCATTGCGGGAAAAAAACACTGTTGAACGAAATTATCTGATCAACAGTCATAAAATCGTAGAGATTCGGTTCGTCTGATACATAACCTATTTTACTCCAATCGGTTGAAGTCAATTGACCGCGTTCCCGGGAAAATAGATAAATTGAACCGCCGGAAAGGTTCAGCAAACCCATAATCAGTTTGATTAATGTTGTTTTGCCGGCGCCGTTTGGACCGATCAAACCCATAATTTCTCCGGCGAAGAGATCCATAGTTACCCCGTTCAATACATTTTTTTCCCCAAACCGTTTTTCTACTTTTTTAAGGTTCAGACATAATTTCTGCACAGCTATTCCTCCCCACCCCGTTCATTTAGTACTTCCCCAAAAAGCTCGCTTAATCTGTCCTGATGAATATTCAACTGCTTTGCCTGCTTAACCAGCTGGTTTAAACCTTTTTTAATAATTAACTCTTTTTCCTTACTATCAGTTGCAGCTATAGATGATGACACGAAAGTGCCCCGCCCCTGGTAACTGGCGAGCAGCCCAAGCTGCTCCAGCTCCCGGTACGCGCGCGCTACGGTATTCGGGTTGATCGTTAGCTCAAGGGCAATTTCGCGAACCGTAGGCAGCTGTTGACCAGGTTTGAGAAGTCCTCCCAAAATACCATTTTCAATCTGCTGAATAAGCTGCCTGTAAATCGGCACTCCACTGCGGCTGTCAATAAATATATGCAAGATAAACCTCCGCTAATGTATATTGTATTAATACTTTAGACATTTTTAGTATACCTTTTTAATGGAGAGTTGTAAAGTATTTTTATAAATTCGTAATATCAATAGTGTCTGCATTAAACAAGCGGTCTCGTAAAATTTTAGCTTAACAGAAAAAAGGCGGGAATTAATTATATGAATGTAGAATTAGTTTTAAAATAATTTTTGTTTAATGAACAAGTTGTGTTTAAAGAGGAACAGGAGTGGTATAAATGTTAACCGACTGGAAAAAGTTAAAAATAGTGAATAGCAGAAATCAGCAGCTTGATGCCCTGTTGAAACCATCCGTGCAACCAGGACGGCAAAATAGCACAGGGATTAAAAACAAGGTTATTGTGATAGTATGCCATGGTTTTACGGGATCGAAAGAAGGCGGTGGAAACGCTATTTTGATGGGAGACAATTTGGCAAAAATAGGCTTTGGTACATTACTTTTTGACTTCGCCGGATGTGGTAAAAGTGACGGTAACTGGAAAGAACTTTCTTTGAGCAGCCAGATTGAGGACCTTGGGGCAGTTGTTAAATGGTGCAGAAAAGCCGGTTACGAAAAAATTATTTTAAATGGTAGAAGTTTTGGCGGGAGCACAGTTATTGGATATGCGGCAAGAGATAAATCTATCACTGCTTTATGTACCTGGGCCGCGGTTGCCAGACCGGAACAACTTTTTACAAAAGCAGCAATGGGCAGTCTGGAGGGACCGGAAAGTGAACCCGTTATTATTCATGGGGAGGATGAGAGCTTAACTATTAACAGGGGGTTCTTTTCCGACCTGGCCCGACATGACCTGCTCAGGGATGCATCTGCTATATCGCCACGTCATTTTTTAATTATCCATGGTTCGGAAGACGAATCAGTACCCTGTGAAGATGCCAGGCTATTATACCAATCAGCTTCGGATCCACGAGAACTTGTCTTTATAAAAGGAGCAAACCACCGTTTCTCTAAACACACCAATGAAGTTTGGGAAGTTTTTTTTAAATGGCTTAATATAATCCCGACTTGATTAGTTAAATTACTCCTTAGCTTTCCTTGATCTTATAACGGCGTTTCTGCAGCGGCTGGCTATATAATCACAAACATATGCAAAATCTGCCTTTTCAACATATACCTGATTTTGGAAATACCTGCCTTCAAGAATAATTGTATTTCTTGTTTCATCAATAATTAGTCTTTTCACTTTAGCAAACTCACTTTGCAGCTCTCTTCTCGATCCGGCAAGCATACCGGCACCGGCAGCCTGAGCACTGCCAGACATAATACCCGCCACAGTTGTAATTGCAGCGATTATCCTGGCTTTCTTATACTGTTTCTTCATCTGGATATGCCTGATTCCCAACTCGTCCATTTCGAAAATAACACAATACTTTCCACCGTTTAAAAATGCAACAAGCGGGTAAGCAATTACAAGCAAAGCTGTTATTGCTCCAACGCTTAAACTAAAGATATAAATAAATATAGTAAACGCAGCTATTAACCCATCCCCATCAAAAAGGGTTAAAGTAAGCATTAACAGTGCCGGAACGAGTGATGCCAGCAGCAGCACCTTCCAGACAGTAAAGAGAATAACAGGGTTTTTCCACATATTTAGTTCATAGACCCACCTGATTATTTTATCTGCTCCCTGTATCAAGCCGGGGCTCACTCTGATCGCTGGATCATAGTTTTCGACTGTTTTCAATAAATCACCGTTTTCACGTCCGCATTGTAATCCAGTACCGCATTCTGAACAGTTACCATAATTACCAGGCATTTCGCTATTACAATTAGGGCCGCTCATTCCATGCTCCTTCAATTGTTTATTCATTTGATTGTCTGTTAATAACCGAAAAAAGGGTTCATTAAAGCAAAGGGAATAATTATCAGCCACCCGCAATAGCCGGGTATATTCTTACCTCATCACCATCATTAATAATCGTTTCGTTATATTTTTCAGGATCAATAAACTGACTGTTATGAATCACATTTACCCTACCCTGAATAATGCTTTTTTCATAGTTTTCTGATCTGACTTGTTGGAGAAGTTTTTCAACAGTCAGTCCTTCATGCCAGGGTCTATCCTGGTAATTTACTTTTATCATGTCCTGCCTCCAATAAAATGTATTATCTTTATCTATTATCAGGGATGCAGGGTAAACTGTAAATAGCTTGCCTGATTAAGCTAAAAAAGGTAAAAAAAATGGGCACTCGTAAGGAGTGCCCATCACGTCAGCTTAACTAATATTTGAAAACGTTGTCGAGTTCTTCATCTTTAACATCAAAAACTTGACCTGAAGCTGGTGATTTTTCATTAAGGAAAAATTCCGGCAAACGATCATCTTTAGATGTAAATCCGGCTGCTTCATTAAAAGCTCTTTCCCTTAATATCGCTTCCCTGCCAAGGCCGAGAACTTTATCAAAATCCCATTCTCCACCGTAAGCACCTTCCATCAGCCCCGGAATGGTTTCTGGTGAACCTGCAGAAAACCAGTTAAAGATGCACATCATGCTGTCAGCTATAGCCATCATAGGTTGCAGGAATTTAGAAGTATCTGCCTGGCCTTCGACTGCCAGGGGATCGATCGGTGCTTCCAGGGTTAATCCTGATGTATGATCGGCGCCCATAGCTGATGTGGCGTATGTAACACCGGTTCCCTTCAGGTTGCGAGGGTCGTACGCAGAGAGCGATTGCCGCTTAACAGTAGGAATCCTCTTTACTCCGAGAGCTTTGCCTGCTTCGTATGTTCCCTGGCCAAGCAAACGTCCAAATTCAGTTCCTTCGTCCATTTCCTCCAACAACGTAATTGCTGCCTCGCCATCACCCCAGGCAATTTTCCCGGCTTCCATGCATACACCAAGCGTGCCGCCGGTTTCCATAGTATCAAGCCCTATATCATCACATAGTCTGTCCATGCGGGCAATAACATCGAGATCGTCAATATCAAGGTTCGAACCACAGAGAGCTACCGTCTCATATTCGAACCCTGAGGTAAGATATTCCCCGTTGGCATCATTGTAGCAACCAGAGCACTGAATAACACAACCAACCTGGCAGGTTTCACCGGTTTTCCCGCCGCGGGAGTGGATTTTTTCCATATAAGCGCCCGGTCCAATTGCAGATGCTTTTTTATTAGTTTCCCCACTGAAATTGCGGTAAGGAATAACCGACATACCACTGGTTATTTCGGTGATTGCCGGTGTTCCCACTTCATGCAGCCACTTCATTCCCTCGTTATTACGAAGAATTTCTGCAAACTTTTTACTTGCTGCACTAAACTTTTCCTTGTCAGCATAGGGGAAAGCGTATCTTTCATTACTTTTTTCAATCACGACAGCTTTAATCTTCTTGGCGCCCATTACAGCTCCCATGCCGCCACGTGCCGCTGCCCGGGAAGGCTTACCGGTTGCATGATCAATCGACTGCAAGCTTGAATTGCGGTATCCTCGTTCACCGGCTTTTCCGATGGCGGTAACTGCAACTGAATCCCCGAAACGCTCTTTCATTTTATCAACCATATCATAGGTGTTCAGGCCAACATACTCATCAGCCGGCAACAGTTCGGGGGTTCCATCTGCGCTGATCTTGAGCAGAGACCACTCCTCTGATTCCGGAAGATCTTCAACTATGATCATCTTAATCCCATGGCGAGCCATGGCTGTTGCAGTGGTTCCGCCTGAATTAGCTTCTTTAATACCTCCGGTCAAAGGACTCTTACCGCCTACAGATAACCTGTGGGCAGCGGATAAAGGTGTCCCGGCAAATAAGGATGTACAGAAAATAAGTTTATTCTCTGCTCCCAGCGGATCACAGGTCGGATTAACTTCGTCAGACATAACCTGAGAAATCAAGCTTCTTCCTCCCAGTAACCGGTACTCATCCTTATATTGCTCAACATCGATTTTTCTGGTTTTTGCATTAATCCTTAAGACTTTTAACAATCACATCCACCTCCAATTAATTTTAAAGCTGGTAAAATACCTGCTTCAACTTATATATATCTATATACCATTAGCTTACCTGTTCAGATGATATCTGTCAATCATCCAGTAAATACTCAGCAGCCATTCTTGCTGCTTTGCCAACAACTTTTCCGCACTCTTCACGGTGCCCTTCCAGATTCAGAAACTCAACCAATTCCTTTTCATCAAGTAAATTATATCCTCTACCTAAAATACCTTCCTGAACCTTGTAGCAGGTCAGACCTCCGAATTCTTTGGCAAAGGCATCGCGAAAAGCAAACATTTTATCCCGGCCAAGCTCAAATTTTTCCTGGGTGCCCTCAACATTATTTTCTGCATCTGCTACTGTGGGCATATACTTGGCTCCGATGGCAAAAAGGGAACTGCACAAAGCTCCACAGGAACCACTGCTGGCAGCAACTCCACCGGTGAAAGCCCAGGAAGCGGCAACCATTCTCTCTGTAATACAGTTAAAATAACAGCTTAACCCATGCAATGTGCTCCTGGCACAGGTATCATCCCGCAGCTGAGCTTCCACCGCCTTTTTTTCGACATAATCAAGAATTTCCTCTCTGCTCATATTCTGCTTATCCATTATTTATTGCCTCCTTATCAGGGATTTCTATTTTTAGAAAGAAACTAATCTTGATTGGGAATTGTGTTCTTATAATCCCCTGTACTGAGGAACCTGCCCCGGATGAGATTCCAAACCAATAAGGGTATCTTGCGCAGCAAATATTTCAAAAAGCCTGGCTAGCTCCAGCTCCACTGCATCATCAATCGGTATCCCGGACTGGCGATCAATCAATTCATTAGCCATTCTCAAAGCAATAGGCGCCTTTTCGGCAACCTGTTTTAGCGTAAGTTCAGCAAATTCAGGATCTACATCAAGAGGAAGCTCGCCATTTAATAAACGCTGGATATTTAAATCTGAGCAAACAGCAATTTTCTTATTGAAAGATACTGGAATTTTTCTCTGCCTGTATTTGTCCGGACTTCCTTCTTCAAGCAAATCGTGAACAGCATCAATAAGAGAAACCCTTGCCACCAGCTTTGTTACCAGGCCAAGCTGATACGCCTCCTCTGCACTGATCATGCTTCCGGTAAAAACAAAGTATTTAGCCAACTCACGGCCCAGGTGTCTCTCCAAACGGATCATTCCACCTAACCCCGGGAAAAGCCCGATGGAGGTTTCCGGAAAACCGAACGAACTGCCCGGGGTTGCAACAATTGCCTGGCAGGCCAGGGCGAGTTCACTACCACTGCCCAGTGATAGCCCATCCACCAACGCTACTGTAAGCTTTGGTGATTCTTCCAACCGGGAAAAAAGATCATGCCCCTGCCTGGTGAAAATATAATTGGCTGCTATGTTATCCGATTTAATATTATCTACAAAATATTTTATGTCAGCACCTGCGACAAATGCCTTACCGGCTCCCTGGATAACTATTGCTTTAACATCCGGATCGCTTTCTACCCATCTAACTATATTTGTCAACTGCTCAATTATATCACGGTTCAGAGCATTCATTGCTTCAGGACGATTTATTGTCACCAGGGCTAAACCATTCTTTATTTCCAAGTCCACATATCTGAATTCAAAGGGCATTTCTTTTTTCTTGTGCTTTACTAGTAATGTCGGGATCTGAAGGTTATCCCTGCTCCGACACATGTCCTTCACAATTCGGTAAGCCTCATTTATGCCTACCCTGTTCATTAATTCATACGGGCCATAACGCCACCTCAGCCCTATTTTAGAGCCGCGGTCTACATCTTCCACACTGGCAGCAATATCATCTTCTACCAATTTAAGAGCAGAGTAAAAAACAGCTGCATACAAACGTTCAATAACCAACCCGAAACGGCTATAATCTACAATTCCATCAAGTAGAAAAAAATCCTTTGTAGCAATATTATTTTTCAAAACAGTCGGGGGAGAATATAAAAAATCTCCATCTGAACTGATCAACTCAGATAGAGAAAGGATATGCTGCGGCTTTTGTTCATGAATCAGCTCGAACGGACCTTTTTCTGTATAGAATGCTCTTTTAGCCGCCTCTTCGATAGTTTGAACATTAGCGACTTTTTCTTCAAGCATGCGTAAAGCTTCGGTACAAAGAGAAAGAGATAGTCTACTTATGGCAAATCCTGGAACATCACGAACCAGTATTGCCGTTTTGCCCTGTCCCCTGGCTATCTGCAGCCCTTTATCAACCGATTCTTTGCTGGTTTCCCTAACTGGGATAATTTCAACCAGGCGGTTTTGGGCAGGATCACTAACATAGTGTAATCCAATAAAACGATCTGCCCGCCCGCTGCAGGCAGCTGCTTCCGATACAGGTTTTCCGTTAGCAACGGTAGCATATACAGTGGAATCCCGACAAACATCATTCAAAGAGCTGAACAATCCGGCCTTCTTGTTTGTTGACTCAAAACTTGCATCTATGATTAGGTCAGCTACCCTAAAGTCTTCAAAAACCTTTGTTGTCGTTACTCTGTTCATGATATCCATGGCCACAGAAATATCTATTTTCCCTTTTTCAATTCCCTGCTTTACAGAATCATTGATCCGACCCAGGCAATAGTCCAGACGTTCATCTTGTGTGTCATATATGGTGACAGACAGTCCTTCCATAACCATTTTCTGGGCTATCGAACAACCTGTTGAATTGGCGCCGACTATTCCTACATTTAAAGCTTTACTCATCCTTACCTCCAAATGCATAATACAATTATTATAAAGCAATCTTCATGCCAAGAAATAATCAAGTTCCTCCGCTCAATGAGAACAACATATTATTTTATTGCAGAAAATTGTACCAGTCTGCAGGCAATAAATATGTACCGTTTGTGAGACAGCTTTACTTTAAAATAGAGGAAAAATATCGTTTTGGGTTCATTACTTGCATTAAATTTTCAAGAATTTTCCGGAGACTCCTTATGCAAATGCAGAAGTTATGAATCGTCGCATTTCTCATCATACTCCTTCAGTTTGCGATATAGAACAGTTCTATATATGCCAAGCTTTTCAGCAGCCTTACCGACTTTACCTCCGGTGTCTTTAAGAGCCAACCTTACATATTGTTCTTCAACTTTTTTCATTACATCTTTCAGGGGTCCTTCAAGTCCTAAAGCCTTAAATATATTTATATCTCCATGTTCATTACTTGGCAGATGCGGCATAACCGAGAGGTTCTCTTCGTCATAGTTATGCAGGTTAATTATTATATTTCTTTCGATAACATTGCGCAGTTCCCGCACATTACCGGGCCAGTTATATTCCTGAAATGATTTAAGCGTTTCAGGATCAAGTTTAAAGTCAGCGCTGTATTTTTTATTGTATTCTTTAACAAACATTGCGGCGAGAGCCAGTATATCTTCGTGGCGCTCTCTGAGTGGAGGTATATTTATTGGCACTACATTCAACCGGTAATAAAGATCATAGCGAAAAGTACCGTCGTCAACCATCTTTTTTAAATCTCGGTGAGTAGCGGCAATTAACCTGAAATCACTCTTTTCTTCTATGTTACTGCCGATCCTGCGGATTGCCCCGGTTTCAAGAACCCTCAGCAATTTAGCCTGTAACGAAAAAGGCAACTCAGCTATCTCGTCAAGAAACAAAGTTCCCCTGTTGGCAGCTGCAAATAAACCGATCTTGCCTTCGCTCAGAGCTCCGGTAAATGCCCCTCTTTCGTATCCAAAAAGTTCCGATTCAACCAGGCTTTCATTCAGCGTGGCGCAGTTAGTGGCTATAAAAGCTTCATTTGCACGCTTGCTGTTTTTATGAATATACTTGGCCAGAATATCTTTTCCTGTTCCGGTCTCACCATAGAGAACAACGGTACTGTCTGTCTGGGCTACAGCATGTGCGGTAAGCAGTACTTTTTGCATATTACGACTTTCTGCAACAACCAGATCCTGATCAAATACATAACTACGTAAATAATCCACTTCCCGCTTGCGTCTTTCCTCCTGTGCACTCTGCTCTTTTACATTTTTCTGCCCCGTTGAGGCGAGAGGACGAGCGTAGGTTATTACCAGGGTAACACTGCCGTCTTTATCAAATACAGGTGTACTGGTTGAAATATATTCTACTCCAAGTTTAGTTTTTATAGTACCACTGATAGTTTTTTTATGTTTTACAGTCTCGGTAACATTGGTCATCGAGTAGTACCCTTTTTCGACAAGATCTATTACATTGGACTGAAGCATCTTGCCGGGTGCGATATCCATTGAATAAGCCGCCGCAGAGTTTGTCAGGAGAACATTGCCGGAAGCATCAGTGACAAAGATTGGGTCGGGAAGCTTTTCCATCATATCCCTGATATTATCAGGTGTATAGTAATCTTTTTGATTTTTAGATTTATTACCAGCCAATTTATTTCACCTTTCGGACTTATAATTCTACAAGTGCCACAAAAGCTGCAATTAATAATTGCAGCTTTAATAGTTCTATAAAGATACTTTAATTCCCTTTATTACTAGCGACCTCCACCTTAAAAACCATAAGCATATCTGAGAATAATTATATCATTTAAGCTGTCCGGTTTCTGTAAGCCCTTATTATAATTATAGTTGCTACTATCAACAACAGAGCAGTGATGACCGGTAACACTACGGCCATTATTGACAGGAAGGCTGCAAGAACACTCTCAAAAAAAGAAACAGCCGGATTAGCAACCCCCCCTGTAGTAACCGTCGAACCGGCATGCAAAGCATTGCTGATTGTATTTCCTCCCAGAGCAGCCCCGCCACCGGCTATAATAGCCAGAACCCAGGCAAGCATGGGCGGCAGATCAACCATAACTGAAACAGTAATAATAATGCCGGCCAGAATACTGAGAGGTGTGGCCAATGCTGCAAGAAGATCATCTACATAAGGGAAAAAGTACGCCACCGTTTCGATAATAGTCGCTATTAATAGGGCTGCCATAACCGGGTAGGTGCCTATCCAGTCAAATGAAGGTGTTAATTCTATCCAGCCACCCAGGGAAGCTATACTTAAAACCAGGAAAGGGACAAAAATTCTAAAACCACTGGTCGCACTAAGGCTGATCCCTATTAGTATACTTAATACAATCTCCATGTTTCTCCTTCCCTTTCCACATTAAAGGGCAGCAAAATTTTAATTAACAAACTATTCCTCCAGCCCATTCCGATGTTTGGTTTTTGCATTACAGTTAAACTTCATGATATTATGTCAGCGTTAAAAAATCAATAATAGCGAACACTGATTAATAAGATACATTAGCATTGGGAGTGTTGATTATTCTTGAAACAATCCAAAAAATCCTATAATGCTATAGCTACTATCTACGATGATATTATGTCCACGGTAGATTATGAAGGCTGGGCCGATTATGTTGAAGACCTGGCATCTTTACACAGTTGCAGCTATAATTCAATCCTGGATCTGGCCTGTGGAACAGGCAGTTCCACTATACCATTTGCCAAACGGGGCATCCCAGCAACAGGAATCGACCTTTCTGCAATAATGATTAAATTTGCCCGGGATAAAACCGAAAAAGAAAAACTCAATAACCTCAGGTTTCTTGAGCAGGATCTCTGCCAGTTGGAATTAGCGGAAAAATACGACCTTGCGGTGCTTTTCCAAGATGGTTTGAATTACCTGATCGGCACAGAAAAGCTTTTCTCTGCTTTTAGAAATATCCATCAAGTAATCAACCCGGAAGGCTTATTTATATTTGATCTGACCCGCCTTAAACTACGCCCCCATTCCACCCCGGGGAGGAAAGAAATTGTTGAAGACGATCGATTCACATTGTTTTGGGAAAGCAATTATGATCACCATAATCATATCTGGTCAATCAGTCTAACCATCTATTGCCTGGTTGAAAACGGCCTTTATGAAAGATATTACGAGGAGCACCAGGAACAGGATTATTCACCGGAACTGATTAGCAAATTGCTTAAAAAAACAGGTTTTACTTTACTTGGGCTTTACCCCAGCTTCAGTCTGAAACCGGTAAAAGCTGATCTGGAATCAGAAGTTAAGTTAACCTTTGTTGCTCGCCGCATTTAATCAAATATTTCTTAGATAAAATTATCTGCCGGAGTTTAAATGTCGACGCCTGTCAAGGTAACAATCCATCTCCTCCCGCCTCATGCTGTTAAAGATATCCTTTTTCTCAAGCCACCCCTTGCGGGCAATAGCTACGCCGAATTCGGTATCTCCAAAACCTTGAACATTATGCGCATCTGGGTTAATCGAAATACGCAGACCCATATCCCGCGCTTTTTTTAAATACCGCCAATCAAGATCAAGGCGGGCTGGATTGGCATTAAGTTCGATTACTACTCCATTCTTTTGCGCTGCCTCAAAAACAACCTCCAGATCAATTAGAGAAGCATCACGGCCAAGCAACAGCCTGTTGGTCGGATGCCCAAGGATGGTTACCAGGGGGTGCTCGAGCACCCGTTTCAGCCTTTCATTCATTCTGTTCCGCTCCATTTTTAAGCCGGAATGTACCGATGCTATAATAAAATCGAATTTTTCCAGTATAGGATCAGGATAATCCAGGGACCCGTCAGTAGTAATATCAGATTCTATGCCCCAAAAAATAGCCAGGGCAGGGAATTGTTCACGCAGCTTCAGAATCTCTTCTTCCTGCCGTTTTAAATCATCCTCTTTTAATCCGCCGGCATAAAAAGCAGATTGACTATGATCGCTAATCCCTATATATTCATACCCGGCAGCCAAACAACCTCGGACTATATCCTCCAAGCCGTCGGAACCGTCGCTATAGGAAGTATGGATATGAAATATCCCCCGTATATCCGTAGTTTCTACCAGGTGAGGCAGAGCATCCTGCCCGGCAGCTTCAATTTCTCCATTATTTTCACGCAGCTCAGGAGGTATAAAAACAAGACCAAGGGCAGCAAATAAATCTTCCTCACTACTGCATTGAATCAGTTCCTCTCCCCGAAAAAGACCATACTCATTCATTTTCAAGCCCAGGGACTTTGCCCGGGAGCGCAAAGCTGTATTATGTTCTTTGCTACCTGTAAAATGATGCAGTGCATAGGGAAACTGCTCCGGTTTAACTACACGAAGGTCGGCATTAATACCCTCTATCAATTGCACTGTAACTTTTGTTTCACCACGGGCTACAACCTGTTCCACATTAGGAAGTCCAGAAAAAAATTGTCCAACGGAAAAAGGTTCATCAGATGCGGCAACCAGGTCAATGTCTTTAACTATTTCACGACTACGCCTGATACTACCGGCTAAGCTTGCATATGCCACACCAGGAAAATTTTGCAGCGCTTCAGTCAGTTGGTTGGCCAGACCAATTGCTTCACTATAAAAGTGCCGGCCCTGGTGGCGCCTTAAAAAATCGATTCCAGCTATAATATTTTGCTGCGTTTTCGATCCAAAGCCTTTCAGGCTAACAAGCCGGTTTTCACGGCAGGCGTACTCCAGCTCAGCGATGGTTGTAATATCCAGGGTTTCATACAAAACACTTACTTTGCGGGGACCGAGGCCGGGCACTTTTAAAATTTCAAATAGCCCCTCTGGTATAGAAGCCTTTAATTCCTGGTAGTAAACAAGGGTGCCGGTCAGAACCAGCTCCTTCAGCTTCTCGTTTAAAGCGGTACCTATCCCTTTGACTTCTTTTAGTTTATCTTCGCGCATCAACCTTTTAAGCTCTTCGTCTCCCATTACATCAATAACCCGGGCAGCGCTGTAGTATGCCCTGCT
Source organism: uncultured Syntrophomonadaceae bacterium (assembly GCA_964492615.1). Lineage (GTDB taxonomy): Bacteria > Bacillota > Dethiobacteria > DTU022 > DTU022 > JAABTH01. Next base: position 19,353 of record CAZBKZ010000019.1, on the reverse strand, counting down.
TTTAAAAGGATTTTCTCCCTTCATCTCCAACATTATACCGATCTCTTCCATTACCTTTGCTGCTTTATTTGTCTCCATCATATCACCCCACTATCAAGATAGAGTTTCAATGTATAATATTATACCGTTTTTCTATAAAGCTATTTGTTACAAATCTGAAGCAGGAAAACTACGCCGGGACAGTAAATAATAAATTAGCAGATCGTAAAACCGAACGAGCAGTACTACAGCTTAACAACTGATGAGGAGGTTTTTTTGTGAACAGAATTGAAAAAGCCTTAATGCATGGACTTTTTATTCACCTACACCATAATATCGACAAAGCAATTGATTTTGGCATTTTTAAAAAGCTAAATGATGCGGTAGGTAAATTTTCCCCCGGAACTCTTATGATCGGGCCCGAGGCCAACGATGATGCTGCCGTTTTTAAAATGCCCGGGGAGAGCGGACTGATGGTTGCTAAAATGGAAAGCCACTGTTCTCCTTGTGTACCCCGTCCTTATGACAGCGCGGCGACCGGTGCCGGAGGTGCAATGCGGGATGTTGTTGCTATGGGCGGCCGGCCTTTATTCTTACTCGATTTCATCGGAACAAGGCCACTTGACCAGGAAGTAATTGTTGGCCCCTGTGGTTTTAAAGGTAGTTGCGACTGCGGGGAATGCCAGGTTATGACCAGTGGCGAAAGAGTTAACCTGATTGTTCAGGGCATACGAGACATGTGTGAAACCATGGGTGTATTCGTTGTCGGAGGCGGGTTGTCAACTTCTTTTAGCGATATTGTGCCGGCAGTCGTTGCAGCGGTTATAGGAAAACTTGTAATTGAAAAACCTCTAACGAAGCCGGCCAAAAGAGCGGAAGACAGGCTGATTATTGTTGGTGAAACAAGTAATGATGGCAATGATACTCTTTACCGGGCAGGGCTTGCCGATGTAATGCGACCTGCCCTGGCCCTGTTCCGGGAGGAAAAACAAACAATGGACGCATCTCTTGCAGCTATCCAGTCAGGTAAAATCAATGCCTGTTCAGACCTGGGCGCAGCCGGTATAGGAGCGGCAGTAAGCGAATCAGTCCGTTTCGGTAACCTGGGAGCAGAGGTTGACTTGGCAAAAGTACCGCTTAAAATTAGAAACCTTACTCCTGAAGAAATTTTAATATGTGAAACCCAGGCCCGGATGGTTTTCCAGGTAGCGCCTGAACATGCAAAAGAGGTAATAAACTTAGTTAAAGAAGCTGGAGCCCCGGTTGCCGATATCGGTAGAATAACCAGCAGTAAGGAAGCAGTTTTTTATTATAACAACAAAGAAATAGCACGCATACCCCACTACGCACCAGAAGAGTTGTTTGATAATAATTAATCATTAAGCCTTGTATACTAATCTTTGTTGTAGCTTAATGGTAAAGCCGCCCTGTGCTAGCCAGGGCGGCTTTTGAATAAACATTTTTACCTTTTAATAAAAAAACCCTGATGCATTTTAAAAATCCAACTCGCTCATAACTTCATCAATTACATCACCATTGATCTTCCATTGGCCATCTTCCATAATCATGGGAATTTCAGCACTTTGAGCTACCTTATCCACCTCTTCAATTACTTCAACAAAAACATCAACGAGAAGAGTCATCTCTTCGTCTTCTGTCATGTTATCGAAATCAACCTCTTCGGAGAACATAAGCTCAAACAGTCTGCCCATTAACATCTCACCAAGCTGCTCCATATCCGGCATATTGTTCTCCATATTAACAAGAGCATTTTCACCATCAATAGAATGGCCGGTAACAATAAACTCTGAGTTGTTGAATATCGCGTCAAACATCTTTTCCATAGCATCAGCTTCAGCGCTATCCTCAGCCAGGGCTTTACTCAGTTCATCAAAATCCTGTTCAAACTCAGCGGAGTATCCACTGGAAAGAAAAGTCTTTGCTTTTTCAAGATCGAGTTTTTGCAGGGCATCGATAAACTGAGCTACTACCTGCTCAGGATTCATCGCTACACTATCTTTATCGTCACAACCGGCACTACCAAAAATCATTAATGTAGCAACAACAACGAAGACCAGGGTAAAAACAATCTTTTTTCTCATTTTGTGCTCTCCCTCCTGTATTTATTAACTCAATATTCTAAAGATCTTTTAATATCTGCAGTCATGTGAAGCACTTTTTTTTGTACGCAGATTAAAAAGATTTATACTATTATATTATATACTGAAACTAATGGTTGCAAAAGGAATAAAGTGATATATTCTAAGCAGGTGCAAACAGGAAATATAAATCATATTATTTTTGTTGTCCAGACAGAACAAGCTCTTAATTAAAATTTCGGAGGTAATAAGGTGGATCCAACTTTATGCAACTATCTTTCAATTCCCGACCTGTTCAAAGCAACAAGTATACTCTTCATCCAACCTCACCCGGATGACATGGAAATTGGGGCGGGGGCAACAGTTGCAAGGCTGACAGAAAAGGGCATCCCTTTAACATGCCTAACTGTCACTGATGGCTCTGCAGGCACCACCGAACCTTCAGTCGTCCCTGCAAAACTTAAAAAAACCAGGCAACAGGAGACTGAGAAAAGCGCAGCCTTGCTCGGGGTTAAAAAACTGATCTGGCTTAATTATCCTGATGGAGGTTTTCTGCCTTATGAAGAGCTGCGGGGTAAGATTGCCAGGGTTATTCGCCAGATTAAACCCGAAGCAGTAATGGTTTGTGATCCCTGGCTGCCTTATGAGGTCCACTCCGACCACATCCGCACCGGTCTGGCTGCAGCTGAAGCTGCTTTTTTAAGCAACATGCCCCACTTCTATCCTGTTGATTTAATTAACGGACTTGAACCACACAGCGTTAAAATGATAGCCTTTTACTATACTGCATACCCCAATACTTTTATTAAAACGGAACATTACTGGGAAAAAAAGATAAAAGCAATACGCTGCCACGCCAGTCAGTTTCCACCGGATAAAATGAAACAGCTGCAACAATTGCTTGAGTTAAAAGCAATGCAGGAAGATGAAAATAGAGGAATATCTGGTAGTCGATCAGAAGCGTTTAAAGTACTGACTATGTCCCACCTGCATATTTTTGAAGATGCCTGGCGTTGTTAAGTACAGTGCTGTTTACTCATCCCTGGGCGAACTTCCAAGGATACCGTCGGCAGTCAGCTGCAACTGGAATATATAGTTATAAAGCAGTTCCTGAAGTGCACTGTCTAAACCCTTAAATTCAATTGCTACACCAATGTCATCTTTCCCGTTAATACTGTCAGTCCTGATTACTCTTCCTTCAACCACTACATCAGTTTCCCCGGGAATTGTAAAAGATAAACTAAGCACTGTATCAGAGTTAACTTTTGGGTTCGGCTTCATCATGGCATAACAACCGCTGAGAGAAAGATCACAGAGATATCCATCTCCACCGGTATCACTACCGGAATAAAGCAGGGGCAGGTCAACACCAAACCTGGAAAACCGGCGCAATGATGTACGATTAATCTTATGCGGACGGCTGCAAACAAGTAAAGGAATCTTGCCCTGCCTGATATCGATCACAAAAACATTTGTAACATATGCTTCCTTTTTCTGATCATCAAGCCGCCGCAGGGTCAATTCCTGGCTTTCACGAAAAACAACTGGAAGGTTGTCAATTATAGGAGTTTGCAGAACCAGATAAGCACCCTCGATATCCTCAATACGTGTTCCACAACTCCTGGCAGCATTTTCAAGATCAACATATTCAAGAATAACTCTGCTTCCTGGTGAAAATACTTTTTCTACCAGACTTTGATCAGTCATTATACTTTCCTCCAATCAAGCTGACACCGTGGTGAAGATTTTGTTATTGTGCATACTTATATTATTAGTTGTGTTTTAATTCTCCGGCAGTAAAAAAAATCCTGCTCTGTTGATTATTCTTTTCATCCTGACCATTTAAGTATTCCCGGTGAAATCCCCTGCCGTTTCAAATCCCTGGTAATCAATAGGTAGGTAACTGAAAAAGCCAGCAAATCACTGGCTGGTCGGGCATACCAGACCCCATCCAACCCAAATACACGGGATAGCACAAGAAGCAGGGGAATAAAAATTAGCATTTCTCGTAAAATTGATAGGATCAGTGACGGAAGGCCGCGGCCGGCCGCCTGAAAATAGGTTGTAAAAACTATTTGCCCCCCAACCAGGGGAAACATGAAAACCATTATCCGCATAGCTTGCCCTCCATAAGCCAGCAGTTCACTATCGCCGGTAAATATACTTAAGAATAAAACCGGCCAGGTGAAATAAATAATCCCAAAAAAGGTTACAACCGCTACGCCGACCAGGAGCCCTTTATTTAATGCTTCACTGATACGGGGCAACTTTCCGGCCCCAAAATTATATCCGATAATCGGCAGTAAACCCTGTGATATGCCAATAACCGGCATCAGGGCAAACATTATCAGGCGAAAGATTAGTCCGAGAGCAGCAATCGGCACATGCCCGTACTGAGCCAGGATATTGTTTGCTAATATAAGAGATATATTTGTGGAGGCCTGCATGATCATCGCAGGAAAACCGATTACATAAATTTTGATGATATTTTCAAGCTCGGGTTTCAGGCAGGAAAAGTTTATTTTTATTTCACCCCGCCCGCTGATAAAATAATGAAGTATAAGAGCGACCCCAACTATTTTTGCCAAAACAGTTGCCACAGCCGCTCCCTGAACACCCATGTTTAAAACAAATATAAATATTGGGTCGAGAATAATGTTTACAATTGCAGTGGCTATCATCACACTCATAGAAAAACGTGGATTTCCTTCTCCCCGAACCACATTATTTAAACCCATGATCAGAAAGAACATTACTGACCCACCGGTAATAACACTCATATATTCTCCGGCTGGTCCAACAATTTCCGGGGTAGCCCCGAACATGACCAGTATAGGTTCCATGTATAAATAACCAACAAGAGCAAAAATAATACCGAAAAATAGTGACAAGAAGATAACCTGGCCAACCGCTTTTCTGGCCACTTCAACTTGTCCCGCACCAAGAGATCGGGCAATCAGCGATGCAGCACCGACGCCGGTGCCAATACCAATCGCCCCCAGGAGCATCTGAAAAGGAAAAGCAATTGATAATGCCGCTATGGCTTCAACACCCAGTCTGCCAACAAATATTGTATCAATAATATTATAGGATGCTGTAACCAGCATGCTGGCAGTAGCCGGAACAGAGAAGTGAATAAGCAGGCTGCCAATGTTCTCCGTACCCATTTTTGAAGATTGATTGCGCATTATTAATATCCTTTCCGACATAATTTAGTTATAGTATGATATAAATGTATTTTACGCCTATAATTGAATGGCAGCAAGGTGGACAGTTGTGAACAGAATACACCGGCTTTACAGAAAAATACTTTTTGATCTGGACGGCACCCTGACTGATTCAGGGCCGGGAATTATAAATTCAGTCAGTTATGCTTTGAACAAATACGGGATCAGGGCTAATAACGAAGAACTAACCGCCATGATTGGCCCCCCCCTGCAGCAATCGTTTCAAATTATTTATGGCTTCAGTAATGAAAAAGCATCCGAGGCAGTAGAATATTATCGTGAGTACTTCCGGGAAAAAGGTATGTTTGAAAATCAACTTTACCCGGGCATTACAGAAATGCTAAAAGAGCTTTTCGAGAACAATCGCCAGCTGTATTTGGCAACTTCCAAACCAACAGTTTTCGCCAGGCAAATTCTACAACATTTCAAAATTGAATATTTATTTGATCAGGTTGTTGGCAGCAATCTTGACGGAAGCCGGGTTGTAAAACCTGAAATAATAGGGGCAGTTAGCGAACTTACCGGCGGCCTGTCCCGGGATGAAACAGTGATGGTCGGTGATAGAGAACATGACATTATCGGGGCAAAGGCACACGAACTTGATACTATTGCTGTAACCTATGGATACGGTTCATTAGAAGAGCTTAAAAGTGTTCAGCCAACCGTCGTTGTCAGTTCAGTTGCAGAGTTAAGTGAACTTTTATTGGAGGGGAGAAAAAGGACTTAATATAAACCCGTTGTATTATCACTTTTTACTACTTGAAAACCTTGAAATCCGGAGACGGTTTGCCCAAATGATAACCCTGTCCGTAATCAATCCCCATCTCTTTTAAGATATTAAGAACATTTTCATTCTCAACAAATTCAGCAATTGTTACTTTACCCATTGAGTGAGCAACATTTTTGATAGCCTGAACTATCGTTTTCTGGCTGTCATCCTTTTCAAGGTTTTTAACAAACATCCCATCTATTTTTATAGCATCTACAGAAAGTAGTTTAAGATAAGAAAAGGATGAAAATCCTATCCCAAAATCATCAAGGGCAAAGCTGCAACAAATATCTTTTAACTGTTTAATCCATCGTTCTGCAATTATTAAATCATGCACAGCGGCAGTTTCAGTAATTTCAAACCCAAGGCGTTTTGGATCAATTTTTGCCTGCTTCATTTCTTTTTTAATCATTTCCAGCAGATGATCATCGCCAAGACTTGCACCGGAAAGGTTAATATAGAGAGCTATATCTTTATTTTCCTGTAAAACAGTTAAGGCTTTTTTAAATACCCAACTGTCGATCTGCGACATGACACCAAATTTTTCTGCCAGCGGGATAAATCTGCCTGGAAGGATAATTTCCCGGCTTTCCGGTTCAAACATCCTAATCAAACACTCATAATAGGCGATTGTCCTTCTTTTCAAATCAAAAACTGGTTGATAATATAGTTGAAAAAAATCATTCTTTAAAGCATTTTTTATTAAACCCAGCATTTTGGAACTATCCAATTCATATTTATTTCCAAACAAATCATTGTCGAAAATTACAACCCTGTTTTTCCCCTGTCTTTTTGACTCCTCCAAACCTATCCCGGCTGAAGTGATTACTTGATCCGCACTCATAGTTCCATCGATCAGCACTATTCCGACTGTAATACTCAAATTATAATGAAATGTTTCTTCCTCAAGCGCATATCTCAAACGGTCAGCCAACCTGTATATTCTTGGGTTATAGGAGCCTTCGAGGAGTATCGCAAATTCATCACCTCCAAGTCGGGCAATCATATCCGCCTCCCGAATATTCCTTTTAAGAAAAGAGGCAAATTTAATCAAATACTCATCACCGGCGGCATATCCTCTTTCTTCATTAACAAGGTGAAAGTTATCGATCCCTATAATTAAAAAAACACTTTTATCTCCTCGTTTTGCTAAAGCTACTGCACGCATCAGGTTGTCTTCAAGAGCATGCCTGTTATAAAGATTGGTCAGCGGATCGTGTGTTACCAGGTGGCTGAGTTGTTTCTCCATCCGTTTTCGAGCTGTGATGTCGTTAAAAACGCCAGCATATCCTATCACATCCTGTTTATCGTTTTTAAGCAAGGTCACGTTTGCTTCAACGGGAAATATCTTCCCATCTTTATTAATTATAGAAAACTCCCCTTCCCAAAAACCATTTTTCACCAGGTTTTGTTCAATTTCCTCCACTTTGGGCTGGTGGTCTTCAGGGACAAGCAGATTAATAATATCCTTACTGTTTACTTCATCTTTACTCCATTTAACAATTCTTTCGGCAAACTCATTCCAGTAGATAATCCGCCCGGTCATGTCAACAGCAAAAACGCCATTTTTTACCTGATCCAGTAAAGATGCCTGAAAATGCATCTGTTCCAGTTCTTGCCTGCGCTCAGTAACATCCTGAACAATGCCAATCATCCTGCCTGCTGAACCTTTGTCATCAAGCAAAACGTCACCCCGGGCCCACACATCTCTAATACTATTATCCGGCCTGATAATCCTATGTCTCAGATTATAAGGCCTGCCAGTCTTTATTGAATCAGTGATAGAAGACTGCACTACCAAATAATCATCAGGATGAATTTTATTTAAATAAGTTTTATAAGTAATTTCAGATTGATTCTCGCACATGCCAAATATTTTATAAACCTGCGTAGACCAACTGACCTGGTTATTTTTTAAATCCCAATTCCAGTGCCCCAGGTTAGCCACACTCTGAGCCCTTGTTAATCCCGCTTCGCTTATACGCAGGGCATCTTCCAGAGTAAACCGGTACACCGCCTCGGCAATTGCAGGCACCAGCTCTTCGAGGATCTTTATTTTATGTAGAGGCAACCTATCTTTTTCTTTATCTGCCAGATGAATAGCGCCCAGAATTTTATCCAGTCTGCGGATCGGAATTATTGCAAGCGAGTTAAAACCATATTTCACACAGTTACCCCTGAACTGACAGTCTTCCGATTCAAGGGTTAATAAATCACTAAAATCCTGCAACCTGTTACAATATACTGAATTGAAATCGGTAGCAAACTGTTTGTCGCTTTCAGCCAACTCACCACGTATTACCCTGGTGCAAAAGCAGCAATCATCCTGCAGCGACAGATCATTTTCTTCCTGCCAGAAGCTTTCACTGAAGCCCCTGTAAGACTCATAAGCCACTTGCTTCTTGTCTATAACCCTTACTCCAACCATGGCACAATTAATTCGTTCAGCCAACAGCTCAACCAACTTATCAAGATACTCTTTTCGGTTCGAAGCAATAGTAAACAGGTGGAGTAGCTCTCTATTAATATGTCTATAATCAGGCAATTGAAACACCTCGTCTGACGATTTATGAAGCTGCCTGAAATCCTTATAAAATGTTATCATAAATACACCAATCCGTGAACCTTCCTGAACTTCATAAAACAGTGAATTGGCAGCTTCAGGCCTGTATCTTTTTGAGTAATTTATGTATAATTGTAGACAAGTCATAACATTATGAAAATCAGGGTGAGCCTTTGTTTAAAGTTAAAGTATACCTGCCCCCATACCTGAAAGCAGATAAACTGGATAAAAGTGGCTATGTTCAGCTAAACAGAGGAGCAACCCTGGCAGAGCTCTTTAATATTCTTGATATTCCCGCTCCCCTGATCACCTCCCGTTTATGCCGGGTAAATTATGAAAAAGCCGCTTTGAATAAAGAATTGAGTGAAGGAGACATAATTAGTTTTTATTCCTTAATTACAGGTGGATAAACTAAAAGAAACGGGGTTGAAAGATGATGAACGGTTATGCAGGCAAGATCCTGATTGTTGATCTGGGCACCGGAAGCATAGAAGAACAGGTAGTGGAGGACTCAATTTACAGAAGTTACCTGTCCGGCGTTGGCCTTGGCGCCTGGTATCTTTATCAAAATATTCCCCGGGGAGCTGACCCACTCGGTCCTGATAACATTCTTGGATTCTTAAGCGGGCTGTTAACCGGAACAGGCAGCCTGGTTACCGGAAGGTGGATGACGGTATGTAAGTCGCCGCTTACCGGAGGTTGGGGAGATGCCAATTGTGGAGGCACATTATCACCGGCAATTAAACAATGCGGATATGATGGCATCTTTTTAAAAGGGATCTCTAAAAAACCGGTTTACCTGGTAATAGACGAAAATGGAGTCCACCTGGAAGATGCCTCGCACCTGTGGGGGAAGGATGCTGTTGAAACAGAGAACCTGCTGGAAGAAAAACACAAAGGCAAGAAAAAACCGGCTATAGCGGTAATTGGGCCTGCGGCAGAAAAATTATCTCTCATTTCCGGCATCTGCAATGACAGGGGTCGGATCGCCGCGCGTTCAGGTTGTGGGGCAGTGATGGGTTCAAAGAAGCTTAAAGCAGTAGTACTTTCAGGGAATCAAAAGATCGAAGCTTTTGACAAAAAAGAAATTCGTGAACTGAGCAAAAAATACGCCTCCAGAGTAAAAAAAGTCGGTCTTCCGGGAATAGTTAAGGGAAGTATGATTCCGGCAGCAGGTAAAATTATGGGCAAATTACCTTTTGGAATGCCCCTCGACGGCATGATGGTTCTTGTCGCCACCCTGAAAAAATGGGGAACTATTATGAGCAACAGCCTCGGTGTAACCTCAGGAGATCTGCCGATAAAAAACTGGGGAGGCTCAGTGGTTAATTATAACCGATCTTACTATAAAAACCTCAATCCTGATCTGATCATCAAACGTGAATCAAAAAAATACAGCTGTTATTCCTGTGTAATCGGATGCGGTGGAATCTGTAAGATTGATGATATAACCGATGGCAATTTCGATGAAACTCATAAGCCGGAATATGAAACCTGTGCAGTCTTTGGCGGATTGCTGATGAATAAAGATCTTAACTCCATTTTTTACATTAATGAAATGCTCAACAGGGCCGGCATGGACAGCATATCTGCGGGGAACACTGTTGCATATGCAATTGAATGTTACGAAAATGGTATACTGGATATAAATAAAACTGATGGTCTGGAATTGAACTGGGGCAATGCATCTGCAATAATTGAGCTGGTCAGGAAAATGATCGAACGTGATGGAATCGGCGAAATCTTTGCTGATGGTGTCAAAGTGGCTGCCAGACATCTTGGTTCTGAAAGTAAAGTTTACGCAATGCATGCCGGCGGCCAGGAACCGGGAATGCATGACCCGCGCTACGATCCACTGCTCGGGGTTCACTTCAGTGCCGACCCCACGCCAGGCAGACATACAATCGGCTGCGGAACATATTATAATATGATGCATCTCTGGGAAGAAATAAGCTGGGCCCCTGTTGTTGGCCGTTATAAAAAAAGCGATGAATATATTGCCTCAGATAGCGAAGCTTTAAAAGCCGTTGCCGGAGCCTGTTTCAAACAGGTTGTTGATGGAGCAGGCGGTTGTTTATTTGCTGCCATATCCGGGATCCAACACTGGCCGATATTTAATTGGCTAAACGCTGCGACTGGCTGGGATTACAACCCTGACCAATATATGGAGATAGGCAAACGAATACAAACACTGCGGCAGCTCTTTAATGTACGTGAAGGGATCGACCCGCATTCATTTATAATCCCGAACAGGATAGCAGGAAATCCACCATTGGAAGAAGGACCTTTAAAAGGTAAAACAGTGCCAATAGAAGCAATGATAAAGAACTACTGGAAACATTTTGGCTGGGATGAAAACAGTGGGGTTCCTCTAAAAACAACCATTGAACAGCTTGAATTAAATTTGAACTTCTAAATAATTAACTGCCCCCTGGGCAACTATACCAGGGGGCAGTTAAAGCATTAATTTTATATCAATCAGGCAGGGTAAAATAAAAAGTCGCTCCCCGGCCGACTTCACCGTCAGCCCATATTTTACCACCGTGACGTTTGATTATGCGCCAGACTATACTTAAACCGATACCCGTCCCTGGAAATTCATCAGGGGAGTGGAGCCTGTAAAATGCAGAAAAGAGCTTGCCGGCATAACCCATATCAAAGCCGGTTCCATTGTCTTTAATATAGTAAACCCGCTTCCCTTCAAAATAGTCAGCCCCAAAAACAATCCGGGGTTGCTCGATCATACCTGTAAACTTCCAGGCGTTATCAATCAAATTATTGATAGCAATCCTCAACAAAGAGCAATCCCCATTTGTATATAAATCGGGCTGTATCGTAACCTCTATATTTCTGCCGGTACTTTTTTCCCTGTAGTTGGCTACAAGCTCTTCAACCAGGGCGCTGAGGTTTATTTGATCACGCCTCAATTCCTGCCTGGATATCCGGGAAAGCTTTAACAGGTCATCAATTAGTTCACTCATGCGCTGGCTGGCCATGGATATGCGTTTCAGGTAATTTATAGCATCTTTGTCGAGCAAATGTCCGTAATCTTCATAGATCACCTGGCTAAACCCATCAACAGCCCTGAGAGGAGCTCTCAAATCATGTGATACTGAATAGGTAAAAGCATTAAGTTCATCAATGAGCGCTTCCAACTGTGCAGTCCGTTCCTTTACTTTTTCCTCAAGAAGAATGTTCATCGACGTTACATTAGCTTCAGCCTTTTTGAGCTGGGTTATGTCAAGTGAAGTATTCAGCAAACCAACCATTTTCTTTTCAGCATCATAAATGGGAACAGCAGTAGTGAGCCATATTCTTCCATCTTGTGAGTATGTTTCTCCAGTCACCGTAACACCAGTTTCCCGGGCTTTTATCAGTGGGCATCCCGGGCAAGGCTCTGCATATTCATGCCATACCTGGTAACAGTAACAGTTGCCTAGTTGATCCTGGTGAAGGTCATGAGCTTCAGCCGCCGCTCGGTTAGCCCAAACGATTTTCAAGTCAGTGTTCAGGTATATAACCTGCTCGGCCAGATTTTCTAAAATAGCCAGCTTCTCCTGCTGTTCCTTCTTCAGATCAGCTTCGGCCTTTCTTCGCAGGCTGATGTCGCGAGCGACTCCCTGGATTCCGCTGACCTGCCCACCCTCATCCAGCAACAACCTGCCTTTCAATTCAAGAGAAAGAGGGAGGCCATTTTTTTTAATCATCTTTGCTTCAACAGTAATATTCACAACTACCGGCAAGCTGGATAAAGCTTTTTCGATAGCCCCAATCAGAATGGCATAATTTTCTTCATCACAGTGATCACTTAACCTGCTGCCAATCCATTCTTCTTCTGTATAACCGGTTATCTCATATATGGCAGGGTTTACATAACAAAACTTCATTTCCATATCCATGGACCAAATTACATCGCTGGTGTTCTCTGCCAGCAGTCGATATTTTTTTTCGCTTTCTCTAAGTGCCTGTTCAGCTTTAAGTCGTGCTAACAACAAACCAAGTTGTCCGGCAAAGAGTTCAAGAGCTTCAGGGTTAATCAAATCACGGTGAACCGGCATAAAAAGAATTATATCGGCTATAACCTCATTGTTATCGCCAAGCACTGCCAGACCGTAAATATTACCTATACCCAAAACTTTTTTTAAAAGTGAGGCCATTTTTTGCGACACGACACCTTCACTGAGAACATGCATGTCATTGTAATCGGCCAAAGCACTATTTTTTCGCTCAGCGGCCCTCCACCTGCCCAGTTTAAATGATTTACCAGACAATTTAAAACCGAGGATATCTGTAGCCTTATCAATGTTTTTATGTAAACCACTGACCGCAGCCACCCTGGCCTTCTGCTTTTCTTCATCCAAAACCATGATTATGACAATTTCTGCCTTGCATAATGCAAGCAGACCCTCTGCCAGCATTTCATAATCAAGTTCGCCGGTAGAGCGCCTGAGCAGGTTTTCATTAATGTTAATCAAAGCCTGGAGAAATCTCCTGTTGTCTTCGTTTGCCATGAGCTTTGTCCCTGGTTGATCATTTATACTCTATGAGGTTATGTTCTACTTATACTGCTTATATCCTGCCCGGTTAGAATTCAGTCTTGACAATTATCCCATCTATTGTTAGTATGTCATTACTGATATCTTTTCTATACTGAAAGGAAGCATAAACATGCAGGAAAAAAGTAATTGTGATTTCGGCAGGGCAGGGCCTAAAATAGAAGGCTTTATTGTGCCTTGTATATTATTTCTTTTAAAAGAGAAGCCGACGCACGGTTATGAAATAATGGAAAAATTGACCAGGCTTGATTTCCTCGATATAATCCCCGATCCAAGCGTTATCTACAGGCACTTAAGAAACCTGGAGGATGATGGTAAAGTTGAATACAAACTGGTTCAGGGAAGCGGCGGGCCAGCCAGAAAAGTATATTCTATTACTCACAACGGTGAAGAATACCTGCAAATGTGGATTTTGAAGATACGCCGCCGCAAAAAGATGTTGGAGAAATTTCTGAATACATACGAACAGACTTACCCGTCGACAAACATCTGATGAATCAATAACCCTGGCTGCAGTATTGCTAATTGGCTTAATAATTGATTACATGATTAAACAGAAATTTTGCTGAATCATTATGATAATAAAAAGGAGACTGATAAAAATGGTCGAACAAGTTTTTAATCTGGCGCAGGGCGACAGTAAAACGGTTGAGAAAGTGATCTTTGATGATAATGTGAATTACCTGCATATGATTTTCAATCAGAACGAGGGACTGCCAGAACACTTTTCAAATTCAACCGTTTATATGACCGTTCTGCGTGGCAACCTGAGCATCGGTCTTAATGAACAGGAAGACCATCAATATGGAGCTGGAACTGTTTTGAAAATCCCTTTTAAAACTAAAATGAATGTCCGCAATTTAAACAGTGAAACCCTGGAGCTGATTGTTGTTAAGGCCCCGGCTCCCCAGCAGTTACAACAATAAATAGTTCATTATAACTTTTGTTTAAAATGACCGGCTACTTCTTGCAACAACTTAAAAGATTTAGATACCGTTTCCTCACCATCGAGATTTACCAGGCAGTTGCGGCCAGAAAGGTATATCAAGAGTGAGAGCCAGATCCAGGGCCCTATCTACATCGGTATGCGGCATAATGCCCATTGCTGTAGTCATACAGTTTCCTTCAAGCTTCATTCGTTCAGTCATTGCCGTCCGCCTTACTGACGGCTTTCCCTGCCGGTTACCCTAAAGCCGAGCCTTTCCAGGTGACTGATCACCTGGTCCGGATCTTTCTTCTGCTTTTCACAGCCGGAGGGAAGGGTCATTTTTTTGCCCAGCGTTTTTCTGACCGCCGGAAAAGCTATCCCGGCAAACCCGAGTTCTTTCAGGATATCAATCAGCTCCGGATACTCTTCAGTCAGCTCGTAAATGCTCTTCTGCAGATCAATTTCCTTCATCGAGCAGCCTTCTTTCACCCTCCAGGGCCCGCAGGGCGGTAATGTCCTGGGCCACTTCAAGGGTGCCTAAATATTTACCATTGCTGTCACGCACAGCATAAAACACAATATAGATCATCTTCCCTCCCAGGGTCAGCCAGAATTCGGCGCTGTCGCGGGTGCCGTCCTTAAAGGAACGGAGAATTTTCTCCACCTGTTCCACGCTTTGTGGTGGATGGCAGTTCTGAACGTTGCGCCCCACAATAGCCCTGGTCCGTACAAATATCCTCTCTTTGTTTTCAGAGAAGTAGCGCACTGTATCATCATGGTCGACAAAGGTAATGTCAACCGGCAGGGCATTAAGCATGTGCATCAGCTGCTCGGGAGAAATCAGGCCGCTCGGCAGCTTAATCTTATTATCCTGTAAAGCAGGCTTGTCGGCAGCCGCTTTTTTTAGAGCATCGATTAAGTGCGATGTTTCAGCAGGCTGTGCAATAAAAGCATAACCGACCTGATCACTTTCCTTGAGAATATCGATCCAGTCTTCTGTCTGCAGTTTTTCAAGAGAGGTGGGGAACAGAATATTTTCTTCCTTGAAAATCATCCCGTCTACTTCCTCAACAAGAAGGTTTAAATGATCTTCAATAAATTTTCCCGGATCACCCGGTTCTTTTATCTTTTCCATCGCGGCAAGGGCCTGCTTATATAAATCCCTCACTTCGTTATGCTTGCCCCACATTACCTTCGAAGGCCCCATGAAGCCGTAACGTTCGAGATAGGGGAAAAGCAGCTGTTCCTTGCGCACATAATGCAGCTCAATATCTTTTAATTTATGCAGCAGCTCTTGCAGTTCAGTTTTAAATGCGGCAGCATCAATTTGAGTTGATTTTGCAATAAGCGCTTTCAGCGCCTCTGTTATTTTTTCTATTTCCCTGTTTTCCGCTTTAAAGAGATTAACGGGATGACCGGGACTTTCTTCTTTCGCCAAATCTTCCTGCAACGAAGCTTCAAAGAGCAGGGCATGGACATTGCAGAAGCTCTTAATCTCATCTGTTGACATTCCATCATTGATTAAGGACTGCTCAACTTCAGCAATCTCCAAAGAAGAGATATTGCCTACTTCTTTCTCCATCCTCTCCTTTGCCTCTTCCAGTGTAAGCCCCTCATGCAGCCCGAGTATAATCTCTTTCATTACCTTTTTTTGCTTCTCAAATTTTTGCTCACTCATTTTTAAGCGCTCCTTCTGCTTGGTTAGTGAAAAAGCCTCCACCAGATTAATCGGCAACCACAAATATCAGCATTTTATATTTGTGAAATAAAGAAAGAACTCCCTGTTTGTGTTTACCAGCACCCTGGGCACCCTCTTCAAGTTAGAGCCCGATCAAGGCTGGTCAGTATTCCTGATAACAATTTTAACTCCCTTCACCAATCAAATCTGCAAGGCTCTCTTTACTTAACTCGTTTCTTAAAGCATCCTGGGCTCTTCTAAATATTTTACGAACCTGACAGCTCGGTTTCCGGGCGCAATTAAAGTTACCATTCAAACATTGATTGATTGCAATACCTCCTTCAACTGTTTCGATCACATCGGCAATCGTAATTGATCGAGATGGCTTTGCCAGTTTTACCCCACCGCTGGTTCCTCTTTTACTTTCGATATAACCGCTATGTACCATGATCTGGATTGTTTTTTGAAGAAATTTTTCTGGTATCTCCTGTCTTTCTGCAATCAGGCTACTGCGCATCATTCCCTTTTCTTCGTTCATGGCCAGTTCAATTAAAATCCTTATTGCATATTCAGATTGCCTGGTGATCTGCATGATGTTAAATTACCTCATATTTTTATTTTTACGCTTAAATAAAATAGATATAATATATCTTATTTGTAGTATTCTTTAGCAAAATAAATTTCCCTGCAAAAAAATTTATTAAACTATTTTTCAATACCAACCCTGGCCGGAACGCCCGAATCCATATAATGCTTTATACACTTCATTTCTGTAACCAGGTCAGCCCTGTCAATCAACTCCTGAAGTGCGGCACGCCCGGTTAATATCATCTCCATGCCAGGCGGCCTTGCTTCAATTAAAGCAAGCACTTCCTGCACCGTTAAAAGCTTGCCATGCAGGGCAGCCATAATTTCATCTAGAATTAATATATCGCAGCTATTGGCGGACAACACTGTGCGCACACTTTCCAGTTCCTGCTGCAGGCGCTCTTTAAGCTCTTTGATTTCCGGTTCACTCATCGCTCCAAAAAACTTCTTCGTTTCTGCCAGGCGAATAATCTGAAAACGCCCGCCAAGACATGGCGCACTGTCAAGTTCGCCACTGTGCGCACCTTTCAGAAACTGAAACATAATCACCTTGAGACCACCGCCGGCCGCTCTTAAACCAAGGCCCAGGGCAGCTGTCGTCTTCCCCTTGCCGTCTCCCGTATAAATCTGCACGTAACCCTTCTCCATCGTTATCCGCCTCCTGCAAACTATATTAGCCTAATTTTTTTTCTTTGTCACGGTTTGGGGCGGTTGATCAGAATAACGGGAAGGCCCAGGGAGCAAGCTGCCCGAATCTTTTCAGCCGTGCCGCCTGCCGTCCCGCTTTCCTTGGTTACCAGCACGGTGGCATCATAACGGCGAAGCAATAGCCGGTTCAGCTCTTCGTCAAAAGGGCCCTGCATGGCGATAATATTTTTAGGGGGAATACCCAAATCGAGACATTTTTCAAGTGAGGCCCCAAGAGGCAGAATGCGCACCACCAGGTGCTCAGGATCAATAGCACCGCTAAAGAATTGAAGCTTTCGGCTGCCAATAGTCAGAAAGATATTGCCTCTGTAAGCAGCAGCTATCCCGGCTGCCTCCGCTGCATCTTCTGCTTCGATCACTGCTGCTTCACCGGAATATTTCAGGGAATTCCGTTCAATTCTTTCGTAGGGCACCTCTGTGCTTAGACAGGCCCGGCGGGCATTGGTCGATATTTGCTCGGCATAAGGGTGCGTGGCATCGACTACCCTCTTTATTGCCCTCTCCCTGATCAGCTTTTCCAGTTCACAGCTTTCCAGGGGCCGGGAAATAATTTCTCCCTTAAAATTTTTACGCAGTAGTTCACCGCCATACTCTGTTGCCGTGGTGGCAATCACCTGCTCTCCCGCTTTTTCCAAAGCAGCTGCTTTCTCTCTGCCTTCAGTTGTTCCGGCTAAAACCAGGATCAAAGTTCATACCCCCGTGGTGTGATCATCCGCCCCTGCTCCCAGTAAGTTTTGCTGTTTCCAATGATTACAATGGTAGCCATATCGGCCTGTTCTATAAGCTGATCAAGGCCTTTGAGACTGGTTTGCCATAGCTGTTGATCTTCGCGGCTGGCACCTTTCACCATCCCCACTGCATTTTCGGCGCTACGGTATTCCATAATTATTTCCCATGCCCGGTATAATAAGTCAGAGCGCCCGTGACTGCGGGGATTATAGATTACAATCACAAAATCGGCATCTGCCGCAGCACGCAGGCGCTTTTCAATTACTTCCCAGGGGGTTAAAAGGTCGCTAAGGCTGATGATCGAAAAATCGTGGGTTAAAGGGGCTCCCAATACGGCGGCCGCTTCACTGGCTGCGGTAACCCCGCTGATAATTACTACCGCGGGTGGCGGGTTCTTTTCCTGGGCCACCTGTAAAAGAATTCCGGCCATTCCATAAATTCCTGGGTCGCCGCCGCTGACCAGGGCCACATCTTTCCCCTTAGCCGCTTCATCCACTGCCTGACGGCAGCGCTCCACCTCCCTGCCCATTGCCGAATAAACCACTTCCTGGTTATCTTCGTCCAGCAGTTCGGTAATCTGGTTTACGTAAAGGCGGTAGCCGATTACCAGTTCACATTTTTTAAGGGCCTCAACGGCACGGGTCGTGAGCAGATCGACAGCTCCCGGGCCGGTTCCAACGACATATACTTTTCCGCTCTTCATGTACTTGTTTCTCCTTGTGCAATAGCTATTGAAATGATGGTTTTCAATTATTCATTCTGCCAGGAAAAGGGCAGCTGTCTCACTTCCGCCAGGGCCAGGGTTACGCCCTTTCCCCTGCGGGTAGGCATTATAATCTCTCCGCTGTCGCTGGCCAGCCTGGCGCAGGGTTCGGCCACTGCGCCCACCCCTACCTGTTCTTCTACGAAATCTGATATTACACTCTCCCCAAGTGCGCCGGCAATTTGCCGGCGCGTATATATCTTTAAGGGAACCCCTAAATACGCAGCCGCCTGGAGCAGGCCTTTTTCATCGGCTTTAAACTCTCCCGTTGCCAGGCAGGCAAGCGAACTTAGTGAGCGGCCGGCATTCCTGAAGCCTTCTTCGATGATCGCTATAATCATCTCTGCCGGCACCCCCCTGCGGCAGCCGACGCCTGCGGCAATGGAAAGCGGCCTGATCAATAAGCAGGGTAACCCCGGCGGCGAAGGTTCCGGCAAGGGGTTCAGGCGGCTGCTGATGATCACAACGCCAGCGGCGGTTTTATTAAGCTGCCCGGCGCTGTCAACAAGATTAATCCTGCCCTGCAGCGGGTATTGAAAGGGTTTTTCACTGTATAAAATTACTTCTTGCTCTTCAAGAAGAGCGGCGCTGATTTTTTTTAGCTCTCCAAGGTTTTCAATATGCCAGCCCAAACGGCGGGTTAGATCGTCAAAGGCGGTTATCCCGCAGCCATCGGTAGCCGTGGTGACTACCGGCTGGGCGTTAAGCTGACGGGCAATTTTTTCGGTTTCGGCGTTAGCCCCGCCAAGGTGGCCGGAAAGGAGGC
>CAZBKZ010000018.1:0-47828 GCA_964492615.1 uncultured Syntrophomonadaceae bacterium | reverse complement strand
CTTAAAGATTAATGCGGTGGAGCGTTTTAAAGAGAAAACAGGTTTACAGTAAAAGGAGGTTTGATTCAACTGTGAAGAGGAACAAGTCGGCCGGGAGAACCGCTTTTACCGGGTGCAGCATCAACCTGTTTACTGATTCAGATTTAGAAATGATTCACGATGCAACGCTGGAAGTTCTGGAATATGCCGGTTTATACGTGCAAAGCGAAGATGCTTTGGATATATTTGAGGAAGGCGGCTGCCTGGTTGATCGTAAAAAGTTGAATGTTAAGATACCGGCGCATATTGTGGAGGATGCGATTAACTCTTCTCCTAAAAAAGTATTTCTGGCCGGTCGTGATCCGAAGCATGACCTGGTCCTGGAAAGCGGAAGAGTTAATTTTTGCCCCTTTGGGGAAGGGGTTATGGTTATCGATCCGTATACCGGGGAATATCGCCAATCAACCAAGAAAGATAAGGGCGATGTAGCCCGTCTGGTTGATGCTCTGGACCAATATGACATGCTTGAAAATACTGTCGCCCCGCGTGATGTTCACCCTGAAATGGAGAGCCTGCATAACTACGAGGTAACCGTATCCAACACAACCAAGCATGTTCCTCAACCATGCCATGATAAGCGTTCGGCTCAGTTGTTGATTGAAATGGCCGTGGCGGTTGCCGGAGGACGGGACAAGTTGAGAGAAAGGCCGATAGTATCGGGTTGTACTTGTCCACAGAGCCCCCTGACTATATCTGAAGGGTGCGCCGATCCTATCATTGAATATGCCAGGGCTAACCTGCCGCAGAATATTTTATCAATGGCTCTGGCCGGGGCCACATCTCCGGTAACCCTTGCCGGGACTCTGGTTACTCATAATGCCGAAGTACTGGGTGGCATTGTGCTTGCCCAGTTGACCCGCAAAGGGGCACCGGTAATGTACGGCAGTTCTACTTCGATGATTGACCTGAAATTGACCACAGCAACGGTTGGTTGTCCGGAGCTTGGTTTAATCAGCGCTGCCGTAGCCAAGCTGGCCCAGATGTACTTACTGCCCAGCTATGTTGCCGGTACTTAGGGCGACAGTAAATTATCGGATGCCCAGTCTGGCCATGAAAAAACCCTGACTACCCTGCTGCCGGCGTTGGCAGGTGCCAATATGATCTACGGCGGGGGAATGCTTGAAATGGGTTTAACCATGAGTTTTGGCCAGCTGGTAATGGATAACGAAATTATTGCTATGACCAGGAAAATACTTGAGGGTATTCCGGTCAACGACAATACCCTGGCTGTGGATGTGATTAAAAGCGTAGGTGCCCGGGGCCATTTTCTCGGGGAGGAACATACCTATCACAATATGCGTAAGCTTTCCGAGCCAAAATTGATTGATCGGCGTATGCGTCAGTTCTGGCATGAGAGGGGCGCTAAAGATTTAGGTTCGGTCTGCGATGAAAAAGCAAGAGAAATTCTGGCTAACCACAAGCCGGTTCCGCTGCCTGAGCATGTTCACCGGGAGTTGCTGAAGATTATCAGGAACAGAGAAGAAGAACTGGAGATTAAGGATAACCGATAGATAGAAGCCTTCGTAACAAAGGCTGTAATATACCGGAAAAAGGTTAAAACCTCCGGTATATTTCTTTTTAATCGTATTTAAGTTGACTGCTCTTCCAGGTTGATTTGATTAAGTAACGGAAAAACTGTTATAATTTAGTAGATTATTTTCCTGTTAACGGTTAGAATTCAGAGAGGAGGATTTCAACGTGCCAGAACTGACTTTTTTAGGCCATGCCAGCTTTATGCTCGGTGAAGAAGGGAAAGAAATCCTGGTTTTTGATCCTTATATTACCGGTAATCCCCAGGCTATTATTAAAGCGAATGATTTAAAAACTGATTACGTGCTGCTCTCGCACGGGCATCATGATCACCTTGGTGATGCATATGATATAGCCAGAGATAACAATGCTACAATCATATCTACTGCAGAGATAGCCGGTCAGGCCGGTCAGGAAGGGCTGAAAGCTCATGCCCAGCACCTGGGCGGTCGTCACAGTTTCCCCTTTGGTTCTGTTAAGTTAACATTGGCTTTTCACGGTTCCGGTGTGCCGGGCGGGCATGCCTGTGGATTTGTAGTCGATTATTACGGTAAAAAAGTATATTTTGCAGGTGATACGGCTCTTTTCAGTGACATGAAACTAATTGGGGAGCTTGATCCGCTTGATGTTGCCCTCCTGCCGATTGGTGATAACTTTACCATGGGTATCGATGATGCAGTTGTGGCGGCCTCTTTCCTGCAGGCGAAAACAGTAATTCCGTATCACTACAATACCTGGCCGCTGATTGAGGCTGACCCCCTGGAATTTAAACGGAAGGTTGAGGAAAAGACTGCCAGCGCCTGTATTGTTATCGCTCCCGGCGAGAACTTTAAGTTATAGGTTTTTCAATTAAAGAGGGCAAATTAAAGAGCAGGCTGCGCTTTGTGTGCATCCTGCTCTTTTTTACTTATTGTTTTGAAGCAAAAGTACAAGGTTTAGATTCTTAACAGAGGCCTGGTTAAACAGGTCGGTCCTCCCCCGCCTTTGATCGATAAATCTTCACCAGGGTATTCATATACTGTTGCTCCTGCCTGTTCCAGAGCTTTTTTTGTTTTTGGGTTTCCGGAAACCATCACACATTTCCGCGGCTCAAGAGCCAGAACATTACAGGCAAAATTATCGTATTCATCATCGGGGACTTCAATAAATTTAATGCCTTTTTCGATCAGCAGTTCCCGGAAAGGAACTACCATCAGGCGTGAATAAATAACAGCCAGATCTTTGTCAACCGGGCTGATCATCGACATCAGGTGAAGACATTCTTCAGGTCCGTTGCCATGCGGCAGCGGCACTTCTATTATTTCTTTAATCATGCCCCTGGTCAACTCGCGCAGTTGTTTTACCCCTTCGCTGTTGGTCCGGTAGCCAAGCCCCACAGCAGCAGTATCGTCGTCGAACCAGACCACATCACCGCCTTCAATCTTACCGGGCGCTTTTATTTCACCAAGAACTGGAATGCCTGTTTTATCCAGGTAGCGTCCTATGGCGGCAGCTTCGGCTTTTCTTTCTTCCTTACCCATATTGCAGAGGATAGCCCCTCCCCTGGTGATCAAAACCGGGTCATGAGTGTAAATTGAATCAAGCCCGGTGTTGTTGTCGTCGGGAAGGTAATGTACTTCGGGAACATGGTCCTCAATTATGCCGGCAAAAACGCTGTATTCTTCCAGAACCTTTTTATAGTCGGGTGCAGAGGGGTAATGAAGCTCTCTCCACTGTCTTTCGATATTATCCTGGTTTTTCCAGGCTGTTTCCGGTTTTTTCATTAAAATAGACTTGATTTTTCCGGTTTCTGACTGTCCGTTATAGTTGATCATAATATCCTCCATTTTAAATATTATTCACTGTATCACCTGTATTCTACCACATTCCGTTTATTCTTTGCGTTTGTGAATTCTACAATGCTAACAGGGCTTCTCTCTGTTTGCCCGCCTGCTTCCTTTATAGTATTATTAGTGTTAGGAATAATTCCTAAATAGGAAGCTTTAATATGATTACAGGAAGAAAAGAGTTGCTGTAAAATATGAAAATGACAATGACAGAGCTTAGATCGGGGTTTGAAAAAAGTGGCTATATTTGTGATGAAAAAACTGCTTTAACAGTATACCTGGCTCTTGATTTACAAAAACCGCTGCTTATTGAAGGAGCTCCGGGAGTAGGAAAAACAGAGATGGGCAAGGTTCTTGCTGCTATTTTGAATACGAATCTAATCCGCCTGCAGTGTTATGAAGGCCTTGATGAAACGAAGGCCCTCTATGAATGGAATTACCAGAAACAGTTGCTCAGGATTCAGATGAACAGGGATCTGGAAGATAGAGAAATGAACGAGGATGAACTTTTCTCAGACCAATATCTGCTTGAACGCCCTTTACTGAAAGCTATTCGCTCTGAGCATCAGTCAGTATTGCTGATCGATGAAGTTGATAAATGCGACCCCGAATTTGAAGCTTTTTTATTTGAAGTGCTTTCTGATTTCCAGGTTTCTATTCCCGAACTGGGAACCATACCTGCCAGGGAGATACCAGTAGTGGTATTAACCAGCAACAATGAAAGGGAGCTTTCCGATGGCCTGAAACGACGGTGCCTTTACCTCTACCTTGATTTTCCGGAAATTGAGAAAGAGGTGGAAATAATCAAGGCCAAGGTGCCCGGTGTTGGGGACAAGCTGGCCTGGGAGTCAGCGAGAGTGGTTGCCCATCTGCGCAACCAGGATGACCTGCGTAAGAAACCTTCTATTGCAGAAACTCTGGACTGGACCCGCGCCCTGGTATCTATGAACCGCAATTGTCTTGACGGCAGGCTTGTTGCCGATACCCTGAATCTGCTTATAAAAACTCGCTCCGACCAGCAGCTATTTTCCAGGCAGGTTGGTCCGGATGGAATTAATAAATTGCTGCGCCAGGGGACGAACGGTGGTGAGATCTGCGGGTGTCGTTAAGCAAAAATAGTAAACAACTTTATATAGAGAACAACCTCGCGACTTTTGCCGGTTTGCTCAGGCAGGAAGGGCTGCCTGTCGGTACAATGGAAATTATTGATGCGCTGCGTGCCCTGGAAGTAACTGATATTTCCTCCCGCACTTCGTTTAAAACAGCTTTGCTGGCAACCATGGTTAAAAGCAGAAAAGATGAATATGTTTTTGACCGTCTTTTTGAACATTATTTTATTCACTATAATGAGCACTGCAGGCGTAGTGAAGAGATGTTGGCCGACCGTGAAGAATTAACAAGGCAGTTGAGCGAGGCTGCTGGAGAGCTTAGTTTTAAAGGTGAACAGCTCGGCCTCAGCGAAGAAGAACTGAAGCAATATAATGGTCTACCGCTTGAACACCGGGGCCGCCTTCTCGATTTTGTTCAGAAAACTGAAAACGGTAACAAGGTAGAGCCGCATTTCAAACCTATATTGGAAAATATAGTTAAGAGTCACCTCCGTTACTGCCGCTCTAAAGAAGATCAGCAGCCGGGATCTTCCATAACCGATGCGGACGGAGCCGGATCAGGCTCCGGTACCGGTGCGGATCTGCTGCTGAGAGAGATGGATATCGAAAAAATTGCCACCTCAGAGTTACCTGCCGCCGAAGATCTTTTAGTGTGTCTGTCGCGTAAGCTGGCGGTAAAAATACTCAGGCGCAGGCGAAGTGGTCCCCGCAGCGGGCAGCTCGATATCCGTCGCTCCCTGCGGTGCAATATGCAGTACGGGGGAACAATTTTTGATTTGAAATATAAACCGAAAAGGCGTTCCAAACAGCAAATACTGATGCTGTGTGACGTGTCTGCGTCGATGAAAAACTACAGTACATTTGTTATTCACTTTATGCATAACCTGCATGAGGTTGTACGTGATCTTTTCTGTTTTACTTTTTCCGATAACCTGGAAGATTTAACTGATGCTCTGAAAGGCAGAACCAGTTTGCAATACCTGCTGGACCGGGTTATTCGCAACAGTAAAAACTGGGGTGGTGGCACAGACTTTGGCGCAGCGCTGAAGGCCCTGGAGGAAAAAGAGCCTCACAGGCTGAATCACAAGACCACAGTAATAATTGTTAGTGACACTAAAACAGTAGCCCTCGACAGCGCTGTTAAGGCGCTTTCTAAAATGAAAGAAAGAGTTAAAAGAGTGATCTGGCTTAATCCGCTGGCAGCCGAACGTTGGCCTGATTACCGCTCTGTTGCTATGCTTGCCGGGCAGGCAGAAATGTGGCCATGCAGCACCATAGGCCAGCTTGAAGAAGCACTGACAAATAGAATTTAAAGGATATTGCCAACCTGTTAAGATAAATAGTCAGCGAAAATGAAGAGGAGGCTGAAATGATGACAAAACGTATTGCAGTTGCAGGCAAGGGTGGAACCGGCAAAACAACTTTATCAGCGCTGCTGATTCGACACCTGATTGAAAACAACCCGGGTAAAAGTATTCTTGCTGTGGATGCTGATGCTAATGCCAACTTAAATGAGGCTCTTGGAGTAGAAGTTTATAAAACAATCGGCACCATCCTTGAGGATACCAAAAAACCGGATGCTGTACCGACCGGGATGACTAAGGATATTTTTATTGAATCGCAGTTGATGCAGGCCATGGTTGAAGAAGATGCTTTTGACCTGGTGGTCATGGGCAACCCCCAGGGTCCGGGCTGTTACTGTTACCCAAATGATCTTTTAAAAAGATACCTTGAAAAACTGAGCAAAAATTATGATTATATGGTTATTGATAATGAAGCGGGGCTGGAGCACCTGAGCCGCCGCCTTTTACCGATGATCGATCTGCTCATAGTTACCAGTGATGCTACTGCCCGCGGTATACGCTCTGCCGGAAGAGTTAAAGATATAGTTGAAAATGTACAAATAGCCGTATCAAAGATGGGCCTGGTTATCGGACGCAGCCGGGAGGGTGACTCAACCCAACTGGATCAGGAGATTAAGAAAAGCGGATTGGAGCTGTTTGGTGAAGTTCCTCTGGATCCTCTTGTATCCGAATACGATTTAAACGCCAAAGCTCTGTTTAACCTGCCGAAGGAATCACCGGCGGTAAAGGCATCGGAAGAGTTGTTTGGAAAACTAAATCTCTAGTGTAGAGGAGATGTAAAAAATGCTGTTCAGGGACCGCAGGGGAGCAGGGGAACAACTTGCCTCACGGTTGGCAGGTTACCGGGGCAGCAATCCCCTGATTCTGGCCGTTCCACGGGGTGGAATTGTTGTTGCCTCTCCGATCCATGAGGCTCTGGGCGGTGAGCTCGATTTGATTATTACACGTAAAATCGGGGCACCTTACCAGCATGAGCTGGCGATCGGGGCTACCGGCGGTGACGGTTTTCTTATGCTTAATGAAAAGTTGATTTCACGGTTAGGTGTATCTCCTGATTATATTGAGAAGACAGCTGTGCGCGAGCAAAAAGAAATTAGACGGCGCCTTGAGCTTTACAGGGGCAATCGACCTTTGCCTGTAATTGAAGAGCGTTTGATTATATTGGTAGATGATGGTGTGGCCACCGGTTATACGCTGCTGGCTGCCATTCGTTCTATTGCCGAACAGAAGCCCGCTGATCTGGTATTAGCTGTTCCGGTAGGGCCACCTGAAACGCTGGGCGAACTGAAAAAAGAAGTTAATGCCCTGGTTTACCTTGAAGCTCCTGTTGATTTCGCTGCAGTTGGTCAGTTTTACAATGACTTCCGCCAGGTTGAAGACGGGGAAGTGATTACCATCCTTCAGGATGCATGGCATAAAAATTAAAGGTAACCCGTAATTTGTCCCAGCCTGCTATAAAAGTTTAACCGTTATTTCTTATCAGTTCCTCCGGGAACGCTGTTTTAAATATATTTTTATATCATCTTACTACTTTATAAGATTGTAACAATTGAGAAGTAGCGACGAAAGAGTAACTGAACATCAACAATAAATGCGGTTGACTTGCTGCTGCTGCTGATGTATTATTTTATATAACTAAATAGTAATTCTCTTATCCAGAGCGGAGGAGGGACAGCCCCGATGAATCCCGGCAACCGGGCCTTAAAAGCCACGGTGCCAATTGCTGCGGAGTTAAAAGACTCCGGGAGATGAGGGGTGCCATCAAGCCTCTTGGACCGAAAGAGGTTTTTTTATTTTGGCGCTTTTCATAAAAAATAACCCAGTTCTAAAGGAGGCAATATAAGTGTTTCAGAATAATTATTTATTCACCTCAGAATCTGTAACCGAAGGACATCCCGACAAATTGGCCGATCAAATATCTGATGCCATACTGGATGCAATCATGGAACAGGATCCCCAGGGCAGGGTGGCAGCTGAAACCCTGGTTACAACGGGTCTTGTCATGGTATCAGGAGAAATAACGACTGAATGTTATGTCGATATACCGAAAGTGGTCAGGGATAAGGTTAAGGAAATCGGTTATACCAGGGCCAAGTTTGGTTTTGACGGTGACACCTGTGCAGTGCTCAGCTCGATTGATGAACAGTCGCCTGATATCGCCCAGGGAGTTAACCGGGCCCTGGAAACCAGGGGCAGTGAACAGGCAGATCCTTTTGATCTTACCGGGGCGGGTGACCAGGGTTTAATGTTTGGATTTGCCTGTGATGAAACTCCGGAACTGATGCCTTTACCGATTTCACTGGCTCATAAACTGGCCCAGCAACTGGCGCTGGTGCGGAAAAAAGGCATTCTTAAATATTTACGACCCGATGGTAAAACCCAGGTGAGCATAGCTTACCGGGAAGGACGCCCTTCTCATGTTGAAACTATTGTAATTTCAGCCCAGCACAGTGATAAGGTTACCCTTGAACAGATAGAAAATGACCTAGTGGAACAGGTAATTAAGAAGATTGTTCCTGTTGAATTGCTTAATAAGGAAACAAGGTTCTTGATCAACCCCACCGGGCGTTTTGTTGTTGGCGGCCCCCAGGGTGATGCCGGGCTGACCGGGCGTAAAATTATTGTGGATACTTACGGTGGTTATGCTGCCCACGGGGGAGGAGCATTTTCAGGTAAAGATCCGACAAAAGTCGATCGCTCCGCATCTTATGCTGCCCGCTATGTGGCGAAAAATATCGTTG
Source organism: uncultured Syntrophomonadaceae bacterium (assembly GCA_964492615.1). Classification (GTDB taxonomy): domain Bacteria; phylum Bacillota; class Dethiobacteria; order DTU022; family DTU022; genus JAABTH01. The sequence goes on along the minus strand of CAZBKZ010000018.1, from coordinate 39,219 downwards.
CAGCAGGCCTTGCGGCAAAGTGTCAGCTGCAGGTGGCTTATGCAATAGGGGTTTCAAAACCGGTTTCTATTATGGTTGAAACTTACGGCACAGAAAAAGTGCCGGTAGCGGTCATAGAAAAACTGGTTCAAAATAATTTTGATCTTCGTCCGGCTGCGATCATAGAACAGCTTAACTTGCGCCGCCCAATATATCAACGTCTTGCGGCTTACGGTCATTTTGGCCGACCTGAACTAAACCTGCCATGGGAAAGGGTTGATAAGGCAGAGCTGCTCAGGGAAGTTCTCTGATCAAATAAAAGTAGATAATTAGTTGCCCCCGGTTGAAGGCATTAGCCATTAGCCGGGGGTTTTGTTGACAATAAAAAGAGGGCTGGATATGATTAAAAATAATATAATTAATGACCAAGCAATCATTTATACTGATGAAATTAAAGGAGGAGCAACATTTGTGATAATTATAGGAGAAAAAATAAATGGTACTATCCCCAGTGTGAAGAAAGCAATCGATACAAAAGATGCCGCTTTTATTCAAAATTTGGCGCTGCGCCAGGCTGAAGCAGGTACAGATTATATTGATGTCTGTGCCGGCACTATACCAGAAAAAGAGGCCGAAACACTTGAGTGGCTGATTGACCTGGTCCAGGAAGCAGTGGATGTGCCACTTTCCATTGACAGCCCTAATGCCGATATTATTAAACAGGTTTTTAATAGAGTAAAACATCCCGGCCTAATTAATTCAGTTTCCGATGAAGGAGACAAGTGCGATGTACTATTCCCGATCGTAAAAGGAACGAATTGGGATATAGTTGCCCTGACCTGCGACAACCGGGGTATCCCAGTAGATGTGCAAACCAGGGTTGATATAACAAAAAAAATTGTCGAAAAAGCAATAAGTTATGATATAGACCCTTCCCGTATCCATGTTGATCCTCTGGTAATGACTCTTTCCACCGACAATGAATCCTTCAAAAGATTCGTCGGTACCCTGAGAGCGGTTAAAGAGATTTATCCCTCCATTAAAGTCACTTCGGGCTTAAGTAATATTTCCTTTGGTATGCCGTTACGCAAAGTGGTCAACCAGAATTTCCTGGCCCTTGCTCTTTATGAGGGAATGGATTCAGCTATTATGGATCCGCTGAACAGGGATATGATGGCAACTATGCTTGCTGTTGAAGCCCTGATGGGTCGTGATCGTCACTGCCGCAAATTTTCCAATGCCTACCGGAAAAATAAAATAGGCCCGCTAAAAAATAAATAAGAGATAAAAAACCGTTAATTTGCTATGTTTCTTAAAATGTGAAGGACAAACAGAGACAAACCGGCATCCGGGCGACAGTGTGAGTGATTGGAGGATAGAAAGCTGGAAAAATTCGAGGGAACCCTGGAAAAGATCAGATACTATAGCGAAGATAGTTCTTACCTGGTTGGCAGCTTTCGTTGCAGCGATGGTAAAGCGTTGGTTATAGTCGGTAATTTTCCGCCCCTGCAGGAAGGTGAAAGCCTGCAGTTACAGGGTGAATGGCAAGTACATAAACGTTACGGGAAGCAGCTGGCGGTTGAACAATGGGAAAGGCTGATGCCGGTAACTGAGGAAGGGATGAAAAGCTACCTGGCTTCAGGTTTAATTAAAGGAATTGGCCCAGTTACCGCGGAGCGTATTGTCAAAGCTTTTGGTCTCGATACTCTGCAGATTATGGAAAAAGAACCGCATCGCTTGCAGGAAATAGAAGGTATCGGGACCGTTAAAGCGGCAAGTATCATAAAAAGTTACTGCCAGTATAAGGATGTACAGAATGTCCTGGTTTTCTTACAGGGTTATGGTGTTACCGTCAACCAGGCCATGCGTCTTTACCGCCGTTACGGTTCGGAAACAGTAAGCTGTGTTCAGGAGAACCCCTATCGGATGGCTGAGGATGTATTAGGCATTGGTTTTAAGACGGCCGATAAAATTGCCCGTCAGATGGGTCTGCCTGCAGGGGCTCCCGAACGAGTACAGGCAGCAATCACCTACACACTGAGTCGTGCATCCGAACAGGGGCATGTATTCCTGCCGGCGCTGGTTTTGCTTGATAGAGTCGGAGAATTGCTTGCTGTTGATGGTAATGAACTGGAGGAAAGTTTTTTTTCTAAACAGTTGGAGAAGTTGGTTCAGGCCGGAAAGCTGCACCTGGAAGAAGATGATGATCTAAGTGTTTATTATGCTCCTTTTTACCAGGCTGAACAGGGCGCGGCGCGTTTTCTGCATCAGCTTGGCAGAAATGTAAAACCTTTTGCCGCCCTCGAAGCGAATCAGGCGCTGGGTAAGGTCGGGCACGACAGCTCTCATTTAACCGGTGAACAGCTTGAGGTTTTGGGCAGGGCCATCGAAAACGGGGTTTTGGTTGTTACCGGAGGTCCGGGAACGGGTAAAACAACTACGATAAAAGCGCTGTTAAGAGTGTTTCAGGAAATGGGGCAGCGGGTTATTCTGGCTGCTCCCACAGGGAGAGCTGCTAAAAGGATAACTGAAGCTACTTCACAGGAAGCTTATACTATTCACCGCCTGCTGGAGTACAGTTTTTCAGAAGGGGAAGGGTTTCGTTTCCAGCGTAACGAGAAGAACCCTGTCGAAGGACAGGTGGTAGTAATTGATGAAGCCTCTATGGTTGATTTGTTGCTGATGTATAATCTGCTAAAGGCTCTTCCTTATGGCTGCAGGTTGATAATGGTTGGCGATATTGACCAGCTTCCAGCAGTTGGAGCCGGCAATGTGCTTCGTGATTTAATTGAATCAGGTGAAATCCCCTGTATCCGTTTAGGTCACATATTCAGGCAGGCTCGTGAAAGCATGATCACAGTCAATGCCCACCGGGTTAACCAGGGTGAAATGCCCTACTTAAATGTAAAAAATAAAGATTTTTTCTTTATCAATGAAGAAGATGCCGAACACGCGGCAAAGCTAATTGTTCAGCTCTGCCGGGAACGTTTGCCAAACTATGGGCCATACGACCCCCTGCTGGATCTGCAAGTGTTGACTCCAATGCGTAAAACTGCTGCTGGTGTTGATCGGCTTAACCTGATGCTGCAGGAAGCTTTAAATCCTCCTGCCGGGAATAAGCCCGAAACAACAGCCAGGGGAGTAGTATACCGTCTGGGAGATAAGGTAATGCAAATCCGTAATAATTATCAGAAAGAGGTTTTCAACGGGGATATCGGCATAATAACAGCTATTGACCGGGAAGAAGGCGAACTCATTGTAACCTTTCGCGAGTTGCTGCTGCCAAGGCCTGTTTCTTATGATTTTACCGAGCTTGACGAATTAGTTCTATCTTATGCTGTTTCTGTTCATAAAAGTCAGGGAAGTGAATATCCTGTTATTATAATGCCGGTTTTAACCCAGCATTATATGCTTTTACAGCGGAACCTGCTTTATACCGGAATAACCAGGGCTCGCAAACTGGCTGTCCTGGTAGGCAGCAAAAAAGCCCTGGCCATAGCGGTACGTAACAATAAAGCCGAGGAAAGATACAGCAGTCTGGGAAAAAGATTAACCAGGGGTGGAGCGATTGAGCAATAACAATCATCCTGCCCCTGTAAATAAAAAAAAGAAAGTCAGTTTTATCGATTCTCTGCTGACTCTGCTCTATCCTGAACGCTGCCTCGTATGCCGTGCTGTGTTGGCAGGCCGTCCTATAGTTCCTCTTTGCCCCACCTGCGAGAGGGCCTTTAAAAGTGCAGGGTATGTCTGTCCTTACTGTGAACAGCACGGGTCCGCGCTGTCGTGTAAATGTTTGCCGGGTTGGTACCCCATTAAAAGCCTTTACTGCCTTTCTTTTTATGAATCAGGATGGCGTGAGATGCTTCATGATTTTAAATACCGTCAAAGGCGCAGCCTGGCCAGGCCCCTGGGTTTGTGGATGGGCAGGGAGTTAGCCGGAACCTCGCGAATATTTTTCGATATGGTTGTTCCCGTGCCTCTGCACAAGTCCAGGAAGCGTGAAAGAGGTTATAACCAGAGTGAACTGGTGGCGCGCAGCATCGCGGGAGTAATGGGAGTGCCCTGCAAAAATATTTTAGAGCGTATTGTTAAAACCTGCTCGCAGACAACTATTTCCCGCAGGGAGAGGTGTGTAAATATCAGGGGAGCTTTTAAGTTAACAGGCGAACTTACTCCAGGTATGAATATACTACTGGTTGATGATATCTTTTCTACAGGTTCTACCATGAATGAAGCAGCTTCAGTATTGAAAGAAGAGGGGGCGACTGTTCATGCGGCTGCTGTTGCTTACAATCGCCGTTCCCGGGACTAAATTGTTACAGGCAGGATTTTGTGCTGGACTGGGGAATAGTATTTGTAGTATTATGTTTCTTATACTATACAGCGGGAGGTAGATAAAATGAATATATCAGTTCGCGGTAAAAACATTGAAGCAACACCGGCGCTTATTGATTATGCTGAAAAAAAACTTGGCAAACTTGAAAAGCATTTTGATAAGGCTACCGACGTCCAGGTTGTTTTAAGCGTTATTCGCGATGAACATATTGTTGAAGTTACTATGAATTTGAACGGACTGATCCTGAGAGGCGAAGAGTCGACAGGTGATATGTATGCTTCTATTGATAAGGTTGTCGACAAGCTCGAAAGACAGGTTAAGAAATACAAAACCAGGATGAATAAATCGTTGCGTAAGCGTGGAGTACGTGTGATCAGTGAAAAACTGGCAGCAACCGAGGCAGTGGAAAGAAGCGAAGAAGAAGCGCCAAAGCTGGTCAAAACCAAGCGCTTTACCCTGAAACCTATGAGTACGGAAGAGGCTATATTACAGATGGATCTTTTGGGACATAACTTTTTTGTTTATACCAGTGCTGAAAATGATGCAGTAAATGTGGTTTACAAGCGCAAAGACGGCAATTACGGTTTAATAGAACCAGAATAGAAACCAGTGGTATATAAAGAATTTATACTGCCCGAAGTGGTATGGAATGGTTGAGAAGAGGTCTGCCTGAATGAAGATGGGTGTCAGTGCAGTAATATTTGAGGGATCGAACCCACGCAGTCAAGTAGAAAATATTATGGCCGATGTGCGACAGGCTGCACTGCTCGATAATCTTGAAAAGATGAAACAGGTTAAGTGTATTGAGCAGGTATATTTGCACACTAACCGGCCCGAACTTGTTGAGCCTGCAAAAGGCCTGGGAGCAGAAGTGTCCCTGAATTCGCTGACAACCGAACAATTCCACTTTGGCAACCAGCTTAAAGCAGTAATAAAAAAGCATGATCTGAATAAGGTCTTTTGCCTGAATGGCGCGGGTTGTCCCCTGATTACTGTCAGTGAACTGGAAATGATCTGCCGGAAACTAACACAGAGAGATCAATTTGTTTATACCAATAACACTCAGTCAGCGGATATGGTTGCTTTTACTGTTACGCAGTCCCTGCAGGACATAGAATTGCCCGCAATGGATAACAGCCTGGCCCTGACTTTAAGAGATCAACTTGGCCTTGAAATGGAGCTCATGCCTCATTCTCTGGGCCTTTTATTTGACATAGATACACCAACCGATCTGCTGGTTCTTGGTGCCGGTCCTTTCTGTGGGACACGGACCAGGCAGGTTTTTAAAAACCTGGACCTGGATTACAGCACACTGGAAAAAGCCAAGGCTGTACTGTCCGCTGAATATGAAGATGTTTTATTAATCGGCCGTGTCGGAGCGCCTGTTATTGGAAGGCTCAACGAATTATTGAAGCTGCGCCTGCGGGTTTTTTCCGAGGAAAGAGGCATGAAATCACTGGGCCGCATTGAAAACGGCCAGGTAATATCTCTGCTCGGTCTTTTGCTGGAACATTCCGGGTTAAATAATTTTTTCAACTATCTTCCGGAGCTGGCGCGTTGTGCCTTTATTGACAGCAGGGTTTTAATGTATCATTATAAACTTGAGTTGAGTGACAGTGATCGTTTTTTGTCAGATCTGGGCTGCTGGAGACAGGTTGAGAATCCCTGGTTGAGGGATTTTACCCGCCTTGCGGTGGAATGTGCCATACCCGTGGTGCTGGGAGGACATTCCCTGGTTTCGGGCAGCATGTGGGCCCTGTGCGACGAACTGGCTCCAGTCTGCTGAAAGGAGTATTCTTATGGCTGCATTCATGAAAAAAATATTTGGAGACCCCAATGAAAAAGAAGTTAAACGTCTGGAAAAAACAGTTGACCAGGTCAATGCTTTGGAAGAATGGGCTTCAGAGTTGGAAGAAAATGAATTTCCCCGGCAGACAGAACTGCTAAAAGAACGCCTTGCTGCTGGAGAGCGCCTTGATGATATCCTTCCCGAATCTTATGCCCTGGCCAGGGAGGCAGCCTACAGAAAAACGGGAATGAGACCCTTTGATGTGCAGGTGCTTGGTGCCGTTGTTTTGCATCAGGGGCGTATTGCCGAAATGAAAACAGGTGAAGGGAAAACTCTTGTTGCTACCCTGCCGGCATACCTAAACGCATTAACCGGTAAGGGAGTGCATATAGTAACGGTTAATGATTACCTGGCTCGGCGGGACCGCGAATGGATGGGGCCAATTTATGAATATCTGGGTTTGAAGGTGGGGTTAATAGTCCAGGGTCTTGAACCTGCTGAGCGCAGGGAAAACTATAACAGCGATATTATTTACGCAACTAATAATGAGCTCGGATTTGACTATCTTCGCGACAACATGGTCCTCTATAAACAGGATATGGTGCAGCAGGGTTTAAATTATGCTATCGTTGACGAGGTTGACAGCATCCTGATTGATGAAGCCCGGACTCCTTTAATAATCAGCAGCCGGGTTGAAGCAAAAGAAGAATACGGGCGCTGGAAAAAAGAGGTTGAGCATTTGATCCGCCGCCAGAGTAAACTGGTTGTTGATTTGCTAAACGAGGCGAAGCACGATCTCGAGGAGGGAAACACCGAAGAGGCTGCTGAAAAGCTTTTACTGGCCCGCCGGGGTTCCCCAAAAAATAAAAACCTGTTGAAAATGATGAAAGAACCGGGAATGGAAAAGCTTGTAGAACGAACCAAGCATGTTCTGATGACAGAAAAAAGGCTCAACCACCTTGATGAAGAGCTCTACTATATTATTGATGAAACTTCCCGTTTGGCAGATATCAAGGATAAAGGTTATCGCGAGCTGGAACGGGTTAATCCCCAGCTCTTAAAGCTATTACAGTTGGGTAAAGAACGTGCCGACGAAGAAGAAAAGGTTAACGAAAAGGAATCTGAAAAAGCATCTGAGCATCGTCATTATTTTGACCAGTTGATTAAAGCTTATTCCCTCTTTGAGCGCGATGTCGATTATGTAGTGCAGGATGGGAAAGTTCTTATTGTAGATGAATTTACCGGGCGCTTGATGCCGGGCCGTCGCTATTCTGACGGACTGCACCAGGCTATTGAAGCTAAGGAAGGGGTAGAGGTCCAGGCAGCAACGCGTACTGTTGCCTCGATAACCTTCCAGAATTATTTCCGAATGTATGGTAAAATCGCCGGAATGACCGGTACGGCACTTACCGAAGAAGACGAGTTCCGTAAAATTTATGGTATGGATGTTGTTGCAATTCCCACCAACAAGCCGATGATCAGGGAAGAATTGCCTGATATTATTTATAAAACTGAAAGGGCCAAATTCAAGGCAGTGGTGGAAGAAATAATCGAATGCCGTCATCGTGGACAACCTGTACTGGTGGGCACAATTTCAGTTGAAAAATCTGAAATGCTCAGCAAAATGCTTAAACGTCAGGATGTGCAGCATGAAGTGCTCAATGCGGTTAATCACTCGCGGGAAGCATACATTATTGCTCAGGCCGGCCGCAGGAATGCGGTAACTATTTCAACCAATATGGCCGGCCGTGGTACAGATATTATCCTCGGTGGAAACCCCGAATACCTGGTCAGGGAGCAATTGTTGAATGAATTCAAGGCTGAAGAAACAGAACTGGAAGAAAAAGATCAGGAAAAATGGCAGAAACGTTATGCTGAACTGATTGACAATGCATTCAGTGAAACAAAAAAAGAACGTGAAGAAGTAATTAACCTTGGCGGGTTGCATGTGCTGGGGACAGAACGTCATGAAAGCCGGCGTATCGATAACCAACTGAGGGGGCGTTCCGGACGCCAGGGAGACCCGGGGTCATCACAATTTTTTGTTTCGCTGGAAGACGATCTGATGAGGCTTTTCGGTGGGAGCAACATAGCTTCAATGATGGATCGATTCGGTATCGATGAAGATATGCCTATCGACCACGGCCTGGTTGGCAAGGCGATTGAGAATGCCCAGAAGAAGGTTGAAGCGCGTAACTTTGAAATTCGTCGTAACCTGATTGATTATGACGATGTACTAAACCAGCAGAGAGAAGTAATCTACGGCCAGCGGAAGCGAGTGCTTGAAGGCGAAGATATGAAGCCGCCGATTCTCGACATGGTTGATGAAATTATTGACAGGATCATCCAGGAGTTTACAATTGAGCAGGGCTTTCTGGATGATGAAAATGCTCGGGCTCTGCTTGAAAGAGCTGAAGACCTTTTCATCCGTAAGGGAACTGTTTCTGTCAGGGACCTGACCGATAAAGAAAAAGAAGATGTCCGCCCGGTTTTATACGAAGAAGCACGCTCATTTTATGAAGAACGTGAAGCAGAGCTGACCCCTTCAATCATGAGGGAACTTGAAAGAGTTGTATTACTGCGGACAGTTGACCGGCACTGGATGTACTTCATCGATGTGATGCATCAATTAAGACATGAGATTCATCTCCAGGCTTACGGTCAGCGTGATCCCCTGGTCCAATACCGTCTTCAGAGTGCAGACATGTTTGAAGATATGATTCGTCAAATTCAGGCGGATGTGGTCAGGACCATTTATCACGTCCGGGTAACAGCAGCTCCCCGTCGCGAAGCGGTTACAGGAGAGGCTACCGGCTACAGGCCGGCAATCAGGGGGCTGGGTAGTGGAAGCGCTCCGCCGGCTGATAAGCGCGATGAAAGCGGTGGGTCGCCGCCTGCCGGACAGGGCAAATCGCCTGGATCGCGCCAGGAGCCGGTCACAGTGGAGAAGATTGGACGCAATGATCCCTGCCCCTGCGGTAGTGGTAAAAAATACAAAAAATGTTGTGGAAAGTAGGTGTATTTATGCTGAAAGAGTATAGTGACAAACTGGCTGCTCAGCGGGAGCGGCTTGAAGAGATGAGGGCTTCTCTTTGAATATGATCGTAAGCTGAAAAAGCTTAGCGATCTGGAAAAACAGGCTGCAAAACCTGATTTCTGGGATGACAGTCCCGGTGCCCAGCAAGTTATGAAAAAACAGGGTGCTTTACGGGAGCAGGTTCGTCCAATCCAGGATATTGACAGGTTGGCTGAAGAAGTCGGAGTGTTTCTGGAACTGGCTGAAGAAGATGAAGATGCAGGTTCGGAAGTATTTAAGGAAGTTGAACCGCTGATTGAAGAAATTGAAGAAAAACTTGACTCATTAGAACTCGAAACACTTTTTAGCGGGAGATATGATTTTTGCGATGCAATAGTGTCGTTGCATCCCGGCGCCGGGGGGCTTGAATCTCAGGATTGGGCTGAAATGCTGCTGCGCATGTACCTGCGCTGGTGCGAACAGAAAGGTTACCAGGTGGAACTGGTTGATCTGCTCCCAGATGACGAAGCTGGCATAAAAAGCGCAACTTTTATTGTTCGGGGTCATGCTGCATATGGTTACCTGCAGGCTGAAAAAGGGGTGCACCGTATGATTCGCATTTCCCCCTTTGATACTTCCAAAAGACGCCACACATCTTTTGCTTCAGTTGATGTTATCCCGGAAGTAGAAGAAGAAGAGCTGGTAATCAACCCTGATGATCTGAAAATAGATACATATCGATCCAGTGGAGCTGGTGGGCAGCATGTCAATAAAACAGATTCGGCAGTTCGAATAACCCACATACCGACCGGCCTGGTTGTATCCTGCCAGAATGATCGTTCTCAGCACAGCAACCGCCAGCAGGCAATGCGCGTTTTACAGGCCAGGCTGGGCGAGCTGCACAGGCAGGAGCAGGAAGAACAGATCAATGCCGAACGGGGCCATCAGCGGGAAATCGGTTTCGGCAGCCAGATTCGCACCTATACATTTCATCCCTTCACCCTGGTAAAAGATCATCGTACCGGGGCAGAGGTAGGCCAGGTAGAAGCAGTTATGGATGGGCGGCTTGATCCTTTTGTCGAAGCTTTTCTTCGCTGGAAGGCCCGCGGGATGATACCGATCAGGAAATAGGAGGTTGCTATGAAAAAAGTTAGAGTCGACAAAAAAAATTTGAAAACGGTTTTAATTGATTTTTTCGGTATTATGGCCGGTGCGGTTATACTTGCTGTCGGCTACAATATTTTCATGGTGCCCAATATGCTGGCTCCCGGCGGAATCAGCGGTCTGGCTGTCGTGCTGCACTACCTGATCAGTTCTCCTATAGGGATCACTGTAATTGTATTAAACATACCTCTCTTTATTGCCGGCTACATGGTACTCGGACCGCGTGTTGTTATGCAAAGTCTGTTGGGTACCGTACTGTTTTCGCTGGCCCTGGAAATATCTGCACCTCTGCTGCCTCCTGCCACTAATGATTTGCTGCTCGCTGCTGTATACGGTGGGATAGTGATGGGGGTTGGTTCCGGATTGGTGTTTCGCTACCGCGGTTCTACCGGGGGAACCAGCCTGTTATCTTTAATTCTGGCTAAAAAGTGGGGTATCAGTCCGGGCCAGGCAATGCTCATGGGCGATTTAATCGTTCTGGCGCTGGCAGTGTTTGTATTCGGAGGTGAAGCAGCAATGTATGCTGCACTATCCCTCTTTGTCAGTGTTAAAGTTATCGATGCAATTCTTGAAGGGCTGGGTCTGGCCAAGTCAGTAATTATTATAACCCGTAACGGTGAAGAAATTAACGAAAAGCTGCTTTATGAACTGGGGCGTGGTGTAACCTGGTTAGAAGGTTCAGGTGGATATACCCGTGAAACAAGGGAAGTGCTGCTTTGTGTTATTACCAGGCAGCAGATAGCCAGACTGAAAGAGATCATTCATGAAGTTGACCCGGGCGCCTTTGTGATTATTGGTAATGCTACAGAGGTTCACGGGGAAGGTTTCAAAAAATTACAGCAGCATTAGAATTTTATTAAAATGCTGTTTGGATCCCAGCTTAATCAGTGAACTGCTGGTTTGTCAACAATTTGCAAAATAAGTAAAAATACATTAATATGTCTAGCAGGAAGGTTTAATCAACTGTAGAAAAATATTATGTAAAGTAAGCGCAGGAAGGTCTGACTGCATGGTTGAAGCAAAAGATTTGAGCATGAGATATACAAAAAACGGGGACAATGCCCTGGAAGATGTATCTTTCTTTATAGATCGCGGTGAATTTGTTTTTTTTGTCGGTTCGAGCGGAGCCGGTAAATCGACCCTTTTGAAGCTGATAATCAGGGAATTGATACCATCGGAAGGAACGCTGAAAATTTTCGGCAGGGATGTGGGGAAGCTGCCGAGGCATAGGTTGCCTTACCTGAGGCGCAATATTGGCATGGTATTTCAGGATTTTCGCCTTATTGAAGACAGGACGGCTTATGACAATGTTGCCTTTGCCATGATGGTAACCGGAGCTACGCGGCGTGAAATCCGCAAACGTGTTCCTCATGTATTAGGGTTGGTTGGTTTGCAGGGAAAAGGGGATGCCAGGATTTGTGATCTTTCAGGAGGCGAACAGCAGCGGGTGGGGTTGGCCAGGGCAATTGCCAACCGTCCGGCGATGATCATCGCGGATGAACCAACCGGCAATCTGGATCCCGGCACTACTCTTGATATCATGAACCTGCTGCGCAGTATTAACCTCAGGGGGACAACTGTTCTGGTGGCCACTCACAACAGGGATATTGTGGATAAGTTTAAAAAACGAGTTTTATATCTCGACGGCGGCCGGCTGGTTGGTGATGAGCAAAAGGGGTTTTATTCCCATGTTCATTAGCGGTATTGGATATGTAATTGGTGAAACATTCAAGGGGTTATACAGGAATCGCTGGATGTGCATTACTTCTACAGGTGTGGTTGTTGTAACGCTCTTAATGCTTGGACTATTCATGATGTTTACATTGAATGTCGGGCATATTACTGATACCGTCAGGGAACAGGTTGAAATCGTGGTCTTTATCGATGAATTTGCAACCAGTGAACAGCAGACGGAACTGGGTCGGAAAATTGGCGCCCACCAGGGTGTTGCTGAAGTACACTATGTTTCAAGTGAAGAGCATATGAGCCGGCTGCGCCCCCAGCTTGGCGGGATGCTGGAGGGTTACGACAGCGAGCTGGACAATCCTCTTCTGGCTTCATATGAAGTAAAAACGGTTGTGCCTGAAACTGTTGCCGAACTGGCAGCGGAGTTTGGAACATATCCGGGTGTTTCCAATGTTTTTTACGGGAAAGGTTATGTGGAGAACCTTTTTTCTGTTACCCGGGTAATCCAGCTGGTTGTTTTGGCTTTGATGGCAGGGCTGGCAATAACGGCTGTATTTTTGATATCTCACACGATCAAACTTACAGTGATGATGCGCAAAAAAGAAATTGCCATCATGAAATACGTTGGAGCTACGAACTGGTTCATCCGCTGGCCTTTTGTGCTGGAAGGGCTGTTCATGGGGTTTTTAGGAGCGGTGCTGCCAATGCTGGCCCTTTATTATATTTATATCCACTCCGTGGAGTGGGTAACTGTAAATAACCTGCTCTTTCTCAGCCTGCTTCCGGTTGAGCAGGTTATGATAGAATTGGCTAAGTACCTGGTGCCCCTGGGGACAATACTGGGAATTCTGGGCAGTGCCTTTTCGATGGGCAGGTTTTTGAGAGTATAGAGAGATATTTTAAAGATTTATGATAACAGGGAGGAAGTAGGTTATGAAAGCCGGTATTTTTAAATGGTTCATTTACTTGATCCTGACGGTTTTTCTGATCATTTCTTTTGCGTTGCCCGTTTATGCTAACCTGACCGAAGAGATTGAAGCCAGACAACAGGAACTGGAAGAGATAGAGAAAAAACAGAGGGAAGAAAGAAGCGCACTGGAACAGAGGTTAAATCGTGAAGCCGCCCTGCAGGAAGAGCTGCAGCAACTCGAAACGCGTATTCATGAATTGAGACAGGAACAGGAGCGTCTGGCCGGAGATATTGCCCTGGTTGAGGTAGAAATTGGCCAGGTTGAGGAAGAATTATCTGAAGCGGAAGAACAGCTTCGCTACCAGGAAGATCTGCTTAAACTTCGTCTCAGGGCTATTCAACAACATGGTGTTATTTCTTACGTGGAAGTACTTTTTGAATCAAGCAGTTTTTCTGATTTTTTAATTCGTCTGCATAATTTAAGTTTAATTGCCGGAAACGACCTGCGGTTAATTGAAGAGATTCAGGTAGAAAGGGATATAATTCATACTTGGAAAGAAGAACTTGAAACCAAGAAGCGTAACCTGGAAAACATGCGTGCCCAGGTGGCAGCCAATGAAAATGAACTGGAGCGGGCTGCCGGGGATCGCAATGTAATTTTATCGGAGCTACAGGGAGAAATAGCCCTGAATATGAAAGCTATACAGGACCTTGAGAACGAAGCACAGCAGCTGGATGAAGTAATCCGTAAGCTGCTTGCTGAAGCGGCCAGCCAATTCTCAGGCCTGCATGGAGCGCTTCATTATCCGATCGAAGCGCCGACCTGGATTTCCTCCGGCTATGGATGGCGAAGAGATCCTTTCAGCGGCGCCCAGGCCTGGCATGGTGGAGTGGATATGGCCCCACATAACGGGGCAGCTAATTATATTATTGCTGCAGAAGAGGGTAAAGTTATTTTTTCGGGATGGAACGGTGGATATGGTAACTGTATTATGATCGATCATGGTGGTGGTACGGTTACTCTCTATGCCCACATGAGCAGCCTGCTGGTTAAAGTGGGCGATATAGTTACCAGGGGACAGCGTATCGGCCGGGCCGGAACAACCGGCTACAGCACCGGTGTTCACCTCCACTTTGAAGTCAGGGAATTTAATAAACCGGCTATACGTACCTACCCCAGTGGGGGAGCGGATCATCGTTACAACCCCATGAATTACTTTTAACAGGTATCCCTTGCAATAGGTTTTTCAGGGGCCTGAGGTTTGTTCAAGCAAATCGCCGGCCCCTTTTTATTGCCGAATAAACTTTAAATGCACAGTATAGAGTTATCTATTCAAGGCAGGGAGGTTAATGATGAAGAAAATAACAGTGAAGCAGCTTTATGGCAGTGCAGAATTATACAGTGATAGTGAAGTAGTTGTGAGCGGCTGGATCAGGAATAATCGCGACCAAAAATCATTCGGGTTTATAGCTCTCAATGATGGCACTTATTTTAATCCAGTTCAGATAATATATGAAAAGGAGAATCTTAGTGATTATGATCGCATAGCGAAACTCGGGGTAGGAGCAGCAATAACAGTAAGCGGACGCCTGGTGCTGACCCCGGATGCAAGGCAGCCTTTTGAAATTAAAGCTGCAGCAGTGGAGCTTGAAGGTGATTCACTGCCTGATTATCCTATCCAGCCTAAAAGGCACAGCAGGGAATTTTTAAGAGAGGTAGCTCACCTGCGTCCCCGGACAAACCTCTTCACTGCTGTTTTCAGGGTTAGATCGATCCTGTCGTTCGCCGTGCACAGTTTTTTTCAGGAAAGGGGCTTTGTTTACATGCACGCCCCCATCATTACTGCCAATGATGCAGAGGGCGCCGGAGAGATGTTCAGGGTAACTACCCTTGACCCCCTTTCTCCTCCTCTTTCTGAAGAGAAAGCAGTTGATTATTCGAATGATTTTTTCGGTAAAAAAACCAATCTTACCGTGAGCGGACAGCTTGAAGCAGAAGCATTTGCCATGGCATTTCGCAATGTTTATACTTTTGGACCCACCTTTCGGGCAGAAAACTCCAATACGGCGAGGCATGCTGCAGAGTTTTGGATGATAGAACCGGAGATAGCCTTCGCCGATCTGCAGGACAATATGGATCTCGCTGAAGATATGGTAAAATACCTGACTACATATCTGCTAAAAAACGCACCCGAAGAGATGGATTTTTTTAGCCAATATGTCGATAAAGGTTTAAAAGAGAGGCTTGAGAGTATAAAAAAAGCAGAGTTTGCCCGTATTACCTATAGTGAAGCGGTAAACTTACTTCAAAAGTCCGGTGAAAAATTTGAATATCCGGTTGATTGGGGCCGTGACCTGCAGACAGAACATGAACGGTTTCTTTCGGAAAAAGAGTATGGTCGCCCGGTTTTCGTTACAGATTATCCAAAAGAGATCAAGGCTTTTTACATGCGGCTAAATGATGATCAAAAAACAGTTGCCGCCATGGATTTACTGGTGCCCGGTGTTGGAGAGATAATCGGCGGCAGCCAGAGGGAAGAACGTCCTGAAAAACTGCTTGAGAGAATGGCTGTGTTTAATATTAACCCTGATGATCTTCAATGGTATCTCGATTTGAGACGTTACGGCGGAGTCAGGCATGCCGGGTTCGGACTCGGCTTCGAAAGGGCCCTGATGTACCTGACCGGTGTGTCTAATATCAGGGATGTTATTCCTTTTCCACGGACTGTCAACTCATGCGAGTTTTAAGCAAATTGCCGATCATTCTTTAAACAGTAAACCACTCTAATCAGGTAACAGGGTGGTTTAATATTTTTGCTTATATATGATATGATAATAGGAAGGCATTTTCATCAATTACGGTTAGATAACGCAGTCTGGAGATGTTTATGATGACAGGAAACGGTAGTAGAAAAACCATATTTGTGTTGCTGGCTATTTTTGTTGTGGCATTAATCGCAACTAATATGATCACTTATTATTCGGCTGTGCGGAATAACGATATTTCAACTGCTGAAGATCTACCTTCAACAGTAATCAGGTATGAACCTGCTGCCAGCCAGGTTGATCCTGACGCGATAATTATTTTTGAAGCCATTGATGTGATTACCAATTATTACTATGATCCTGTGGATAAGCAGCACCTGATAGAAGGCGCTGTAAAGGGAATGGTGGAAAGCCTGAATGACCCCCAGGTGAGGTTTTATGATCCTGTTGAGCTTGAAGAGTTTATTAGCGAAACAAGGGGTTCATACAGCGGTATCGGTGTGCGTATTATAGAGGCATACCAGAATATAGTTGTTTATGAAACTTTTCCGGAGTCTCCGGCGGCTAGAAAAGGGCTGATGCCCGGGGACCGTCTTCTTGAAGCTGACGGTAATGAGTTGACCGGACAGGGGATCTCACGTGCAGTGGAACTACTGCGCGGGCCTGACGGCACCAGGGTTGAAGTCCTGGTTAAAAGGCCTGGCGCTGATGAGCCAATTACCCTGATGGTAGAAAGGGAAGAGATCAGTATCGCAACGGTTTTCGGTGAAATGCTGGCCGACGGGCTTGGTTATATTCGGATTGAAAGCTTTGACAGCAATACCTTTAATGAGTTCAGCAGCAAGTTTAACCAGATGGAGCAAGGGGGCTTAAACAAGGGGCTGATAATTGACCTGCGCAATAATCCGGGCGGTCTGGTTGACCAGGCTGTTGAAGTAGCCAAACTGCTCGTTCCGGAAGGTGAAATCGTCAGACTGGTCGGTCGCGATGGTGAAGTTAAGACAATTTACTATTCCAGTGCGGAAAAGAAGCGTTATCCCATTGCCGTGCTGATCAACGAAGATTCAGCCAGTTCAGCTGAACTGCTGGCCGGGGCTTTGCAGGATCGCGGCGCTGCTCTCCTGGTGGGTAAAACTACTTTTGGGAAAGCCTCGGTTCAACAAATGGCTCAGCTTTCGGGTGATAACGCCATACTATTAACTATGGCCAGATATTTTACCCCTTCCGGCCATGATATTCATAAGCACGGTATCGAGCCTGATTTTGAAGTGGATATGCCCGAAATACTCCGCTACTATCGCTACTTTTTCCCTGGAAGCCTCGAAGACGGAGATTTTGGACCTGATGTTGAGATGCTGCAGTTAATGCTTGAGCAGCTTGGTTACAACGTCAGGGTTACAGGTTTCTTTGATACCCAGACTTCAATCGCCCTCACCTCTTTCCAGGAGGATGCCGGGCTCAGTGGCAGCGGATCTTTCGATGATCAAACCTGGGTTGTTTTAAGAGAGGCCCTTGACCGGGCAGCTGGTGAAAATGACGATCAGTTGAATTATGCCCTGGATATGTTTGATAAACCAGGTCTGTGGACAGTTATGGGAGGGGAATAACATAGTGGTGCAGTTTATCTTTGATCTGGGCCAGATATTCCTGGCTACATATGCGCTAACTCTGGTAATGCCAATCTTCTGGGTGGTCCTCTTCCTGGTATTCATGCAGTACCGCAGGGTGGCTGCAACCGAGGAAAGCCTATATGGACGGGTGATTAATCCCATAGGCAGGCAAATGCTTACCTCCCTGGGGCTGGGTCTTCTGGGTGGCTTTATTGCCTCTGTTATTCTGGTTCTGCTGGGGCTTTCCCTTGAGCAGATCGGCCTTTATTTTATCTGGCCGGTTGCCCTGTTACTCTTACTGATAAACCCGCGATACCTCTGTTTTTCTTATGCCGGAGGTATCGTCGCTGTCGCAGTGCTGCTGGTGAAGTATATACTATTGCCTCTTTTCCCCGGTTTAATTGAAATAGGGTTCATTGATTCCCTTTTAAAAATTCATATACCGGCCCTGCTGGTTTTAATCGGTCTGCTGCACCTGGTTGAAGCAATGCTAATCTATATTGGCGGGCACTGGGGCAGTAGCCCGATCTACCTGAAGCAGGATGATGGCAAAGTGGTAGGGGCTTATACGCTGCAGCGATTCTGGCCGCTTCCCCTTGTTGCCCTGCTAGTAACACTGGTTGCTCAGACTGAAATTGTCGGTGTCACAATGCCGGATTGGTGGCCAATTCTTAAATCCGTTATCCAGCCAGGAGAAGAGCAGAGCCTTCAGTATATGGTTATTCCGGTGGCAGCCGGGCTTGGTTATTCTGATCTGGCTTTTACTGCCGGCCCCCGGGAAAAAACTTTGTTCTCATCAAAATGGCTTGCTTTGTACAGCATAATTTTGCTGATAATTGGTGTCACCTCGGAATATTTATCGTTCCTGATCTTGCCCGGGGTTATTTTCGCCCCGCTGGGTCATGAGCTGCTAATTCTATACGGTAAGAAGCGTGATGCTAAAAATAACCCCTGTTATCGGGCAGATGGTGAGGGTGTTATCCTCTTAATGGTTGTTCCCGGAACGGCAGCTGAAGAAGCAGGATTAAAAACGGGGGACAGAATTACCAGGATTAACTCCGACCCGGTTAACGGGGGAGAAGAACTGCTTCGTAAAATTGATGACAGCTATTTTCTGGTTCTTTTGGAAGGTTTCCGGGGCAATGAGGCATTTTCCCTGGTTCTCAAGAAAAAGAGCCGGAGTGAAGGGGAAGTTAGTGAATCATTTCAATCCAAGCTTAATAAAAGCACTTTTCGCTACCTGCTTCAACGGGGTGCAGCCCTGGGAGTAATACCTGTGCCCTCTGACAATTCTCCAGTTTATCTTCAGCTAAAGCGAAATGACACCCGGACTAAATTTAATCGCCTGAAGTTGAAGCTTTCAAACTTATTCAGGCGTGCCGGTTAACCGGTTTGACGTTTCTTTTAATAGAAAGATGTAAGAAGAAAGATGATCAGTTCAGCCTTTCTCTCCCTGGATCCGGAAATTAAATATTTATGGTGGTGCTAGTGTTGGCAGCAGCAGCTTTTGCCGCTTTTCTATCAGTATTTGTTGCAGAATTTGGTGATAAAACCCAGTTGATAACCATGACCATGGCCTGCCGTTACCCTGCGCCGCAGGTTTTGGGCGGTGCCCTGATCGCAATGGGGGCGGTAATGGGGTTGGCGGTTATTGCCGGTGGATTTATCTATAATTTTATACCCCATAACCTGGTTTCTATTATTGCCGGTATAGTATTTATTTTTATCGGTGTCTATTACGGCCTGCGCCGGGAAAAGAAAGAAGAGCAGGTTAACTGCAGAGATGGCTTGCTGCAGACAATGGGCCTGGTTTTTATGGCGGAGTTCGGTGATAAAAGTCAGCTGGCAACAATGATGCTGGCTGCAGGAACAGGATACCCCGTCGCTGTATTTGCCGGATCAATGGCAGCGATACTCTGTAATCACCTGCTTGCTGTTTACCTGGGCAGCCGGATTGTTTCCCGTTTAAAACCTGTTTACCTGAAAATAGGTACAGCTGCTCTTTTCATTGTAATCGGCCTGGTTATAATTTTAATGGAACAATTTTAAATCAATAGCAAAAGGCCAGGTAGTACTTATGGGACTGGTTTGCTATGAATGTTATTGATAAATGGAGGTGCGTCCTGATCGAGAAACAGTCTTTCAAGATTAAGGCGGATCATAAACCTTCCGGTGATCAACCGCAAGCTATCGAAGCCCTGGTGCAAGGTCTGCGCCGGGGTTCCCGTTACCAGACCCTGCTCGGAGTTACTGGCTCAGGGAAAACATTTACTATAGCCAATGTTATTGAAGAAGTGCAGCGGCCAACCCTGGTCATGGCTCCGAACAAAATTCTGGCTGCCCAGTTATGCAGTGAATTTAAAGAGCTTTTTCCGGATAATGCTGTTGAATATTTTATCAGTTACTACGATTATTATCAGCCGGAAGCTTACTTGCCTTCCAGCGATACTTATATTGAAAAAGATTCTTCTATAAACGATGAAATAGATAAACTGCGTCACTCTGCCACCAGTTCTCTCCTGGAAAGGAAGGATGTAATTATTGTGGCCTCGGTTTCCTGTATTTATGGTCTTGGGTCACCGGCTGAATATAAAGACCAGCTTCTTTCACTGCGTCCGGGTAACAGGATCAGCCGTGAAGAAATTATAGACCGGCTGGTCTCTATACACTACGAACGTAATGAAATAGATTTTCACCGCGGCACATTCCGGGTCAGGGGCGATGTGGTGGAGATTATTCCGGCATCACACTCGGAAGCAGCTCTGCGGGTAGAACTATTTGGCGATGAGATAGAAAGAATAAGGGAAATAGATTTACTTAGCGGTAAGGTGATTGCTGACCGGATGCATGTTGCAATATTTCCGGCGACGCACTATGTAACTGCTCCCGACGAACTAAAGCGGGCGATTACCGATATTGAGAAAGAGCTGCATGAGCAGCTAAAATATTTCCGCAGCAGGGACAGGCTTCTTGAAGCTCAGCGCCTGGAGCAGCGGACAAATTATGATATTGAAATGATGCAGGAAATAGGCTTTTGCAGTGGTATTGAAAACTATTCACGTCATCTTGATGGTCGTTCGCCCGGCAGCCGCCCGGCAACCTTGATTGACTATTTTCCGGATGATATGTTGCTGGTGATTGATGAATCTCATATTACTATTCCCCAGATAAATGGAATGTTCAAGGGGGATTATTCACGTAAAAGCACTCTGGTGGAACACGGTTTCAGGCTGCCTTCCGCCCTGGATAACCGGCCACTTAAATTCGATGAATTTGAGGCTTTGATTGGCCAGGTAATCCTGGTTTCAGCCACTCCGGGGCCATGGGAACAGGAGCACAGCACAAATGTTATTGAGCAGATTATAAGGCCGACCGGCCTGGTCGATCCCCAGGTTGAGGTGCGCCCGGCAGAAGGCCAGGTTGATGATCTTTATGGAGAAATAAGGATCAGGGCCGAAAAGGATCAACGTGTGCTGGTAACCACCATGACCAAACGAATGGCCGAAGATCTGACCGATTATTACAAGAACATGGGCCTCAGGGTACGTTACATGCATTCAGATATTGACGCTCTTGAGCGTATGACAATCATCAGGGGTTTACGCTCCGGAGAATTTGATGTTTTGATTGGGATCAACCTGCTCAGGGAAGGGCTTGACCTGCCTGAGGTTACCCTGGTTGCCATTCTTGATGCCGATAAAGAAGGATTCCTCCGCTCTGAAAGGTCGTTAATTCAGACCATTGGGCGGACTGCGCGTAATGTTGAAGGGCGGGTTATCATGTATGCAGAGGGAATAACCCCGTCTATGAGCAGGGCAATCGGGGAAACAGAGCGGCGTCGTCAGATACAGCTTGCCTATAATGAAGAAAATGATATTATTCCGAAAACGATTATCAAGCCAATCCGTTCATTGATCGAAGCAACAGTGGCAGCGGAGGAAGAGGCAGCTTACATGCCGGAAGAGTACCGTTCTCTGCCGGTGCAGAAACGCCGCAAAACAGTAGAGAAACTTCGCAGGGAAATGCTGCAGGCATCGCGTGAACTGGCTTTTGAACGTGCGGCCGAGTTGCGAGACCTGATATTTGAACTGGAAAAACAGATTTGAGGAGTTGAAGTAATTGTCATCAGGAGAAATCACTATTCGTGGGGCGAGAGAGCATAACCTGAAGAATGTCAGCCTCTCCCTGCCGCGTAATAAATTAATTGTTTTTACCGGGCTGAGCGGTTCCGGTAAATCCTCGCTTGCATTCGATACGATCTATGCTGAAGGGCAGAGACGTTACGTTGAGTCACTCTCGGCATATGCCCGCCAATTCCTTGGGCAGATGGACAAACCGGACCTTGATCATATTGAGGGTTTATCACCGGCCATATCGATCGATCAAAAGACCGCGTCGCGTAATCCCCGTTCAACGGTTGGTACGGTAACAGAAATATACGACTATATACGTCTGCTTTTTGCCCGGATTGGCCGGCCTTACTGTCCAAATTGCGAGATACCGATCAGCAGCCAGGCGGTGCAGCAGATGGTTGATCAAGTTCTTGAACTGCCTGAAGGAACTCGCATTCAGGTGCTGGCTCCCCTGGTGCGAAGCCGTAAGGGAGAATATGTGAAACTTTTTGAAGAGATGCGGCGCAAGGGTTATGTCAGAATCAGGGTGGACGGCGAAGTCCGTGACCTTGAAGAAGATATAACCCTGGATAAACAGAAAAAACACACGATCGAGGTGGTAATCGATCGCCTGATTATTCGTGAGGGAATCCAGTCACGCCTCGCTGATTCAATTGAAACGGCGCTTAAACTCAGTGAAGGTCTGGTATTAGTTGACGAAGTGGAGGGAAATGAAACACTCTTCAGCGAAAACCTTGCCTGTGCGCAATGCGGGTTCAGTTTTGATGAAATCAGCCCGAGGATATTTTCTTTTAACACTCCTTATGGTGCCTGCCCTGAATGTAGTGGCCTGGGAACAAAGGCGGAGTTTGCCGCCGAGCTGGTTATCCCTTACCCGGAGCTTTCTTTAAATGAAGGGGCAATTCATCCTTTCTCCGGCCAGAATTATTACCAGCAGTTCCTCAATTCAGCGGCAAAAGCCTGGGATATTGATCTGGATATACCGTTTCGGGAAATCAAGCCGGATCTACAGGAAAAAGTACTCTACGGATCGGCAGAAAAAATCAATTTCCGTTATGTGAATATGTTTAAAAAGGTTCGTACCTACCGCAAGGCATTCCCCGGTGTTTTAAGATTGCTCGAACGCCGGTATGGGGCAACTGAATCAGATGATATCAGGAATGAACTGGAGCGCTATATGCAGGTCAGGCCCTGCCCGGTTTGCATGGGTAGACGCTTAAAACCCTCCAGCCTTTCCGTACTGCTGACCGGGCGCAATATAGCTGATATTTCGGCCTTGACTGTAGAAGAGGCATCATCGTTTTTCGAAAACCTTGAGCTTTCCGCCAGGGAAGGGAAAATTGCAAAGCAGGTGCTTAAAGAGATTGGTGAACGATTGCAGTTTTTGCGCAACGTGGGCCTGCAGTACCTGACCCTGGACAGGGCAGCCGCTACTCTCTCGGGTGGAGAGGCACAGAGGATACGTCTTGCCACCCAGATCGGTTCCGGCTTAACTGGAGTAATTTATATTCTTGATGAACCGAGTATCGGTTTGCATCAGAGGGATAACGCACGTCTGATCGACACCCTGAAAAGGTTAAGAGATCTCGGCAATACAGTGCTGGTGGTTGAACATGATGAAGAAACTATTCGCAGTGCTGATCATCTGGTGGATATCGGGCCGAGAGCAGGAGCCGGAGGTGGAGAAATAGTAGCCCAGGGCACAGTTGACGATATCACGTCAGCGGCAACCTCGATTACCGGGGATTACCTGGCGGGCAGGCGTTCTGTTGCTGTTCCTGAACAGCGAAGAACAGCCAATGACCGCTGGCTCTGGGTCAGAGGAGCCTGTGAACATAACCTGAAAGATATTGATGTTGGTATCCCCCTCGGCCTTTTTACCTGTGTGACCGGAGTATCAGGTTCCGGCAAGAGCACCCTGATTAATGATATTCTCTCGAAAGGGCTTTCCCGAAAGCTGACCCGTTCGCGGGTCCAGGCCGGAAACCACAGGGCTATTGAAGGTATTGAACACCTGGACAAGGTGATAGAAATTGATCAGTCACCAATAGGACGCACTCCCCGTTCTAATCCGGCAACCTACACCGGTCTGTTTGATGGAATTCGCGAACTATTTTCCAAAACGGCAGAATCGCGCCGCCGCGGTTACAAACAGGGACGTTTTAGTTTTAACGTTAAGGGAGGGCGCTGTGAAGCCTGCCGCGGTGACGGTATCCTCAGGATTGAAATGCACTTTTTGCCCGATGTTTATGTGCCTTGTGAGGTTTGCGGGGGTAAGCGCTATAACCGGGAAACGCTCGAAGTATACTACAAGGAAAAAAATATTGCCGATGTTCTGGCCATGTCTGTGGAAGAAGCCTTAAGCTTTTTTTCGGCAATCCCTAAAATTGAACGCAAGCTGCAGCTTCTTTACGATGTCGGTCTGGGTTACATCCGGCTGGGTCAGCCGGCAACCACTCTTTCAGGCGGTGAAGCGCAGCGGGTCAAGCTGGCCACTGAACTTTCACGGCGCAGTAACGGGCGCAGTCTTTATATTTTGGACGAACCGACTACAGGCCTGCACCTGGACGATATCAGCAAACTGTTGATTATCCTGGAACGTCTTGTTGAAAGCGGTAACAGTGTGGTGGTTATTGAACATAACCTGGAAGTCATAAAAAGGGCAGATTACCTGATAGATCTCGGTCCCGAAGGAGGCGACGGAGGTGGAATGGTGGTAGCCTCCGGCACACCCGAGGATGTAGCCGCCTGTAGTGATTCAATTACCGGGCAGTGGCTGAAAAATATACTTAAAACAGGGGAAAAAGATGTTACTGGAACAGCTGAAGGGAAAAGTTAACCGCTTCCCCGACCAGCCGGGGGTATATCTGCTTAAAGATAAGAACGACCGGGTGATTTATGTAGGGAAAGCGGTATCGTTGCGTAAACGAGTACGCTCTTACCTGGCCGATAACGTTTCCAGTTCGCCCCGGTTGCAATCATTGCAGGGCCGGCTGGCCGACATTGACTTTATTGTTACCGACAGTGAAGTTGAAGCGCTTATCCTTGAATGCAGCCTGATCAAGGAATATAGACCCCGTTTCAACGTAATCATGAAGGACGACAAAGATTATCCTTACCTGTTGATAACTCCCGAGCTTTACCCCCGCCTGGAGCTGCTGCGCTTATCCCAGAAAAAATCAAAAAAAGCTAAGTACCAAGCTCACCCTGATCGGGCGGAAAAAAGATTTGGACCCTACACTGATGTCGGGGCAGTGAGAGAAACCATGCAGTTTCTGGGGTCAGTATTCCCCCTGCGCCGCTGCCGTCAGCCGCTTGATGGAACTCCTTCAGGAACAAGACCCTGCCTTAACTACCAGATGAAACGCTGCCTGGCACCCTGCCGCGGTGAAATGGCTGTTCCGCCGGACGAATATAATGAAATGGTCAGGCAAATTGACATGTTTCTGCAGGGGCGACATGGAGAACTGGAAGACAGCCTGAAACAGAAGATGAAACTGGCTGCAACCGCCGAACAGTTTGAAGAAGCCGCCCGCCTGAGGGATCGCCTCCAAGCCCTGCAGCAGATAGCGGGTCAGCAACAAAAAATGCTTCAGGCAGAAAACAGCCCAGATCGTGATATCCTGGCCCTGGTCCGCCTGGATAAATGGGTGGCTGTCCAGTTGTTTCAGGTGAGGACGGGTAAGCTTCTCAGGCAGGATCATTTCCCCCTGCAGGGAACGGAAGAGATTGACGACAGAGAAATTATCAGTTCTTTTATAAAGTCATATTATCACCGGGCAGAATCAATGCCGCGGGAAATTCTGCTTTCTGTTGAGCCTGTCGAGTCTGAACTGTTGGAAGAGTGGTTGAAGGGTAAGGCAGGCCGTAAAATAAGATTACATGTGCCCCAGCGTGGTCCCCTGAAGAAACTGGTTGACCTGGCTTTTCGAAACGGTATGTTGCATCTGGAAGAAGAGGAGGCCGCGCAACCCGGTTTTGTAGAAAATCCGCTTGATGAGCTTGGCCGCCTGGTGGGGTTGAAAAGTGCCCCTGAAAGGATCGAAGCCTACGACATATCCCATTTGCGTGGAGATGAACCGGTCGGGGCAATGGTGGTATTCCTTGATGGTGAACCCTACAACAATGCATACAGGAGATTTAATATCAGGAAGGCAAATCCGGGTGATGATTATGGCGCCCTGAAAGAAGTGCTGTCAAGAAGGGCCGGACGCGTTGACTGGCCCCTGCCTGATTTGCTCTTAATTGACGGGGGCAGGGGGCAGCTTAATTCAGCCCGTCAGGCAGTGCGCGGTACAATCCTGGAAACGGTACCTTTTGTTTCGCTGGCTAAAAACCCGGACAGACTTTTCTTCGAGAGCAGCGCCATGCCGGTACGAATGGCCGCTTACGATCCCCTGCTGCAGTTGCTTCAGCGTATTCGTGATGAGGTACACCGTTTTGCTGTCAGCGGTCACCGCAACCGTAAAAGCAAGGCGACTGTCCGCTCATCGCTGGAATCTGTTCCCGGGGTTGGGCCTTCACGCCGTGCAGCCTTATTTGAACACTTTGGCAGCATGGAAAAAATACTCCTGGCAAAGGTTGAAGACCTGGTCCGGGTGCCCGGCATCAGCCCTTCCCTGGCCGGTAAGATTGTGAGTTATTTCCATGAAGGGCGTTAGACTGATGTGCTATACTGTTAATGAGGTGGAAAGATTATGCAGTATAAAATGATAGCAACAGACCTTGATGACACCCTGCTTGATGATAAATCAGAGATTTCTACACGCAACAGGGAGGCCGTTCTCCGGGCAGTTGAAGCCGGGGTCCGATTTGTTATTGCCACCGGGCGCATGTTTAAAACGAGCGTTCATTATCTGCAGCGGATGGGACTGGATGGCGACTGTCCCCTGATTAATTATCACGGGGCCATGGTTAAAAAATCAAGCAGCGGTGAACTGATCCTGCACAGACCGATCTCCAATGCAATTGCTGTTACTGTTGCTGAAGAAGCAGAAAAACGCGGAAGCTATGTCAATCTATTTATTGACGACGAATTATATATAAAAGAAGAAAATGATTATTCCCGTTTTTACCAGTCTATGGCCCATATGGGTTTAAAGGTGGTGGGAAGCCTCGCTCCTTTTCTAAAAAATAACGGGGCTGAACCATCAAAAATGAGCATTATTCAATGGGATGGTACCATAGAAGCTCTTGAGGCAGAGCTGAGAGATAAATTCGGTTCTGAGCTTGCCATCTTGCAGTCGCGACCCAACTTTCTTGAATTAACAGATAAAAGGGCCACTAAGGGACAGACTTTACGCTGGCTGGCTGAACAGGAAGGTATTAAGCCCGAAGAAATTATAGCCTTTGGCGATGGGCATAACGATCTCGATATGATAATTTATGCCGGGCTGGGAGTGGCAGTAGCCAATGCCAGGCCGGAAGTAATTAAGGCGGCTGATCTTGTTACAGCATCCAATGTTGACGATGGTGTGGCTGAAGTAATAGAACGTTATGTGCTCGATCTTTCCAGCGGGTGACTTTTGCACCCAAATATAAAATGGAGGTTCTGAGTAATGAGCGAAACTGACAACCTGCGCCTGGTTTTAATAACAGGCTTATCCGGGGCGGGGAAAAGTCATGCTTTAAACAGTTTTGAAGATCTCGGTTATTACTGTGTTGACAACATGCCCCCCACTCTTATCCCCAAGTTTGTTGATATTTTTGTTCAATCCGACAATAAAAAAGTAGCCCTGGTTTGTGATATGCGTGGAGCAGCCTTTTTTGAAGATCTTTTTAAGGCCCTGCACGAGCTTGAGGACTCTGATGTAGATTACGAAATTCTTTTCCTGGTGGCGGATGAAGACGTTCTGATTCGACGCTACAAGGAAACCCGCAGGCGCCATCCGCTGGGCAGCATAAGTCTTCCCGAAGCGATTCAAAAGGAACGTGAAGCGCTCAGCGAACTGCGCGGAAAAGCCAACAGGGAGATAGACACTTCATTAATGAAGCCCTGGGAGTTGAAAACCAGGATTGTAGAACTTTATGAACCGGATAAGCGTGATAGGAATATGCAGATTCGAATTATATCGTTCGGTTTTAAATACAGTCTTCCTCCGGATGCCGACCTCGTATTTGACGTGCGTTTTTTACCAAACCCCCATTACGTGGATCACCTGAAAGCCCTGACAGGAGAAGATGAGCAGGTGCAGGAATATTTATGGCGCTGGCCGGAGACAGCCAAGTATTTTAACATGGTGCGGGAATTGCTGCAGTATTCAATTCCCTTCTATGTCAAGGAAGGCAAAACCAGCCTGGTAATAACCATAGGTTGTACAGGCGGAAAACATCGTTCTGTATTTTTAGCGGAAGAATTGGGGCGAACCCTTGGTTCAAAATTTAACCTGGTTGTTGAGCACAGGGATATTCATAAAGAGTAACGGAGGAGCCGGTTTTGTCGCTAACCAGGAGAGTAAAAAATGAGCTGGCCAGGGTGGATAATGAAAATAGCTGCTGCAGTTCGTGGGAGCTGAAAGCATTTCTATTGAAAAACGGTTACTATACAATCCGTCGTGATACGCATCTTCTAAGTATCCACCTTGATGATTTGGCTGTAGCCCGGCGTTTATTTAACCTTTTAAGAGAGGCCGGGGCGCAGGCGCCGGCCATTATCAGGCAGCAGGAAAAACGCTTCGGTAAAAACAGGCTTCTGGTTCAGGTCCAGGGGCGCGAACAGGTCGATTCCCTTTTGGTGTACCTTAATTTAAAAGAAGCCGGCCCTTATCTTAGCTTGCCCCGCAGGCATGCTTCACTGCCTAAAAGGACCTGCTGCAAAAAAGCCTTTCTGCGAGGCATATTTCTTGCAGGAGGCAGTATATCCGTATCAGGCCGTTCGGGCTATCATCTGGAAATTAACTGCGGTGATCATGAAGATGCCCAGGTTTATCAAAAGGTTTTAAAAACATTTGAGCTGGAACCC
The DNA here is from genome assembly GCA_964492615.1 of uncultured Syntrophomonadaceae bacterium. Classification (GTDB taxonomy): domain Bacteria; phylum Bacillota; class Dethiobacteria; order DTU022; family DTU022; genus JAABTH01. The sequence goes on along the minus strand of CAZBKZ010000018.1, from coordinate 10,869 downwards.
CTGGTTAGAAAAAGAAAAGAAGCATACTTTATCTATTTCAAAAATGCAGAAGCAGTGGCAGACTTTTTGCGTATAGTCGGAGCCGGGATGGCCCTGCTTGATCTTGAAAGCCGGCGAGTGATTAAAAGTATGCGCAACCAGGTAAACCGCCTTGTAAATTTTGAGACAGCCAACCTGGAAAAAGTAGTTGCTTCTGCCCAGCAGCAGCTAGATAATATCCAGGCGCTGGATGCTTTAATAGGTTTAAACAACCTTTCTCCGGCCTTGAAGGAAGCAGCTGTGCTGCGGATTAATCACCCGGAAGCATCCCTGAAAGAGCTGGGTGAACTGCTTAACCCGCCGGTTAGCAAATCGGGAATGAACAACCGGTTCCGGCAGATGGAAAAGATCCTGGAGAAAAGGAAAAGAGGATAATAGCAAAAAGCATGCCAGTTAGACAAATAGTAGGAAGGATTTAGCTTTGTTGTGTCGAAGATCAAAAAAGAAACGCGGTATTGTCAATAACAGCTGCAGTTTAGCTGTTATTATTTGCCAAGGATTAAATTTAAGTAATTGGAGCGTATGCTGTGAAACTGGATTACAACCTTAAACTGGAACAAAGTCAGAAGCTGATCATTACACCGGAGCTGAAGCTGGCGATTACACTGCTCCAGTATTCGTCGATGGAGCTGCAGGATCATATTCAGGAAGAACTATTGAACAATCCTGTGCTTGAGATACAGGAATCAAGGGAAAACGAAAAAGAAGAACAGGTTCCAGAGCAGTCTGAAGCCCCTGAGCGTGATCAAAACGAAGAATTTTCCTGGGAAGAATACTTCAAGGAAATGGATCTTGATAAAAGGTCTTATCCAACCGGGGCAGCGGGAATTATCCCCGATTATCAGCCTACCGTGGAAAATTGTGCCGGTTCATGCCGGACCATGCTCGAAGATCTTCTTGAACAGCTTCGTCTGCAGAGGCTTTCTCCCCGTCAATATAACGCAGCTGCTTTTCTGGCTGGCAACCTTGATCATAATGGCTACCTCCAGGAAGAGTTACAGGATCTGTCACTGGCGATTGGCATTGAGGTGGACGAGCTTGAAGAAGCGCTTAGCCTGGTCCAGAAGCTGGAACCGACCGGTATCGGTTGTCGGAACCTCCAGGAATGCCTGCTTCTACAGCTGGAGAAACTGGAATTACGCAGCGATCTGGCTGAAGAGATTGTAAAAAAATTTTTGCCTGCAGCTGCGGATGGGCGCTTCCGATATATAGCAGCAAGGCTTGGTTATGAAGAAAATAAAGTTGAAGAAGCGGTTAAGCTGATTCGGACTCTTAATCCGAAACCAGGTTCTGTTTACGGGACAGGTGAAGAAACCCGTTACATTGTTCCCGATGTTATAGTTGAGAAGGTTGATGAACAATATGTGGTGGTGGGCAATGAAAGTGGTATCCCCCAGCTGACAATCAGCCCTTTTTACCAGCAGATGCTGCGAACTGGGTCAAACGATGATCAACTTTCATCTTTTATTAAAAACAAAATAGAAAAAGCATACTGGTTAATCCGCAGTATAGAACAAAGACGGCTGACTCTTTTCAGGGTTTCGCAACAGATTGTCGATATCCAGAAAGACTTTTTTGATTACGGTATTAAAAGGCTTAAACCATTAACTTTAAAAGAGGTTGCCGCTAACATCGGCGTTCATGAATCCACTGTCAGCAGGGCTACATCAAACAAGTATATCCAGACCCCCAGGGGGTTGTTCCCATTAAAATTTTTCTTCTCAAGCGGTTTGTCTGGGGCCGGTGGCAAAGATTTTTCTTCCCACAGCATAAAAATATATATACGGGAAATGATAGAAGCTGAAAAGCCGGATAAACCACTAAGTGATCAAAGCCTGGCTGAAATGCTGCAGAAAGAAGGCATTGATATTTCCAGGAGAACTGTTGCCAAGTACAGGGAAGAACTTTCCATACCTGCTTCCTATAAACGCCGCAAATAATTAATTCCGGGTGGTGAAAATATGATTAAAAAGAAGAGCATTGAAGATATCGATCCTTGTGGCAAAAGTATATTGATCAGGGTTGATTTTAATGTGCCCCTGGAAGGGAATAAGGTTCGCGATGACAGCCGGATCAAGGCTGCTCTCCCCACAATTGAAAGGCTGATTAACGTTGGGGCCAGGCTGACCCTGGTTTCCCATCTGGGGAGGCCGAAAGGAACAAGTGTCGAATCCCTCAAAATGGATCCGGTAGCAAACAGGTTATCTGAGTTGTTAGAAAAGCAGGTGCTCAAAATTGATCATATCACCGGCCCGGAGGTTGGAGAAAAAGTGCAGGCGATGAAAGACGGAGATTTACTGATGCTGGAAAATGTTCGTTTTGCACCGGAAGAGGAGAAAAACGATCCCGGGTTTGCCCGCGAATTAGCCAGGCCATTTGATTGTTTTGTCAATGATGCTTTTGGAACTGCTCACCGCGCTCATGCTTCCACAGTTGGTGTTACAGCTTATATTCCTGCGGTGGCAGGGTTGCTGATGAAAAGAGAAATAGAAGAGTTGTCGCGCTGTATCGATGAACCACAGAGGCCGTTAACTGCCATTTTAGGCGGGGCTAAGGTCTCTGATAAAATTAATGTAATTCGCCGCTTTTTAGAACTTGCAGACAATTTACTGGTTGGCGGTGGAATGGCCAATACATTTTTGGTTGCTGCCGGATACGAACTGGGCTCGTCTTTTTTCGAGAAAGAGCAGGTTGATTCAGCAGTTGCTTTAATCGAACAAGCCAGGGAAAGCCGCTGCCGCCTGTTGCTGCCCGATGATCTTGTTGCTGTTGAAGAGCTTAAAACGGGATCTCCACACCGCATATTAAAGCCGGGTGAGATTACCGGAGACTGGAAAGCCGTTGACATCGGGCCCGAAACTGCTTCCCGGTACAGGACAGTAATTAGGGATTCGGCAATGGTGGTCTGGAACGGACCAATGGGAGTATTTGAAATACCGCCTTTTGATCGCGGCACGGGGGATGTGGCTTCGGGGATTGCTGAAAGCTCCGCGTATTCGGTTGTTGGCGGCGGAGACCTAGTAGCAGCTATTGAAATGCTTAAATTAAGTGATAAAATTAGTTTTATTTCCACGGGAGGCGGAGCGACCCTCGAGTTCTGGGAAGGAAAAGAACTGCCGGGAATTGCTGCCCTTCAGGATCGATAACATTCTTATAATACCGATCAGGGAGTGAAGTTGATGAATTTAATTATTGCTGCGAACTGGAAAATGCATAAAACTGCAGCCGAAACGGCTGCATTTTGCCGTGAGTTGCGCAAAGAGAAAAACAGTTGTGAAGGGGTAGATATATTGATCTGCCCTCCTTTTACCGCCCTTTCAGCCGCCGGTGAAGCACTGGAGGGCAGTAATATCAAGCTGGGCGCCCAGAATATGCACTGGGAAGAAAAAGGCGCTTACACAGGTGAAATAGCAGCCAGTATGCTTCTTGATTATGGAGTTGAATATGTAATTATCGGCCATTCAGAGCGGCGGCATATCTTTGGTGAGAGCAATGAGCAGGTTAACAAAAAAATAAAAGCCGCCCTTGCAAACGGCCTGAAGCCGGTTATTTGTGTAGGTGAAACTGAAGATGAAAGACAGAACAGCGCAACCGAGGTGGTTTTAGAAAAGCAACTCGCTTCGGCCTTTGAAGGGTTAAATCCGAAAAAGGTAAACGACCTGGTTATTGCTTATGAGCCGGTTTGGGCGATTGGAACTGGCAGGGCTGCCACTGCTGAAGATGCCGGGAAGGCCGGGGATTTTATTCGCAACTATGTCCGGGAAAGCCTCGGTGAAGAAGCAGGCTCACGCCTTCGAATACAATACGGAGGCAGTGTGAAACCAGATAATATCGGTTCTTTCGTAACTTTATCTTCGGTAGCCGGGGCCCTGGTCGGCGGAGCCAGTCTAGAGGCAAACTCATTTATCGATTTAATTACTGCTGCCCGAAAGGCGGTTTTACATTGAGAAAAGTACTTCTGTTAATTCTTGATGGTTGGGGTGAAAGCGACAAAAAAGCTGGTAACGCGATTATGCAAGCCTCTACTCCTAATATGGACAGGATCAGCAGGGAATACCCTAAAGCCTGCCTTGATGCTTCAGGTGAAGCGGTAGGCCTGCCGCCCGGGCAAATGGGGAATTCCGAGGTGGGACACCTTAATCTCGGTGCAGGCAGAATTGTTTACCAGGAATTAACCAGGATCAGCAAAGAGATCGAAGCGGGCCGTTTTTTTGAAAACCCTGTATTGATAAAAGCGATGAAAAAAGCTAAGCTCCAGGGCGGGGCTTTGCATCTGATCGGCCTGGTGTCGGACGGCGGCGTTCACAGCCACCTGGATCACCTTATGGCTTTATTAAAGATGGCCGGCCAGCAGGGTGTTGAGAAATATTATGTCCATGCCATTCTGGATGGCCGTGATACCATGCCTTACGGGGCAAAACCTTACCTGGAAAAACTTGCTGCCTTTTCAGCAGCGCACAATAACGGTTATATTGCAACAGTTTGTGGTCGTTATTATGCTATGGACAGGGACCGGCGCTGGGACAGGGTTGAAAAAGCTTATCGTGCCTATACAGGCGGCGAGGGTTTAACCGCCCAGGACCCGCTTGATGCACTGGAGCAATCTTATCAACGCGATGAGGGGGACGAATTTGTCAGGCCTACAGTTATCGTTGATGACGGGGGCAAACCGCTGACGACGATAAAAAATGAAGATAGCGTTATATTTTTCAATTTCAGGCCCGACCGTGCCCGGCAGATTACCCGGGCCCTGACCGATCAGAACTTTAATGCTTTTGATCGGGGCAGCGGCCCGGTTAAACCGTATTTTGTTACCATGACTGAATATGACCGGGAATTCGATATTCCGGTCGCCTTTTCACTCGACGACCTGGAAAATACACTTGGTGAAATATATGCATCTAATAATCTGTCCCAGGTGCGCATTGCCGAAACGGAAAAATATGCCCACGTAACATTCTTCTTCAGCGGGGGACGGGAGAAACCATTCCCTCTTGAGGATCGAATTCTGGTACCGTCACCGAAAGTTGCTACCTATGATCTACAGCCGGAAATGAGTGCTCCGGAGGTGGCTGAAAACATAATTGAAATAATTGATAATGGTAAACACCAGTTAATTGTTGCCAACTTTGCCAATGCCGATATGGTAGGCCATACAGGGAGTATGGAGGCGGCAGTCAAAGCAATTGAAACTGTAGACAGAGCGGTGGGAAGCATTGTGAAGGCAGCTTTGCCCCGTGAATGGGCGGTAATAATCTGTGCCGACCACGGTAATGCCGAGGAAATGCTTAACGGTGAAGGGGAAACTTTAACTGCTCACAGTGCTAACCCTGTTCCATTTATCCTGCTCGGGGCAGGTAATGTGAAGGTTCGGCCACGGGGTATTTTAGCCGATATTGCCCCGACAGTGCTTGAACTGGCTGGTCTTGACGCTCCACCCGGGATGACTGGCAAGAGTATGCTGAAAGCGGAACAGTAGGAGGAGGAGATTAAGATGGAAGAAAAGATTAAAAATTTAAAGGCGAGGGAAATTCTTGATTCACGCGGAAATCCGACTATTGAAGTGGATCTCTACCTTGAGGGTGGATGGACGGCACGGGCGGCAGTGCCTTCCGGGGCGTCGACCGGAGCCTTTGAGGCAGTGGAACTGCGTGATGATGATCAGGGCCGCTACCTGGGTAAGGGAGTACTCTCGGCGGTGAATAATGTTAATGATATTATTGCCCCTGAACTGTGCGGGTTGAACGTACTTGACCAGGAAGCGATTGATCGCACCATGATTGAGCTCGACGGTACAGAAAATAAATCGAGACTCGGAGCCAATGCCATCCTGGCAGTTTCTATGGCTGCAGCCCGCGCGGCCTCTGTAATGCTCGGTCTGCCTCTTTATCGTTATATCGGTGGTTTAAAAGCAATACTTATGCCTGTTCCGTTTATGAATATCTTAAATGGTGGAAGTCATGCCGACAATAATATGGATATACAGGAATTTATGATTGTACCCCTGGGAGCTAACAGTTTTACTGAAGCCCTGCGTATGGGCACTGAAATTTTCCATAAACTAAAAAGTATTTTAAAATCACGCGGACTTAACACCAATGTTGGAGATGAAGGTGGTTTTGCCCCCAGCCTTGAATCAAGTGAGGCTGCGCTGGAAGCTATAGTTGAGGCAATTGGAGCAGCTGGTTATAAGCCGGGAGAAGAAGTATACCTGGCCCTTGATGCAGCGGCCAGTGAATTTTACCGGGACGGGGCTTATCATGTTGAAGGGCGTTCATACAATTCTGCAGAGCTTAATAATTATTATCTTGACCTGGCGCGGAGTTTTCCACTGATCAGTATAGAAGACAGCCATGATGAAGAAGACTGGGATGGCTGGGCTGCGTTTACAGCAGCTGCCGGCCAAAAGCTGAAAATAATCGGTGACGATCTATTCGTGACTAATCCCGCCAGGCTCGGTCGCGGTATCAGCGCAGGCATTGCCAACTCCATTCTGATCAAACTTAACCAGATAGGTTCGCTCAGTGAAACACTGGAAACAATGTCCATGGCTGCCAGTGCCGGTTACAGCTGTATGATATCTCACCGTTCAGGCGAAACAGACGATAGCTTTATAGCCGATCTGGCTGTTGCAACCGGCGCCGGAATGATCAAGACAGGCGCTCCTTCCCGGGTTGACCGGGTTGCCAAGTATAATCAACTGCTGCGCATAGAAGAAGAACTGGGTCAGGCTGCCGTTTATGGAGGTAACAATTTAAAGAAGACGTAAAGAAGACGTAAATATTTAGTTCGTCATTTGTATTATTAGCGAAAATGTGGTAAAATATCGTTTGCTCAGCTTCATTTGAAGAATTACTGGAGGTATTTAATCATGATTGGAATCGGACTTGTTGTAAATATAATATATCTAATCCTGTGCCTGGCCTTGATTACCATTGTTCTGCTTCAGTCGGGACGCAGCGCCGGTCTTGGAGCCATTGCAGGTGGAGCTCAGTCGCTGGTTGGCAAAAAAAAGGGTCTGGACGATAAGCTGGGCAAAGTTACCACTTACATTGCCGTAGCTTTCATGGCTCTGACAATAGTAATGGTTGTTCTGAGTTAACGCTGTAAAGGTTTCAATGGTATAATGGCAGGGGAAAGCACAGTCCCCTGCTTTTTTATTAGTAAAACGGGTACACGGTTTGGTATATGAATCGGTACATTTATTTAAAGGAGAGTCTATAAAAATTGAGTGAGAAAAAAGGTCTTATTAATCCCCTGCGCGATAAAATAATGCGCCTCCTGGAAGAGGGGAGGCAAAAAGCGCTAACCCCTGAGCAGATTATAGGAGCACTCAGAATTAACCGCCAGGATAGAGCCCTGCTCCTTGGCAGTTTAAAACGGATGGAAAACGAAGGGTTGGTTGTAAAAACAGGCCGGGGCCGTTTTGGTCTGCCTGATCGTCTGGGTTATATAACAGGAGTGCTCCAGGGAAACAAGCGCGGATTTGCATTTCTTAAACCTGACGCACAATCGGAAGACATCTATATCAATTCGAGTAATCTAAACAGTGCTGCTCACGGCGATCGGGTAATGGTGCAGCTTGATGATAAAAAAGGCAAGCGCCGGCGTGAAGGTACGGTGATCGGTATTATTAAACGAGGCAGTAGCCGTGTTGTCGGCACCCTGAAAAAAGAGAAAAAAAGATTTTTTGTGGAACCGGATGATAACCGGATGCCGTCTCCGGTGCAGGTTTCATCCAGTGATTTGAAAAAAGCCCGGCTCGGGGACAAGGTAATTGTGGAAATAGAAAAATGGTCACAGGGCAATCGTCCTTCTCGGGGCCGGATAGTAGAACACCTGGGGCAGGCCGGAAGTGCCGGGGCTGAGATGCTGACCTTTAAGCACCGTTATGAGCTACCCGGTGAGTTTCCACCGGCCGTGCTTAAATTTGTTGAAGATCTGCCCGGCGAAGACTCAATTGCCCGGGCTGTGAATGAAGATGATCGCCTTGATCTAAGGGATGTTCGTATGGTTACTATTGATGACGAATCAGCTCGCGATTTTGACGATGCAGTTTCCCTGGAAGAAAATAACGGCATTTACAAGCTGGGAGTACACATTGCCGATGTATCTCATTATGTCAGGCAGGGAAAACCGATCGATCGTGAAGCTTTTAAGCGCGGAACCAGCATTTACCTCGTTGACCGGGTAATTCATATGTTACCGCCCCGGCTCTCGGAAAACCTCTGCAGCCTGCAGGCTGCTAAGGACAGGTTGGCTGTAAGCGTAATCATGGAAATTGACCGGCAGGGTGAGCTGGTTGACGCTCAATTTTCAGCCAGTGTGATCCAGGTTACTGAACGGCTTACTTATCAGCAGGTTGAAGGTTATTTTAATGGAGCTGACGGGCAAAAAACGTTTAAGGATAGAAACTTGCCGCAGATGATTGACCGTATGTCTGAGCTGGCGGAAATACTTCGTGAGCGCAGGATGAAACGCGGGTCGCTCGATCTGGACATGCCGGAAACGAAGATTGAAACCGACGCAGAAGGTGTTCCTGTGGCGGTGGGGAAAAGGGTTATGGGGCGTTCCGAATCGCTGATCGAAGAATTTATGATTTACTGCAACGAAGCTGTTGCTGAGTATCTATACAAACGAAAACTTCCCTGTGTATACAGGGTGCATGCAATACCAACCGAAGAAAAACTCTCCACCCTGCGGGAGACCCTGACTCTGATGGGCATTGGGGCGTTATCAAATATAAAGGTACTCAAGCCGAAACATTTGAACAGCCTGCTTGATAAGACAAAGGGAGAAAAAACTGAAAAGCTGGTACGTTACCTGGTGTTGCGTTCTCTACCTCAGGCTCTATACAGCGCTGAAAATGAGGGCCACTATGGTCTGGCATCCGCTTGCTACTGCCACTTCACCTCGCCGATCAGGCGTTATCCCGACCTGGTAGTGCACAGAATATTGAAAGAAAAATTAAGTGGCAGCGGTTTATCCAGGGAGAAGATTAAAAAGCTGCATTCGAGACTTCCCGATATTGCCCGGCATTCATCCGAGCGCGAAAGAGCTGCTGTTGAAGCCGAAAGAGCCAGTATCGAAATAAAGAAAGCGCAATTTATGGAAGGTAAAATTGGTGAAATATTTACTGGTATAGTCAGCGGGGTAGCCGGGTTCGGTCTTTTTGTTGAACTCGATAACACCATAGAAGGTATGATACCGGTAAATGAACTGAAAGATGATTATTATATTTACAATGAGCGGGCGGCATCGCTGACCGGTGAGAGGAGCGGCAAACGCTATAAACTGGGGGATGAAATCCGGGTTAAGGTGATCAGGGCCAGTCGTGAAGAAGGCCAGGTAACTTTTATGCCGGATACAGATGATTAATTAACGCTGCCCTATAAGATCAGGGCCAACCGTGAGTTGTTGACTTTAGTATTTTTCAAGGAGGTTACCCAATGAATATTTATAAAGCATTAAACGAGAGACGCAGTGTGCGGAAGTATAAAACAGATCCCGTTCCGGATGAAAAACTGAAACGAGTTCTTGAAGCTGCCAGAGTTGCGCCTTCCTGGAAGAACCAGCAGTGCTGGAAATTTATCGTCATACGTGACAATGAACAGAAAAAAGCGGTAAGTGCCTGTGTTCCAGACAGCAACCCCGCTAAACGGGCGGTAACCGAAACGGCTCCGGTAGTGGTGGTCCTCTGTGCAGATCCACAGGGGTCAGGAAACCAGGATAATAAAGACTTTTACATGCTTGATGCCGGAATTGCCATGCAGCAGCTGATGCTGGCCGCTCATGCCGAAGGTTTGGGCACCTGCTGGGTAGGGTGGTTCGAAGAAGAAATAGCGCGCGCAGCCTGCGGTGTGCCGGCCGATTACAGGGTAGTTGCCCTGACCCCGCTAGGCACGCCCGAAGTTCTTTCTTCAAAACGGGCACGTAAAGAGCTAGAAGAAATAGTATTCAGTGAAAAATGGGGGAACCCGTTTAAGCAGTAAACAATCATTAAACTGGGGATAGAAAAGTGGAAAAGGTTATCAGCACCAACCGCAAGGCGCGGCACGATTATCATATAGAGGAAAACTATGAAGCAGGTATTGTCCTGACCGGAACCGAGGTTAAATCTGTCCGTAATGCCCGGGTTAACCTGAAGGACAGCTATGCCCGCATTGATAATGGCGAGCTTTTCCTTTATAATTTACATATAAGCCCTTATGAGCAGGGTAATCGATTCAATCATGATCCCCTGAGGGTGCGCAAGCTGTTGATGCGTAAAATGGAAATTAGCCGACTGCACGGTAAAATCAAGGAAAAAGGGTATGCCCTTATTCCGCTGAAACTTTACCTGGTCAGGGGGCTGGTCAAGATTGAGCTGGGTCTGGCCCGCGGTAAAAAGCTTTATGATAAACGCCGCGATATTGCCGAGCGCGATAGCAAGCGCGAAATGGAAAGAGCATTCCGCGATAAGCAGCGGGCTGAATTAAAAGATTAAATGATTGGGGGCGTAAGGATTCGACGGGGGTTTTTGAGACAGAAGCTGCAGGTCCAGGGCCGTGGCCTGGTAAAAAACGCGGAAACGGCTATAAACGCCAAACCGAATTACGCACTCGCTGCTTAATCTAAAGTAGCGCATCCCTCCTTTCCCCGGCCGGGGGAAAGATCAGGGGTGTCACTAATCCGGCCTACCGTTATAAAGGCTGCTCCACCTTTTTAGCGGGAAACTCAACGGGGCTGGCGCTAAGGGATCCTGTTCCGGGGAGCCCGAAGCGCGACACTCAAAACCGGAACTAAGCTTGTAGATGCTTCTGTTGCTGGGCCTTCGGACGCGGGTTCGAT
>CAZBKZ010000017.1:0-49296 GCA_964492615.1 uncultured Syntrophomonadaceae bacterium | reverse complement strand
CTTTTTAAACTTGCCAAAGCTGCTGTTAATAAAAGTTGTATCGTTAATTTTTATGTGTTAATATATATTTGCCTGTTAACGCCTGTTTAAAAGGCGTTTTTATTATTAAAACCCGGTCTTAACCACAGGAACTGACCGAGCAAATATTAAGTAATCACATAAATATGAATTGAAGGTAAGGAGATGAGTTTATGTTAAAAAGCAAGGAAAATCTTGAAAATAGCAAGGTGAAGCTTGAGATAGAAGTAGCGGCGCCTGATGTTGATACTGCCCTGGCTAAGGCTTACCGGAAGGTTGTTAAAAAAGTTAACCTGCCCGGCTTCCGTAAGGGCAAGGTGCCCCGCCGGATTCTTGAAACAAGATTCGGCCCTGAAATTTTGCATGAAGAAGCTCTTGAGCTGCTCGTGCCTCCCGCGTATGATGAGGCTTTAAAAGAAGCCGACATTGATCCGATCAATCATCCCGATTTTGAATTGGTTGCTATTGAAGAAGGAAAACCACTGGTATTTAATGCCGTGGTTGAAGTGGTTCCGCCGGTAGAACTCGGCTCTTACCAGGGGTTGGAGGCGGAACAGGAAGAGGTGGAGATTGACCAGGTTCAGGTAGATCATCACCTGTATATGCTGCGTGAACAGAACTCCAGGCTGGTTCCCAAAGAAGAGGGTAACGTTGAAGAGGGCGACCTGGTATCCATTGATTTCAAGGGTTTTATCGATGATCAACCGTTTGAAGGGGGAGAAGCCGAAAATTACTCTCTTGAAATCGGATCCAGATCATTTATTCCCGGCTTCGAGGAACAGCTGATCGGTTCTTCGGAAGGCAGCGAGGTTGAAGTTAAGGTACAGTTTCCCGATAACTATAATAAGGAAGATCTGGCCGGTAAAGACGCCGTTTTTAAGGTTACTGTAAAGCAGATTAAACAAAAGGATTTGCCGGAACTCGACGATGAATTTGTTAAAGAAGTAAGCGAGTTTGAAACCCTGGAGGAAATGAAAGCAGATTTGGAAGCAAAACTGCTTAAGAATGCCGAAGACCAGTCGAAATCTAAATTGGAAGAGAGTTTAATTGAAAAAGCTACCCAGGCTTCGCAGGTAGATGTACCGAAAGTTCTGGTGGACAGGCAGGTTGATCGCATGCTGGGAGACCTTGAAAATTATTTGCGCTACCAGGGTGTGGGGCTGGATCAATTTATTGAAATGGCCGGAAAAAGTAAGGATGATCTGCGTGAAGAGAGAAGGGAAGAAGCGGAGCAGCGGGCCAAGGCTAACCTTGTTCTCGATGCTATTGCTAAAAAAGAAGGAATTAATGTTGAAGATAGCGAACTAGAGGCCAAAATTGCAGAAATAGCCGAAAGTTATAATGATGATCCTGAAAGGATCAGGGGAATCCTGGAAAACCAGGGTCGTATACCTGTAATGAAGGAAGAAATACGCATTCGCAAGGTGATTGATCTGCTCGTTGAAAATGCCCGGATTACCATGGTCAAACCGGATACGGAAGAGAATGATAAACCCGAAGCCGGGCAGAAGGAAGATCAGGCTGAAGTAGGCGGTGCGAAGGAGCCGGATGCGGAAGACAATTCCGGGGAACAGGGTAGCTAAGGTATGATATAATAGACTAAGTAGGAATGGTTATTAATAAAAGAAATCAAGGAGGGTTTAATATGAGTGTACTGGTTCCAATGGTAGTAGAGCAAACCAGCCGCGGTGAACGGGCTTACGATATATATTCCCGGTTGTTAAAGGATAGAATTATTTTTCTCGGCAGCGCAATAGATGATAATATTGCCAACCTGATTGTGGCCCAGATGCTTTTCCTGGAATCCGAGGATCCGAAGAAAGATATTAACCTCTATATAAATTCACCGGGTGGTTCTGTATATGCCGGTATGGCTGTTTTGGATACAATGCGTTATGTAAAACCGGCAATTTCTACAATATGTGTCGGGCTGGCAGCCAGTTTTGGCGCTGTTCTGCTTTCGGCCGGTGAAAAAGGCAAGCGCTTCTCCCTGCCCAACTCGAGAATTATGCTTCACCAGCCGGCAGGAGGGGCCCAGGGTCAGGCGGTAGATATTGAAATTCATGCCAGGGAAATTCTTAAAATACGCGAAACTTTGAACCAGATCCTGGCTGACAATACGGGTCAGCCTGTAGATACTATTGCCCGTGATACCGACAGGGACTTTTTTATGTCAGCTGAAGATGCAAAACAGTACGGGCTGATTGATGATATACTGATTAACCGATCTTAATAGCGGAGATGAGGTGATTTCTCCAAATGTTTAAATTTAATGAAGAAAAAGGACAACTGAAGTGCTCTTTCTGCGGCAAGAGCCAGGAACAGGTAAGAAAACTGGTGGCCGGACCCGGGGTTTATATTTGCGACGAGTGTATAGAACTCTGTAACGAAATCATCGAGGAAGAGATTGGCGATGAGGCCGAGCTGGGAAAGGTTGAACTGCCGAAGCCCCAGGATATCAAGGAAGTGCTCGATCAATATGTAATTGGTCAGGAAGATGCGAAGAAAAGCCTTTCGGTCGCAGTGTACAACCACTATAAGAGGGTAAATGCCGGGCAGAAATCGGATGATGTGGAACTGCAGAAAAGTAATATTGTTCTGGTCGGACCGACCGGGGTTGGTAAAACGTTGTTGGCCCAAACACTGGCCAGGATTCTGAATGTTCCTTTTGCCATAGCCGATGCTACGTCACTTACCGAGGCCGGTTATGTGGGCGAAGATGTGGAAAATATTCTGCTTAAGCTGATCCAGGCTGCCGATTACGATCTGGAAAAAGCGGAAAAAGGGATTGTTTATATCGATGAAATTGATAAAATTGCCCGTAAAACAGATAACCCCTCGATCACCCGCGATGTTTCCGGGGAAGGCGTACAGCAGGCCCTGCTGAAAATACTGGAAGGTACCGTGGCCAGCGTGCCACCGCAAGGTGGACGCAAGCATCCGCATCAGGAGTTTATGCAGATTGACACGACAGATATCCTGTTTATCTGCGGCGGAGCTTTTGACGGCCTTGAAAAAATAATTCAAAATCGGATTGGTAAAAAAGGTATCGGTTTTGGTGCCGAGGTGTTATCGCGTGACGACAACAATCTCGGAAATATACTGAAGCAGATCCTGCCCCAGGACCTGCTCAAGTACGGGCTTATCCCGGAATTTGTCGGGCGTATTCCTGTTATTGCCACCCTCGATCCCCTGGATAGCGAGGCCTTTGTTCGGATTTTAAAGGAACCGAAAAATGCTTTAACCAAGCAGTATCAGAAAATATTCGAGCTTGATGGAGTTGCCCTCGAGTTTAAGGACAACTGTCTTGAGGCCATTGCTGAAGAAGCGATGAAACGGGATACGGGAGCCAGGGGGTTAAGGGCAATTCTTGAAGAAACCCTGCTGGAGGTAATGTTTGATCTTCCCTCGAGGGACGATGTGGAGAGATGTGTTGTTACCAGGGAGGTTGTTTTGAACAAGGAATCTCCCATTCTGGCTACCAGGGATAAACGCAAGAAAAAAGAAGAAACTGCTTGACAGAAATAGGTTTTAGCAAGGCTGTCACTGGCGGATGTTAAATAAAGGTAATAGCAAAGCGGGAAGCGAATACTTAATTATTGGGGCTTCTCGCTTTATCTATATAGGAAGGAGGCTTTTTCCTGATGACTGATAGCAAAGAAAGGCTGCCTGTATTACCCCTCAGGGGTGTGCTGGTATTCCCAGATATGGTCCTGCACCTTGATGTTGGCCGTGAACGCTCAATTTCTGCCCTTGAAAGGGCTATGATGAAAGATAACCGCATTCTTCTGGTCACACAAAAAGAAGCAAAGACAGACGAGCCGGAGAAGGAAGACCTTTTCGAGGTCGGTTCTGTAGCCAGGATCAAACAAATGATTAAGCTTCCTGGAGGCACAATTCGGGTGCTGGTTGAAGGGTTAAGCCGGGCTCGTATTATTGATCTTTTAACTGAAGATCAGTTTCTTGAAGCAGACGTTGAAGTAATTCTTGATGAGAAAAAAAAGAATGCAGAAATTGAAGCTCTCATGCGTAGCGTGCTTTACCAGTTTGAGCAGTATATCAAGCTGAGCCGTAAAGTGCCGCCGGAAACCCTGACAACCGTATCAGATATTGAAGAACCCGGGCGTTTTACCGATATTATTGCTTCTCACCTGAGCCTGAAGGTTCAGCAGAAGCAGGAACTGCTGGAGGCGGTGGAGCTCCGTAAACGGTTGGAGAAACTTAATGAGATTCTTAGCCGTGAAATGGAAATCCTGGAAATTGAGCGTAAGATCAATTTACGGGTGCGCAAACAAATGGAAAAAACCCAGAAGGAATATTACCTGCGAGAGCAGATGAAAGCTATCCAGAAAGAACTCGGTGAAAAGGACGAACGAACTGCAGAAGCAGAAGAGTACCGCGAGAAGATTGCCGAAGCCGGCTTGCCTGAAGAAGTGGAGGAAAAGGCTCATAAAGAAGTGGAACGCCTTGAAAAAATGCCTCCGGCTGCAGCTGAGGGGATTGTAATAAGAACATACCTGGACTGGCTCTTGGAGCTGCCATGGGCGATTGAAACAGAGGATCGCCTTGATCTTGACCTGGCGGAAGAGATCCTGGATGAAGACCATTACGGGTTGGATAAAGTAAAAGAGAGAATTATTGAATATCTGGCTGTGCGTCAGCTGGCAGAAAAGCTGAAAGGGCCTATCCTCTGCCTGGTTGGTCCTCCCGGCGTGGGTAAAACCTCACTGGCAAAATCAGTGGCCAGGGCCCTGGAGCGTAACTTTGTCAGGATATCCCTCGGGGGGGTCCGCGATGAAGCTGAAATACGCGGGCACCGGCGGACCTATATCGGGGCTCTCCCCGGACGTATTATCCAGGGAATGCGCCAGGCCAAGTCGAAAAATCCTGTTTTCCTGATGGATGAAATAGATAAAATGTCGACAGATTTCCGTGGTGATCCTTCATCTGCCCTGCTCGAGGTGCTTGATCCCGAGCAGAACAACAGCTTCAGTGATCATTATCTAGAAGTGCCGTTTGACCTGTCGCAGGTAATGTTTATTACCACGGGTAATACTACTTACAATATTCCCCAGCCCCTGCTCGACAGGATGGAATTAATTCATATACCCGGTTATACCGAGGAAGACAAGGTGCAGATAGCCGTTCAGTATCTGATTCCCAAACAGCTGAAAGAACATGGGCTGAGTGATAACAACCTGAACATATCTGAAGGTACGGTCCGGAGAATAATCAGGGAATATACCCGTGAAGCAGGGGTGAGGAATCTTGAACGTAACATTTCTACGATCTGCCGCAAGGCGGCGCGTGAAGTGGTTAAAGATCGCAGCAAATCGATTAAGCTGACTAAAACCAACCTGCAGAAGTATCTCGGTGTGCCGCGCTATCGATATGGTTCAGCAGAAAAAGATAACGAAATTGGAGTAGCTACCGGTTTGGCCTGGACTGAAACCGGCGGTGATATCCTTTCTATAGAGGTTACACTGATGAAAGGCAAGGGCAAGATGACCCTGACCGGACAGCTTGGCGAGGTGATGCAGGAGTCGGCGAAAGCGGCCATGAGCTATATTCGTTCCAGGGCCGAATCACTCGGCCTGGAAGAAGGGTTTTACGAGGATATTGATATTCATATTCACGTGCCCGAGGGCGCTATACCGAAGGATGGACCTTCAGCCGGAATAGCCATGGCGACTGCGCTTGCTTCTGCCCTGACTAAAAATGCAATCAGAAATGATGTTACCATGACCGGGGAGATAACCCTGCGGGGCAGGGTGCTGCCTATCGGCGGGGTGAAGGAGAAAATGCTGGCTGCGCACCGGGCCGGTATAAAGTATATTCTGCTACCGGCTGAAAACCGCCGTGATTTAAGTGATATTCCGGCCAACGTGCGCCGCAAGGTTGAGGTTAAGCTCGTTGAACATATGGACGAAGTACTGGATTTGGCCCTCGTTGAGCCGGTCTGTGGGAATAAAAAGAAGGTTAATAATGAAAAAGTTAAGGAAGAAGCGGCAACGCCGATCAAAGATGATGAAAGTGATTCCGCTTTTCAGCACTAAAGGATCAAAACCTGCCGTGAGTTCAAATTCCGCAGGTTTAGAGGGAACTGGTGAGGGATATGAAAGTAAATAAGGCTGAACTGAGAGCTGCTGCCTACAGCACCAAAGATTTTCCTGCCTCGGATCTGCCCGAGATATCTTTTATCGGTAGATCAAATGTTGGCAAATCATCCCTGCTGAACAGCCTGATTGGCAGAAAGAACCTGGCCAGGATTAGTTCAACACCCGGTAAAACCAGGGGCCTCTATTTTTACTCGATCAATGACCGGTTTTGCTTTGTTGACCTTCCCGGCTACGGCTATGCGAAAGTATCTAAAAAGGAACGCGAGCGCTGGGCGCCGATAATCGAGGACTACCTGGCAGCGAGGAGTACCCTGCGCGGCTGCCTGCACCTGATCGACTGCCGCCACGAGCCGACCGAAGATGACATCCTCATGTCCGAATGGTTGAGGGCCCATACTATTCCAACCATAACAGTGGCAACCAAGTCGGATAAATTATCGCGCAGCGCTTCGCTAAGGCAGTTAAATATAATCGGCAAAAAACTTGGCCTCTTCGAGGATGATCGGCTGATGCCTTTTTCTTCCCGCACCGGCAGCGGACGTGAAGATCTCTGGAAAGCAATTACCGGTTTGCTGTAACTATTTTAATTTGAGGTGAATAATTTGCCTTTTGCCGGAATTGATGTTGGTTCCATGACTGCAGAAGCAGTAATTATAGATAATGGAGCGTTGATTAATTATGCTATCTGTCCAACCGGGGCTAATAGCAAAGCAGCCGCCCGCAAAGTACTCGAAAAAGCGCTCGGGGGTACAGGGTTGAGCCGCTCCGGCCTGTTGTATATTATTGCCACCGGTTATGGCAGGATCAATGTTGATTTTGCCGACAAGCAGGTAACAGAGATTACCTGCCACGGTGTAGGCGCTTATTTCCGGGACAATTCTGTCCGAACAGTTATAGATATTGGCGGTCAGGACAGCAAGGTGATACGCCTGGATGACAGGGGACGTGTGACAGATTTCGTCATGAACGATAAATGCGCGGCCGGTACAGGCCGCTTTCTTGAAGTGATGTCCCGTGCTCTTGAAGTAGAACTGGATCAGCTGGCTTTTTTGAGCAGTTCTTCATCAAACTTACTTTCCATCAGCAGTATGTGCACAGTTTTTGCCGAATCGGAAGTTGTTTCCCTGATTGCACAGGGACAGCCCAGGGAAGATATTGCCCGCGGGTTGCACCAGGCTATAGCCGAGCGCACTGCCGGGTTGATTGGCAGGGTTGGTTTTGTGGAAAGAGCAATGATGACCGGAGGCGTGGCGCTGAACAGTGCCGTAGTGCAGGCCCTCGGCGAAAAGCTTAATACACAGCTTATTGTTCCCCGTGAACCGCAGATAACAGGAGCCATGGGCGCTGCGTTACTTGCCGAAAAGGAATATAAAGCTGCCAAGTAGTTTTTAGGTATGATCTTTAGTTCCCGAGAAGATGAGCCAGGCCGTTCCGGCGCAGGCTCTTTTTTATCTCCAGGCTGAAGTAAGCTGCAATAAAAATTTTAAGCAAATCAAAAAAAATAAAAGGAGCTACCCCGACAATAATTGTCTGTTTGATGCTGTACTGCATTAAAAAACCGAGCTGAAGCGCCCCGCAGCAATAAACTACCAACATAGCAGGCAGCAGGGAAAGGGCATTTATAAAAAGATTATTTTCCGGTTGTTTGTTAAGGAGTACTCCTGCAATTAAAACCGCAGGAAGAAAGCCCCATAAATATCCCCCTGTCGGGCCGGTTATTATGGCCATCCCGCCCCTGGCCAGGGAAAAAACAGGCACACCGGCTGCCCCGAGCAGTAGATAAGCAGCTGTCGAAAGCAGGCCTGTTTTTGGGCCTAGCAGGGCTGCTGTAAGCAGAATACCGACAACCTGCCCGGTGAAAGGAACCGGGCTGAACGGAAGAGGTATTGCCACCTGGGCGAGCAGGGCAGTTAATGCGGTACAAAAAGCTGCAGTGGTTATTTTTGTTATGTTCACTAAAGGATTTCTCCGTATCGAACAGGGTGTATTATGTTATTGCTGTCCCTGACCAGCAGGGTGCCGTGTTCATCCAGGTCAACTGCTTTTCCTCTTAATTGCCCGTCCGGCCGGCTGATGGTAACCTCGCGTTCCAGGGTTGAGCTGATTTTTTTCCACTCGCTTTGAAAAGGTCTAAACCCTTTAGAAAAGAAAAGGTTGTACGCTTCAACCAGCGTATTGCGCAGCTCAACCAGGAGCAGGCTGCGGTTAATTAGCATACCGCTTTCAATAAACAGGGAAGTTGCCCGGTCACTGATTTCTGCCGGAAAACTATTTCTCTCCTGGTTTACATTAATGCCGATACCGGTGATCAGATATTCAACACGTTCGGGTTCTCCCTTCAATTCGGTTAGTATGCCGGCAATTTTTCTGCCTTTGATTAGCAGGTCGTTAGGCCATTTAACCTGAACCGGCAAGTTAAGGGTTTCTCCCAGGTAACGGGCCAGGGCTACAGCAGAAACAAGCGTAACCGGGGTTGCTTCCGTTGGAGATATATTTCGCGGCAGCAGTAAAATAGAAAACCAGAGCCCTTTTCCCGGGGGAGAAATCCATTTGCGGCCAAGACGGCCCCGCCCCCCGGTTTGTTCCTCGGCAACCAGGGTATGAAACTGGGGAGCCCCTTCTTCAGCCAACCGGCGGATTTCCCTGTTAGTTGAATCAGTTGAGCGAAGATAGAGGATCTTATTCTCGTGTAAAATATCCTGATCAAGCAGTTCCGGTTCACCTTCCAACCGATACCCCCGGTTCGGTCGGGAACTGATCAGATAACCGGCCCCTCTTAAATCCTTAACCTGTTTCCAGATAGCCGAACGGCTGACTCCCAGGCTTTCGCTTAATTTTTCACCGGATTGGTAACGGCCGCTATTTTCTGCAAGTTGTTTTAGCACTGATGTTTTCAGGTTTCTTTTAATCTGTTTCATCTCCCCGGATGCTTTATTCTTAATGATAGTAAGCAAAATCGGGTCAATTGTCAACTAAAAACAATGAACCTGGTTGACAATTATAAGCATAACCGCGTCAAAGGATTATAACAATCTCTTGCCTGAAGTTTTTTATCAGGTATAATTGGGGCGTAAGGGTTTGCGGCAAAAAAAAGACGCGGTAAAAATACCGCGTCAATTAATATATATAAAAAGAGGGGGTCAACTCACCTATATTATAGAACCCCAATGTTACAGTTATGTTACAAACAGGTTCTTTTTCTATTACATTTATATGCTTATACGTAAAAGGGGCATTACTTTATGCTTGTATCATTTTTCTGTATAATGTAAATCATAAGACAGATTTGCTCCTGCTGCTGCTTTCCGGTATCCGGGGCGGAGTTTAAGCAGGAAACTACAGGCTAACAAGGGGTAGATCATGCTCTGTGCGGCTGATTTAGTAACTAAAAACCGGCATCTTGTGTCAGGTGAACTTGCTTTCAATGATGTCATTGAAACGCTGGGAGAAACAAGGCACGGTTTCCTTTATCTGGTTGAGGGTGAGGCAATAAAAGGAGTAATCACCGCTTCATCAATTATAAGAGCTTGCAGAAAAAGTGAAAGAGCAGATCACCTAAAAGCTGTCGACCTGGTTTACTGTGACCTGCCGGTTGTCAGCTGTTCACTGGCCTGGAAAGAGCTGGTTGGGATCTTGAAAAAAAATGAGGCTGTTATGGTTACCGATTCCTCCGGAACGGTTGTCGGCGCCGTTACGCCATCGTCAGTTATCAGCCGGCTCTCAGCCAAAATTTCAGAACTGGAAAGAGAACTTGATGCAATTATTAATTTCTCGTCTGATGAAATTATTGTTGCTGATGGCAAAGGCCGGGTTTTGAGAGCGAATGCCCTTTTTGAAGAAAATTTTGGGGTTAAATTGTCGGATGTGCTTGGAAAGAACGTCAGCGAACTGGAGAAGAAAAAAATATTTACGCCCTCGGTTACCAGAATGGTAATCGATAAGAAAAGCGCCCAGACAGTAATCCAGTCTCATCGGGACGGACGCAAGCTTCTGGCTACCGGAACCCCTGCCCTGAACCGGGATGGCTCAGTGTTCAGGGTTATT
The DNA here is from genome assembly GCA_964492615.1 of uncultured Syntrophomonadaceae bacterium. Taxonomy (GTDB): domain Bacteria; phylum Bacillota; class Dethiobacteria; order DTU022; family DTU022; genus JAABTH01. The sequence goes on along the minus strand of CAZBKZ010000017.1, from coordinate 39,115 downwards.
GTAAATACCAGGGATATCACCAGATTAAACAGCCTGAAACACCAGCTTGAAGAAGCTGAGCTGCTAAAAAACCGTTATCAGCAGGAACTGGTTGAACTGCGGCAGGGTTACCTGAACAGCGGGGAGATAGTTGCTTCCAGCCCTGCAATGAAAGAGCTGCTCAAAGTTGCCCAAAAAATTGCTGCTGTAAACTCAACAGTGCTATTAACCGGGGAATCGGGTGTTGGTAAGGGTATGATTGCCCGTTTTATACATAATACCAGCCCCCGGGCAGAGAAGCCTTTTACCACGGTAAACTGCGGTGCTATTCCGGAGACCCTGCTGGAGAGTGAACTTTTTGGGTATGCCGGCGGTGCTTTTACCGGAGCGCTGCGAGAAGGTAAAATCGGTAAACTTGAGCTGGCCAACCAGGGCACTCTTTTCCTTGACGAAATTACAGAACTACCCCTCAACTTGCAGGTTAAGCTGCTGCATGTCATCCAGGAAGGGATCATAACCCGTATTGGTGAGTCGAAAGAGATTGCCCTGGACCTGCGGTTTATCGCAGCTACAAACCGGGATATTGCCCAGTTGGTTGAGGAGGGCAAGTTTCGTGAAGATCTTTATTTCAGGCTTGATGTTATTCCCCTGCTGGTTCCACCCCTCAAAGAAAGAATTGAAGATATCAGGGCACTGGCCGATCAGTTTTTATTCAAGTTTAATAACCGCTTTCAACAGGAAAAATATTTTACTCCCGAAATATACCATTATCTTGAAAAATATCAGTGGCCGGGCAATGTCAGGGAACTGGAAAACCTTGTCGAACGCCTGATGATTGTAGCCGATGGAAGTGAGATAGGGCCGGCCCACCTGCCTCGCCGGATTACCGGGATTGAGCCCGCTGAAACAGCCTTGAAATCAGCTGTCAGTTTACAGCCATTAAAAGAAGCACGGGAGAACCTTGAACGTGAAATGCTTAAAGAGGCGCTGCGGGTGTGCCGCAGTACTTATGAAATCGCTGAAAAGCTGCAGATAGATCAATCTACGGTTGTACGCAAGCTGCATAAGTATAAGCTCGCCCCGGATCGTTTTAACGAAAGTGATAACCGCTCCCGGCCCTGATGCATAAGTGCATCAAAATTTAATGCACTATTGCATTAAAGCAACTGATTTTTGGGGTTGCCAAATAAAGGGAGTAATCATAAAAAGCTAAAAGTCCTTGAACAGGGGCTTTTTCTATGTCCGGTTTTTATTGCCATTACTTTTCTATTGGCATCACTATTGCTATTAATATCATTTAAGAAAACTAAACAGGAAGGAGCTACATTAAATGATAAAAAAAGATGCAAACCCGGAATTCCAGCCGGGACCAAAATCAGAAGAATTGATGAAAGTACGCGACCGGAATGTTGCCCGGGGGATTTCCTACGTGATGCCAGTTTTTGTAAAGGAAGCCAGGGGAGCCTTGATCACCGATGTGGATGGCAATGAATATATAGATTTTGCAGGTGGAATTGGGGTTAACAATCTCGGGAACAGCCATCCTGCAGTTGTAGAAGCAATAAAAAAACAGGCCGATCAATACCTGCATACCTGTTTCATGGTAGCCATGTATGAACCCTATGTGAGGCTGGCTGAAAAGCTTAACAGTTTTACACCGGGAGATTTTCCGAAAAAAACCGCTCTTTTCAACAGCGGGGCGGAAGCGGTGGAAAACGCTGTTAAACTTGCAAGAAGATATACGAAAAAAACTTCCATTGTTGCTCTTGAGTGTGCTTTTCACGGACGCACCCTGATGACAATGACTTTAACGTCAAAAGTTAAACCGTACAAGTATGGGTTTGGACCTTTTGCTCCTGATGTATATAAAATACCTACACCATATTGTTACCGCTGCCGGTTCGGCCTGAAATATCCTTCATGTGATCTCCATTGTGCCCGATACCTGGAACAATTTTTTACCCTTGAATGCACTGCCGATAATGTTGCTGCTGTAATTGCCGAACCGGTCCAGGGCGAAGGTGGTTTTATCGTTCCGCCCAAAGGTTATTTCAAAGTGCTGCATGAAATCTGCAGAAAGAATGATGTGCTGCTTATTATTGATGAAATACAATCAGGCTTTTTCAGGACCGGTTATGCTTTTGCTTCTGACTATTACGGCATTAAACCTGACCTGATTACCATGGCAAAATCGCTGGCCGGTGGTGTGCCGATTAGCGCTGTAACCGGTCGTGCTGAAATTATGGATGCTGCCGGGCCCGGGGAAATCGGCGGCACTTATGGCGGTAACCCGATAGGTTGCGCTGCCAGCCTGGCTGTTCTCAAGGCAATTGAACAGGAAAAGATAGAAGAAATGGCAAAAAGAACGGCTCAGCTTTGTACCGAACGCCTGAATCATCTGGCTGAACGTTATAGCTCAATCGGTGAACACCGCGGTCTCGGGGCGATGCGTGCCCTTGAACTGGTCAGGGATCTCGAAACTAAAGAGCCTGATGCTGACAAGGCCAGGGCAATAGTCAAACGCTGTCATGAACGTGGTCTGATCATCATAACGGCCGGAGTATATGGTAATGTCATCCGCCTGCTGATGCCGGTTAACATACCGGAAGACCAGTTAAACAGGGGTTTTGCAATACTTGAAGAGGCGATAGCTGCCGAGGATGGAGGAAAATAAATTTTGCTGGGCAATTTCGGTAAGCTCTTGATCGTGGATTTAACCAATATGGATATTGTCGAAAAAGAGCTGGAGCGGGATCTGTTTTACCATTATCTTGGCGGCAGAGGCCTGGGGGCCTACCTGTTAACAAAAATGCTGCTGCCGGGAGTGGAACCTCTATCTCCCCGAAATGTTATTGTATTTACTTCCGGACCGGCAGTTGATTCGGGCCTTTTTGCGGCTGCCGGTTACGGAATATTTACAAAATCTCCCCTGACCGGACTTTTCGCTGAAGCATATTGCCGCGGATACCTGCCGGCAATGTTAAAAAAGACCGGTTATGATGCCCTGGTTATCAGCGGATCAGCATCCAAACCATGTTTTATAACCCTTTCAGAACAGGGGGTTAGTTTTTTCAGCGCTACAGAAATCTGGGGCTTCGATACGGATCGGGCCGAGTGTTCGATTCTCAATACAGTCGGTGATGCTGATTCAGAGGCCCTGGTAATTGGGCCTGCCGGGGAAAGGATGGTTGCCTTTGCCAATTTAAAGAGCAGCCGTTACAGAAATTTTTCCAGGGCCGGGTTCGGCGCTGTTTTTGGATCGAAAAAATTGAAAGGGATAGTATTTAAGGGCAGCGCCAGGGCTGCTTTTTTTGAGGGGCAGACGGAGTCGGTTATCCGGTGGAATAATAACCTGAAAGAACGCTACTACCGTGGCGATTTGGCAAAAAGAGAGAGTAATCAGCATCTGCCCGGCCTGTTGGCAATGGCAAATACAAGAGGTTGCTTTACAGGAGGTTACTGGTCTGAAGGGCGGCTTGAAGGATGGAATAAACTTGTTGATTCTTTTCGATCTGAAGCTTTGCAGGTGTCTGATAAAAGCTGCAGTAACTGTATATTCGCTTGCGAAAAAATGATTATCTTACAGGCAGGAGATAGAAAAGAACTCAGGTTCGATAATCTCGATTATTTTTCAATTAGCGCTCTTGGAGGGCTCTGTCGTCTGACTGACCTGAAAAAAATAAGCGAGCTTCTTGACTACTGTAACCGGGCTGGATTAGATCCGGTTAGCGCAGGCAATGTAGCTTCATTTGCTGCTGCTGCAGGAGAAAAAGGTTTATTGGAAAAAGGGCCGCGGTTCGGTGATTATTATTCAATAGCGGCTTTTCTTTTAGCTGTTGTAGAAGGTAAGGCGGAAGGAACTATTTTCGGAGGTGGTATACAGGAAGCAGCGGATGCCCTTGGTTTGGAAGACTATGCTATACATTTCGGCGGTCTGGAACCGGCCGGGTTTGATCCCCGGGTAATTAAAGTAGCGGGGTTTGCCGGCCTGGTTTCCGAGTTTGGAGAACAACGGCCTGTTCCTTTTTATTTGCCGGGAATAGCTCGCGGGCTTTTTAATACGGAAAAAAGAAAAAACCTGCCCGGACTTTTCGTTGAATATGAAGACAAGGAAACAGTGCTCGATTCTCTGATCATGTGCCGTAAGTGCCACATGCTGGTTGAATGGGAAGATTTGATCCGGGCCATTTATATTTTGACCGGTGAACGGTATAGCGCAGCTGAACTGCGCTCTGTATCGGCCAGGATTATTACCACCATCCGGCTGTTTAATCTGAACCAAGCCGGGGCAGAGTCCGGCAGTAAACTGCCGCTGCGCCTGACGGAGGAACCAATCAACGAAGATAAAAATATTATTAAAATACGGGAAATGGAGCTGATGCTTAAAGATTATTTCATGCTCAGGGGTTGGAATGAAAAAGGAACGCCCCCAGTGGGGATTAGTAATGAAAAATATTTAAGGAGGTCCTTGAAATGTCTGTAAAGGAAGTTAAGAAGAAGGAAGATAATACCCTGACCGCGACTTTAAACATGATGAAGCAGTCAGTTGAGTTGTCTGAACTGTCCAATGATGTATATGAACACCTGAAAACGCCAATGCGTTTTGTAGAGGTGGCTATACCGGTTGAAATGGATAACGGCAGTACAAAAGTATTTACCGGATACCGCTGCCAGCACAATAATGTTTTCGGGCCGTATAAAGGCGGGCTTCGTTATCACCCGGAAGTTACAACCGATAGCATAAAGGCTTTATCGATGTGGATGACCCTGAAATGTTCACTGGTCGGTGTGCCCTTTGGTGGCGCCAAGGGGGCGATTGTCTGTGATCCGTCTAAACTATCAATGAAAGAAAAAGAGAAGATGACCAGGAGTTATGTTGGCGCGCTCGGTTCCATCCTGGGCCCGGAAACCGATATACCGGCCCCGGATGTTGCTACTGATGCGCAGGTTATGGCCTGGATTGCAGATGAATACAGTAATATCATGAGGGTGCCCTCTTTTGGTGTGGTAACCGGAAAACCGCTTGCTGTCGGTGGTTGTGTCGGTCGGACAGAAGCAACAGGACGGGGCTGTTTCTTTGTCACCCGTGAAGCGGCAAAAGCTACCGGAATGGCTCTGCAGGAATCAAGGATTGCTATCCAGGGTTTTGGAAATGTTGGCGGCAATGCTGCCCTGCTTTTTGCTGAAGCCGGTATTCCCGTGGTTGCGATCAGCGATGTCAGCGGAGGGGTCTATAACGATAAAGGGCTGGATGTTTATTCCCTGATCGATCACGTTGAAAAGACAGGATTTGTCAAGGGGTTCAGCGATGGTGAAGAAATTACCAACCAGGAGCTGCTCACCATTGACTGTGATGTATTAATTCCGGCTGCTCTTGAAAACCAGCTAAACGGCAGCAACGCCGATCAGGTTAAAGCAAAAATAGTAGTTGAGGGAGCAAACGGACCGACAACCCCGGAAGCGGACCAGATTCTTAAAGAAAAAAACGTCCTGGTTGTCCCCGATATTCTTTCGAACAGCGGCGGTGTAACTGTATCCTATTTTGAGTGGGTTCAGAATAACTATGGTTTCCGGTGGGACCTGGAAACGGTGAACCGCAGGCTGGAAGAGAAAATGAGCGAAGCTTTCAACCTTGTCTACAGCTTCTTCTGTGAAAAGTGCATTGGCTCCGACATGCGGACCGGCGCATACAGGTATTCAATCCAGCGCCTGGCCGAAGCAATGCAGTATCGCGGCTGGCTGCGTAACGGTACAATAAAATAAGACTAATGAATGAAAAATCCCGGCTGCTTGGCTACCTTTTTCTTTTAGTCCGGCAGCCCGGGGTTGCTTTTTAAAACTGTTTATGGATATAAATGTTTAATCAGGCAGTTTTGAAAAAAGTTAATTGTATCAGTACAGGATGAAATCCGGTAACTTTCTGTCACTTTCTGTAGGCGGCCTGTTAAAATGACAGTTAGTTGTTCCCAGGGGTATTAAGGGGAGGGAAAATATCCAGTGTTTTCAGCACCGCTTAAAAGGCCGGCTGTTCTGCTGACTATAAAGCGTGAATGGTGCAAGGGTTGTGGAATATGTGTCGCTTTCTGTCCGCAGGAAGCTCTTTTTTTGGATGAAAGCGGTAAAGTTGACCTGGTAAAAGAAAGGTGCAGCAGCTGTGGTATTTGTGCAGTTTACTGCCCCGATTTTGCCCTGATCTATTCCAGGAGGTAGATAACTGTAAATGGCTGAAACAAAACCGGTTTTAATGCAGGGCAATCAAGCCTGCGTGGAAGGGGCAATTAGCGCAGGGGTAAGATTTTACGCCGGCTATCCGATTACACCTTCCACGGAAATAGCAGAGCACATGGCCGGCCGTTTGCCCGATCTGGGTGGTGTTTTTATCCAGATGGAAGATGAAATAGCCAGCATGGCCGCGGTAATCGGAGCTTCTATCGGCGGCATGAGAACTCTTACCGCAACCAGCGGTCCCGGTTTTTCGCTCAAGCAGGAAAATCTTGGTTATGCAATTATGGCAGAAATCCCCTGCGTGGTTGTTAATGTTCAGCGCATGGGGCCCAGCACCGGGGTTCCAACTGCCCCGGCCCAGGGAGATGTAATGCAGGCTCGCTGGGGCACCCACGGCGATCACCCGGTTATAGCATTTTCTCCAGCTTCGGTCTATGAGACTTTTTATTTAACTATTGCGGCGGTCAACCTAAGCCAAAAATTGAGACAACCAGTTATACTATTGCTTGATGAAGTGATCGGCCACATGCGTGAAAAGGTATTAATCCCCGAATCAGGTAAGCTGCTGGTGGAAAAGTCGAGTGATATAGTTCCTTCAGACTGGAAACCTTATGATGAAAAAGGGTTAACTCCCCTGGTGCCTTTTGGTTTTGGACATTATTACCATGTGACAGGTCTTTTCCATGACCAGTACGGATTCCCTACAGGTGATCCTCCCCAGGTGGAGAGAGCGCTTGATCGTATCCATGATAAGCTGGATAAATACCGTGATGAAATTGTTTTAACCAACTATATTGGTCACAAAGAGCCACGTATTGTAATTATTACCTATGGCTGCACGGTTCGTTCAGCCCGGGCAGTGATAAAGAAATTATACTGGCAAAACCGCCTGCCTGTTGGCCTGTTGAGCCTGCAGACTATCTGGCCATTTCCCGCTGCTGAGGTTGCTGCCCTGGCCAGGAAAGCTGATGTAATAGTAGTTCCCGAAATGAACATGGGCCAGATTGTCGGTGAAGTGGAAAGATATGCTCGTGGAGATGCGGAGATAGTGCCCCTGAACCGCTACGATGGTGAAATGATCACGCCCGACCAAATATCTGAATTGATTGGAAGGTGGCTCTAATGGAACAGCTGACCCAGGATTTTTTACGCACTAAAAAGCTGCCGCATATCTGGTGTCCGGGGTGTGGAAACGGGATTGTAACTGCCGCCCTGGTCAGGGCAATTGAAAGAGCAGGTTTTAACCAACGCGACGTTGTTATAGTTTCGGGAATTGGTTGTTCTTCAAGAGCAGCCGGTTATCTGAATTTCAATACTCTGCATACCACCCACGGGCGGGCGCTGGCCTTTGCCACCGGTTTGAAAATGGCCAGACCCGAGCTAAAAATCTTTGTAATCATGGGAGACGGAGACTGCAGCGCCATTGGAGGAAATCATTTTATCCATGCTGCGAGAAGGAATATTGATTTAAATGCAGTAATAATTAATAACCATATATATGGCATGACCGGTGGCCAGCATTCACCGCTGACCCCTACCGGGATGAAAGCTACTACTGCCCCGGGCGGTACACTGGAGCGGGCTTTTGATCTTTTGGAGCTGGCCAGGGGAGCGGGAGCCACTTTTGCCTGCCGCGGCATTGCCGCCCAGCCCCGACAGCTGGAGCAGCTGATTGTCAGGGCGGCTAATCACAAGGGTTTTTCCGTTGTTGAAGCACTTTCGCCCTGCCCCATATCATATGGCAGGCGCAACAAACTTGGCGGAGCGGTTGATATGCTCCGCGCGATGAAGGATAACGCTATCTCAGTGGAGAAAGCATCAGAGATGAATCCCTCTGAATTGGACGGAAAAATACTGACAGGAGTGCTTTATTCAACCGAGGCTCCGGAATTTTCCGAAGAATACTACCGCTTAATTGGTAAATCAAGGGACGGAGGGACTACCAGTGGCTAACAGGCAGGAAGTATTGTTAACCGGAGCCGGTGGGCAGGGACTGATTCTTGCCTCGATTGTCCTGGCTGAGGCTGCCGTTAATGACAATAAAAATGTAGTCCAGACCCAGTCCTACGGTCCTGAAGCTCGCGGTGGAGCCAGCATGGCCGGAGTTATTATAGATGTTGATACCATAGAATATCCCAAGGTGACCGAGCCGACTGTGCTGCTTTGCATGAACCAGGCTTCGTTCAACAAGTATATACCCCGCATCAGGGCGGGTGAATGTACGGTTATAGTGGATTCAACCTTTGTCAGCGGTCCTTACCAGGATGCATATAAAATTAACGCCCTGCCCATTACCCGGGCGGCAAAGGATGAACTTGGTCGTGAAGTTGTTGCCAATATGCTGGCCCTGGGCGTAATTAATGCCGCCACGGGCCTGGTTGATCGGGCTGTGTTCAGGGAGTCTATTTATAAACTGGCACCAAAGGGAAGTGGTGAGCTCAATCAGCAGGCTTTTGATCTCGGTTACCGGCTCTATGAAAAGGGTGAGGGGGGAAATAGCGGAGTATCTGCTCAAGCCCCTTAATAAGAGAGTTCTTCTTATCGTTATTGTTACCGTTATAGCCTCCGAACTCTTTATAGTGACCGATATCGGACCTTTTCGTTTTTCCATCGGAACCGTGGTTTTCATTTATGCCATCCTTAGTCTCAATCATATCCTGATTATTCCTACAGCTGTAATGGTTGCCCTGGCTACACTCTTAATCAGGGTCGGCCTTGATTATTTCTTTTTACTGCCCCGTGAATATTTTAACTTTATGGTGGCCCACCAGTACTCGGGGGTAATTTATTTTCTGCTCCTCGCTGTTCTCCTTAAGCCGGGAGGAATAAAAGGTGGTGCCCGGGCAATCAGTGTTTTTCTGATTATCTACCTTGCCGTTGCGGTTTGCCTTGCCAACCTTGCAGAAGCCCTGGTCAGAGTTCCTTATTCAGAAGTTTTTATTTTCTCGAACATGATTATTCTTTTGCTGATGTCGTTTATCCAGGTTTTCCTGGTGATCAGCCTGGTTAATATCAATCTCTTTCAGAATATGCTGGTTATGGACGAACAGCAAAGGGTTACCTATGAAAAGATGCTGATCATCACCTCTGAACTTTACGATGAACTTTTTTATATGCAAAAGTCCATGGAGAACATGGAAAACATAATGGCAAAAAGCTATAATTTACACAAGCAGTTGAAGGCGTTAAAATTGGCTGATAGTTCTGCAGAATATGCAGCCCTGGAAATAGCCGAAGAAGTGCACGAAGTAAAAAAAGATACGGTTAGAATTCTGGCCGGCCTCGGGGAAGCCTTGAAAATAAAGAAAGACAGGCTTGTTATGAACCTGTCTGAGCTCCTCGACCTGGTGATCAAGGCTAATCGCAGCTACAGCCAGAGTCTTGGCAAAAAGGTACAATACAGTCTTAAAATTGAGGAAGATCCCGAAGTAACCCAGATCTATCCTTTACTGGCTATTTTAAATAACCTTGTTTCCAATGCGGTTGAAGCTATAGCAGGAGAAGGCTATATTCACCTGAAAGTACGCTGTCGAAACAATTTGCTCAGAATTAGTGTCTGCGATAATGGTGAACCGGTTAAAGAACGTGACAAAGGCCTGATTTTTGAACCCGGCTATACAACCAAGTTTTCAGCGGAAGGAGTACCCTCTACCGGTATCGGCCTGGCTTATGTCAGGGGTTTGGTTGAAAACTTCAGGGGGAGGGTATTTTTTCGCAACCAGGAGCATGAGAAATGTTTTGTTATCATTATACCCCTGGCCAGTGTCGCGGAGGTGGAAATATAGTGGAATTTACATTTTTTATCATTGACGATGATCTGGCTTGTCGCAGTATTCTTGGCCAGGTGATTGAGGATGAAGGCCTTGGCGAAGTGATCGGCGAACTTCCCGATGGACATGGAAATGTTGTCGGCACTATTATATATAACCAGCCTGAAATCCTCCTGATAGACCTGCTCATGCCCGGTAAAGACGGGATTGAAATAGTTGAGCAGTTAAGAGAGCGCAACTTCCGGGGTAAAATCGTAATGATATCCCAGGTGGAAAAAAAAGAAATGGTTGCCCAGGCCTATGCAGCGGGGATAGAGTTTTATATAAATAAGCCGGTTAACAGAATTGAAATAATTTCAGTTTTAAAAAATGTTACCGAACGTTTACGCATGGAACGTTCCTTTCAGCAGATGCGAGATTCTCTCGATGCACTTGACCGCATCGGTTCTTTACGGCGGGGACCGGATAAAAGTGAAATCAGGCAGTCCGACCAGGTAATGATCAAGGAAAAAACAAGAGAAATACTTGCAGACCTGGGATTGATCGGTGAGCCGGGAAGTCATGACCTGATCCAGATCATGTTATTCCTGAACGATGTCCCTGATATTGACAAGTACCTGGGCGAATACAGACATTTAAAAGATCTCTACCAGGCTGTCCAGGAAAAATACCTTTACGAGGAAGAGAAACAGTCCGATGTCCGGGCAATTGAGCAGAGGGTGAGACGTGCGGTGAAACAGGCGATGGATCACCTCGCTGCTCTTGGGCTTGATGATTACAATAATCTGATTTTTGAACGCTATGGGCCAAAATTTTTCGATTTCAATGAACTGCGCATGAAAATGAAAGAGCTGGAAAACCGGAGTGAAAAAGATAGAAAAACAAGGGTCAGCATTAAGCAATTTATTAACGCCCTTTACTGGGAAATTAACAAGGCGAATTAAAGGTGATTTGCCCCCGTGCCTTGACTTTCATCATCACAAATAATACTATTTAAAAGGTTGTTTATAAGATGTTGGACAGCAGTCAGGACCGAGCCGGCCTGAATCAGGCCGGATCCTTATTTATCCCTCCTGCTTCCGATCTTTAACGAGGTGATTAAATCCATGCCCGATACTACCCTGCCGCCGGTTTATGATCCTGCAGCAGTAGAGGAAAAACGCTACCGTTTTTGGCTTGACGGTGAATTTTTTAAAGCGGGGCGTGTTCCTGACCGCGAAACTTTCACCATTGTTATTCCACCGCCTAATGTAACCGGTTCTCTGCATATGGGCCATGCTCTTAACAATACAGTCCAGGATATATTAATCCGCTGGAAGCGGATGCAGGGTTTTGACACACTCTGGCTGCCGGGATCCGATCATGCCGGAATTGCAACGCAAAATGTTGTTGAGAAGCATTTGGCGGAAGAAGGTATTGACAGGCATGAAATGGGCCGCGATGCTTTCGTTGAGAGAGTTTGGCAGTGGAAGGAAACGTACCACGCCAGGATTACGAAGCAGCTTTACCGCCTGGGCGTTTCCTGCGACTGGTCCAGGGAACGCTTTACCATGGATGAGGGTTGTTCAAAAGCTGTACGCAAAGTATTTGTTGATCTTTACCGGAGCGGGTCGGTTTACCGGGGTGATTACATGATTAACTGGTGTCCCCGCTGTCATACCGCCCTTTCCGATATTGAAGTGGAACACGGGGAAGAAGAAGCAACACTAACCCATATCTGTTATCCCCTGGAAGACGGCAGCGGTTCAATCACTGTAGCTACAACCAGGCCGGAGACAATGCTTGGCGACACCTGTGTTGCTGTTCATCCTGATGATCACCGTTATAGCAGCCTGGTTGGTAAAAATGTTATTCTTCCTCTGCTCGACCGGCCAATACCGGTGGTGGCAGATGATTATGTTGATCCCGATTTTGGCAGTGGGGCGGTAAAAGTGACACCGGGTCATGATCCCAATGACTTTGCCATAGCACAGCGCCATAATTTGGAAATTATTAAAATAATAGATGAAGATGCTAAAATGACAGACCGTGCAGGGAATTATGCCGGGCTAGATCGTTTTATCTGCCGGGAAAAGGTAGTGCAGGATTTACAGGCAATAGGGGCAGTTGACAAAATCGAAGCCTACAGCCATTCCCTCGGACGCTGCCAGCGCTGTGATACCGTTGTGGAACCGCTTATATCGCGACAATGGTTTGTCCGGATGAAGCCTCTGGCTAAACCGGCGCTTAAAGCTGTAAATGATCAACTTACCCGGTTTGTTCCGCCGCGTTTTACCCGTATTTATGAAAACTGGTTGGAAAATATAAGGGACTGGTGCATATCCCGCCAGCTCTGGTGGGGCCACCGTATCCCGGCCTGGTATTGTCAATGCGGAGAAGTAATAGTTGATTATGAAGAACCAAAAAGCTGCCCTTCCTGTGAAAGCAGTGAAATCAGGCAGGATCCGGATGTCCTTGATACCTGGTTCAGCTCGGCGCTGTGGCCGTTTTCAACCCTGGGTTGGCCAGACCAGACCCCGGACCTGAAGCACTACTATCCCACATCGGTGCTGGTTACCGCTTACGATATAATTTTCTTCTGGGTTGCCAGGATGATGTTTATGGGAATTGAGTTCATGCAGGAGGTCCCTTTTCACACGGTATACATAACCGGGCTTGTGCGAGATGCCCAGGGACGTAAAATGAGCAAATCGCTCGGCAACGGTATTGATCCGCTGGAGGTTATTGAGAATTACGGAGCAGATACCCTGCGTTTTACCCTGGTTACCGGCCAGGCTCCCGGCAGTGATCAACGTTTTCGCCAGGAAAATGTGGAAGCGGGCCGCAATTTTGCCAACAAGGTCTGGAACGCTTCGCGATTTGTGTTGATGAACCTTTATGAAGAAGGAGAAAAAGAGCCTTCATTCCCGCGGTTCGATCCGGGCAATCTGCCCGGGGGGTTAAACCGGGCTGACCGTTGGATCCTTCACCGTTACAATGAGACTGTTCTAAAAACCACCGCCCTTTTGGAAAAGTATGAGCTTGGTGAAGCTGCCCGCCAGGTATATGAATATATATGGAACGATTTTTGTGACTGGTACGTGGAATTAAGCAAATACCATCTTTACAATAAAGATACAAGCGCGGAAGTGGCTGCCGACCGGTCTCGCACCAGGTCTATTTTAACCTACCTGCTTGACGCTGTAATGAGGCTGCTCCATCCATTTATGCCTTTCCTCTCCGAGGAAATCTGGCAGCAGCTTCCCTACCGTGACCGCGATGCGCTGGTTGTAGCAGAGTGGCCGCTTGTGAACGATGCCTTCAGCTTTTCGGCTGAAGCAGCGGACATGGTTTTATTCCAGGAAGTTGCCCGGGCTATAAGGAATCTTCGCAGCCAGGTTCAGCTTCCGCCCGGCAGGCAAGCGCCTGTTCTGGTCCGGGCTGCTGGAAGGGCTGCAGAGTGCCTGAGGGAAGAAAGCTACCAGCTGAGTAAGCTGGCTTTTGCCGAACAGCTTACGGTTGATCCTGCCGCAGCCAAACCGAGGCAGGCCTTAACTGAAATTATTGGTGAAGGGGTGGAGGTATACCTTCCGCTCGAAGGTCTTATCGATTTTGAAGCCGAGATTAGTCGTCTTGAAAAAGAAATGGAAAGGGTAAAGAAAGATATTGATAAAACGGCAGCCAAACTTAACAGCGATGGGTTTATAAAAAAAGCTCCTGCCGAAGTGGTTGAAAAAGAAAAAAACCGCAGGGATGAACAGGAAGAAAAACTGGAAAAACTGCGGTTACGCCTGCAGGAGCTGCGATAAATAATGAGCCGGAATATTGAAAAGCGCTATGAAGAAGCTCTTCAGTGGATACACGGGCTTGGTCGATTCGGGATTAAACCGGGCCTGGAAAGGATGTTTGCCCTGCTCGAAATGCTTGGCAATCCCCACCACAATATCCGCTTTGTGCATATTGCCGGAACTAACGGCAAGGGTTCAACCGCGGCAATCCTGGCCTCTGTATTGAAGGCGTCCGGCTACACGGTAGGGCTTTATACCAGCCCCTATCTGCTTTCGTTTACCAACAGGATGGCCGTTGATGGCAGCGATATTGATCATGCCGAACTGGCCGACCTGGTAGACCAGATTAAGCCGCTGATCGAGCGTGTTGTTGATGATCCCCGGCTCGGACAGCCAACTGAATTTGAGATTGTCACTGTGCTTGCTTTAACCTATTTTGCGCGGCGTAAAGTTGATCTTGTCGTTCTCGAAGCCGGACTGGGAGGCAGGTTGGATGCTACCAATGTTGTTACTCCTATGCTCAGTATAATTACAAATATCAGTCTTGAGCATACCGAGGTTCTGGGCGATACGATCGAAAAAATAGCCTTTGAAAAAGCAGGTATCATTAAACCGGGCGTGCCCCTCTTAACTGCTGCGATGAATGAAGAGGCTCTGGCGGTATTTGAGAAAAGGTCCTTTGAGCTCAATTCATTAGTATACCGGGTGTATCCACCTCAGACCGCAGAGGAAGAGAGAGCGGGAGACGTTCCTGTTACCGTTCCACTTAAAATTGTTACTGAAGGCCAGTATTTTTCATATAAAGGTTTTAAACGGAGCTTTGAAAACTTGTTTCTGCCCCTCAGGGGGAGATATCAGCTCGAAAATGCCGCTACAGCCCTGGCTGCTGTTGAGCTGCTTGCTGAAAAAGGTTTTATCTGTAATGAGGATGATCTTCGCAGGGGTGTGGCCGAAACTGTATGGCCCGGCCGGTTAGAACTGCTCGAACAGGAGCCTTTGCTGATCATGGATGGAGCGCATAACCCCGAGGCGATGAAGAAACTGGCGGAAGCCCTTCCTGTATATTTTAATTATAATCGGCTCATCCTGGTGATCGGCATACTTGCTGACAAGGATAAAGAAGCTATGCTTAGATCTATACTGCCCCTGGCAGACACAGTAATCTTTACCAAGCCCCTGATCAGCCGGGCCGCTGAACCGGGGCAGATTGCTGCATTTGCTGTAGAAAAGCTTGGTTTTTCAACTGAGTACCATGTAATCGCAGAGCATGGAGAAGCGCTGGATAAAGCGATGTTACTTGCTGCGCCTGATGATGCAGTAATTGTTACCGGTTCTCTTTATACAGTTAGCGACATTCGCGCTTACCGGGTAAGGGACTGGAACTGATTAGATTGACAATTGCTATTATTTGCAGTTTGCTGAAAGAGTTGCTTCAGGCAGGAAATTGCAGAGAAACAACGAAATGATATCAGGTACTTATTTTTACATGTATCAGGCAAGAAAAAAACCAAACAAGGAAAGGGTGAACAACATTAATGGGCAGCATGGTCTTTAAGGGAGGCGTTCATCCGGATTATCATAAAGATCTGACAGCAGAACTTGCCGTATCTACGATGAAGGCCCCCTCTACAGTGGTAATCCCTCTGCAGCAGCATATTGGCGCTCCCTGTGAACCTCTCGAAGGCATAGAAGAAGGGGCCCGCGTCAAAATGGGGCAGAAAATTGCTGACAGCAGTGGATTTGTTTCAGCCCCGATTCATGCTTCGGTTTCGGGCACGATTAAAAAAATCGGTCCCTACAATCATCCTCTCGGACGGCCTGTCACAGCAATTACAATTGAATCGGACGGCCTGGACGAATGGGATGAGAATGTGAAGGCGGCCGGGGATATTGAAAGTCTCAGCGTTGAAGAACTTCGGAAGGTAATCAGGGAAGCCGGTATTGTCGGTCTGGGTGGAGCGACTTTTCCCGCTCACGTTAAACTTTCTCCTCCGCCTGAGAAAAAAATAGATTATGTAATAATTAACGGCGCCGAATGTGAACCTTACCTGACAGCAGACCACAGAGTTATGCTGGAAAGCCCCTCCGATATAGTTTACGGGCTGAAAGTAATGATTAAAGCGCTCGGGGCAGAAAAGGGAGTTATCGGAATCGAGGATAACAAGTCCGACGCAATTAAGGCGCTGGAAGAAGCAGTAGCGGACGAAGAAAGTATAACCGTTGCCAGGCTCCATACCAAGTATCCCCAGGGAGCTGAAAAAATGCTGATCCAGGTTACAACCGGGCGTAAAGTACCCTCCGGCGGGCTTCCCCTTGAGGTAGGGGTTGTCAATCACAACGTCGGCACTGCGGTGGCGATTACCAGGGCAATTCGCGAAGGTAAACCTTTAATTGAAAGGGTTGTAACTGTTACCGGGGCTGGTGTTAACCAGCCGGCCAACCTGATGGTCAGGGTTGGAACCCTGGTCAGCGAAGTTCTTGAGGCATGTGGAGGTCTAAAAGAAGATACCCGTAAATTGATAGCAGGCGGACCGATGATGGGATTAGCGCAGCCAAGCGCTGATATTCCAGTAATTAAGGGGACATCGGGTATTCTTGCTCTTACCGATCTTGATGTTTCAATAACCGAAAGCAGCCCCTGTATCAGGTGCGCAAAGTGTGTTGACAGCTGCCCGGTGCAGCTTTTACCCACATCTATCGCCCAGGCAGCGGAAAATGGTCTATTCAAACAGGCTGATAAATTGCATGCAATGGATTGTTTTGAATGCGGTTGCTGTTCGTATGTATGTCCTTCGAAAATTCCGTTGACTCAGTGGATAAGAATAGCAAAAGCTGAAATATCGAAAGCGAAAAATAAATAGTTTTTCGTAAGGGAGGGAAGTTGGCAGTATGGATAATAAATTTGTTGTATCATCTTCACCGCATATCAGGCATTCCGAATCTGTACAGAGCGTGATGACGGATGTTCTAATTGCTCTATTTCCCGTGGCGGTAATGGCTGTTCTGTTGTTTGGGTATAAAGCTCTGATAACCATGATTATTTCTGTTGTTACCGCAATGCTTGTCGAGGCTGTCTGGCTGCGTAAAGGTAATATTTTTGGCGACGGCAGTGCAGCGGTTACCGGACTCTTATTTGCCATGGTCTTACCGCCTTCACCACCCTGGTGGCTGGTTGTTGCCGGGGCAGCATCGGCTATCATCATTGGTAAACAGGTATTTGGCGGTATTGGGTATAATATTTTCAATCCGGCCCTGGTCGGCAGGGCTATAGTGGTGGTCTCCTGGGGCGGTCATATGGCTGGAAGAATATGGTCCCAGCCGGAGCCATTTAATTTCATGGCCGACATTTCTGCAGTTACCACTGCCTCACCACTGGCCGGGCAGGAGGAAGCCCTGGCGGTAAGTCTTACCCAGTTGTTTGTCGGCAATGTTGCCGGGTGCCTGGGTGAAACGTCTGCCCTGGCCCTGCTGCTTGGCGGTATCTGGCTGTATTATAAAGGCCATATTGACTGGCGCATACCGGTGGGTTTCATCGGCGTAGTTTTCCTGATGGGGGTTATCTTCGGCGGCGGGTTTTACAGTGGCCACCTCTTAACAGGCCTCTTCCATGTGTTGGCCGGAGGGGTTATGCTCGGGGCCTTGTTTATGGCCACAGACATGGTTACCACTCCTGTAACGCCGGCCGGCAAACTGATTTTTGGTATCGGCTGCGGTTTAATAACAATGTTAATCAGGTTCTGGGGTACCCTGCCTGAGGGCGTTACTTTTGCTATATTAATCATGAATGCCGTTACACCTATTATTGATAGATTTACAGTTCCTCAGCAGTTTGGGGGGGTGAAGAAGAGTGCGTAACATTTTAAAATTATCAATTACTCTTGCTGTAGTAGGGATAATTTCGGCTGCTTTACTGACCGGTGTTAACAATATAACAGCGCCGATCATTGCCGAGCGTCAGGAAGCGGAATATATGCAGGCGCTTGAGGCATATTTTCCGGAAATAGACAGTTTTGAAAGCGAGCAGGTTGATGATAACCAGTTTGATAAGATCTACGACAGTTCCGGTGAAATGCTGGGTGTTATGGCCACTATACAGCAGCAGGGTTACGACGGAATCATTACTTACAACCTGGCTGTTGATCCTACAGGATCGATTATTGGCGTTCTTGTGGTTTCGCATTCGGAAACTCCCGGTATCGGTGATATTATTACAACCGATGGTTTCCAGGAGCAATTTGTCGGTAAAAGTCATGAAGATCCGATTGCTGCCGGGGATGATGTTGATTCGGTCAGCGGAGCAACAGTCAGCACTGCGGCTATGATTAACTCAATTAGAAGCTCAGTTGGTACGATTGCTGAGAACTACCTCGGTTTTGAATCTGCTACTGTTGATATTGCTGCTGTTCCTGATGGAACCTACCAGGGTTCGGCACCCGGTTTGGGCGGCCCGGTAGTAGTTGAGGTTGAAGTGGCAGGCGGGGCAATTGTCAGTATCGAGGTAATCGAACATGATGAAACACCTACCTATTTCATTGAAGCTTACCCGCTGATTCCCGATCAGATTATCGCCGAACAGCATTTTGATATTGATACAAAAACCGGGGCTACTATCAGCGCCGAAGCGATCATTGACGCAGTTCAGAATGCGCTTCGCCAGGCTCTCGGTATTGAGGAAGATGAACCTGAGCCGGAACCCGAGCCGGTGGCAGTTGATATCACTGCCGTGGCAGATGGTATATACACCGGGGAAGGTGAGGGTTTCTA
Source organism: uncultured Syntrophomonadaceae bacterium (assembly GCA_964492615.1). GTDB lineage: Bacteria > Bacillota > Dethiobacteria > DTU022 > DTU022 > JAABTH01. The sequence continues at coordinate 20,610 of CAZBKZ010000017.1, read as the reverse complement.
CGGTTTAATAGAAGTTCAAGTTGAGGTTGCAGGTGGTCAGATAGTTTCTATCGAGATTATTTCCCAGGAGGAGACACCCGAATACTTCAGGGAGTCCAACCCTCTTATTCCGGATAGAATTGTAGAAGAACAAAGCCTTGACGTTGATACAACGACCGGGGCAACTTTCAGCGCCAACGGTATCGTAGAAGCGGTTAGGAATGCTCTAGCCCCGGCACTGAATAATGATGGCGGAGGTGAAAACTAAAGTGAAAGCTAACAGTCCATATCTTCAGGACCTGACCAGGGGTATTGTCAAGGAAAACCCTGTTTTCGTGGCCTTGCTCGGTATGTGTCCCGTCCTCGGGGTTACGGCCTACATGATTAACGGACTCGGTATGGGACTCGCTGCGACCGCGGTTTTGATCGCTTCAAACCTGGTTGTTTCCCTGCTGCGTAATTATATCCCTCCGCAGGTACGTATTCCCTGTTTTATTGTGATCATAGCCACCTTTGTTACAATTATTGAAATGGTGCTTCAGGCTTTTCAGCCTATTCTTTATGAAGCGTTGGGTGTTTTCGTTCCCCTTATAGTTGTTAACTGTGTTATCCTGGGCAGGGCGGAAGCATTCGCCAGCAAAAAACCGGTCGCAAGGTCGGTGCTTGACGGCATTGGCGTTGGTATCGGCTTCACCCTGGCGCTTTTTATCCTGGCAACAGTCAGGGAAGTACTCGGTTCGGGTACCATTTTAGGTCCCGATCCTGAAAGTGCCATTCATCTTTTCGGGACCAACTTTGAGCCTATGGCTCTGTTTGCCCAGCCGGCCGGGGCTTTTATTGCCCTCGGGTTACTGCTGGCAATAGTAAACATGCTATTCAAGCGCTTTAACATTAAATAGGCGGACAAACCTGATAGAAGGTTTGCCTGCCTGGGCAGGAGGATCTTATGGAAAAGCTGCTTTCAATATTTTTTATCTATATTTTTGTCGATAACTTTGTATTGCAGCGCTTTTTCGGGATATGTCCTTTCCTGGGCGTCTCCCGTAAAATGGAAACAGCCATTGGGATGAGTATGGCAGTTGTATTTGTCATGACCATGGCCACACTTGTCACCTGGCTGCTTTATAATTATGTTCTTGTTCCCTTTAACCTCACTTACCTGCAAATTGTAACATTTATCCTGGTGATTGCCTCACTGGTGCAGATGGTTGAAATAGTGCTGCGTAAGATTAGTCCAACCCTTTACCAGGGGCTCGGTATATTTCTGCCGTTGATTACAACTAACTGTGCCGTTATGGCAGTTGCCCTGCTGGCTGTTCGTCAGGAATTTTCTCTTCTTGAATCGGTTGTTTTTGCCATTGCCGCATCACTCGGTTTTTCTCTGGCCCTGGTGATCATGGCCGGTATCAGGGAACGCCTGGAGCTGGCAAAAATGCCTGATGTTTTGCAGGGATCGGCAGTGACCCTGGTTACCGCGGGAATACTTTCCCTGGCATTCCTGGGCTTCAAGGGAATGATAGCGCTTTAATGCTGTTAAAACTGGATTATAATATTGCGAGGTGAATCGAACCGTGCTAATAGTATATGCAATTGTAGCATTAGGCTTGATCGGCCTTATTTTCGGCCTCCTTTTGGCTTTTGCTGCTCGCTTTTTTGCCGTAAAAACTGATCCGAGAGTAGAAGCCGTAAAAGAGGTTCTTCCCGGGGCAAACTGTGGGGCCTGCGGTTACGCCGGATGTGCTAATTTTGCCGAGGCCGTTGTATCCGGTGATGCGGATGCCTGCGGGTGTATCCCGGGCGGACAGGATACTGCCACGGAAATTGGTGAAGTCCTGGGTCAGGAGATCTGTTCAGCCGTTCAACCGGTAGCCACCGTGTTTTGTATCGGTGATTGTTTTAAAACTGCCGATCGTTTTATTTATGACGGAGTCCAGGATTGTTCCGTCGCTTCAGATTTTGTTGGTGGCTTTAAAGTATGCAGTTATGGTTGTCTGGGATTAGGAAACTGTGTCTCTGTATGCATGTTTGATGCAATTAAAATGGGTGAACATGGCCTCCCCGTAGTTGATATGGAAAAATGTACCGGATGCGGCCTGTGTGCCAATGCCTGCCCGCGGAGTATCATCAAAATGCTGCCCAAGGGCGAAGCCGGCCACCTGGTGCTCTGTAACTCAAAGGATCGCGGCAAAGCAGTTTCGGCAGCCTGTAAGGTGGGCTGTATAGCCTGCAAGGCCTGTATAAAGGCCTGCCCTGAGGAAGCAATAGAAATGGTTGACAACCTGGCTGTTATCAACCTGGAGAAATGCACCGACTGTGGTGAATGTGTTGCCAAGTGCAAGCCTGGCACAATTCACAGGCGCAATGCTATTCCAACGGCGGAAGAAGCTGTTGCGGAAGCATCAAGGGAAACAGCTGAATCAGCCTGATAGAATATAATTTTATTGATTGGATAAGGCCGGTATAATAACCGGCCTGATCTCCATTAATATCTTGATTACTAATAAGCCGAGGTAGTTAATTTTATGAATCGCAAGTGGTTAAACTACATCGGAATTACCTTAACTTTATTTGCTTTTTGGGTGGCCGTAAGTGGCTCCCTGGAATGGCCGCAGCTTGTAGTTGGCATGGCAGCGGCCATCTTTGTAACTTATTTTAATCGCAACCTTATAATAAAACCGGCGGAAAGGCCACGCATAAAGCTGCAGACACTATTCTGGTTTGCCGGGTACATATTTAAACTGCTCTATGCCATAGTCGCAGCCAATTTTCAGGTTGCCCGTCTAGTTCTTCATCCCCGGATGCCAATCGAACCAAACCTGGTCTCACTTGACATTGATCTAAAAACCATCAGCGGACGGGTTCTGCTGGCCAACTCTATAACTCTTACTCCTGGTACCCTGACCGTTCTGGCTGACGACAAAAAGTTTTTAATACATGCTTTAACAGTTGACAACGGAGAAGAGATTAAAACCTGGCCATTAATTGACAGGATCAGGGAAGTGGAGGCCGATGAGCGTGGAATTAAAGCAAATTCTTGATTTTTCTTATGAACTGGGAGCAGTGCTGGTCATGCTAATGATCTTTCTATCCCTGCTGCGCGCGCTGAAAGGTCCTACTGCGCCCGACCGGATAACAGCGATAAGCATAATTGGCACCAAGACGGTAGTAATTATAACCCTCATTGCCTGGATTTATGATCAAGCTTATTTTCTCGATATAGCCATGGTTTATGCCCTGATGAGTTTTATTACAACAATTGGGGTAGCCAAATATCTTGAGAAGGGAGCCATTGACTGAAATCGGATCATTCCTGGAGATACTAATTGACCTGGTATCACTGCTGAGCCTGATCGGTGGCTTATTCTTTTTATTTGTCGGCACTGTCGGCCTGCTCCGGCTGCCCGATGTTTATAACAGGCTGCACGCCACTACCAAGTGCGATACCCTGGGGGCAGGTCTTATCTTGCTATCTCTCGCCGTTCAGTGCACAGCCCCTGTTGCTGTTCGGCTGGCTCTAATTATAATATTTATTATTGTAACCAACCCTACTGCAGCTCATGTTATTGCCAGGGCAGCTTACAATACCGGGATCAAACCTGATCTGGGCAGGAGGGATGCAAGTGACTGATCTTCTCAACATCTTGTTGCTGTTGTTCCTGATTGTATGCGCTGTCGGAGTAGCATATATTCGTGATTTGCTCAGCGCTGTTATACTTTTTTCTTCTTTCGGATTAATTCTGGCCATTATCTGGCAGCAGCTTGGTGCGCCGGATATTGCCATGGTTGAGGCTGCTCTCGGCACAGGGGTAGCGTCGCTGCTTTTAATTGCGGCAATTAGTAAAACAAGGCGTGCCGAGTAAATCGTAGCGGAGGGTGTAAATTGTCTCCAATCGTAATTATTTTATTAATTATAATCGCGCTTATTCTACATTTTATAGCCAGGGTCGATCTGAAAAATATCCTGACTCTTTATTTGCTTGGGTTAATTCTGTACATTTTCAGCTTCACTGTGGCCGAGATGCCCCCTTTTGGCCACCCGGGTAATCCATCCTTTAACGAAGTTCCCAAACGTTATCTTGAGGCAGGTCCTGAAGAAACAGGTGCATTAAATATAACCAGCAGTATTATTACTGATTATCGTGCTTTTGATACTTTAGGTGAGGCTACGGTTTTATTTGCTGCCATTGCAGCGGCACTGGCCACCCTGAAAGCTCATCGTAAGCATTGAGGAGGAATTTTGTTCAATGGAAGACCAGGTTGTTCGTCTCACCAGTCGACTGGTTGCCCCTTTTATCCAGATTTATGGAATATATATCATCCTGCACGGACATCTTTCCCCGGGTGGTGGTTTTTCAGGAGGAGCTATCTTTGGGGCCAGCCTGATCCTGGTTGCCCTCTCCTTTAACCTTGCTACCGGGGTTAAACAGATTTCCCATAATGCTGCCTCTGTTTTAGAGAGCGGTGGCGCTCTTGGTTTCGCCCTGACCGGTTTCGTGGCAATTGCCATGGGAGGTAATTATCTTGCCAACCGTGCGGCAGGGTTTCCAATGGGAGAAAGCGGTCAGCTCTTTAGCGCCGGGGCAATACTTCTGATTACCATTTTTGTCGGTATTAAAGTGGCCAGCACTATTACAACCTTATTTTATAACATTATTGAAAAGGAGCAGTAAAGTGGAGATCCTTGGTAAACTGGCAGATAACTATTTCTACCTGGCAGCAATAATCCTTTTTATAATCGGTGCGCACACGATGCTGACTCATTCAAATATGATTAAAAAAGTAATCGCCATGAATATCATGGATGGTTCAGTATTTTTACTTTTTGTGGCAATCGGTTATGTCAAGGGAGGACAGGCGCCAATAATACGTGAAACTGCAGAGGCAGCCTATGTAAATCCTCTGCCCGGCGCACTTATTGTAACAGGTATTGTTGTTGCTGTCAGTGTAACTGCCTACGCCCTGAGTATTATTGTCAGAATTCAGAAGAGTTTCGGCACCGTGGATTGTGACGAACTTTGTGATTTAAGGAGCGAAGATTAGTGGGTTTTGCCGATCACCTGGCTGTTTATGCAGCAGTCTCATTATTAATCAGCGCTTTTGCCGCCCCCCTTCTGGCCCGGTGGAAACCTGTTTTTTCAGGGTACATGGTTTTAGCTGCCCTGGCGTTTTCTTTTATCACCTCTTTGGTCTTGCTTAAATATATAAGTGAAATTGGGACTTTAACATATTTCATGGGAGGATGGCCCCCTCCATGGGGTATTGAGTTGACCATTGATCCTCTCAGGGTATATATGTTGACAACAATTACCGGGGTAAGCTTGTGGATATTCATTTATGCCCTGCGTGACCTGGAACATGAACTTAAAGAAGAAGTGATTTGCTGGTACCATTCGCTGTATGCTATTTTAACCGCTTCAATGGCAGTAATGGCCCTGACCAACGACCTTTTTAACCTTTTCGTGATGATGGAAATCTGTGCTATTACAGCCTGTGCCCTGATTACCATAAAGAATAAGAAAGAGTGCCTCGAAGCCGGTTTTAATTACCTCATCCTCAGTGCAATGGGCAGCGGTTGCTTCTTGTTGGGTGTAGCTATGATTTACATGGTAACAGGGTATCTAAATTTCAGTATGGTCCAGGCTGAACTATCGCAGGCCATCTTACTCTATCCCCTGAATATTTACACCGCTGCAGCGCTATTTATCGTTGCTTTTGGCACCAAGGCAGCTCTTTTCCCACTTCATGTCTGGCTTCCCGATGCACATGCTTCGGCGCCGTCTCCATCAAGTGCCATGCTTTCCGGCCTGGTAATTAAAATTTATGCTTTTGTTCTGTTCCTGATCTTTTCCAGGGTTTTCCCCCAATCATTGCTTGATGCAATTCCTCTCCGCCAGATCATCCTCTGGCTTGGCGCAGCAGGGGTAATGTTCGGTTCAATCTATGCCATGCTGCAAAGTGATTTAAAAAAAATGCTTGCTTATTCAAGTATCGGGCAGATAGCCTTTATTTTCATGGGTATTGGAATAAATCACAGCCTGGCTGTAACGGGCGGGTTATACCATATCATGGTCCACGCGGTAACCAAGGCCTTGCTTTTTATGGCTGCCGGGGCGGTCATTTACTCTACGGGCGTTCGCCGGATCAGCGATCTTACCGGTATAGGCAAACTATTACCCCTGCCCATGCTTGCTTTTACCATTGGCAGTGCATCAATGATCGGTTTACCGGGAACGGGTGGTTTGATCAGTAAATGGTATCTTGCTCTTGGTTCGCTGGAAAACGGCCAGATATTTTTTCTGCTGATTATACTGGCCAGCAGCCTGCTTAACGCAGTTTATTACATGCCTATAGTGATCAGCGCTTTTATGAAAGAGGAAGAAATCAGGTTTGAATTTAGAAAAATTCCATTTTCAATGCAGCTGACCATGATCCTTGGCATGATCATGGTTCTGGCCAGTGGGATCATATCCCGTCCAATAATTCAGCTCATAGAGCAGGCCGTTATCAATTTATACTGATAGCAGCCCAAAAATGCCTTTAATTAAGGCAAACAGTTGAAACATTCAGCTTTAGAACCTATAATAAGCTATAACGCGAATAACCGGGAGTGATTTTTGTTGGATGAAGCAACAGTACTCGCCTTACAGGTAACCATTGTTGCATTACCAGTTTTGATGACCCCTGTACTTATGTATGTTTGCCGTATTTCTGAACAGCTTCGTAATGGACTGGCAGTTATAACTGCAGCAGTTACCTTTATTCTGACTCTTTTTCTTTATCCTTTTATCCGGGATGGTCTGGTTCTGCAGCAAAGCTTTTTTGAAATACTTCCCGGCCTTGAAATTTCTATTCGTCTTGATGTCTTGAGCTTTAGCCTTGCTGCTCTGGCTTCATTCATCTGGTTTTTATGTACCCTTTATTCTCTTAATTACATGGCCCATGAACACGCCTGCGGGCGCTATTATCCTGTTCTGATTTTTACCCTGGGAGCCTGCCAGGGAATATTTTTTGCCGGTGATCTCTTCAGCCTGTTTGTCTTTTTTGAGCTGATGTCTATCATTGCCTATATCCTGGTGATTCATGAACAGACCGAAGAGGCGCTTAAGGCCGGTTACAAATACCTGGTAATGACAATTATCGGCGGGCTGGCCCTCTTCTTTGGGATTATTATTGTTTTCGAGTTGGGCGGTACTGTATCGCTCGGTGCAGGTGAAATTGTAACCGAAAAATCACTGCTGGCCCTGGTTGCCTTTATCTGTTTCTTAATCGGTTTTGGTATGAAAGCGGGGATGTTTCCCCTGCACGTCTGGTTACCTGATGCTCACCCGGTTGCTCCTTCTCCAGCCAGTGCCCTGCTGTCCGGGATTATGCTGAAAACCGGGGCTTACGGGTTAATGCGCGTTCTTTTTCATGTTTATTCTATTGAGCTTCTAATTGAAAGTGGATGGAATATTATTCTGGCCGTTCTTGCCGTTATTACCATATTGCTGGGATCGGCGGTGGCTCTGACCCAGTTTGACATCAAGAGGCGCCTGGCATATTCCAGCATCAGCCAGCTCGGTTATGTTTTGCTGGGCCTGAGTATTTTAAATTTTAATTCAATAACCGGTGCCACTTTCCATATATTCAGCCACGCTTTTATGAAAAGCGCGCTCTTCCTTGCTGCAGGTTCAATTATTTGGAAGACCGGCAAACGTAACATTGCCGATATGAAAGGGATTGGGCGGCTGATGCCCGTAACCCTGGGCAGTTTTTCACTGGCTGCCCTGGCCATGATCGGAATCCCTCCCCTGAACGGGTTTTTAAGTAAATGGACCCTGGCCCTCGGTGCCCTGGATGCAGATATTCCCGGCTATGTTCTAGTATTGCTGATCAGCAGCCTGCTGAATGCTTTATACTACCTGCCTATTATTATTCCCGCTTTTTTTGAGAATCCGCCGGGTTACGAAGACGAAGAACATGGTGATAATCACGATTTGATCATAAAAGTCAGGGAAGCGGCGCCCCTGATGGTTGCTGTTGTTGTGCTGCTGGCTCTCTGTACCCTGGTGTTTGGATTGACTCCGAACAACCTGGCATTTTCCCTCTCCAGGCTCACCGCCCTGTTTTTCCTGGGAGGAGGGTCGTTCTAATTGATTGCCTCGGTTACCGGACACCTGCCCGACCCGGGCGGCATATATTATTCTTCTCTTCCGCTGTGGGTTACCCTGGTCCCCCTGCTGGTGGGGATAGGGTTATATTTTCTAAAAAACAGCTTTGAGGTGTCGCGAAAAATAATTTCCCTGGCTGCTTCCCTTTTTTCACTGGCCGGGGTTTTGATCATGCTGCCCCTGGTTTTAGGCGGTACGGTAACTTTTGACCTGGTCAATTTTATGCAGATGGGGCTTTTTTTCAGGGTTGACCTGGTTGGCTGGGTTTTTGCCGTTTTAATCACTTTTATCTGGTTTTTAGCAACTCTATTTTCTTTTGTCTATATGGATTTTGAGCATAACAGGCCCCGTTTCTACAGTATCTTAATCTTTACACTCGGAGCTACGCTGGGAGTGGTGTTATCGGGTGATTTTTTTACCCTCTTTCTCTTTTTTGAACTGATGACTCTCTCTTCTTTTATCCTGGTCATTCATGAACAGAACAGTGAAGCAATGCAGGCCGGTATTCTTTACCTTTATCTTGGTATAGCCGGTGGGCTTGCCCTGCTTTTTGCCATCATGATGCTATTTTCGGCCACAGGTACAGTTGAGATGATTCCCCTGCTCGAACAACTTGGAGAACACCGTACTCTTATTTTTATCCTCTTTCTGATCGGTTTTGGGGTGAAGGCAGGACTGGTTCCCCTGCATATCTGGCTGCCTCAGGCACATCCTGTTGCTCCTTCTCCGGCCAGCGCCCTGCTTTCCGGGATTATGATCAAGACAGGTGCTTACGGTATATTGAGGGTAGCCCTGGTACTCTATTCGAGTCCCGGTCAGGAGATTTCCGATTATAGTAACTACCTGTTTAACACGGGTAACGCCCTGATGTGGGTCGGAATTATAACCATGTTTTCCGGGGCCATAATGGCCCTGCTGCAGAACAATATGAAAAGGATCCTGGCTTACAGCAGCGTCAGTCAGATAGGATATATCGCCACCGGACTGGGGGCGGCATTATTCATGGCAAACGAAGGAGCAATGGGCTTTACCGGTGCAGTTTATCATGTTATCAACCATGCATTTTTCAAGGCCGGTCTTTTCATGATTGCCGGGACCATCTACATGTATACCCGTGAGCTGGAGCTGTCGCGCCTGGGAGGGATGTTTAAAAAAATGCCGTTCGCCGGTGTGGTTTTTATTATAGCTGCAGCCGGTATAGCCGGAATACCGGGTTTCAACGGGTATGCCAGTAAAACCCTGATCCATGATGCTCTGCTAATAGCAATAAAATACAACGACCTTTTCAGTATCCGGGCGGCTGAAATTATTTTTACCCTGACCAGCGCCCTGACGATCTGTTATTTCATAAAACTATTCAGGGGTGTTTTTTTGGGGGACGTTCCGGAAAAGCTAGACCGGAAATACCCGCTTGCTCTCTCTACCAGGATGGTTCTGGGCACATTTGCAGCGGTGATTGTTGCCATTGGTCTTTTTCCTAACTATATTCTGGAAAAGTTTCTGTTGCTTCCGGCCGAAATGCTGCAATACGAGGGTTATGCCATGGATCACCTTTATCATTTCCACTTTTTTGACTGGGAAATGCTGCGGGCGATGGTAATGGTTGTAATTATAGCCCTGGTTATTTACATGCCGGGAGTTCGCTTTAAATGGTTCGATTGGCGTCCTCCTCCCTGGCTGAGTATTCATGCCCTGTTCTACCGTCCCCTCACCAACCGCCTGATGGCCTTTACCTGCAAAGCAGGCTTAGTCATTGACACATCTGTTGATAGTGCGTACACCAGTTCCGGAAAAGCTGCCCGCGGCATGTGTAACTATGTTGTCAATATGGAAGGTGGAATCGATAAATTTTATGAAAAATGGGGTTTGATCGGCCGTAAACTGGCCGAAGGATCGCGGGATATGGACCAAAAACTAGACCAGCTATATCTGAAAACAGGAAAAGCAGCTAAAAAACTGGCCGATAAATCAGCTGAAATGGATTCAGCACTGGATAATGCTTACGAAAAAACCGGTAAAACCGCCCAAAAGCTGGCTAGGCAGTCTGCAAATCTTGACCAGGCTCTAAACGTTGTTTACGATCAGGCAGGTAAAAAAACCAGGGAAGAAGTTGAAAAGCGTCTTACTGCAGAAAAGGAAAAGAGCGAAAAAGATGCTTCCAGGAAATGGACCACTAAAAATTTAAGTTTTGATAATTTGATTCTAATCCTGGTTCTTGGCCTGGTGCTGTTCATTATATTCTATTTTGGCCGTTCTCTTTAAGGGAGTTGTTTTTCATCGATCAAGCGAATAATACAATAGATAAGCTAAAGACCATCCTAAAAGGGAAACTGTTAAGACAGCCTTTAGTTATGCTTTTATTTGCCCTGGTTGTAATTGCCGCTTTGGTTATAACATCCCTGGCACGATCATCCGATCAGCTTCAAGTGCAGCACAGGATTTTGATGGATACAGCAATAGAGATTCGTTACCTGCCGCCGATAAAAGAAGAATATAATGATTTGGCTGAATCAGTTTTTGAGGAGATGGAAAGACTGGAATATATCTTCAGCAGAAGTTATCCCGACAGCGAAATAAGCAGAGTAAACCTCAGGGCAGGAATAGCCCCTGTAGCGGCTAGCGGGGAAGTACTTCATGTGATTGAGCAGGCAATAAGTTACAGTGTGCTCAGTAACGGAGCCTTTGACCCGACCATTGCTCCCCTGGTTGATTTATGGGGCTTCCACGGCCAGGAATACCGCCTGCCTGACCCCGAAGAAATAAAGGAAACCCTGAAATATATCAATTATTTATCTGTTAATATAGATCGCGAAAATAGCGAGATTTTCCTGCCTGAAAGGAATATGGCCCTTGAACTGGGAGGTATTGCCAAAGGATATATTGTGGACAGCGCCCTGGAAGTAATGCGGAGAAAAGGAGTAACGAGCGCTTTTATTAATGCCGGTGGCGACATCGGGCTGATTGGTACCAGGCCGGACGGTAGCGCATGGCGGATCGGCGTAAGGCATCCTGTCGATGAAAACAAGGTTATTGCCGTTATTCCGGCTGCCGGGGGTGCTGTAGTTACTTCGGGCAATTATGAGAGAACTTTTGAGGTTGATGGTGTTAACTACCATCACCTGCTTGATCCGTCAAGCGGTTATCCTGCCAATGAGCTTTCAAGTGCCACAATTGTTGCATCTACTGCCCTGGCAGCAGATGCTCTTTCAACGGCTGTTTTCGTGATGGGTCCTGTTAAGGGGATGCAGTTAATTGAAGAATTGCCCGGAGTGGAAGGGATACTGATTACTGTAGATCTTCAGGTTTTAGTTTCAAGCGGCCTCGCTGATCAGGTAGAACTAAATCTTTAAGAATAAAGGAAAGAACCCGGTTTTAGCTAATATTAAGGATAAAGTATACGTTTCACGGGGCCAGGGTAAAAAGCAGGCCGGAAACGTAAAGTTGCAATAACACAATCGGGTTAATGCCGAAAGGATATACAATGTCGGAGTCACAGGTAAACTTACGCAGTCGTTTGAACCATTTAACCTATTTGGCAGTCCTGATTACCTTTGCCGTGGTTATTCATACGGTCGAGGCAGCCCTGCCCCTGCCAATGCCTGTTCCCGGGATCAGGCTCGGCCTGGCTAATATTATTACCCTGTTAACCCTGGTTCTCTTTGGGCTGAAAAGCGGTTTGCTGGTATCAATTATCCGCTCAATATTAAGCAGTATATTTGTCGGTGGTCTGTTCGGGTTTGGCTTCTGGCTCAGTTTAACTGCCGGAATAGTCAGCTGTTTGGCTATGAGCCTGGTGCTTGTTTTGCAGAAGAAGGGTTTGGTCAGCCTGGTTTCCGTAAGTGTGGTTGGCGCTGCTGTGCATAATTTGACCCAGTTAACCATGGCCAGTTTGATTATCTCCAACGCTGCCCTGTTTACCGGCTATTATCCTCTGTTACTGATCCTATCCGTGCCGACCGGTATTTTTACAGGTTTGGCAGCTTATTACCTGGAGGGAGTGACAGGGCGAATGATCAGGCAGAGTAGAGGCAGGGCAAAGCGATGAAGTTAATCCTGGCCTCTGCATCACCGCGGCGGGCAGATCTTTTGCGACAGGTTGCTATTCCCTTTATTGTTGAGATACCGCTGGTAAACGAAAGTGCAGTAGATATTGAATTTCCTGAAAAACTGGTAATGAAGCTGGCGGAAGAAAAAGCGCTTTCGGTGTTTAAGCGGGTCAGAAGCGGTATTATTCTGGCTGCGGACACCGTGGTAGTTCATAAGGGAGTAATTCTCGGTAAACCTTCCGGCAGGGAAGAGGCAAAAGAAATGCTTCAACGCCTCAGTGGAGACAGGCATGATGTATACACCGGTCTGGCCCTGCTTAATACAGCTTCAGAAATAATGGAAAAGGGGGTGGAAAAAACTACAGTCTGGTTGAAAAAAATAAATTCAGAAGACCTTGAATGGTATTTGAACAGCGGGGAAGCTCTGGATAAAGCCGGAGCATATGGCATCCAGGGGCGGGCAGCCCTGTTTGTGAAGAGAATTGAAGGCTGTTATTCAAATGTTGTCGGTCTGCCGCTATCCCTGTTATCTGACCTGGCTGAAAAAATGAATATTCCGATCAAGTAAAGAAAGGATGGCAATTATGCAATACGAACCAGTGATGATCAGGGACCTTCCGCTTGAGGAAAGGCCGCGCGAGAAACTGCAGGCCCTGGGTCCCGGACCATTGACCAACGCAGAACTGCTGGCCATTCTAATCCGAACCGGCAATAAGAATGAATCAGCCGTGCAGCTGGCAACCAGAATTTTATCCGGAGCGGGCAGCTTAAGAAAATTACCCGATCTTTCGCTTGAGGAGCTTCAGGATTATAACGGAATTGGTCCTGATAAAGCGGTAACCATCAGGGCGGCCCTCGAGCTGGGATGCAGGCTGGCCACAGCTCCCCGCGAAACGGAGGGTAGCATTACCAGCCCCCGGCAGGCAGCAGATCTATTCATGGAAGAACTGCGCTACAAAAAGAAGGAGTATTTTAAGATTCTGCTCTTGAATACCAAGAATCATGTTATATCCAGGGAAGAAATTTCAGTAGGAAGCCTGAGCGCTTCCATAGTGCATCCCAGGGAAATTTTCAACATTCCCCTGCGTAAGAGTGCCGCTTCTCTTATTCTTTTTCATAATCATCCCAGCGGTGACCCTTCCCCCAGCCAGGAAGACCTGGAGGTTACCAGGAGACTGGTGGAGGCAGGCCAAATTCTCGGTATCTCCGTTAGGGATCATATTATTATCGGCGACGGTTGTTATTTTAGCTTTAGAGAAAAAAATTTACTATGAGTTTTATTCAGCTTAGGGTGATTTAAATATACTTGCACGTATCAAATATTGATATTAGCAAATAAGTAGAAAGAACCTGATCGGAGAGATTTATGATTACAAACAGCGAAAAACTGCAGTATATTCTGGCCGGAGTGCAAAAACCGGCCCGTTACCAGGGTAACGAGTGGAATGCCGTGCATAAAAACCATTCTCTGGTCAGGATAAAAATGGCTTTTGCCTTTCCCGACCTTTATGAAGTAGGTATGTCGAACCAGGGCTTAAAAATACTATATGAAGCAGTTAACTGTCACGATGATTTATTGCTTGAAAGAGTTTTTGCCCCTGACCTCGACATGGAAAGCAAATTGCGCGAATATGGCCATCCGCTCTTTGCCTTGGAGAGCGGTGCCTCACTTGCTGATTTTGATGCTGTCGGTTTTTCGCTCCAGTATGAGCTCAGTTATACCAACGTTCTTAACATGCTTGATCTGGCAGGGATACCACTGTATAGCAGTGAACGCAGGGAGACTGATCCGCTGGTGATAGGGGGTGGTCCGTGTGTTTTTAATCCGGAGCCGCTGGCGCCGTTTTTTGATTTATTTATTTTGGGTGAAGCGGAAGATGCGCTGCCCCTGGTTTTGCATGAACTGGCCAACCTTAAAGATAAGGGTGCCGACCGTTCAGAAATATTAAAGGCTTTGGCACTGCTCGATGGAGTTTATATTCCTGCTCATTATAAGCCTTATTACAGTGAAGAAGGCCGTTTCCAGGGTTTGGAATACCTTGGCCCCCCGGGCAGGGAAGTTGTTGTAAAGCAGAAAATGGACAGCCTCGATCTTGCGCCATATCCAACAACACCGGTTGTTTCCTACATTCAGACTGTTCATGATCGTGCCGTGGTTGAGCTGTTCAGGGGTTGTGCGCGTGGTTGCCGTTTTTGCCAGGCCGGCTATATATTCCGCCCTGTTCGCCGCCGCAGTCCGGAAAAAATCATAGATCTGGCTGAAAAATTGATCACTTCCACCGGTTATGATGAAATATCATTATCATCATTGAGCAGCAGTGATTACCCTCACCTGGATTCACTCCTGGAAAAGCTAAACCAAACCATGAAAAAAAATCCGGTCAGGTGCAGCCTGCCTTCATTACGCCTTGATTCTTACTCCATTGACCTGGCTGACCGTCTTCACGGGGGAAGGCGGGGCAGTTTAACCTTTGCTCCCGAAGCGGCTACTGAACGATTACGGGCGGTAATAAAGAAGAATATAGATGAAAACGATATATACACCGCCCTGGACAGCGCTGTTGAAGCCGGGTGGCAGGGGTTTAAGTTATACTTTATGATTGGGTTGCCAACTGAAACAGATAAAGATGTGGAGTCTATTCTGACACTTTGCCGGGCAATACGTGAACGTTATAAGGCAAAGGTTAAGGGTTCGTTCAGGCTATCGGTTAGTGTCTCCACCTTTGTTCCCAAGGCCAATACTCCTTTTCAATATGAACCCCAGATAACAGTGGCAGAAATTAAACGGCGTCAGCAGATATTAATTAACGGCTTCAGGAAAATAAAAGGGATTGATTTTAGCTGGCACGATGCTGAAACCAGTTACCTTGAAGCTGTATTTGCCCGTGGGGATCGCCGGCTTGCTCCCCTCCTGGAGAAAGCTTTTCGTCTGGGTTGCCGTTTCGACGGCTGGTCTGATCATTTTGACTTCAACAAATGGGAGCAAGCTTTTACCGAAACCGGAATTGACGGCAGTGAACATGCCGGTCGAAAGTTTACTCCTGAAGATTATTTGCCCTGGGCCCATCTTGATTGCGGTATTGACCGGGAAATATTTATCAGGGAGCACTATTTGGCTCACACAGAATGTGATGATGGGGGGTCTGCCCGGTGACCCGTATAAAATTTTTATTTGATCGGACAGAAAGACTCGCTTTTCTTTCACATCTTGACCTGGTGCGTCTTTTTATCCGTGCGCTGCGAAGAGCGCATCTGCCGCTGGCCTATAGTCAGGGTTTTAACCCTCATCCCAGGCTGGCCTTGGCTTTGCCACTTCCACTGGGGGTTTTGGCAGAAAATGAACCCGGCGAACTTTATTTCGTTGAGCAGGTTAAAGCTGAAGAATTTAAAAAAGAACTAGGCAGCCATTTGCCTGAAGGTGTTTGCCTGAAGCAGGCATTTACGGCGGCCCTGGATGAACCTGCCCTGGCTTCCCAGGTGGAAGCGGCCCTGTACAGGGCAGAACTAAGAGAATTGCCGGAGATTGCCTCACAATGGAATGAGCAGCAGGTTTCCCGGGCCCTGTCCCGAATGCTTAAAAAAGAAGAAATACTGGCGCCCCGCCGGGGAAAAAAGAATAAAACGGGTTATAAAAATGTGCGGCCCGGTATCATCAGGGCGGAGATTGTAAAAAATAACAGCGGTCCTGCAGCTGTCGAACTATACCTAAAAGCTGGAAGCAGGGGAGGAGTTTCGCCTTTCTTTTTACTGGAGCAACTCGCAAACGAAACAGGTAATGTTTCGTTAAGTGGCGAGTGCTGGAGGCTTTACCGGCAAGGTTTGTACCGCAGCGACGGTAAATTACTTATGACTTTGCCTGAAGGGATGTGATCCATTGTTATGGATAAAAAAATAATAGTGAACTGTGATAATCGCGCTACCCGCGTCGCTTTGCTTGAACAGGGTAAACTGGTTGAGCTCGATATAGAAAGGCCGCTTCAATACCGGGTTGTCGGTAACCTTTACAAGGGTACTGTGGCCAATGTACTGCCGGGAATGCAGGCAGCTTTTGTTGACATCGGCCTGGAGAAAAATGCTTTTTTGTATGTAGATGATGTTTCCCCGGATTTTGATGACGATGACGACAGCCCCCCGCCTTCGCGCAGCTCAATTGATAAGCTGCTGCAGGTTGGAGAAGAGATAATGGTCCAGGTTATCAAGGAACCTTATGGCAGCAAAGGGGCCAGGGTGACGGGACAGATTACCATTCCGGGGCGCTACCTTGTTCTGGTTCCCGGGGCAGACTATATAGGTGTCTCACGGCGTATTGAAAGCCAGGCTGAGCGTGACCGGTTACGGCGTGAAGTAGAGATACTCAAACCCGAGCATCTGGGCCTGATAGTCCGCACTGTAGCTGAAGGGGTTGATAAGGATGTAATGGCCCAGGACCTGCAGTTTCTGGTTCAGCTCTGGAATCGGATTTTAACCCGCTTCCAGCAGAAAACGGCCCCATCCATCCTTTACCAGGATCTTTCGCTGACCTGTCGCATGGCTCGTGACTTATTTGTAGAAGAGTTTAGCAGTTTTTTAATCGACAATGAGCATGAATATGACAAAGTCCGTGAAATAGTAGATTATATTTCTCCACATCTGAAGAGTAAAGTTAAGCTATATAAAGAAAGTGAACCTATCTTTGAACGTTACGGGGTTGAAAAAGAGATTGAAAAGGCGTTGGCCCGGCAGGTCTGGTTGAAAAGCGGTGGTTACCTGGTCTTTGATGAAACAGAGGCTTTAACAGTCATTGATGTAAACACGGGGCGTTACATCGGCAGGCGTAACCTCGCTGATACCATTCTCAAGACCAACCTTGAGGCTGCTGAGGAAATTGCCAGGCAGGTCCGCCTGAGGGATATCGGGGGAATAATTATTATCGATTTTATCGACATGAGCATTGAAGACCACCGTAAAAAAGTCATTGAGAAGTTGAACAGCTCCATTAAAAACGATCGCACAAAAACATACGTGCTGGGTTTAACCAACCTTGGCCTGGTTGAAATGACCCGTAAAAAAGTACGCCAGGATTTGTCTGAATATCTGCAGCAATCCTGTCCATACTGTGGCGGGTCGGGCAGGGTATTGACTCCGCTGGTGATCAGCACCCGGGTGGAAAGCCGCCTCAAGCAGGAGCTAAAAGAGGAGAAGAAAAGGGCTGTCCTGGTGGAAATGCATCATGAAGTTGCAGCTATCATTATCGGCAGCGGGGGAGGTAATCTTAAAAAACTGGAGGATGAACTGGGCCATCATATCTTTATCAGGGGAACCGAAGATATACATATCGAAGAATACCGTATTCTCGCCAGGGGCAGCCACAAGGAGATCCAGGCCCTTGCCCTGCCTGTAAAAGCGGGAGAGAAGCTCAGTTTAACCATTGAAGAACCGCATTCATCCAACCCTAACCATGGTATTGCCCGAATCAAGGGTTTTGTTATCAACGTGGAGGGAGCCGGCAGTATGGTTGGAGAATTAGTTGAGATAGAGATAAAAGATGTAAACCGCACCTTTGCCCGTGCAGTTTTGTTCGAGTAGTAAAAAAGAGGCGGGGCTTATGCCCCGCCAAGAGGTGGATAAAAAAATTGCAGTTGCTAAACAAAAACTATAAATCACAAAAAATTTTATTAATAAACCATCCGACCTTCTACAAAACGTTGAGTGCTCGCTTCACGTGGATCGTTAAATAGTTTTTCTGTCGGGCCCATTTCAACAATCCTTCCCTGGTTAATAAAAATAACCTGGTCGGCAATTCTTCTTGCCTGAAAAATGTTGTGGGTGACCATAACAACAGTAATGTCCTTGTTCCTGGCCATGGTGGTAATCATTTTTTCTATCTGTTCAATGTTGCTTGGATCCAGGTTTGCAGTAGGCTCGTCGAGCAGTAATAAATCAGGTTCAAAAGCGACAGCCCTGGCAATCGCGACTCGCTGCGCCTCGCCTCCCGACAGGGTGTCTGCTCTTCTGGTAGCATACTCACTCAGCCCGACCTGCCCCAGCAGGTGATCGACCCGTTGTTTTGTTTCCTCTTTACTAAAGCCACGGGCTTTTAGCCCGTATGCTACATTGTTCCAGACAGAGTCTCTGAAAAGAAGCGTTTTTTGAAAAACCAAAGCCATATTTCTTTGCAGATTGAGCTTTTCCTGCGTAGCAGATGGTGAAGGATTGCCATTATAAAAAACTTGACCTTCACTGGGAGGTGTGAGTAGATTAATAATACGTAAAAGGGTGCTTTTCCCTGAACCGCTTGGCCCAATAATTCCGTAAATACAGCCCCTGCTCAGGATTAAATGATCAACCCGGAGCACTTCCTTATCATAAATCTTTCTAACCTCTTTCATCTCCAGCAAAGCGCTGCTTCTATTAATCACTCTTCCCTCCCTTCTGAATATTATAAAGAATGGAGTTAACCAGAAAAGCTATAAATAACAAGATAATACCGAGCCCTATAGCCAGCTCAAAATTACCCTTACGGGTTTCCAAAGTAATTGCTGTAGTCATAACCCTGGTTCGCCCTTCAATGTTGCCGCCGACAATCATCACAGCGCCGACTTCAGCTACTACACGGCTGAAACCGGAGACGATAGCTCCGAGCAGGGCATAACGTGCTTCTTTAATTACTGTCCAGGTGACCAGTGTGGAGTTCGCTCCAAGTGAGCGGGCAGTTTCTTCCACCTCGCCGCCTTTTGCCCTGATTCCGACCATGGTTAAACCTGTAACAATTGGTCCGGCCAGGAAAACCTGGGCAATAATCATTGCCGAGGGAGTATAAAGAATGCCTAAAACACCCAGCGGCCCCTGCCTTGATAAAATCAGGTAAATAATTAGCCCGGCTACTACAGGCGGCATACCCATGAATGTAAAAATGATTTTGTTGATCAACCTGGTTTTTTTCTCACTCTTTAAACCGAGCAGGGCTCCCAGGGGTACGCCGATAATAGTTGATATAATAATAGCTGTGATAGATACCCGCAACGAAAGCAGAACAATCTCAATCAGAGTTGGATCAAAAGCCAGTATTAGTCGAAATGCTTCGATTATTCCTTCTAAAAGTCGGGACAAATCAGAACCTCCAGGCTTTATTAAAAAGGGGGCGTACATTTCTGTTTGCTGCCCCGGATAAATACCCGGTTATTAAAACATACATGCACGCCCGGCTCGTATGGCTTAATTTAGTTTATTGAAGACCGTATCCAGGGAAGAAAAGAGTTTCTCCGTTTACCTGGTAGGAATTAATTAGCTCCTGTCCTTCAGTGGACATTAAAAAGTCAATATACATTTTTGCATAATCATATTTCACATGAGGATGTTCCTCCGGGTTAACTGCCATTACCCCGTACTGGTTGAAAAGAACGGGATCTCCTTCAAGGGCGATAACCAGTTCGAGATTGTCTTTCATCGCTACGTAAGTGCCCCGGTCTGTCATGGCGTATCCCAGCTCTTCATTGGCCATATTAAGCGTATCGCCCATTCCCTGGCCAATCGATCTGTACCATCCCTGGCCCTGCGGGTCGATTTCAGCACTTTCCCATAAACGCAGCTCCATGCGGTGGGTGCCGGAATCGTCACCGCGCGAAATAAATACCGAGCCTGTATCAGAGATCAAGGTTAACGCATCAACTACGGAGGTAACACCCATTACCCCGGCCGGGTCTTCAGCTGGTCCGACAATAATGAAGTCGTTATACATAACATCATAACGGTCGATGAAAGCTCCTTCTTCAACCAGAGCCAGCTCAGAGGCGCGATCATGCACCAGGAGAACGTCGGCATCGCCGCGTGCTCCTGTTTCCAGGGCAGCGCCGGTACCCTGGGAAACTACTTGCACTTCAAGTCCGGTTTTTTCCTGAAAAATTGGGTTCAGGAAATCAAGCAGTCCGGAGTCATAGGTGCTGGTTGTTGTGGCCAGTATGATAAAATCGTCAATCAGTTCAACTTCTTCTTCCGGAACTACTTCTTCCTCCGGAACTACTTCTTCAACCGGTGCTTCTTCCTGTGCACAGCCGGTAAAAACGAAAAGTGAAGCAATTAAGATCAGGATCATGAAAAGGTAAAACGATACATTTTTTTTAGTAAACATTTGTTGATCCACCTTCCTTTTTATTAAAATTATTACTTGCCAAGATTTATTAACCAGAGACAATGTGTTACGTTTAGGCATACCCCCTACGTAGCACCTTACGTAAAATAAAAAAACGCAATTCCCGATGGAAATGCGATATTTTACATACCGACCTTCTTTCCACAACGGGAGGCATAACCGTTTCCAGTTAAACCCTGTCGTCCATCTTTCATGATGATCTCGCGATCATTTTAGAAAAAATGGATCGAAGGTGCTTACTATTCATTTTTGCTAATATGAATTTTATAATAAAGATCTAAACAGGTCAAGGTTATTTATTTATTTT
>CAZBKZ010000016.1:41799-50285 GCA_964492615.1 uncultured Syntrophomonadaceae bacterium | reverse complement strand
CTTTATTTATGCTTTATTAATCCTCCAGGCAGGATTCGATTACAGCAAAATCCTTCCCGGCAGCATCCAGTCGCGCCTGAACACCGATTGGCAGGGTGGCGAGATCTTTGCTGTGACCGATCGGCAGGCCATGTATTGCAGGAATTTTCAGCGGTTCGATTATGTCATAAAGCACATCTTCAAGGCTTTTATCAACGTAATACCCGGGTTCGTGTTTTTTTGGAGTGCATTCCACGCATTCACCGATAATAATGCCGGCAGCCTGTTCCAGCTTACCGGCGTTGTTTAAATGTGTCAGCATGTGGTCGATTATCCATGGCTCTGTTTCCACTTCTTCGATAAAAAGAATTTTGCCCCTGGTTTCTATCTCATAGGGTGTGCCCAGGGTGGCACAGAGCAGGGTCAGGTTGCCGCCGATCAGCGGGCCTTCACAGCAGCCCGGATAAATGGTGTCAACCCATTTTTTTTCATCGGCCAGGGTAATAGCCCCGATCGGTTCTGTCGAGGTGAGAGTTTTTAATAGGTGGTTTTTGGTGTAATCGCTTAAATCTTCAGGGTTATAGCGAGACATGCCGGGTCCGTGGAAGGTAACTAACCCGGTATATTTATGGATAGCCATGTGCAGGGAAGTGATGTCGCTGAAGCCAATAAAAATTTTGGGGTTGTTGCGAACCAGTTCGAAATCAATATAGCGCAGAATGCGCGCCGAGCCGTAGCCACCCTGGGTGACAAAGACGGCATTTACATCTTTTCTTGAAAACATTTCATTAAAATCTTCGGCTCTTTCCCGGTCGGTGCCGGCAGTAAAGCCTTTGCTGATATTGAGGTTTTTTGAGAGCTCTACCCTGTAACCCCACCGCTCCAGGGTTTCTTTTCCCCTTAGAACGTCGCTTTTTTTAAAAGAGGGGCTGGCAGGAGATATGACGCCTACTGTCCCTCCTTGATGCAGAACCTTCGGTTTAATCACTCTTTAGCCTCCAAACGTCCGTATATCGGGCACAGTATGCGAATATAGCTCATTTTAATATTTTTTCATAATAAAATCAATAGAAAAAAACCACATTTTTTAAAAATGCGGTTTAAATATTGTCAAAACTTATTTTTAAGGGATTAAATTATTAAGTTCTTTGCTGTATTCAAAGAGAACCTTTTTGCATTCTTCAATTTTATCCTGGTAGTTTTTATCCTTGAGGAAGGAGACTGCTGCACAGTGTCTCACTTCACCGCCATTACTAAAAATTGGTACGCCCACACCTACGGCCAGGGGGAATACTTCGTCATCGCTGATCACGTAACCCTGACGGCGTATTTGATCATATTCAGCAATGATATCGTTGTGATTGGTCAGAGTATTTTCGCATATTTTCTTGAAAGACTGTTCTTTTAGCAGCTGCTGAACCCGCTTGCGATCATGATAGGCCATCAGGCATTTTCCATAACAACCACGGTTCATCGGAAAAAAGGTTCCAGGTTCGTAATTGATACTGAGGGGTTTGTAGTTTTCAACTGAGAAGATCGCAATTATTCTATCACCATCCCTGCGGGCCAGGCCGGAGGAGACTTTAAGCCTGTTGCTCAACTCATTCAGTATTTCTGCTACACGGTTCTTGTAGTTGGCATTATGCAGATAGATACTGCCGAGATGATAGGCAAAGGGACCGATCATATATTCCTTTGTTTCCGGGTTTCTGATCACCAGGCTGTTTTTTTCCAGGGTAACCAGGATACGCGTAATACTGGTCCGGCTCAGGTTGAGCTCTTTTTCCAGCTCGCTGATCTTGTATTGAAAAGGTTTTCCGGCCAGTATTCTTAAAACAGCCATGGCTTTGTCAATTGTTGAACTGAGTGACCTGTTAATAATTGTTCACCTTCCACTGACTCTGCAGATTGATAACATTCTAACACTTGTATGAAAAAGTCTCAATCATGTGCATGACAACGGTGAGCATTCCTCTTTTATTTCCCTATTAATGAAAGTTGCGTTATAATATTTTCTGGACAATCACAAAATACTAGAGCAGGAAGAGGGATTTATCGATGTCAAAAATTAAAATCGCGCTGGTCGGTTTGGGAAACTGTTCAAGCGCTTTGGTCCAAGGAATACACTACTACAGGAACAAGAACGAAGATGATGCAATAGGGCTGATGCACTGGGAAATCGGTGGTTACCATCCCGGCGATATTGAAGTTGTCGCCGCTTTTGATATAGATAAGCGTAAAGTAGGCCGGGATGTAAATGAAGCCGTTTTTGCTCCGCCTAATTGTGCCAGGGTTTTTTATCCGCAGCTTCCTGCAGGCGGGGTTAAAGTTTTGATGGGGCGTATCCTTGACGGTTACTCGGAACATATGGGTAAATATGAAGAAGATTATACTTTTCTTCCCGCTGATTTGCCCCAGCCCGACAGGGATTCAGTAGTCGGGGCCTTAAAGCAATCCAGAGCTGAGGTGCTGCTTAACTACCTTCCTGCCGGCTCCGAGGAAGCAGCCCGCTTTTATGCCGAATGCGCTTTAGAGGCAGGGGTTGCCTTTATCAACAACATCCCTGTATTTATTGCCAGCGACCCGGCCTGGGAAGCCCGTTTTAAAGAAAAGAACGTGCCGATCATTGGTGATGATATCAAGTCGCAGATGGGAGCGACCATATTGCACCGGGCCCTGGCCGAACTATTTGGCAAGCGCGGGGTTACTCTCGACCGCTCCTACCAGTTAAATACTGGTGGCAACACCGATTTTTTAAATATGACCAACCATGATCGCCTTGCTTCCAAGCGTATTTCGAAAACGGAAGCGGTTCAGTCTGCGGCGCGAAAAAGGCTGGCCGATCGCGATATTCATATTGGGCCGAGCGATTACGTGCCCTGGCAGAAAGATAACAAGGTATGTTTTCTGCGCATGGAAGGCAGGGTGTTTGGCGATATACCGATCAACCTGGAGATGAGGTTGAGTGTTGAAGATTCACCAAATTCTGCCGGTATTGCCATCGATGCAATCCGCTGTTGTAAACTGGCGCTCGACCGGGGCGAAGGGGGCGTGCTGGAGGGACCTTCTGCATATTTCTCCAAGCATCCACCCCGCCAGTATGCTGACTACCGGGCCCACCAGATGACTGAAGACTTTATCAGGGGGTAAGAGACTGCATAATTTTTAAAGAGGAGTATTCCGGGTATGTTTCTAATCTTCATATCGTCACTGACTATAGCATTTTCCGGAGCAATGATGCCCGGCCCGCTGCTAACCTACACTATCAGGCAATCTCTGAACAACAATCCCTATTCTGGTTTTGTTGTTATTGCCGGCCATGCCCTGCTGGAGTTATTGTTAATTCTTATGA
Organism: uncultured Syntrophomonadaceae bacterium; assembly: GCA_964492615.1. GTDB lineage: Bacteria > Bacillota > Dethiobacteria > DTU022 > DTU022 > JAABTH01. The sequence continues at coordinate 46,954 of CAZBKZ010000016.1, read as the reverse complement.
TATTTTTAGGTTTCGACATTATTCTGCAGTCGGCCGCCATTCAGGTTTTGATCGGTATAATCGGGGGATTACTATTAATATACATGGGCGCTGATATGATCATCAGCGCCCATAAAAATAAAGTCGATATGCAGCCCGGGCCGGCAACCGGCCGGAACCGGGGCTGGTTTTTCTCAGGTTTTTTGATCAGTGCGGCCAACCCCTACTTTATTCTCTGGTGGGCTGTTGTTGGCCTCGGCTTCCTGGTCCAGGCTTATAAGCTCTTCGGTGTGGCTGGAGTTACCGCCTTTTTTATCGGCCACATCCTTGCCGATTTCATATGGTATGGCGCAATTTCAATGATTATCGGTAAAACCGGTCGTTTCATCAGGGCCGGTCATTACCGTGTGATTGTCGCTGCACTCGGTGCTGTGCTGGTATTTTTCGGAGGCAGCTTTTTCTACAATGCCTTTAAAATTATTGTCTGACTGCCTGCTCGCACCTTTATTAAAGCACCCTGCCCGTTTCAAACCCTTCACGGATTGCCTCGGTTAGTTTGCGCGGTTCACATGCGTCTCCGATCAGGTGCAGCTCGTTCACCTTGCCTTCGAGTTCTGCGGCAAGGGCATTGTTAGCCTGCGCCCCTATTGCCAGGATTACCGTATCCGCTGGTATAACCTCAACCTGTCCGCCCTTGTTCAAATGAACCCCTTCCCTGTCAATCTTAACAACGCTGCATTCATCCATAACCGTAACGCCCAACCGCCTGATGCATTTCATGGTTACCCAGCGGGTGGTTAAGCCAATATCGCGGCCGATACCTTTTTCCAGCTCAACTATAGTAACCTGTCTGGTACCTCTATTCAGCATTTCTTTCAACTTTTCCGGGGTTTCCGCTTCATGCTCCATTAAAAATTTCAGCGATTCGGCAGAAATGGAACCCATTTCGGCAATGGTTGCTGCTGTTTCGCATCCCACGGAACCACCGCCGATCACTACCGACTTTTCGCCCGGAATAACTTTACCTTCAAGAACATCAAGCGCTGTAACTACCTTTTCAGGCGCGTCAACCGGAAAAGGCGCTTCAACCGCCCTGCTTCCCGTGGCCATGATAACCACATCGGCCTTTTCGGCAATTATCTCTTCTGCCCTGGCTTCATGGTTCAGGAATATTCTAACCCCCAGGCGGGGGAGCTGGTATTCATAATACTTGATCAGGGTGGCAAATTCTTCTTTTCCGGGAGGAACTGAAGCGTTGAGTAAATTGCCGCCAAGCTGCCGCCCTTTTTCCCGGAGTGTCACCCTGTGGCCGCGTTCCGCCGCCAACCTGGCCGCTTCAAGGCCGGCCGGCCCACCGCCGATAATCAGGACATTTTTAGGTTCTTCTGCTGTTTGCATCTCTGTTTCCAGCTCACGCCCTGCCCTGGGATTAATAGTGCAGTGAACATCACGTAGGGCAAAAATGCTGTCAAAACAACCCTGGTTGCAGGCAATGCAGCGTCTGATTGCGTCAAAATCGCCGCTTGCCGTTTTTTTCGGCAGGTCGGGATCGGCAATTAGCGGGCGTCCCATGTTAACCAGATCCGACAGGTTAAGCAGCAGAATTTGTTCTGCAACCAGGGGGTCGTTGATCCTGTTGCTGGCCATTACCGGTACGCTTACCGCTTCCTTAATACCCCTGGCCAGGTAGGCGAATCCTCCGCGCGGCAGTTCACCGGTAATCTGGGGCACCCTGGATTCATGCCAGCCCCCGGTTACATTAAAACAGTCAACACCGGCTTGTTCCAGTTCGGTGGCAAAGAGAGCGATATCGTGGTTACTGTTGCCGCCCGGCATAAAGTCACTTCCCGAAAGCCTGACCAGGAGGGTGAAGTCAGGGCCAATCTGTTTCCTGACTTCAGCGATCACTTCCAGGCCAAAACGCTTCCTCTTTACCCGGGAACCGCCATAGCTATCTGTTCTTTCATTGGTAATGGGGGACAGAAACTGGCCAATCAGGTAACCTGCGCTGGCAATAACTTCAACCGCATCAAAGCCGGCTTCTTTTACCCTGCGGGCAGCCCTGCCGAAGTCTACTATTACCTGCTTTATATCCTCCTCGGTCATTTCACGCGGTGTCTCACGGGTTAACCTGGAAGCGATCGGGGAAGGCGCTATCGCCTGTTGACCGGTGGTAAAGCTAAAGGCGTATCGGCCAGCCTGATAAAGCTGGGCAGCAGCCGCTGCTCCTTCATTTTTAATCGCCCCAGCCAGCCTGGCCAGCCCGGGAATAAATTTGTCGTCGTGCAGGCCGATCATCATTGGTCCGGAACCAACTGTGTCGATCGAACAGCCGCCAATGGTTATCAGGGCAGCGCCTCCGTGGGCGCGCACGCGGTAATATTCGATCAGGCGCTCGTTTATAAAACCGTCACTGGTGTAGGAATGGTGTATGGCCGGCATGGCGATGCGATTTTTCAGCTTCAGGCGTCCTACATTTATCGGTTCAAAAAGTTTCAATTAAGGTCGCTCCTTCCGGAAAAAACGCTGGTTGTTTACATTTTCAAACTATTCGACATAACCAGGCAGTTTGCCTTTATTGTATTAGTGGCGGGAAGGAATTTTGCAAATTGTCTTGAATCAATAGGGAGGGAGGAGGTTATTTATGAACAATAATCCGCTGGAGCTATTAATGAACCCCCGTTCAATCGCTACTGTGGGGGCAGGTAATAACCCGATGAAAATGGGAACCATCCAGGCCCTGAGCATAGTTATGGATGGTTACAAAGGAAATTTTTATCCCGTGCATCCTAATGATGATCAGATTTTTGGTTATAAAGCTTACCGCTCACCCCTCGAACTGCCCGAAGCTCCCGACCTGGTGATGTTTGTATTACCGGCGCCCCTGGTGATTCCCATATTGGAAGATTTCGGAAAGATTGGTACCAGAAGAGCGATTATCATCACGGCCGGCTTCCGGGAAACGGGAGAAGAAGGAAAACGGCTGGAGGAGCAGCTGAAAGAAACTGCCTCCCGTTACGGGATTCGCTTTTTGGGCCCGAACTGCATGGGAATTATAAATACTGAAATATCTCTTAATGTAACGGTGCTGCCCCTCGAGGCCAAGCCGGGCAGGCTGGGTATGGCTTCCCAGAGCGGAACATATATTACCCAGACCCTGCCTTATCTTGAGAAGAGAGGAATACGGTTCAGCAAGGCAGCCAGTGTGGGGAATGAAGCCGATATTGGCCTGATCGATGTGATGGAATACCTGGGTGATGATGAACAGACCGGGGCAATTGCTCTTTACATTGAAGGTCTTAAAGATGCCAACCGTTTCCTTGAGGTGGCAGGCAGAATCACACCCCGCAAGCCGGTTGTTGCCCAGTACGTGGGTGGTTCCGATGCCGGAGCCAGGGCCGGTTCAAGCCATACCGGGGCCCTTGCCGGGCCTGACTATCTTTATGAAGGTTTATTTAAACAGGCCGGTGTAATCAGGGTTGATACAATCGAGGAACTATACAACCAGGGTTGGGCTTTAGCCAACCAACCGCCCCTCAGGGGGCGCCGCATTGCAGTCCTGACCAATTCAGGTGGACCGGGAACAGCTATTTCTCATACCTGCAGCGAAGGGGGTTTGGATGTGCCCCGCTTTTCAGAAACCCTGCAGGGTGAAATTAAGAAGGTGATTCCCGATTACGGGTCGGCTTCAAACCCGGTTGACCTCACATTTCACATGGACACTGAAGCGATAGGAGCCACAATCCCGCGCATATTGGCCGAAAGTGGCGAAGTAGACGGCTTGATAGTTCATGGGCTGATGAGCAGCGGTTTTATCGGGGCTATCTATCCCCATGTTAACCGTCTGCTCGGTTTTGAAAGCAAGGAAGACTTTTTAGAGCATTTCAGTCCCGATCCGACAGAACAGGCAGCGATGAGTAAAGGGCTGGGTATGCCCATGGTCATATCATCTTTTTTTGGGCGAGAAGATGATTATACGCGTACTTACCAGGATTGTGGTATTCCTGTTTTTGACGCCCCGGAAAAGGCTGCCCTGGCCATGCTTGCCCTGTATCGCTATAATAAAATTCGTGAAGGCGGTTACCGGGATAACCCCGTGCTGCCTCTGTGTAATGAAAGTGCTGCTGCAACTATCAGTAATGCGCTTAACGGCGGATCAACAGTTCTTGACGAGTATCAATCGAAACAGATATTAGCTGCTTATGGCATTCCTGTTGTCAGGGAAATTTTGGCTGAGAGCCCCGGGCAGGCTGTGAAGGCAGCGGCTCAAATCGGTTATCCTGTTGTTCTGAAAGGTTGTTCGGCCCGCTTTGCTCATAAAACCGGCAAAGGTTTAATATATCTTAACCTGGAGAACGAAGAAGCTGTCAGGCAGGCTTATGATGCAATTATTGATGCAGCCGGGATGAAAATACCGGTGCTGGTAGCGGAAATGGTCAGAGGCGGTCGCGAGATGATGGCTGGGGTAATCGAACACCCGGGATTCGGCCCCTGTGTTATGTTCGGCCTGGGCGGTATATTTGCCGAAGTTTTGAAGGACAGGGTTTTCAGGCTGGCACCGCTGACTGAGGCAGATGCTCTGGCTATGCTTGAAGATATCCGGGCAGGTAAAATGCTCGGTTCATTCAGGGGATTACCGGCTGTCGAGCGCTCTGCCCTGGCCGGCATACTGAAGGAACTGGGCAACCTTGCTTTGCTTCACCCTGAAATAGCCGAAATAGACCTTAATCCCATCATCATCAGCGAAGCGAAACCGGTAGTGGTTGATGCCCTGGTTGTTCTGAAGCAACAAGGCTTAAGCGGTTCTCAAGATAAGTAAAAATCAGTAGGAAGAGGGTGAAACAGGTGGCAGCAATTGAGGTGAGAGGTTTTGGCAAGCTTTATTTTCTATTTAAAGAAAGAGGCTGGGATAACCCAATGCAATATCAGGTTGAAACGCCCCTGACGGCAGAAGATCTGCGGGAAAAGCTAGACATACCGGGGGAAAACGTGGAAGTGGTTTTTATAAACCGCCAAATTGCACCGCTTGACACTCTCTTGAAGGGTGGAGACCGCGTGGCGTTTGTCCCCCCCGGGGTGCCCAGCATCCACCGCTTTAACCTTGGCTTTTACGATGTAAAAAAAGAGACTTCCTGAAGCAGTTCCGGCAACGGTTCCCGTTTTGGAGGGCTGCCTG
>CAZBKZ010000016.1:0-41699 GCA_964492615.1 uncultured Syntrophomonadaceae bacterium | reverse complement strand
CCGGGAGAAGAACAACCTCAGCTGGCCTCGCTGCAGTGGGGCCTGGTGCCATTCTGGGCCGATGATCCATCAATTGGCAGCCGGATGATCAACGCCCGTGCAGAAACGATAGCTGTAAAACCCTCGTTCAGGGAAGCTTTTAAAAAAAGAAGAGCCCTTGTACCGGCCAGCGGTTTTTTCGAGTGGAAGAAAGAAAATGGGGGCAAGCAACCTTACTATATAACCAGGAAAGATAAACGGCCATTTTCCATGGCCGGTCTCTGGGAGAGTTGGAATAAGGGCGGAGATGTTCTTGAAACCTTTACTATCATAACTACTACAGCCAACAAGCTGCTTGCCGGTTTGCACGATCGCATGCCGGTGATTATTCCCGAAGAAGCTTACCAGCTCTGGCTTGATCACTCAACTGATAAAGAAAAAATCAGCTCCCTGCTTCAACCATCACCGGTGGAAGAGCTGACTCTATACCCCGTATCAAAGGCTGTTAACAGCCCGGCCAATGATCGTCCCGAGCTGATTGAACCTCTGCAATCGACCTGACCTCTTAAATTTTTATCCGATTGACTTTCCCAACCCATCAATTATACTGGATCTTTGGAGCAGTAAAATTTTTGCTGATTAACGATGGTTTTAACAGGCTGCTGAATAAGCAGACCCTGAGGATTTTTAAAGCAAAGGAGGAATTGTCTTGAGTGAGTTTTTCACAAGGATGGGCGATGGTTCCGGCGTATATATGACCGCTGAGGAAATTCGCGAAGACATCCTGAAAGGTGTTAAAGACGCCGCTGATCGTGGTAAAATTCCTGAACTGACTGCAGAAGAGATGGATTATCTTTTCGAGATAATAACCATGCCCGGCAATATTGTCGGTGTTGAGCGCGGCCGGGAGGTAGTGAGTACTTCCGATTCAGGAAGCTGTAAGATCACCTATCATGCCAACATTGCAATGGAACGTTCAATGGCGGTTATGGTCAGTGAAAAAGTGCTGGGTGCCGATTCTGTTGATATCGGCAATATGGATTACAGTTACAAGGCGGTAAAGCAGATTGTTCATAATGAGACTCCGGTTATGGAGCTGGCTCAGCTGAATGCGGTGATGCCAGTTCTGTATGGGTCAATGCCAAATCTTGGTCTTTATACCAAGCCGGATGGTCCCGTAGACAACTGGTCAGAACTGCTCCCCATGGCCAAGATCGATGAAGCCCGTGCCGCCCAGGAAGAAGCTGTCGAGCATGCCGTACGCGACATGGTTTTTGTCGCCGGCGAAATGTATGCCGCAGGGGCAGACGGTATCAACCTGGACACCTGTGGAGCCTCGGGAGATGCCGATTTTCTGGCTGGCCTGATCGCCACGGAAAAGATTAAGGAAAAGTATCCCGCCCTAGGTGTTGAACTGGGCGCTGCCGGCGAGTTTGTCCTGGGTATGCACGGTAAACTGAAGTATAACGATACGAAAATAGCGGGGCAGTACCCCCATGTGCAGGTAAAACTGGCTGAAAAAGCCGGGGCCAACATTTTCGGCGCCGTGGTGAACACTAACACCAACATGTCTTTTCCCTGGAATATTGCCCGTACAGTTACTTTTGTCAAAGCCTGTATCGAGGCGGCTGATATCCCTGTTCATGTCAACGTGGGCATGGGTGTCGGCGGTATCCCGATGAGCGACATTCCGCCGATTGATGTCGTCACCAGGGCTGATAAAGCCCTGATTGAAATCGGTAAAGCAGACGGGTTATAGATAGGCGTAGGCGATACATTCAGCCTTGAAGTGGCTCACGGAGTATCTTCCTGCATGAGCGGGATTCGCACAGCCGGAGATCTGGTTCTGCGGATGCAGCTGGCAAAAAGCATGAAGATCGACGAAGCCAAAAAATATGTAGCGGATAAACTTGGTGTTAAGCCTGTTGAATTAAGCGATTCGGATCTGATGACTGAAATCAGGACCAAGAATGGTTTTGGCCGTTCCTTCGATCTGAACAAAATGCCCAAGGGTATAGAAGCCAAATTTAATATTGCAAGAATACTGGATATTAAAATAAACTCGGTCGAGCTTTTCAAGGAAAGGGCCGGCATCAAGTAAAAAAGGGGTGTGAATATTGAGCTTAGAATCTATTCTTAATGAGGCCAGACAGGCAATACTTGATATTGATGATGAAAAAGCAGTTGAAGTGGCCCGCCAGGCCCTGGATGAGGGAGTCGATCCGGTTAAAGTGCTGACCGAGGGTTACAGCGTCGGCATCAGGGAGATTGGCGATCTTTTCAGCAGGGGCGAGGTGTTTATGCCAGAAATGATCTTGGCTGCTGAGGCAATGAAAGCTGCCGTAGAGGTTTTGGATGAAGCAATTGAAGGGAAAGCAGCCGAAAAACTGGGGACCATGATCTTTGCCACGGTTGAAGGGGATGTTCATGACATCGGTAAGGGTATTGCTGTCGCTTTGATCCAGACCCAGGGCGTGGAGGTTATTGATCTCGGCCGCGATGTTCCCGTCGATAAAATTATCGAGGCAGCTGAAGAACATGGAGCAAAAATTATAGGTACCAGCGCTCTTTTAACCACTACAATGCCGAACCAGGAAAAACTGGAAGAAGAACTGCGCAAGCGCGGCCTGCGCGATAAGTATAAAACAATTATTGGAGGCGCCCCCTGCACCCAGCGTTGGGCCGACAAAATCGGTGCCGATGCTTATGCCGAGGATGCGGCCGAAGGTGTTAACAAGGTGCTTGAACTGCTCAAAAATTAAAAAGTTGTTTTTAAACTAATAGTTTTAAAAGACCGGAACATAAAGGCTTTAAGCCTGTTATATGCGCCGGTCTTTTTATGTCTGACAGTTAGTTCATCCAGCGATTCACTCAGCCCCGCAGACGGGGCAGGTTTTAATCGGTTTAATATAGCGGTGGTTGGTCCAGATTCCGCAGTCAAAACGGTAACCCTGCTTGCTCAGTTCAACCGGGCATACATCGTACATGGCATGATAGCCTTCATAAGTCTGGCAGCCGTCACTGGTGCGGCCGCAGCCGCTGCAGAGAAATTTGGGTGATATTGAACCCTTTCCGTTATCGAGAAAGCCTAAAAAAGTTACCGGCTCACCGCAGGCAAAACAGGTGGCGCCGTCAAGGCCTTTAAAATCGACGCTCTTGTGATCGGTGTAAATGCTTACATTGCTCACATAACTGCCCAGGCTTTCGGGATAGGTTGCAATTCTGGGCAGGTTGAAGGGCAGGATTGTTGAAAGATGATCGTAAAGAGAGGTAGTTATATTGATTATTGTAGGTGCCATGCAAGATTTTTCGACATGGTCGGGAAACTCGGCGTAAACTGGAAATGAGGTCAGTAGAATTAGAAAAACGCCGATCAGGACTACTCCAATTGCCACCCCAACCGTACTGCCGCCAATTTTATCAACAATTCTGATCAGACTGAAACCGGTTACTGAATAAAACAGGGAACCAGCCAAGTTGATCATCACGGCAGTTAAAGAAAAGATAACAACAAAAGAAAAAATTTCTACCCCTATCCGGGGCAGCGAAATATATTCGAGGATAAATGAGGCCAGCGGAGTGTAGTAACTCATCGCTACAGCTATGCCTGCCACGATTCCGGCAATGTTAAACACACTTCTAATCAGGCCGACCCTTATACCCTGGATCAGTGAAAGAATCAGTAATATAACTATTACCAGGTCAAGCCAGTTGATATTTACCGGCATTTTACGGCACCACCGTTTCCCAATCTTACCTGAAAAACTTATTCCAATTATTATACCATATAACCGGAAGCATAAATTTAAGGAAAATAATGAGATTATAGCAGGAATCCCGGGTGATGCGGAGAAATATTAATCATTAACAGCACGGAACCAGGAAGGAGGCGTGGTGTTTTTTGTGTGGTTCCATTACTGTGACACCCATCAAGGGTTAACAACAGTTTAGGAGGTTATTGTATATGGATTATGGCTTTTTATCTATTTTACCACCGATTTTAGCTATCGTATTGGCCATTGCTACTCGCCAGGTTATCATTTCACTGTTTATTTCGGTCTGGCTTGGTGCTTCAATTCTTCACGCCAGCCCCATTGATGGATTCTTCCGTTCTATTGATACTTATATGCTTGAAAGCGCAGCTGATCCCTGGTATGCGGCAATCCTGATCTTCACCATGATCATCGCCGGTACTTTAGGTCTTGTAACCAAAGCCGGTGGGGCCCAGGCCATTGCCAATGCTTTGACCAAGAAAGCTAAAACGGCCCGCGGCGGAATGATTGCTGCCTGGTTAATGGGGATGATCATCTTTTTCGATGATTACTCCAGTTGTATCATTGCCGGTAACACCGCCCGTCCGATTACCGATGCGGTTAAGGTGTCGAGGGAAAAGCTGGCCTATTTAATCGACTCCACAGCAGCGCCGATCGCAACTGTGGCTTTAATTTCAACCTGGATCGGTTTCGAACTTGGTGTAATCGGGGAAGGTTTTGCTGCAATCGGTATGGATAACGTACCGGTTTACCTGATCTTCCTGCAGAGTATTCCCTACCGCTTTTACAGCATTTTTGCCATCGCCCTGGTCCTGATCCTGGCTATTTCCATGAAGGACTACGGCCCCATGTATAATGCTGAAGTAAGGGCCCGTACAGAAGGCAAGCTGCTTCGCGACGGGGCTACTCCGCTTTCGGCTACCGATACCGAGGTTCTGCAGCCGAAGGAAGGTACACCGATGCGTTGGTATAACTTCGTTATTCCGGTTGTGGTAATTATCGTTGCCACTTTCGTAGGACTTTACGTGGCCGGCGGCGGAGCAGAAGTTGGCCTGATGAACGCTTTTGGCGAAGCCGACTCCAGCGTGGTTCTGCTCTGGGCATCCAGTCTTGGTGCCCTGGTTACGTTGGTGATGGTTTTGATTCAGAGAATAGTTCCCCTGCAGGAAGCGGTTGACACCCTGATCAACGGGGCCAAGTCGGTTTTCCCGGCCCTGATCATTTTGGTCCTGGCCTGGGCGCTCAGCTACATCTCCGGTGAACTGGGAGCTGCTGACTACCTGATTGGCCTGGTTGAAAGGGCCGGAATCAGCATTGTTATTCTGCCTCTGCTGATTTTCCTTATTTCCTGCTTTATGGCCTTCGCCATGGGCACATCCTGGGGAGTTATGGGTATCGTTGTTCCGTTGGCAATTCCGATTGCCGCGGCTATCGGCGGTGAAGCATTCCTCGTCCCGACCCTCGCTGCTGTTCTGACTGGAGCGATCTTCGGTGACCACTGTTCACCTCTTTCCGATACAACCATTCTATCCTCGACTGGTGCCGGCGCAGACCATATCGACCACGTGCGCACCCAGATTCCATATGCTCTTACCGGAGCAATTGTTGCCGGTGTATTTGGTTTTATCCCGGCCGGACTCGGTGTACATCCGTTGATTTCGATTATTCTCGGTATTATTGTGCTGATCGTTTTTGTCCGCCTTGTCGGAAAACCGACAGCCAATGCCGAAGTAATCGAGGCATCGAAAAAGTAAACATATTTAATGTTAATATATTGTATCTGAATAAACCGGCCTTCGGGCCGGTTTATTCTTTTATACTCTTTAAGAATGCAGTTTATCGGGTGAAAGACCCAAACCGGCAGGGATTATGTGAGCAGGGAATAAAAAATGATTTACCTTCATCCCGGATATTGTTACAATGGTAAAGGTGGGCAGTCGAGATGATGTCCGGAAAGGAAGGGCTGCATGGAAATCAGACAGGCTAAACCGGGAGATGAAGAAGCCGTTTGCCGTCTCTGGACTGTGTTGCTTGACCTGTATCATAAAAAAACTTCTCCTGAAATATTGCAGCAAAGCTTCCGCTATGCAGTAGAGCATCCTCACAAAGTCCTCATTTTTATAGTGCTAATCGAAGGCGTGGTAACAGGAACTGCGAGTCTTCACCTCGGGCACTATTCCACCTGGAATGACAATTGGTACGGTCATGTAGAAGATGTAGTAGTTGACCCCGATTATCGCGGGCGCGGTCTGGCTGAAAAATTAATTCGCCACATTATTGCCGTTGCTTCCGAAAAAAAGCTGGCCAGGCTTGAATTGAATGCCCTGGCAGAAAACGTTGCCGCCCGTGCTCTTTATGAAAAAGTCGGGTTCACCACTGATTCTGTGGCTTATGAACTAAATCTGAATAAGTAGGACCTGGTCAGGCAGTTATATCGACGATAGTCAATATAATACATGTTGAAAGGAGTCTTATCTATGCGTGATTATCGGGAAATACCCCTCTGGAAAGATGCCACCGAGGAGCAGTGGAACGACTGGCACTGGCAGGTGCGCAACCGCATTACCAACCTGGATCAACTCAAACAGGTGATCAACCTGACCGATGAAGAAGCGGAGGGTGTTGAGCAGTGTCTGAAACATTTCCGTATGGCAATAACCCCATACTATGCTACCCTGATCGACCCTGAAGATCCGAACTGCCCGGTACGTAAACAGGCTGTTCCTTCAATGCATGAAACTCACTGGTCAGATTATGATATGGCCGATCCGCTGCACGAAGATGTCGATTCTCCTGTTCCCGGCCTGACTCACCGTTATCCCGACCGGGTTCTATTGCTGGTGACCGACCAGTGCTCCATGTACTGCCGCCACTGCACCAGGCGCCGCATGGCCGGGGCAACTGATAATGCCCGCACCCGCGACCAGATTGAAGCGGCAATTGATTATGTGCGCCGGACCCCTGCTGTCAGGGATGTTTTAATCTCAGGCGGCGATGGTATGCTGATTGGTGACGAACTAATCGAGCGCATTCTTGCCGAGCTGAAGGCTATACCGCATGTTGAGATGATCCGCTTTGGCAGCCGTACTCCTGTTGTTATGCCCCAGCGCATAACTGAAGAGCTGTGTGCCATGCTGAAAAAATATCACCCTATTTACCTGAACACGCACTTTAACAGCCCTAAAGAGATTACTCCGGAAGCCGAGGCGGCTTGCGCCCGGTTGGCCGATGCCGGTATTCCCCTCGGTAACCAGTCTGTCCTGCTGGCCGGGGTTAACGACTGCCCTCAGGTAATGAAAAAACTGGTGCATGAACTGCTGCGCATCAGGGTTAAGCCTTACTATATTTACCAGTGCGACCTTTCACAGGGCATTGAGCATTTCCGCACTTCAGTCGCAACAGGAATTGAAATCATCGAAAGTTTGCGAGGCCATACAACAGGCCTAGGCATTCCAACCTTTGTTGTTGACGCGCCGGGCGGGGGGGGCAAAATTCCGGTTATGCCCCAGTACCTGATCAGCCAGGGCACCAACAGGATAGTGGTGCGCAACTTCGAGGGCGGATTATACTCATATACCGAACCACCGCGTCAGGTAGATCCTCACCAGCCTTGCCCGCTCTGCGGGGGAACGCATAACCATTATGATGTTGGAGTTTCTTCCCTGTTAAACGGCAAGCATGTGGCGATGGAGCCGACTGTGAAGGAGTAAACAATAAGGAGTATCAGAACACCATGGGAAAATATACATTAGCCGGTCAGCCGAAATTACGGATGATCAGCGATAAAGAGATTAAGCTTATTCACGAGAAGGCGCTGCATGTTCTTGAACATACCGGCGTTAAATTTGAATCAGATGAAGCCCTGAATATTCTAAGAGACCACGGAGCCGATGTTGATTCTGACCGGCATGTGGCCAGGATTAGTCCGGGGATGGTAGATTACGCAATAAAAAGAACGCCGTCGGAACTTAAAATATATAACCGCGAGGGTGAACTGGCAGCAGATATGAGCGGCACCAGGTCGCATTTTGATCCCGGTTCCTCGCTGATCAAGTTCATGGAGTCAGACGGCCGAACTGTGCGCAAGTCGGTAGCGGAGGACCTGGTGAAAATAAGCCGGGTTAATGATACGCTTGATAATATACATCTGCAATCTACTTCGGTGGTCTGCTACGATGTTCCCGAAATGATTGGCGACAGCTATCGGCTATACCTCTGCCTGAAAAACTCGCCCAAGGCGATTATAACAGGTGCTTTCAGCGTTGAAGGAGTCAGACACATGCGTGATATGCTTGCTGTCGTGGCCGGCGGGGAGGAGCAGTTGCGCGAAAAACCGCTGGCAATCTTTGACATCTGCCCTTCACCACCCCTGAAGTGGACCCATATCAGTTCGCAGAACATCATTGACTGCGCCCGCAACCACCTGCCCCAGGAACTGATCTCGCTGCCCATGCCTGGAGCGGGGACGCCGATCACCCTGGCCGGTTCACTGATTATTCATACCGCTGAAACCTTGAGCGGAATCGTGCTGGCCCAGTGTGTTAACCCCGGTACCCCTGTAGTTTACGGCGGCGCGCCGGTCCAGTTTGACATGCGGTTCGGCACAACCCCGATGAGCGCCGTTGAAGCGACAATAATTTCGGCTGCCTATTCGCAGATGGGTAAATACTTCGGTATGCCTACCCATACTTATGCTGCCCTTAGCGATTCAAAGGTGGTCGATATGCAGGCCGGGCTTGAGTCGGGGATGAGCGGCATTATTGCCCAACTGGCCGGGATTAACATGATTTCCGGGGCTGGGGCGCTTGACTTTGTCAACACCTTCAGCCTGGAAAAACTTGTTATCGATAACGATCTCTGCGGAATGGCCCTCCGGGCCCAGCGCGGGATTGAAATTAACGAGGAAACAATGGCGGTTGACTTAATAGAAGAGCTTGGTCCGGGCGGAGTATATCTTGAGACTGATCTGACCATGAAATATCTCAGGAGCGAACCTTATATGCCGAGCAGGGTAATTGACCGGCACGACCGGAAGAACTGGGAAGATGAGGGCAGCACTACCGTATTTGACCGTGCCCGCGAAAAGGTTCAGGATATCCTGGAAAACCATCAACCCGCCGTCCTGGATAGCGACCGTTCCACCCGGCTGGATGAGGTGACTCGCTCCGTGGTTATAGAGCTGAACGTAAAAGCCGATTTGCCTTACGGGCCTCAATAAGCCGCTCAACGATTTAAAAACAAAAACTCGGGACCGCTATTGTTATGGTCCCGAGTTATTTTTTTCATAACACTGGTTTATTCAGCGGCGTACTGCCAGCCTGCTTCGAAAGCCAGTTTGTTAATATCAACCAGCTTAGCCTTGATTTCCTGCTCCATTACTTTTAACCACTTATTTTTTTCAAAGGGCATGTTCCTGGCCAGGATGCCCAGCAGGAAGGTGTTGACCATACGCGGGTTCCTGGAGATCGGGTCGATAGAAAGAGCATCAACCGCGATTAGATTATCAACCTTGGTTTTAATTTCTTCCAAAATACTGTCCGGGTAATTGAGCTGACCGGTTAGCACCGGAAGGGGCTCCAGCTTCTGAGTGTTGACAATAACTGTGCCCCGGGGCGAAAGGAAAGGCAGCCAGCGCAGGGCTTCCAGTTTTTCAAAGGATATCAAAATATCGCCGTCTCCTTCAGGTATGAGAGGAGAGAATACTTTCTCGCCAATACGCACGTGGGTTATCACGCTTCCGCCGCGTTGGGCCATGCCGTGTGTTTCGGCAGTTTTAACGTCCAGTCCTTCGGCAATAGCCAGCGAGGCGATTACTCTTCCGGTTAAAATGGTTCCCTGGCCTCCTACCCCGGCAATCAAGATGTCCGTTTTAGCTTTTGCGGTCATATCATTCACCGACCTTTCCGTCAGCAGGTTTGATCGCCTCGAAACGGCAGAGCTGCATGCAGAGCCCGCAGGCATTGCAGATGGTGCTGTTGATTATTGCTTTGTCATCCTTCAGGCTTAGCGCCGGGCAGCCAAGTTTAATACATGTTCCGCAGCCTGTACAGGTTTCACTTTCAACATAGAACGGCTGGTCGAATTCGCTCATTAAAAAGATGCAGGGACGGCGGACTATCAGCACGGAAGGTTCCTTGGCGGAAAGCTCTTCCTTCAGCGTAGCTTTTAGCTCTTTCAGGTCAAAAGCATCAACCACAGCAACCCGCCTGACTCCCAGAGAACGGCAAAGCTGTTTAATGTCGACAGCCGGGGATTCCTTACCCTGCAGGCTTGTTCCGGTTCCGGGGTGATCTTGGTGCCCGGTCATCGCCGTGATGCTGTTGTCCAGAATTAACACTGTAACGGGTGCCTGGTTATAAACCAAGTCCAGCAGAGCAGTTATTCCCGAATGAAGGAATGTGGAATCACCGATAACGGCAACTGTTTTATCTGAAGATGAAGGGTTGGCCCTGACTATTCCGTGAGCCATCCCGATGCTGGCACCCATGCAAACGCAGGCATCAATGGCCTCCAGGGGAGGGAGAGCGCCAAGGGTGTAACAGCCGATATCGCCCATTACGTTAAGCTTCATTTTTTTCAGGGTGTAGAAGAGTCCGCGGTGAGAGCAGCCGGGACACATAACCGGCGGTCGACCGGGGATATTTTCGCGAACCGAAAGCGGCTCATTTTTTTGACCCAGAACTTTCTCGCGGATTATTTCAACCCCGATTTCGCCGAGCAGCCCGAAAAGTTCTTTGCCCCTGACCGGAACATCCAGGTTCATGGCCAGCAACTGCTCTTCAAAGAAGGGGTCAAGCTCTTCAATTACAATAATTTCGTCAACCATCGAGGCAAAGCGGCGGACCAGTTTTTCCGGAAGGGGATGGCTGAACCCAAGCTTTAGAAAAGTAGCATCAGGCAGCGCTTCGCGGGCATACTGGTAAACAACGCCGCTGCAGAGCACCCCTAGTTTTGAACTGCCTTTTTCAATACGGTTAAGCGGGCTATTTTCCGCTTTTTCGCGCAGTTTGATCAGTCTTTCTTCGATGATCGGGTGGCGGAGCCGGGCAAAACCGGGCAGCATTACATACTTAGCCGGGTTTTTCTTGAAACCGGATATTTTAACTTCGCGGCGTTTTCCGCGAACCAGCGTACTGCGTGAGTGCGAAATCCGTGTCGTGGTGCGCAGCATAACCGGGGTATCGAATTTTTCGCTCATTTCCAGGGCGTAAATAACATAATCACGTGCCTCGGCGCTGTCAGCCGGTTCCAGCATGGGAATCTTGGCAAAGCGGGCATAGTGTCGGTTGTCCTGCTCGTTCTGTGAACTGTGCATGCCCGGATCATCGGCCGATACCAAAACCAGGCCGCCACCGATTCCGGTGTAGGAAAGGGTCATCAGCGGATCGGCGGCCACGTTAACACCTACGTGTTTCATGGTTACGATAACGCGCGCCCCTTCCATGGAAGCGCCGATTGCAGTTTCGAGGGCGGTTTTTTCGTTGGGTGACCAGTTGCAGTCGATTCCGGGGTAGCGGGCCAGATTCTCGAGAATTTCGGTGCTGGGTGTACCCGGGTAAGCGGTTCCTATCGTCACCCCGCCTTCATAAGCCCCGAGGGCAATCGCCTCGTTGCCGGTCATAATTACTCGTTCATCGTTCAAATTCATTACCTCGCTTTCATCTCAATAAGACAGGGGACGGTTCTCTGTCTCATTCTCTAAGGCAGATTAATCGGTAAGACAGAGAACCGTCCCCTGTCTTATTTGTTTTAATTGTAGTTTTTTTCCGGTTGAATTGCCGGTAAGACAGAGAACCGTCCCCTGTCTTATTTATTTTTTTATTCTATTTCCCTGATTACCACTCGCTTGGTTTTGCCGGTGCTGCGTTCCAGTGATTTTGGTTCGAGCAGCTTAATTTTCGGTGCCAGGGAAAGAGTGGAACGCAGGTAACGCCTGATCCGGTTTTCCAGGGCTTCAAGTTCCTTATAACGGTCGGAAAAACCTTCCGGCGTAAGTTCTACCTGAATTTCGAGATCTTTCATGAACCCTTTTTGCTTTAAAAGCACCAGCCGGTAGTGGGGCGATACTTCTTTAAAGCCAGCCAGGACTTCTTCTATCTGCGAAGGGAATATATTCACACCCTTGATGATAATCATATCGTCACTGCGTCCCGTGATGTAATCAATAAGGCGGGTTGTCCGTCCGCATGCGCATGGTTCGGCTTTAAGGCGGGTAATATCCCCGGTACGATAGCGCAGGACCGGAAATCCTTCTTTGCAGAGCGGGGTTAAAACCAGTTCGCCGATTGCCCCCTCCGCCAGCACTTCTCCAGTTTTCGGGTCAATAATTTCAGGGTAATAAGTATCTTCAAGTATATGCATTCCCCCGCCGCACTGGCATTCGCCGGCGATTCCCGGACCGACTACCTCGGTTAAACCGTAGTTTACAGTGGCTTTCAGGCCCCATTGTTTCTCGATATCTTCGCGCATGGCATCGGATGTGGGTTCACCGCCGAAAAGGCCGATTTTAAGGCCGAAATCAGCAGGGCTGTAACCGAGCTCTACGGCAGTTTCAGCCATGTAAAGAGCAAAGGAGGGAGTACTGACCAGCGCTTCTGTTTTAAAATCTTTCATCAGGGAAAGCTGGCGTTCTGTGTTGCCGCTTGAGAAGGGAACCACGGTGGCGCCGAGTTTTTCCAGGCCGTAATGCAAACCGAAACCGCCGGTAAACAGGCCGTAACCGAAAGAAATCTGGACGATAGTTTTCTCAGTCACCCCGGCCATTTCACACACCCGGGCTACGGAACCTGCCCAATCATCGAGGTCGCGCCTGGTATAACCGGCCACAATCGGTTTGCCGGTGGTTCCTGAAGAGGCATGGATGCGCAAAATTTTATCCAGCGGCACGGCAGCCATCCCGTATGGATAGCAGTCACGCAGGTCTTGCTTGGTGGTGAAGGGTATTTTAGCGTAATCTTCAACCGTTTTAAAATCGTTTGGGTTAATCCCGGCCTTGTCGAATATATTGCGGTAAAATGGGCTGTTGTTGTAAGCGTGGGCAACAGATTGCAGCAGCCCTTTCATCTGCAGTTCAGCCCGCTCTTCAGGTGAAATGTAATCGTTTTTCATTTTGTTACCACTCCCGTAAACCGCGTCAAAAGCTGTAGATTCTGTCGTCTCCAACAATCGGCACGTTTTGTTTTTTCAGAACTTCCAGGGCTTCATTTATTTTTTCAACCCGCATCATGATTATGGCGTTTGTTGTCGGTTTCTCGATAAATGAATAGAGATACTCTATGTTGATGCCGGCATCATTCATATATGCCAGAACTTTGGCCAGCCCCCCGGGGGTGTCGGGAACTTCTATGGCGATCACCTCGGTTACCGTGGCCATGATGCCCTTTTCTTTCAACTCGGCGATCGCCTGGTCTGGCCGATCGACTATCATCCTCAGGATGCCAAAATCTGAGGTGTCGGCAATGGAAAGCCCGCGAATGTTAATGCCTGCTTCGCCAAGAACCTGGGCAATACGCACCAGTCTTCCCGATTTGTTTTCGAGAAAAACCGATATTTGCTTGATCATTTTATAACCTCCTCGCAATAATAATGCTTTGTTGACAAATCATTTAAGATTTCTTCTGTCAATCACCCGCTGCGCCTTTCCCTCGCTGCGGGGAATACTTTTCGGCTCAACCAGCTTAACATTAGCAGCAACGCCAAGCAAATTGTCAATTTCCAGGCGAATCTTGTTTTCCAGGGTCTCCAGCCCCCTGACCTGGTCGGAGAACATCTGCTCGGAGACTTCAACCATTACCTGCAGGGTATCGAGTGTGCCGCTGCGATCGACCACCAGCTGGTAATGTGGTTCAATTTCGCCCAGCTCCAGCAAAATACTTTCCACCTGTGACGGAAAAACATTTACCCCGCGGATAATAAGCATATCGTCGCTGCGCCCGCTTACCTTGGCCATACGCACATGGGTGCGCCCGCAAATACATGGTTTGCGCTCCAGGGTGGTAATATCGCGGGTGCGATAGCGGATCATGGGCAGCGCTTCCTTGCTGATCGTGGTAATTACCAGTTCCCCCGTTGCGCCGTCCGGCAGAACTTCTTCTGTCAAAGGGTCGATAATTTCGGCGATAAAATGGTCTTCGCTGATATGCAACCCTGCCTTGGCCGGACATTCATAACCGACACCGGGCCCGATTATTTCGCTCAACCCATAGATATCATAAGCGTCAATCCGCAGCTTTTCCTCGATCACCTTGCGCATATTTTCCGACCACGGTTCAGCTCCAAACACGCCTGATTTCAGCTTCATATCGGTGGGGCAAAGATTCATTTCTTCCATAGTTTCGGCGATGTAAAGAGCATATGAGGGGGTGCAGGCCAGCAAGGTGGTGCCCAGGTCGCGCATCATCTTAACCTGGCGCCTGGTCTGGCCGCCCGAAATGGGTACAACAGTGGCGCCGATCCTTTCAGCGCCGTAATGAGCGCCAAGCCCGCCGGTAAAAAGCCCGTAACCGTAAGCAATATGCACAACCGAATCGCTTGAACCTCCCCCGGCGGTCAGGGTGCGGGCCATCAGCTCAGACCATACCTCCAAATCATTCTTCGTGTATCCAACCACGGTAGGGATTCCTGTTGTCCCGGATGAAGAATGAAGCCTTACAACCTCGCTCAGGTCAACAGTAAAGAGACCGTAAGGATAATTGTCGCGCAGGTCGTCCTTAATGGTAAAGGGCAGCCTCTGCAATTCTTCCAGGGAACGTATATCACCCGCTTCTATTCCCGCTTCCCTGAACCTTTTGTGATAAAAGGGAACCAGTTGGTAAACTCTTTCAAGGGTTTGTTTCAGCCGTAGAAACTGCATTATCTCCAGTTTATCTCTTTTCATTGCTTCATACTTATAGTTCCACATTTTCAAGTCTCCCAACATAAGATATTGCTTTTTCTCTTCCAGGTGTCCGGCCCGGGCGATAATCAGGCCGGGCATAGAAAAATCAATTCAATAAAACAGGGCTGTATTCCTGCCCGTTTGCTTAAAATGCTGTATTAGAATAAGGATACCACAAACAAATCGCTGCGGGGGGTAAAAAGTGAGAGAAGAACAAAACCACCGGTTACCGGCATACCACAAATTATCTGCTGCTATAGTCTCATCTCACCTCACTGCACTGCACCAGCTTTAATAATACAGGAGAAATAATTATTATATTCTAATTTTGTAATATATTATTGACCCCCGCTGCCGGCCTGGTGTAGAATGTTTTTAGGAATAAAGCAGCACACAGATATATTTTAAAAACCTGGCAAGGAGGAGATTATAATGGCTGGAGCAGTAATGGAGATTAATGAAGCTCAATTCGACCTGGAGGTTCTGAAGGCTGAACTGCCGGTTCTGGTTGACTTCTGGGCACCATGGTGCGGTCCCTGCAAAATGCTTGGACCAGTTCTCGAAGAGGTTGCCGCCGCCAATGACGGCCGCTTGAAAGTAGTTAAGGTTAACGTTGATGAAAATCCTGATTTGGCTCAGAAATACCAGGTGATGGGCATTCCTGCCATGTTTCTGATCAAGGGCGGTCAGGTGATTGAAAGCTTCACCGGAGCAATGAACAAGGCAGCGCTTACAGAAAAGATCGACAAGTATATTTAGTGCTGTTTGATCTGAATCGCAAAAAAATGAACTTTTAAGATAACTTTCCAGCGGGTTGGAGGAACGGTGCCTCTGGGTGGCGAATAGCATAAAAAATACTCCGAAAGGAAGTGCTATTTACCATGGAGCGACAGGAAATTGGCCGGGTAGTGCATTTCTACAGTAAAATTGGTGTGGCCATCATTCAACTTGACAGTGAGTTGAATGTTGGGGATCGCATTGCAATTGTCGGCTCTACTACCGATATCGATCAGATTGTCAAGTCAATGCAGGTTGAACACCAGAGTATTGAGAAAGCAAGTCCCGGTGATCTTGTCGGTCTGAAAGTTAAAGACAGAGTAAGAGAAACAGATACGGTTTTTAAACTGGTCTGATCCGGGTCATTAACACCCGCAGGCTGGAGAAACCCGGATAAAATATTATTGTTAGCGGTAAAGGTGATTGCTTGACTGCAGAGAAAAACGAAAAAGAGAATAAAGCATTTAACCCGTTAAAAGGAGCCCTGGCCGGAACGGTCAGGGCTGTTCCTATTATCCTCGGTTACCTGCCGATCGGTTTTGCCTTCGGGGTTCTGGCTTCAACTGCGGGCTTAAACATTCTCAATGCTGTGGCCATGTCGGTATTTCTATATGCCGGTTCGGCCCAGCTAATCTCCGTGGGTATGATTGCTTCCGGGGCAACAGTGGCGGCTATTACCCTGACCGTCTTCATGGTTAACCTGCGCCACCTGTTGATGAGCGCTTACCTGGCCCCTTACCTGGGCAGACTGAACCGCTGGCAGCAGGCTCTTTTCAGTTATGAGATCACCGATGAATCATTTGCTGTTCATTCGATCCACTTTCGTAAAAACGGAGTTCCCCCGGCCAATCAGCTTTTTGCCCTGAATCACTCAGCTCACCTGGCCTGGATAACCGGCACTGCTCTCGGAGCCTGGCTTGGTGGTCTGCTCAGTTTCGATACAGAGGCCTTTGGCATTGATTATGCACTGCCGGCCATGTTTATTGCTCTTCTCGTGATGCAGCTTGAGAAGAGACTCCATGTTCTGGTTGCTTTGCTGGCTGCTGCCCTGGGTCTTGCTTTTTACCTGCTCGGGATGAGCCAACTTTATATAATCCTGGCTACAGTAATAGCTGCAGCTGCAGGCGCCATTTTGCACAGCAGGGAAGAAAATGGTGCCACCACCCTGGATCTCGCCGGTGAAGGCGAGCCGGTTTCATCTGCTGATGCCGGTGAGCAGAAAAGGGGGGACGATCATGCCTGAAATAGCCCTTTTGGTCCTGTTAACCTCAGTAGTAACCTACATACCGCGGCTGCTGCCCGTACTATTCCTTTCCAGGCGTAAACTGCCCAAATCAGTGGTGTTCTTTCTCTCTTACGTGCCGGTAGCTGTGCTTGCTGCTCTCCTGGCGCCGACTCTTTTTGCCCCGTCCGGCGCTGTAGAGCTTGCCCTTAGTTCAAACCCCGTTTTCTGGGTATCTATCCCGGTTTTTGTCATTGCCCTGCGGACTCGCAACCTTTTTGCCACCGTTCTTTCCGGTATGGCAATTCTAGCCCTGCTGCGTTATTTCCTGAACCTGTAGCCCCGCTCCTGAAATCCTGTATTTCTTTTCTTTGCACCAGTAATAATTACGCAACGGCAACCATTCCAGGCAAAGAATATGCTAATAATTACTGCAAAATAATTGAAGATAATCTCTATAATCTATAATTGACCGATAATTCAGTATCATGTTATACTTGTACAAACGATTTCGTCACGTTTCCTACATCTCTGCACAAGCTTAATAAATGTTTTGCTATATAAATAAGATAGATACCTTAAAGGAGGAGCTCGTATGGATAAGCTTGTACGCGTTAATATGACGGAAAAAAAGGTGACGGTTGAACCGTTGCCGGAGAAGTACAAAGGTAAGGGCGGACGCTGGCTCACATCGCTGATGGTCAGTGATGAAGTGCCTGCCGGATGCCACCCCCTGGGGCCTAACAACAAGCTTGTGTTTGCCCCTGGAATGGTTAGCGGAACCAGTGCGCCCAACTCGGGTCGGATTTCGGTTGGCGGCAAGTCACCTCTCACCGGCGGTATTAAGGAAGCAAATGCCGGATCGCCCTTTCCCCAGAAAATGGCCCGCATGGGTTATGCAGCCATGGTGGTTGAAGGGTTGGTTGAAGATGGTAGCAGTTGGCTGCTTAAGCTTAATGTAGATGGTGGAGAACTGGTTTCCGCGGGAGATTTACAGGGTAAAGGCACATACGATTCTGCTGAAATAATTCGCGGTAAATACGGCGAAAAAACTACATTTGTTGTCAACGGTCCTGCCGGTGAAGCTAAAATGGCCATGGCTGGTATTGCCTTTAACGACCCGGAGGGAAGGCCTGCCCGTTATGCCGGCCGCGGGGGACTTGGAGCTGTAATGGGCAGCAAGGGGTTAAAAGCAATTGTTCTTGATGATACCAATGCTCCCGGAGTAACCCCGAAAGATCCAGAAGCTTTCAAAGTCGGTCAGAAAAAGCTGGCCGAGGCAATACTTTCCCATGATGTAACTAAAAAGGGCGGAGCTCTGAACAGTTTTGGCACCGCGGTGTTGGTCAATATTCTTAACGAAGCCGGCGGGTTGCCCACCAATAACTTCAGGTCGGGCGTATTTGAGGGAGCTTCGAAAATCAGCGGCGAAGCCCTTGCCGAAGCTGCTCAGAAGCGCGGTGGCGCAGGCACTATGGGCCACAAGTGTCACCCCGGCTGTATTATTCAATGCTCCAATGTATATGCCAGGGAAGACGGTTCAGAGCATGTTTCATGTGTTGAATACGAGTCGGCCTGGTCTCTCGGGGCTAATCTCGGTGTTGACAACCTGGATCATGTCGCAGAGCTGGTCCGCATATGCAACGATGTCGGCGTCGACACCATTGAGGCAGGCGTCACTCTCGGTGTGGCCATGGAAGCGGGACTGGCTGAGTTTGGCGACGGGCCTGCTGCCATAGAATTGCTGAATGAACTGGGTAAACGTTCTCCACTTGGCCATATTCTGGGCCAGGGAGCGCAATTCACCGGCGAAGCATACGGTGTAACCCGTATCCCCACAGTTAAGAGACAGGGAATGCCTGCTTACGAGCCGAGAGCGGTAAAAGGTATAGGGGTAACTTACATTACATCAACCATGGGGGCTGATCACACGGCCGGTTATACTATTGCTCCCGAGATTCTGGCTGTTGGCGGCAAGGCAGATCCGCTGGTTAAACAGGACAAAATCGGTCTCTCCAGGGCTTTCCAGCAGACTACCGCCTTTATTGACGCAACCGGCTACTGTCTCTTTATTGCCTTCCCCATACTTGACATTGGAAGCGGTTTTGAGGGTGTAGTTGAAACGGTAAATGCCATGCTCGGCACCAGCTACAGCGGTGAAGATGTAACCAGAATAGGGGCTGAAATCCTTAAAATAGAACGAGACTTTAACCTTGGGGCCGGTATTGGTAAGGAAGCGGACCGTCCACCCGAATTCATGACTTATGAGAAGCTTCCGCCTCATAACCAGGTCTGGGATATCTCAAATGAAGAACTTGACTCGTTCTGGGAATAACAGGAAGTTAAAATGGAAATAACTGTTCGTCTCTATGCCACTCTTTCAGAGCATAATCCTGAAGGAAGGGGTAACGAAGCTTTCACGGTCAGGTTGCCGGATCAGGCAACTGTTGCCGATTTAATCGAACAGCTGGGAATAGACATTGAAGATGTCAAACAGGTTTTTATCAGGCATAAAGCCCGCCCGTTCGACCACAAGTTAACAGATGGCGATCAGGTGGCCATCTTTCCCCCGGTTGCGGGAGGGTGAAACATAGATCAGTCCGGCACACCGCCTGATCAGGTGTGCCGGACTCAAAAAATAATGCGTAACTGTTTTGGCGGATGCTGCCCTGTGGAGTCAAGCTTCTGTTAAAATGAACCTATTTATGAATAAATAAAGCTGCTGAACATTTTAATGAACCTTGATCGGTTCATTTTTCTTGTTTATTTATCTATTGATTTAATCGTCTCCCGCCAGTGTTACAGTCTTGCGCCGCATTAACCTTTTTCGATTTTTAGCCAGACTGGCATGAACCTTGCAACAAATCAATGAAGGAATAAACCCCTTGGCTGTTTAATAATTTGATGTATAATTATTAAATGGTCGAATAATTTACACCGCAATAGGTTAAGCAGACTAGAGATAAAAGCAAAGGAGAGCTATTTTATTTATGAAGGCAAAACAAGCTATTGGTCTCATTGCGGCGGTTATAGTGCTTCTATTTACTATTTTTTCCCCGCCCTTGTTCGGTTTATCAGAAATTGCATTTAATACTCTGGGAATCCTGCTGATCGGTTTAATTCTATGGATTCTCGAAATTGTCCCCTTGTCAGTAACGGCAATGCTGGTAATGATCCTGCAGCCACTGTTCGGGGTTAATACCCTGGCAACAGCTTTTGCAAACTTTGCCAATCCTGTCGTATTTTTTGTAATTGCTTCGTTTGCCATTTCACTGGCAATTACCGAAACTCCCCTGGCCCAGAGGCTGATTAAAGCATTGCTGAAAACATCAGGGAACAGCGTAAGTAAAATAATATTAGTATTCATGATTAGTACTGCCCTGCTTTCGGCAATAATGTCAAATGTGCCGGTTACATCTCTTTTCATGGGGCTCGCTCTGGGCCTGCTGGCCAGGATGGAAATGGGCGTGGAAAGGAGTATCTTTGGTAAGGTAATAATGATTTCAATTCCCTTTGCCGGAATGATCGGCGGTATCATGACTCCTGTTGGCAGTTCAATCAATATTCTCACCCTGAACCTGCTCCAGGAACACTCCGGTATTACCGTTAGTTTCCTGCAGTGGATGCTTTATGGCGTTCCGGTTACTATTTTTCTGATTCCCATCTGCTGGTTTATCCTGTTGAAGGTTTTTAAGCCGAAAGACCTGGAACAGCAGGTGATTAATGGTTTCCTGGATGCCGATGATGTTCCCGCTAAAATGTCCACCCAGGAAAAGAAAGTACTGGTGATCATTTCAGCTGTAATTATTCTCTGGATAGCCAGTTCATGGGTACCCATGCTTGACCTGACCCTGGTGGCAATGGCCGGGATGATCCTTTTCTTCATGCCCGGTATTAATGTTCTCAAGTGGAATGAGTTTTCCCATAATGTGAGCTGGAACGCTGTAATCATGATCGGTGGGGTTATTTCGATCGGTCAGGCTGCAATTAAGGCTGAACTGGGAGACTGGTTTATCAATCTTTTCATGGCCAGGCTGGTGGCCCTGGATCTCTTTATACTGCTCCTGGTGATCGGGATATTTGTTTCCCTGCTTAAACTGGCCATTCCGATTGCCCCGGCGATTATCACCATCTTGGTTGCCCCTCTTTACGGTTTGGCCATGATGATGGATATTTCGCCGATCCTGCTTTTCATGCCGCTTGCATTTACCGGCGGGGCCTGCCTCCTGGTGCCGCTCGATGCGGTGCCCCTGATTACCTATTCACAGGGTTACTACAACATGCGTGACATGTTTGTCAGCGGTTCATTGACTACCGTATTTTTTGTGCTGCTTACAGCTGTCTGGGTGCCCCTGGCCGGGCGGATCCTCGGTCTGTTATAAAGCGGCATAGAGCAGTAATAATAAAATAGTATTATTGATTCCCCGGGGCGCGGTTCCGTACAATATCGCGCCCCTTTTTTAATTAACACCGGTCTGGTTTTCCAAAGCCGGCCGGGTTATGTTATCATGATTACAGTTGCAAAAAAATATTTTAAACAAAACAATAATCTCTGAGGAGGTAAAGAATGCAATTATCGGAAAAACTGTACTGGTATCCCTGGAAAGGAAGAGCAAATAACTGTAACAGCTACCTGCTGAAAGGCAGCCAGGTTATTCTGTTCGACCCTGGTCATATCGAGAACGAAATTAACGAAAACTGCCTGGAAATGTTAAGCAGCCGCCTGCAGGGTGACGGGGTAAACCTTGAGGATATTGATTTAATACTCTGTACCCACGGTCACCCCGACCATAGCGAATCGGTTGGTGCGGTGCGAGAAAAAAGTGGGGCTCCTGCCGGTATTCATCAGGCCGATGATTTTATTCTGGAAGGGATCATGCAGCATTATAAGTCCCGAACGGGAGAAGACCTGCCTTCAATAAAGGCCGATTTTTACCTGGAAGAAGGCCCACTGCAAAAGGCAAACGGTCTTACATTAACCGAGAAGATTGAAGTTATCACCTCTCCCGGCCACTCCCCCGGCTGTGTTTGTTTTTACCTGCCCGACGAAAAAGCGTTGGTCAGCGGTGATACCATTTTTCAGAACAGTATCGGACGGACCGACTTTCCCGGTGGGGATATGAGCGCTATGCAAGAAAGCGTAGAGAAACTTTCCCAACTGGAAAATGTTGAGCTGCTGCTGCCGGGGCACATGGGGTTTGTGACCGGTGCCGATTCGGTTAAACGCAATTTTGAACAGATCAAGCGTTATTTCTTCAGTTAAGCAGTCTGGTCAAACCTGAACAGGCAGGAAATAGAAATAATAACGCGAATTATTTTAAGAAGTACAACAATTAAACCAGCCATATTCAATAAGCTAACGTAGGAGAAACGGATCTATCGACAGCCGGTTATGCTGACGTGAACTTACTTGAAAGGGGTGAGCGGGATTAATCACTTTATGCACAAGCGTCAGGGAGATCTTTTCAAGCGCTGTGAGCATAACCCGATCCTCACTCCCGACTGCTGGCCCTATCCTGTTAACGCCACTTTTAATCCCGGTGTGGTCAGGCATAATGGTGAAACCTTGCTCCTGGTCAGGGTGGAAGATTTGCGCGGTTTTTCTCATTTAACCCTGGCCCGCAGCAGGGACGGTATTACCGGCTGGGGTATTGATCAGTCTCCAACTTTCTTACCCGATCCAGGCTTTGATGAAGAAAGATGGGGTATTGAAGATCCCCGTATTGTCTGGCTGGAAGACCTCGAACAGTTTGCAGTTACCTACGTTTCATTCTCCAGGGGCGGACCGGTAGTTTCCCTGGCTTTGTCAAGAGACCTGAAGAGTTTAAAGCGGCGTGGAGCAATGCTTCCGCCGGAAGATAAAGATGCATCTCTATTCCCCCGTAAAATTGGCAGGCGCTATGTGCTTCTTCACCGCCCGATCATCCGCGGCGAAGCGCATATCTGGATTGCTGCCTCGCCAGATTTAATCCACTGGGGCGAGCATAAGATACTGCTGCCTGCGCGACCCGGCTGGTGGGACTGCAGCAGGGTTGGTCTGGGTCCCCCCCCGATTGAAACAGAAGAGGGCTGGCTGATTATCTATCACGGGGTAAGGGTTACAGCTTCCGGAAGCCTTTACCGGGTTGGACTGGCCCTGCTCGACCTGGAAGAGCCCTGGAAGATACTCAGGCGCTGTGACCAGTGGGTCTTCGGCCCCCATGAGCCGTACGAGAGGGTTGGCGATGTTCCCGGAGTTACGTTTCCCACGGGCGTTGTATATGAACCCGAAACAGATCAGCTGCGAATGTATTATGGCGCTGCCGATACCAGCATCTGCCTGGCAACTGCAGTGAAAAAAGAACTTGTCGAGTACCTTCTTGAAACTAAAAACAGTAAGGGGGAAGAAATTTGCCTGTAAAGTTCAGTATGAAAATAGCCATGCTTTCCCCGATTTCCTGGCGTACGCCGCCCCGCCATTACGGACCCTGGGAGTGGGTGGTCAGCATGCTTACCGAGGGCCTGGTTAAAAGAGGTATAGATGTGACCCTGTACGCCACAGGCGATTCTATTACCGGGGCAGGGCTGCGCCATGTTGCGCCACGACCCTGGTCGGAAGATCAGGAACTTGAACCCAAGGTCTGGGAGTGTTTGCATATATCAGCCCTTTTTGAAGAAGCCGATCAATTTGATCTTATCCATAATAATTTTGATTTTTTACCTCTCTCTTATTCCGCCCTGGTCGAAACCCCGACTTTAACCACTATTCACGGGTTTTCATCACCGAAAATCCTACCTGTATACCGCAAATATAATGGCCGGGCACACTACGTGTCTATCAGCGAAGCAGACCGCCACCCCGATCTTGATTACATTGCCACTATCCATCACGGGATACCTGTCTCCGAATATCGTTATCTTGAAAAACCGGCGGATGAACCCTACCTGCTCTTTTTCG
Source organism: uncultured Syntrophomonadaceae bacterium (assembly GCA_964492615.1). Taxonomy (GTDB): domain Bacteria; phylum Bacillota; class Dethiobacteria; order DTU022; family DTU022; genus JAABTH01. Next base: position 18,135 of record CAZBKZ010000016.1, on the reverse strand, counting down.
GCCGTATTCACCACGATAAAGGAACTTACGAGACGATCCGTCTGGCCAAACAGGTTGGTATTCCCCTGGTTATAGCCGGAATAATTCAGGACCAGGGTTACTTTGATCAGTATGTTAAACCCTATATTGATGATGAACAAGTGCGTTATATAGGGCCGGTCGGCCCGGAAGCAAAAGAAGGAGTTCTTGGAGGGGCCTTGGCCCTGCTGCACCTGATCAATTTTGACGAACCGTTTGGCCTGAGCGTTGCCGAGTCGATGGCTTGTGGCACCCCGGTAATTGCCTTTAACCGCGGCTCCATGCCTGAATTAATCAAGGATCAGAAAACAGGATTCCTGGTTGACGATCTCTACGAAGCCCGTGATGCCATTTCCCGGGTTGAAACTATAAACCGGGCAGAATGCCGCCGCCATGTTGAAGAAAACTTCACTGTTGATTTGATGGTTGACCGTTACATTACTGTATATAAACAGATCCTGGGAAGGTAATTAATCAGCTTCTAAATAGCAGCAGTTCGCTACCACCAAAATGAAGGGGTGATTCAGATGAACCCGGGAAAAATATTAAAACCGGTTAAAGTTTCTTTTATATCGACATACCCGCCGCGCCAGTGCGGCATTGCCACTTTCTGCCAGGACTTACTGAACAGTATGAAAACCGTTTATGGTAGCGCTGAGTATAACGGTGATCAGAGCAATTTTGAAGTTGTTGCCCTGAACAACGGCAATAATAACTATGCCTACGGCAGCGAGGTTACTTTCCACATCCGCGATCAGTTCCGCAGCGATTACCAGCGGGCGGCGGACTTCATCAACCATTCGCCGGTTGATGCCGTTTCTATCCAGCATGAATACGGCATTTTCGGCGGGGAAGATGGAAACTATATAAACTACCTTTTATCCGGATTGAAAAAGCCGGCCATTACTACCCTGCACACTGTTCTCGAAGAACCGTCGCAGGGTCAGAGGCAGACGCTAATCCGCATCTGTGAACAATCTGTTTCAGTGGTGGTTATGGCCCAGACCGCGGTCGATATCCTGACCCGGGTTTACAATGTTCCGGAAGAAAAGATTATTCTCGTTCCTCACGGTGCGCCTGATGTGCCTTTCCTCGATTCCTCCTACTACAAGGACCAGTTTCAGGCTGAGGGGAGGAAGGTGCTGTTAACCTTTGGCCTGCTCAGCCCCAGCAAGGGTTTGGAATATGCTGTTGAAGCGATGGAAGAGGTTGTCGCTGTTCACCCCGATGCCCTTTATATAATTCTTGGCGCCACTCACCCCGAAGTCAAACGGAGACACGGCGAAGAATACCGTCACCTGTTGAAGAAAATGGTACGCGACAAGGGGCTCGAAAATAACGTTACCTTTTACAACCAGTACGTATCCCTCGAGAGGCTGGTCCAGTTTCTTGTTGCCACCGATGTTTACATAACTCCCTACCTCAGCCGCGAGCAGATCACATCCGGGACCCTGGCCTACGCCCTGGCCTGCGGCAAAGCCATTGTATCGACACCCTATATTTATGCCGAAGAACTGTTGGCCGAGGATCGGGGGCGCCTGGTGCCGTTCCGCGACAGTAAAGCTATGGGCAAAGCCCTGGTAGAACTGTTGGGTGACGATGGACTGCGCAACCGTATGCGGAAAAAATCTTACCAGTACGGCCGCCAGATGATCTGGAAAGAGGTAGCTCGCAACTATGCCACTGCCTTTGAACAGGCCCGCTTCAGCTTCAGTGAACATTTTGGGCAATCTGTGCGCGATGTAGATGTAACCGAACGCGCTATTTTACCAGAAGTAAACCTTACTCACCTGCAGGCAATGACCGACGGCACCGGTCTGTTTCAGCATGCCGCTTACAATGTGCCCGACCGCAATCATGGCTACTGCACCGATGACAATGCCCGGGCTTTAATCGTGGCGGTAATGAACTGGCGCCTCTTCAAAGATGAATCTATTTTACCCCTGCTCACTACTTACATGAGTTTTGTCAATCACGCCTACAGCGAGAGCTACAAGCGGGTGCGCAATTTCATGAGTTTTGACCGTCGCTGGCAGGAAGACATTGGCTCGGAAGACAGCCATGGCCGTACCCTCTGGGCTCTCGGCTACACAATTGCCCATCCTACCGGTGACGATTTACTGGCCCTGGCAACCCGTCTTTTCAAGGGTCTGATCAAGTCGCCGCTCAGTTTTACTTCTCCGCGGGCCTGGGCATTTTCAGCCATCGGAGCTAATTATTACCTACGCCGTTTTAGCGGTGACACCCGGGTTCGCGAGATTATGAGCTCGCTCAGTGAAAAACTGATGAAATTGTATAATAGAACGGCGGGCGAAGACTGGCCCTGGTTCGAAAATGTTGTTGCATACGACAATGCCAGGCTATCCCAGGCCCTGGTAGTTACCGGGAGCTACCTTGAAGACGACGAGATGCTGCAGACCGGACTGAAAAGCCTGCAGTGGCTGATAGATATTCAGACTAATCCCGAGGGGGGCCATCTCTCTTTGATCGGCAATGAAGGCTGGTACAGGAGGGACGGCGAAAAAGCCCAGTACGATCAGCAGACTGTCGATGCCGCAGCCCTGGCAGATGCCTGCTACCAGGCTTTTGTACTGACCGGCGAAGAAAGCTGGCTCAGGAAAATGGAATGGGCTTTCAACTGGTTTTTCGGCAATAACGATGTACGCCAGTCGCTTTATGATTTCAGCAGTGGAGCCTGTTACGACGGGCTGCAGCCCGGCGGAGTGAATCGTAACCAGGGCGGCGAATCAATCGTCAGCCTGCTCTTAACCCTGCACCGGGCACACCTTGTCGCCCACCAGGGCCTCAAATAAAATAAGACAGGGGACGGTTCTCTGTCTTATTGTTAAATTGCAACGCAGCCCTTATTATATGGTTATTATTTTGTTAGGTTTAAGTCTGACCAGCCCAGAATTTGCTTGACGGAAACGATGAGACAGAGAACCGTCCCCTGTCTTATGGAAAAGAAAATGATAAGACAGAGAACCGTCCCCTGTCTTATATTGTGGGAGTGATGATTATGTATGCAGTTATACTGGCCGGTGGAAGTGGAACCAGGCTCTGGCCGCTCAGCCGGGAACTTTACCCGAAGCAATACCTGACCCTGCCGGTGAAAAGCGCAGATTCTTATAGTCCGGAAGAAGATAAGGAAAGCGAAACCTCTTTATTTATCAATACAGTGCGCAGGGTTTTACCCGGGGTGGAAAAAAGCGACCGCATTGTTGTGGTTACCCACAGGGACCAGTCCGTTGAAATTAAGCGCCAGCTTGACACTGAAAAAATCAGCGGGGTTCGCTTGTTGGCCGAGCCGGAGGCACGCAACACTGCTCCGGCTATCGGTATCGCCGCCTGGTATATTGCCCGTGAGGCGGGCGACAGCGCAGTGATGGCTGTTTTGCCATCCGATCATTTAATCACTGATTGGCAGCAGTTTGGCACCCTTTTAGAAGATGGCAGCAGGGCTGCCGAAACTTATGGCCTGGTTACTTTCGGTATTCGCCCAACTTACCCCGAAACAGGCTACGGTTATATCCGCTGTGGTGAAAAGCTGAACGATAAAACCAGCCGGATTGATAAATTTGTAGAAAAGCCTGATCTTGAAAAAGCCAGCCAATATATAAAGGACCCCTCATATCTTTGGAACAGCGGTATGTTCGTGTTCAGGGTTGGCGCTTTGAAGGAAGCCTACCACAAACACTTGCCTGAAATGTATAGTTTACTGAACACTATAGATTTTAACCAGAGCGAAACACTCGAAAAGGTTTACGGTTCTCTGGAAAAAATATCGATTGACTACGGTATCCTCGAAAGAGCGGAGAAAGTAACTGTTATACCAACAGAAATTGGCTGGAGCGATCTTGGCAGCTGGGAATCATATTACCAGGTGGCTAACCACGACCAGTATGCTAATTTTTCAAAAGGACGCGTAATTTCCTTCGATACTGAAGGGAGCCTGATTTATTCCGGTTCGCGACTGATCGGTACGCTTGGTGTCCGGGATACAGTTATTGTCGATACTGACGATGCCCTCCTGGTCTGCGACCGCAGTAAAGCGCAGGATGTGAGGTTAATAGTCGACCAGCTGAAGAAGGAGAAGGCCAGGGAAGTGAAAGAACACCTGACCAATTACCGTCCCTGGGGCAGCTATACTACCCTGGAATTGGGTGATACATACCAGGTTAAAAGAATAAATGTCAACCCCGGCGCCCGTTTGAGCCTGCAAAGTCACAAACGCCGCGCTGAAAACTGGGTAGTGGTGGAAGGGGAAGCCCTGGTGACAGTTGACGACCGTCAGATTGCCGTGAAAAAGGGTGAAAGTGCGTATATCCCCCGCCAGGCCCGCCATCGCATGGAAAATAAAGGCAGTGAACCTCTGGTGCTGATCGAGGTACAGAACGGCGATTATCTCGGTGAAGACGATATCGTCCGTTATGAAGATGACTACGGGCGCAGTGAAGATGCCCCTGTGCCAGTAAACAATCTTTCTTCCGGCGGGCAACAAATACCTGACATTACTGCAACCCGGCTAAACATAACCGCCAGGGAGCGTTTTGATTTCTGGCTGACCCAGCCCGACCTTGACCCGGCCATGCGCAGCGAGATACAAGCTATGGAGAGCGATCCGGCAGCAATTGAGAGTCATTTTGGCAATGAACTTGCTTTCGGCACCGGAGGTATGCGCGGATTAATTGGCCCCGGTATTAACCGGATCAATTGTTACACGATTAAACGCGCTACCCAGGGTCTGGCCAACTACCTGAACAAGCAAACCGGGGCCGGCTCTAAAAAGGTTGCTATTGCTTACGATACCCGCCATCATTCTGAAGAATTTGCCCTCGCCGCCGCGCTCGTGCTTGCTGCCAATGGTATAAGGGCGCTGCTTTTCGACGGCAACAGGCCTACGCCACTGCTTTCCTTTGCCACTCGCCAGCTCGGTTGTGCCGCCGGTATAGTAATTACCGCCAGCCATAATCCTCCCGGTTATAACGGCTACAAGGTCTACGGCCCCGACGGCGGGCAGGGAGTTAGCCCCTTTGTTGACGACATTATCAGGGAAATTAATCAGGTCGATATCTTTCATGATGTAAAAGTAACCGACAGGGAGGAAGCCCAAAATCGCGGCCTGCTGGAAATAATCGACCCCACTTACGATAACGTATACCTGGAGCAGGTGAGGTCACTTTCACTCAACAATCCGGACACCTGTTTGAGAGTCGCCTATACCCCGCTTCACGGGACTGGCGCTGTTCATATACCGACCCTTCTTGAGTCAATGAACTGCCTTGAATTATCCCTGGTTTCCGAACAGCTTCAGGCCGACCCTGATTTCAGTACGGTGAAGGTGCCCAACCCTGAAGATCCGGCTGCCCTTGATCTGGCTCTTAAACTGGCCCGCCGCATTGATGCTGATCTTGTTTTGGCCACTGACCCCGATGCCGATCGAGTCGGCACTGCTGTGCGCGACAACAGCGGAAACTACCAGATCCTTAGCGGTAACCAGGTGGGAGCGCTCCTGATTGAATACATCTGCAGTAACCTCGCCGCAAGGAACGCTTTACCGCAGAACCCGGTGCTGGTCAAAACTATCGTAACCGGTGACCTCGGCTGCCGGGTTGCCCGTTCCTACGGCCTGCAGGTTGAAGAAACCCTGACCGGGTTTAAGTTTATCGGTGAAAAAATCGAGCAATATGATGAAGCAGGAACCCCCGACTTTATCTTTGGCTACGAGGAAAGCTGCGGCTACCTTACCGGGACTTTTGTCCGCGATAAAGATGCAGCCATATCTTCCTACATGATTGCTGAAATGACCGCCTATTACAAGGAGCAGGGGAAAACTTTGCTTGATGTTCTGGAACAGATTCAGCAGAAGCACGGGTATTTTGCCGAAGAACTGCTCACTATTGAACTAAAAGATATATCCGAGGCAGATCGTCACGTAGCTGCTTACCACAACCTGCCTGTTGCCTTTGCCGGGCAGCAGATAACCGTTAAAAAGGATTATGACAGTGGAGTTGGCCGTAGCTTGGCCGATGGGCGGGAATTTGCTCTTGAACTGCCGCGCTCACCGGTGCTGCATTATACCCTTGATGATGGTTCGTGGTTTGCCGTGCGTCCCTCGGGAACCGAGCCGAAAGTTAAAATATATCTTTCGGTTTGCGACCAAACGCCCGAAGGCGCCGCTGAAAAGCTGATCCGCCTGCGCGAGGCTGTAAAGGCCGTTGGTTGATAGCTGGTTAAACCGCACCTGAACTGCAGGTTCGAACGGTATAAGTCAAATTTCAAGTTGCTGAGAAAAAACATACTAAGAGGACAGATTCTTTGCCGGGTGAAAGAAATAAAACAGACAGGGTAGACGTGGTTATTATCGGGGCCGGGGTAATCGGTCTGGCCGTGGCAGCGGAAATATCTTCCCGCCGTCCCGGCCTGGGTCTTGTTTTAGTGGAGAAAAACGAAACGTTCGGCCTTGAAACTTCCAGCCGCAACAGTGAAGTTATCCACAGTGGTATTTATTACCCCCCCGGCAGCCTTAAAGCGCGACTCTGTGTGGAAGGGTCAGCCTTGCTCTATCGTTTTTGCGATGACCACGGAATTAACTATACTCGCTGCGGCAAGGTAATTGTCGCCGGCAGCCCTGCTGAAGAAGATTCGCTCGATCGGCTGCAGGAAACCGGCGCCGCCAACGGGGTAGATGATTTAGAGCTCCTTACCGCCGTGGAACTGGGCGCGCTCGAGCCAAATATCAGGGCAGTCAGCGCTCTTTATTCACCATCGACCGGGGTGGTTGATTCGCACAGCCTGATGGCCTGTCTGGAGCAGGTTGCCCTTCAGAATTCTGTTCTGCCTGCCTACTGCCACTGCCTGGAATCTATTGAGAAACTGCCTCACGGCTACCGCCTTTCCTTAACCATTCCCGACGGTAGCAGTGACCAGCTTGATACCGATTACCTGGTTAACTGTGCCGGGCTTCAGGCCGACCGGGTAGCCTCCATGGCGGGAATCAATCTCGAAGAAGCGAGCTATAAACAGTACCTCTGCAAGGGTGAATACTTCAGTTTACCCTACAGCATGTGCGGTATGGTCAGCAGGCTGATTTACCCGCCGCCACTGCTTGAACTAACCGGCCTGGGTATCCATTTGACCAAAACGCTCGACGGGCGTCTCAGGCTTGGTCCCAATGCCCTCTACGTGGAACAAGAAGAATACAGCGTCGATCCGGCCCATTCAGAAGAATTCTACAGGGCGGTTACTGCTTTCATCCCCTTTATTAAACCGGGTGATCCTGAACCCGAAATGGCTGGAATCCGTCCGAAGTTATCAGGTCCGGGTCAGCCGTTCCGCGATTTTGAGATCAAAGAAGAGTCAGGGCGCGGTTTGCCGGGTTTGGTTAACCTGATCGGTATTGAATCACCCGGTCTCACCTGCGCGCTGAGCATCGCCCGCCTGGTTGCTGACCTGGTTATTAAATAAAGAATAATAATTTTCCCGGGGGTTGTTCTTAGAGGTGGTTGCGCAGACGGTCAAACAGTTCTTTCTTTTTTGCTTCCTTCGCAGAAATATAGCGTTCTTCAATGTCGACCGCAATATCGGTAGAATAGCCGTTTGCAGCTAAATCGCTCTTCATGTTATCCAGCAGGTCATAGAATAACTGGTCAACATTCTTTTCCAGCATTCTGCCTGCCTGAATATATTTGTTCGAAAGTGAAAACTGGTCAAGCGTTCCCCTGCGCTCCTCGCGCCGGTACTCTTCAAGCCCCTGTTCCATCAGATCATCAAGGCGGCTGATTGCCTCATCCTGCAGGGAGACAAAGACAGGTTCGTAGTTGTTAAGAATACTTTCCAGGTCTCCGCCAGCCTCCACTGGCCTGGTAATGCCAAAATCACTGAAGAAAGCATCACCGAACTGGGCCCTCAACCTGCTTTCCAGTAGGGGGTTAAAACCGAGCACCACCGATAGGGTCAGTCCTCCGGCAAGCAGCAGCACAACTGCGACCAATATAAAAGGCCATTTTTTAAGGCGCGGTTTTTTTCTGCGGCGGCGGTAAACTTTTTTCCTCACTTAAGACCCAGCTCCTGTAAGATTAAATCAGTTTCCGTAAAATCAAGATAATAGTAATATGTTTCGTTGTCAATCCTTTCCTGGTAAACCATCTCTCCCTGGCCGGGTAAAATATAAGCGCGCATATCATCCAGCCCCTGGTTATAAAGAATATTGGCCAGTTCGAGGATGGTCCAGTCATCCATGCTGGTATAAAACTTGTCTTCAAGGTCTTCGATGATCTCCAGAATTTCCTCGCTCTCTAGGGTTTTAACCTGCTCAAGCATCGCCTTCAGCAGGCGCTGGTTACGGATAACCCGGTCGGCAGCCTGGTCTTCGGAACCCGGTTCGGGAATACGCGGATTCTGGCGGTGGCGCGAATAAGTCAGGGCCTGCTGGCCGTTAAGCCTCTGCAAGCCGGTTGGCAGCGCGCCGCTTGTGAGCTGGGCAAAATCCGGGTTAACATCCAGTTCTACTCCGCCAATCAGATCGATCATCTCAACAAAACCTTCAAAAGAGATACTGGCATAGGCGTGAATATCAATGCCGAGTAAATCTTCAACCGTGAAGGCAGCCAGGCGGGCCCCGGCATGATAATCGTTATCGTGACCCATACCGCGGTTGTTGGCCCAGGCCAGGTGATCCTGACCCGATTCTTTTTTGGCCCAGGTCTGGTTTGGCACAAAAGTATCCCTCTTGATTGATATCAGGGAACTGACATAGCTTTCCATATCATAAGATACAATCATTACAATGTCGGACATGCCGTGGTTATCCAAGCCGAGCAGAAGGATATTCGTGTGGGTAACCGGTTCTTTTGGTACCCATTCCGGGATTTCTGCTTCTAAAGGTTCTACCTGGGCGGAAGTTGTATCGCTGTTATAGAGGGCGGCGGTTCTATTCGGACCGAGGAAAAAGTTATAGGCGATAAATCCGGTCCCGATCAGCAGCAAAATAATAATGAAAGCAGTCCAGAATACAGATTCAGGAGATCTTTTTTTACGACCGAAGGACCTCCTGCTACTACTGCTTCTTCTTCGTCTGCTCATTTAAACCTCCGCATAGAGCAACGGGCAACCCGTTTCAGGGTGCCCGTTGAAATAATCAATATCGTTATTACGCAATCTCAGGTAACCTCTGCGGCCGGCTAGCGGCCAAACCACCTTATTCCAGCCGCTCCACCGATCAGCAGCCCTCCTGCAAGCAAGTAAGTCAGCAAGGTTGCTCCGCCTGTGGAAGGTGTTGCGGTAGGAGATGCAGCGGTAACAGTAACCGTGCAGGTAGCGGTAAAACTACCATCTTCAGTGGTAACCGTTATCGTCGCTGTGCCGGGAGCAACAGCTGTTACCCTGGCATCAGTCGATGTGGTGGCTACAACAGTGGCCACGTTGGTATTACTGGAAGCCCAAGAAAGATTTTGATTGGTGGCACTGGCGGGATTTACTGTCGCTCTCAGGTAATCGTAGTCACCGACGGTTAAAGCCAGTGTTGAACGACTGAGCGAAACGCTCTCAACCGGTACCGGGGAACTCTGGGCGCCGGCTATACCGCTTAAAACCAGGACGGCAACCAGCACTATTACCAGACAAAGCGAAAGTTTCTTCATCGCAAATACCTCCTTAAAATTGTCTCCCCGAATCAGATTTGCCTATTAATGTGCAACTTCTTCCGATTATTGTAACATATTTAACCCCATATGGGAAATAAAAAATAAATTATTGAAATTTTTCCTTACAAATTCCAATTTCTTTGACCCTACACACGGCAAACCTTATAATAGAGACTGGTAAAACAAGATAAGACAGGGGACGGTTCTCTGTCTTACCGGCCTAAGCCACCTGAGACAGGAATTCAGACAGGGGACGGTTCTCTGTCTCATCACAACAAATAGTTTTCCGGGCCTGGTTCCCGGTCATTGCGTTCCGGTTAACCTTTTTACACTTACTGTTACTTTATCTGAAAATAATCGAACAAGGTTGGTTGATAAAATAAATGCCTGTACTCACCCTATCGCAGATTGACAAAAGTTACGGTACCGATACAGTATTGAGCGGCATATCGCTCCAGCTGCAGCCCGGCGAAAAAGCAGGTCTGATCGGTCCCAACGGTTCCGGTAAAAGCACGCTGCTGAAAATAATAACCGGTGAAATGGAGCCTGACAGGGGTGAGGTGCATCTGGCCAGGGGAGCACGAATCGGTTATCTGCCCCAGCAGGCCGGGGATATTGCTGAGCTAACCCTGCGCGGCCATCTTGAATACCCTCTTCGCGATTTGATCAACTTAGGCCGGGAGATTGCAGCGCTGGAAAAAGAAATATCCGTCATTGCCGAAAAAGAAGGTCGCACCCCGGAACAGCTCCTCGAAAGATATTCCGAAATGGTGGCTCGTTTTGAAAACGATGGTGGGTACCAGTATGAAAGCAAGCTATATGGAGTAGCACGCGGTCTCGGTTTTGCAGAAGAAGATTTTGATCGGCCCATCGAAGGCTTCAGCGGAGGAGAGAAGACCAGGGCCCGTCTGGCCGGGCTACTCCTTCAGGAGTTGGACCTGCTGCTGCTCGACGAACCGACCAATTTCCTTGACCTTAGTGCCCTCGAATGGCTCGAAAAATATTTACGCGACCTAAACTGTGCCCTGCTCCTGGTTAGCCACGACCGGTTTTTCCTTGACCGGGTGACCGGAACAATTTTTGCCCTGCAGGGGCATAAACTGAAAACATACAGTGGTAACTACACCGCCTATCAGGACAAGCTGGAGCAGGAACGCCTGAGCACCGACCGTGAATATAAAAAGATGCAGCTGCTGAAAGAGCGTGAAGAGAGATTGGTGCGGGAAGCAAAGGCTGATGAGCGTTCAAAGAGGCAAGCCCGCAGCCGCCAGAAAAGACTGGATAAACTCGACACAGTCGAGCGCATTGAAGAAAGTCGCGGGTTTAAACTTGGCCTCGGTTACAGCGGGCGCAGCGGTCGTCTGGTTATCGAGCTTGACCAGGTTAGCCACAGTTTTGACCAAAATTCAATCATAAAAGATGTTTCCTTCGCTATTGAATGGGGTGATTGCATTGCCCTGGTTGGCCCGAACGGCGCCGGTAAAACAACCCTGCTGAAAATCATTTCAGGACTACTCAAGCCCTCGGCGGGAACAATTCGGCTCGGTCCGGCAGTGCGCATAATCTACTTTTCCCAGGAACAGGAACAACTGATTCCACACCATAATCTGGTTGAATCGATCACTAACTGCTCCGAGCTGGATGTTAAAGAAGCCCGCAACCATCTCGGTAAATATCTTTTCCGCGGCGATGATGTTTTTAAACAGGTTCGCGATTTAAGCGGGGGAGAGAAAAGCCGTTTGGCCCTGGCCCGACTGGCCCTGAGCAGCGGTAACTGCCTGCTGATGGACGAACCGACCAGCCATCTTGACCTGCCTGCTCTTGAAGAGTTGGAAAAAGTCCTGGCTGGTTACCCCGGGACCCTGATCATTGTCTCACACGATCGCTATTTCCTTAAAAATCTGGCCAACAGAGTTATCGAACTCGATGAGGGTCAGCTGACAACCTACAACCGCAGCTTCGAAGAATACCTGGAACTTAAAGAAAGCGGCGCCGCCAAACCGTTAGAAGAAGTAGAACAGAAAAACCTTGATAAGCAGAAACGGCAGCAGGAGCACCGACGCCGCCAGGCGGAACAACGTGCACTGCGCAGGTTGAAGGATGAGCATACCCGGTTGGAAAATGACATATCGTCAGCTGAAGCAGAAATTGCCGCCCTTGAGCAGGCTTTATCCGACCCCGAGCAGTATGGCGACCTTGAAAAACTGGCTGCCCTCGGTAAGAACCTCGAAGAAGCGCGAAACAGCCTCGACGAAATGCTCGCCAGGTGGGAAACCCTGTCCACCGAGCTCGAGCAATAAAAATAAGACAGGGGACGGTTCTCTGTCTTACGCTTTCGCACTTAAAAATATTTGTTTTCTTTTACTTTAAAGCAGGTTTTCCCTGTCAAGAGGGAAAATATATTAATAAGACAGAGAACCGTCCCCTGTCTTATTTTTGGAATAAGAAAAAAGGAGATAGATCAAATGCCGAGACGAGCCAGGAGAAAGAGTAAAAGCGGAATATATCATATCATGCTCAGAGGTATCAACCGGCAGGACATATTTATTGACAGGGAAGATTACCGCAGTTTTCTTTTTACCCTGGCCCGGGCCAAAAAAGAAACAGGGTGCCGCATTTTCGGCTATTGCCTGATGAGGAATCATGTCCACTTGTTACTTCAGGAAGGCGAGGATCCTCTCGAAAGCACCATGAAACGAATCGGGGCAAGCTATGTATACTGGTACAATAGAAAATATAAAAGAACGGGCCATTTGTTTCAGGACCGCTTTAAAAGTGAACCTGTTGAAGACGATCCATATTTGCTTGTAGTCTTACGCTACATCCATAACAACCCCCTGGTTGCAGGACTGGTAGAAAAAGCTGGCGATTACCAGTGGAGTAGCTATAACGATTACCTGGTTGATTCCCCATCGTCGGATTTGACCGACACCGCTTTCATTCTTGGTATTTTTGACTCCGACCGCGCCAGGGCAAGAGAGTTATTCAAACAGTTCAGCGTTAAAAGTAACCGGGACCGCTGCCTGGAACACGATGAATATAGCCGCAGCTACTTGTCAGATAATGAAATTATCAGCATAATAAAGAAACATACAAGTCTCGATGATCCGACAACACTGAGGAATGCCGACAATAAAGTAAGAGACAGCCTGATCCGATCGCTGCGTGAAGAGGGAGCAACAATCAGACAGTTGGTTAAACTAACCGGAATCAGCAAAAGTATCATCGAAAGAACCTGAAACCAATAAGACAGGGGACGGTTCTCTGTCTTACGAAAATAAATTAAAATGCGGATATTGAATTGCAGTCTGGCCTGCTCGCCAGCTTTTGAAAGAATTATGCATTTAACGCTAAGCCATTGATAACAGTCTCCATGAAAAAGTAAGACAGAGAACCGTCCCCTGTCTTAAAAAGTTGCTGTTTGCGGCTGAGGGGCGATGGAGAAAATGAGACAGAGAACCGTCCCCTGTCTTATTGGTGGGGAAAGGGGGATAGAATGGGGCAGAGCGAGTTGTTGCTGACCACGCGAAGCGAGGAAGAGACCGGAGCGCTGGGCAGGCTCTTGGGCTCTCTGATTTACAGACCGCTTGTTGTTGCTCTCGAAGGTGAACTCGGTGCTGGCAAGACTGTTTTCGTCAGGGGAGCCGCAGCCGGCCTCGGGGTGAGAAGCCAGGTTTCCAGCCCCACCTTTGTCCTGATGAAAATTTACAAGGGTCGCCTGCCTCTCTACCATTTTGATTTCTATCGTCTTGCAGAAGATGAAGAGCTCGATGAACTTGGTTTTGATGAATATCTGCCCGGTGACGGGGTTGCTTTTATTGAATGGGGAGACCGCTTTCCCGCTATACTTCCGGCAGAGTTTTTGCAGGTAAAAATAGAAAGAGTATATGACAATCAGGGAGAGGGACGCTGTTTCCGGTTCATCCCCAATGGTACTGAGGCAACAAAAATTATTGATAACATGCAGCAAAAAATGACCCGCCAGGCTGACGACACCCTGAATATTTAGCTTGCCCGCAACTTGCAGCGCGCTGCTTTATAGAAATGGAGCTTAATATGCTGATATTAGGTATAGACACTACAACCCTATCCTGCAGTGTAGCCCTGCTGGAGAACGATTCCATACTGGCCGAATTAACTTTAAACATCAAAAAGACCCACTCGGAGCGCCTGATGCCCCTGCTAGACCTGATGTTAAATGAAGCCGGTATTGCCAGGGAAGATCTTGAAGCAATAGCGGTTGCCGCCGGCCCGGGATCATTTACCGGCCTGCGCATTGGCGTTTCCACTGCCCGCGCCCTGGCCCAGGGCCTGCGTATTCCTGCCGTTCCCGTATGCACCATTGAAGCCCTGGCCGACATTGTCCCCTCACCGGGAGCCCTGATTTGCCCCCTGCTTGACGCCCGCCGCTCCCAGATTTACACCGCTCTCTACCGCCGCCAGGCCGAACCGCCCCACAACCTGCAAACCTTGATCAAACCCGCTGCGCTATCTTTAACTGACCTTACTAAAGCATTGCAAAAACATGATCAACCTGTTATCTTTGTCGGAGAAGGATTGCACAGTTATGCCGAAAAATTAACTGATCTTATGGCCTGGCAGGCAGTAGTCACAGCAGCTCCACACCGGCTTTGCCGGGCATCCCTGGTTGCTTGCCGGGGACGACGCCTGCTACAGCAAAACCCTGACCGGCCTTATGAAGAATTACTGCCCATTTACCTGCGCAAGCCCGAGGCGGAACGTTTGGCGGCAGAACGTCAAGGAGGCTCTGAATAAGCATAAGATGAATCTGCCCTTTAACATCGAGATAATGACAAAAAATGATCTGGATGAAGTTACAGCAATCGAGAATTCTTCGTTCAACCAGCCCTGGACCCTGCAGTCTTTTAAAACAGACCTGCAATACAATCGCCTTGCCTATTACCTGGTTGCCCGTCACGAAGACAAACTGGTCGGCTACATCGGCGCCTGGATTGTCTTAGATGAGGCGCACATCACCACCCTGGCGGTCGACCACGCCTATCGTCGGCAGGGAGTGGCCAGTTGCCTCATCCAGGCCTTGATCGACGAAGGGGTCCGGCGCGGTATTTCCAGCCTGACTCTGGAAGTGCGGCCGAGCAACAAGGTGGCCAGAAGCTTTTACAAAAAGTGGGGTTTTTCCGTGCGCGGCAGGCGTAAACGCTACTATACTGATGAAGACGCCCTGATCATGTCGCGAACCGAGGCCCCCCGGGCCGCCGGGGTAGTCATCAGCGAAGTAGAATCCCAGGAAGTGTAGCATCTACTGCAGCCCTTTCCTGCTTGTCTAAAACAACCAAAACCCGGCTAACATAAAAGTATCGCTTAACAGGTATAACTGGCATTAAATAAAGGAGATTGAAGTGCAGCAGCAAAACAAAGAAACCCTTATCCTCGGTATAGAAACTTCTTGCGATGAAACCTCCGCCGCCATAGTTGCCGACGGCAGCCGCACCCTGAGCAATATAGTCTCATCCCAGGTAGAGCTGCACGCCCGTTTTGGCGGGGTAGTTCCCGAAATCGCCTCCCGCCAGCACCTGCTGCTTGTTAATAGCATTATTGACGATGCCCTGACCAGGGCCGATCTCACCTTCAAAAATATTGATGCTGTAGCCGTTACCCAGGGTCCGGGGCTAGTCGGAGCCCTGCTGATTGGAGTAGCCACGGCCAAGGCCCTGGCTTACGCCCTGCGGCTACCCCTGGTTGCCGTTAACCATCTCGAAGCCCATCTCTATGCCAACTATCTAAGCGGGGCGCCCCGTGATTACCCTGCTGTTGTGCTGATAGTCTCAGGCGGTCATACCGAACTTCTGCTGCTGGAAGGGGCGGAGCAACTTACTGCACTCGGCTGCACCCGTGATGATGCCGCCGGTGAAGCTTTTGACAAGGTTGCCCGTGTTCTGGAGCTTGGCTACCCCGGTGGTCCGCTGATCGATAAAATGGCCACACACGGCAACCCTGCCGCAATCGATTTTCCCCGCGCCCTGCTGAATAACAACGGGGAAGATTATAATTTTGATTTTAGCTTTAGCGGCTTGAAAACTGCCGTGATTAATCACCTCTACCATGCCCGACGCCGAGGTGAAAATATAAACATCCCCGATGTCGTTGCCTCCTTCCAGGAAGCCCTGGTTGATGTCCTGGTCGAAAAAACGGTGGCTGCTGCCCGGGCACACTCTGCGAAAGTAGTTATGCTTGCCGGCGGAGTAGCGTCAAACAGCCGCCTGCGCCTGCGCCTCCAGGAGCAGTTGAAAAAGGACCTGCCTGCAGTTATTCTGCATCACCCTCCCCTGGAACTCTGCACTGACAATGCTGCCATGATTGCTGCCGCCGCTTACCCTCACTACCTAGCCAGACGTTTTGCTCCCCTGAATCTAAATGCCCATCCCGGCCTTAATCTCTGCAGCCCGGGATAAAACCCTGCCGCCTGCAGCTATTCCCTGAGCCAACCTTTGGCAACCCTTAACCTCACCACCAAGCTGAACCTGTATAAACTTCCACAATCATAGTTCTTGATCAATGTCTGTTAGTGATAAACAATTTAAGTCGACATGAAACAAGAAATCCAATATTATGTTAACAACTCTCTGTTTTTGTTCATAACTACCCCAAAAAAGCCAATTTCGAGCATTACCCTGTGGATAACTCTGTGCATGGTGTGGATTACTTTTACTGGAATTGTTGAAACCCGAACAAAAATGGACACTTTCAGAGCAAAACCCCTGTTCGTGGTGACATAATAACTTAACAAAACTATTTACGCTTAAAGATGTGAATAACAAGGGCAGAAAGGTCACCGAAAAACCGTAAAGCAGGGAGGTGGCCGATTATGTTATAATCCAGACAAATATCCACAAAAGGAGAAATAGCCCTTGTCACTGCCACAGCAATACAAACATATTCACTTTGTCGGTATCGGCGGTTATGGAATGAGCGCCCTGGCCTTTATCCTGCTCGATCAGGGTTACCCGGTCAGTGGTTCCGACATCAAAGAATCACCTCTCACAAAAGCCCTTTCAGAGCAGGGAGCAGTTGTTTATATCGGGCACGATGCCAATAATCTCGGCACGGCCGATCTGGTAATCTATTCAACCGCTATCGCAGCAGGAAACCCCGAACTGGATGAAGCGAGGCGCCGCGGCCTGCCGCTCTGGCACCGTTCAGAACTACTTGCCGCGCTGCTCAATAGCGCTTACGGCATTGCTGTTGCCGGGGCTCACGGCAAAACTACCACAACGGCCATGGTAGCCCTGCTCCTGGAACAGGGAGGGCTTGATCCCACTGCCATAATCGGTGGCGTATTTTCTGCATTCGGCAGTAATGCCCGCTCCGGTGGCAGTCGTTACCTGGTGGCTGAAGCTGATGAGAGTGACAGTTCTTTCACCCGCTACTTTCCGCAACTGGCTGTAGTTACCGGAATAGAGGCAGATCATCTCGAACACTACAACAACAACTATACATTGCTACAGCAAGCTTACCGCACCTTTCTCTCCCACCTGGACAGGGAAGGGATTGCCGTGCTCTGCGCAGATGATCCGGCCCTTGTGCAGTTGTCCGGTGAGCTTAGCTGCCGCCTTTCCTGGTACAGCACGGAGGCCGGAAGAGCGGAGGGGGGAGAATACTCTCAAACTGACAGCAGTGACAACAATGAACAATCGGCTGCCCATTTCCGCGCTGTCAACCTGCGCCTTGACACCGCATCATCAACCTTTGATCTCTATCGTGGTTCTGTGCAGCTGGCCAGTGACATAACTGTGGGAGCTCCCGGGCGGCACAATATCAGCAACGCCACCGCCGCGCTTGCTGTTGCTGCCAATCTCGGTCTCGATGTGGCTTCCTGTGCCTCTGTTTTGGCAAATTTTCACGGAGTCGGCCGCCGTTTTGAGCTGATTGGCGAAGTGAACGGAATCACTGTGATCGATGACTATGCCCACCACCCGACTGAGGTTAAGGCAACCCTGGAAGCGGCCGCTCTTTCCGGCAGACGGGTGATTTCGCTATTTCAGCCCCACCGCTACAGCCGCACCAAAAACCTTTTTGAACAATTCGCCGCCGCCTTTGATCAGGCTGACCGGCTCTACCTGCACGCAGTATATCCGGCCGGGGAGAAGCCCCTGCCTGGAGCCAGCGCTGCTGCCCTGGCAGGCCGTATCAGGGAACTGAACCCCAAGCTGCCAGTCTTCCAGGATGACGAGATTAGCGCCCTCGAGACAGCGATAGCCGCCGATGCTAAACCCGGCGACCTAATTATCACCATGGGAGCAGGCGACGTAACCTATGCCGCCCCCCGCATATTAGCACTGCTTAAAAAATAAGACAGGGGACGGTTCTCTGTCTTATCCTGATCTTGTCAAGGGCGAAGCAAAATAAGACAGAGAACCGTCCCCTGTCTTATCATCCCCTGTCTTATCCCTGTCTTAATATGATGCAGGGTGATGTGTTATAATCTTTAAGG
>CAZBKZ010000015.1:0-50394 GCA_964492615.1 uncultured Syntrophomonadaceae bacterium | reverse complement strand
GGCGTGATGCGCTCGGCGAAGTGCAGGTGCAGATGTCATACCAGGACAGGACTATTAAAGGGCGAGGTACAAGCACAGATATTATTGAGGCTTCAGTAAAAGCTTACCTGAACGGGCTTAACAAGCTTCTAAAGCTTAACGGAAACCAGTAAACTGCTTAAAAAGGCAAACAAAGGTTTGTTAATAAAAGTTTGGTATGATATAATCCCAGTAAATAAGCCACGAAAAGAAGGTGATTCTGTTGGAGCGGCTGACGGATAAACAGAAAAGGGTCCTTCAATTTATCGAGCAGGAGGTTGCCCGCTGTAACTATCCCCCATCAGTACGTGAGATCGGTAAAGCATTGGGCATCAGCTCTACCGCAACTGTTCACTCTTACCTTGATATACTTGAGGCAAAAGGTTATATAGACCGGGTTGCAACCAAGCCACGGGCGATTAAGCTGCTTCGTAACCAGGAAGGATTACCGGAAATGAAATGCTCATTCGCGCCTTTAATTGGCAGGATTACTGCCGGCGCCCCCATTCTTGCAGAAGAAAACCTTGAAGGCTATTTTCCTGTTCCCGATAATCTGGCGGTTGATGAAGACTGTTTTGTCCTTCAGGTTAACGGTAATAGTATGATTAATGCCGGTATCAGTGACGGAGATTATGTTTTTATCCGCCAGCAGAAAAGTGCTGAAAACGGCGAAATCGTAGCGGTTTTAATAGAAGATGAAGCAACGGTTAAAAGAATTTATTATGAAAAAGAAGGTTACCGCCTGCAGCCGGAAAATGAAGCTTATGAGCCGATATTTGTCAGTAATGCAGAAGTCCTTGGCAAAGTAGTCGGTTTGTTCAGGCGTATTTAGCGTTATAATTCTTAAATTAATTAGTTGTCATTTAAACTGCGGTTAGTGCCGCAGTTTTATGTTGTGAGGAATTTTTCCAGCTGGCTGGCCAACTCGGGCCCGACCATAGCTTTTATTTCAAGATATGTATCTTCATAATTTAAAGATTCGATATTGCCTTCTTCCTGCAGTAAAGATAGCAGTTTGCCTTCACTATATGGAAGCCTGAGTTGAATAACCGTTTTATTTTCTTTCATTAAACCGGAAATTTTTGTTTTCAGTTCTTCGAGACCGCTTTTATCCCGGGCTGAGATAAACAGAGCGTTGGGGTATTCACGACTGAGAAAAGATCTGTCCCGGTTTTCCAAGAGAAGGTCGGCCTTGTTGAAAACGATAATTTCCCGTTGATGGTAGTTCTGGTCTATCTTATGAAGGTGCTCGCGAACAACCCTGATTCTGCCAAGACAATCGGGGTGGCTAAGATCAACAATATGAAGCAGTATATCTGCGGCGGCAATTTCCTCCAGGGTAGCCTGGAATGCAGTTACAAGTTGTGCGGGAAGCTTTTCAATAAAACCGACTGTATCGGTATAGAGCACCTCCTCGTTTCCGTTAAGCCTGCCCTTTCTCACGGCAGGATCGAGGGTGGCAAAGAGTTTATCTTCAGTGTAAAGATCAGATCCGGTCAGGGCGTTTAGCAGGGTTGATTTGCCGGCATTGGTATAACCGACAAGGCTGATTACCCAGCACTGGTTGCGCTTGCGTCGCTGCCGGTGAAGCTTGCGGTGTTTGCGCAGGGTAAGAATCTGCTGTTTCAGATCACTTATTTTTTTCCTAATCACCCGGCGATCAACTTCAAGGCGAGTCTCTCCGGGTCCCCTGGTTCCTATCCCCCCACCAAGCCTGGATAGTTGTTGGCCAAGACCGACCAGGCGCGGAAGCGTATAATTAAGCTGGGCCAGCTCAACCTGCAGCTTACCTTCCCTGGACAGGGCTCTCCTGGCAAATATATCAAGGATTAAAGCAGTTCTGTCAATTACTTTAATTCCGATTAAGCGGTCGATATTACGAATCTGAGACGGGGTAAGCTCATCATTAAATATTGCCAGGTCAGCGTCGTAATGTTCGATCAGGTTTGTCAATTCTTCAAGCTTACCTTTGCCCAGATAAAAGGAATTATCCGGTTTATCCTTCTTCTGGAGCATCTGCTCAACCACTTCGGCACCGGCAGTATCGGCCAGAAGGGCCAGCTCTTCCATGGCATATTCCAGGTTACTGTTTGCTTCTCCCCTGTCTATGCTGACCAGGATAGCTCTTTCTTTTTTTTTGCCGGAGAGAGAATCTTTCATATTTACAGGCATCCTTTATTGGAATTTAAAAAAAGGCACTTTCAGAAAGTGCCTTTTTTCTGCTTAAACTAGAATTTTTAGGCTGATTCTTCAGCAGATTCCTCAGTATCGTCAGAATCATCGTTATCAGCTGTTCTGAGGTTTATATTGCGCATGGGGATAATTGTCGAAACGGCATGCTTGTATACCAGCTGTTGTTTGCCTTCTACCTCGAGCAGCAGGGTGAAGTTGTCAAAACTGCGCACAACGCCCTTGATTTGATAACCGTTTACTAAAAAAACCGTGGTAAGCATATTTTCTTTGCGAGCCTGGTTAAGAAATGTATCCTGCAAATTGATCATGCCTTTCATCTATCGGGCTCCCTTCATTTCTGTTGCTTAAGTTGTAGTATTCGATTGTAAAGGTCCCAGTTCCTTCACTTCATCGCAAATAATTTGAGCTATTCTCTCTAAATCGTCATTATCACCGTTCGTTTCGATCCAGCTGGCTCCTTTCATCCTCCTAAACCAGGTCAGCTGTCTTTTAGCCAGGTTCCTGGTTTGTTTTTTTATTTCGGCCACCGCATCTTTCAGTTCAAGCTCATTTTTCAGGAAGCTGAGTATTTGCCTGTAGCCAAGAATCTGCATTCCGGGAGAATCAACGTCGAAACCTTTATAGTAAAGTGCTTCCACCTCTTTAACAAAACCCTGTTTGAGCATTACATCAACTCTGCTCTCTATGCGCTGATAAAGCATGCTCCGCTCCATATTCAGGATATATAATTTCGTTTTATAAGGTGAATTTTCCGGTCTGGTACGTTTCTCCTGACTGGAGATGGGTGTTTTTTCGAAATGGTATACCTCAAGGGCCCTGATGATCCTGCGTTTATCGTTACGATGTATTTTATTGGCTGTGGCCGAATCGACCTCTTTCAGTCTGTTATATAGTTTTTCCAGTCCATCTTTCTCCCCCGCCTGTTTTTTCAGGGAGTCCCTGAATTCACGAGAAGCTCCTTTATTGCCGAACGAATAACTGTCTGTAACCGCCTGGATATATAGCCCTGTGCCGCCAACCATAAAAGGGATTTTTTTCAATTCCCAGAGGCGAGTGATGATTTTATTAGCTTCTTTTTGAAAATCGGCAACGGTGTACCTTTGATCCGGGTCAGCCAGATCAAGCAGGTGATGCTGTACTTCTTTCTGTTCAGACGCCGTCGGTTTTGCTGTCCCGATATTTAAGTAGCGGTAAATCTGGGCAGAATCGGCACTGATTATATCGCTTTTTAACATTTTAGCCAGGCGCATGGCCAGGGCTGACTTGCCTACAGCGGTTGGCCCGGCCAATACCAGCAGCGGAATAATTCCTGAATTATCAGTCAGGAAGAATCACCTCCGCGATGGAAACTTTTTTCAAGCCGGTCCCGCTTGAAAAGTATTGTAGTAGGTCTGCCGTGCGGGCAGTATAATGCGCGGGAATTATTCTCCCATTCGCGGAGCAAATGCTCCATTTCGCTGTGGGAAAGTTTCTGCCTGGCCTTGACCGAGCGATGGCAGGCAATTGTTTTATAAACAATATCCCTGGTTAAGGTTAATTGTTCATCTTCAGAATCAGGATCTAGGTTGGAGATCTTTTCAAGCATATCAAAAATATTCTCACTATCTGCGTTGTCTCTCAGCATGAAAGGAACTGCCCGTACTGCATAACTGTCTTCTCCGAGCGAATCAATTTCAAATCCTAATATTTTTAGCAGTGGCAAAACACGTTCAATTTTATTCTGCCAGACAGCAGGAAGCTTCAGGGTTAAAGGAATGATCAGCTGGGAACCATGTTCAGTCCGGCTTTCAGCTTTTTCTTCCAACAGTCTGTTGTAAATAATTCGTTCGTGTGCGGCATGTTGATCGATTAAAATCAGGTCTTCGCCTTTCTGAGCAACCAGGTAACTGTTCAAATACTGCCCGATTAACCTGCATTCACCGCCGGAGGCTGACTCATAATTGCTGTTTCGCAAAGCTGTTTCTATAAAGAATTGTTCTTTTTCCGGAATCCTGTTGCTGTCGGTATATTTCTCAAAGTTAAAGGCAGGAGCGCTAAACAGTTCTTCTTGTTTTTTATCCTGCAGCCTTGGCGAGAGGTTATTAGCGGTTGATGTTTCTTTAAAGCTAGCAGGCCATGAGGCAGCACCGGTTGAGGTTTGAAGAGCAAGTTTAACTGCCTTAAAGACAAGATTTTTAGAGTGCTCAGGCTGTTGGAAGCGAATTTCAGTTTTTGCCGGATGAACATTTACATCCAGCGTCTCCGGAGGGAGAGATAGTAACAACACAGCAAGAGGATGCCTTTTGGAGGGCAGGTAGTCGCCGTAGGCCCGTTCCAAGGCGTTGACCAGGGTGTCATTTTTAATCAGGCGTCCATTGATTACAGTTGTAATCCACTTCCTGGATGACCTGGTCATGTGCGGAGCAGAGGTATACCCCTGCACTTTACAGCCAGTTTGTTTATCAACCTTATCGACAGGAATCATTGATTCGGCTGTATCATCACCGTAAAGAGCATTAATTGCATGTAGCAGGTTACCATCCCCAGGGGAGCGGAAAAGCAATCTTCCACTGCTTTTTAGCTCAAAGGCAACAGCAGGATTGGCCAAAGCTGTTTCAGTTAGCAGGTTGCTGATGCGTGATGTTTCGTAATTGGCGGACCTTAAAAATTTAAGACGTCCGGGAGTATTATAGAAAAGGTCTTTTACTTCCACCATGGTGCCGAAGGGAGCTCCGGTTTCACCGTTGTCTGTTATCTTACTCCCGGCCAGGGATATAAATGTGCCGGCGAGGTTGTTTTCAACCCTGCTGGTCATGGTTACCCTCGATACTGCTGCTATACTGGGCAGAGCTTCGCCCCTGAAGCCAAGGCTGTTTAAACGGTCCAGATCTTCAAAACTGGTCAGTTTGCTGGTGGCAAAACGGGTAAAAGCAAGGGATAAATCAGACTGAGGCAGACCCCGACCGTTGTCAGTAACAGAAATAAACTTTTTACCACCCTCTTCGATACTGATTAAAATACTGGATGCCCCGGCATCCAGGGAATTTTCCACCAGTTCTTTAACCACTGAAGCCGGGTTTTCAATAACTTCTCCGGCAGCAATCTGTTCAGCAGTATCTTTGTCCAGAACGATAATAGCCATGGGCGGTTTACTCCTCCTCCCTTTCCTCTTGGTCATCATTGGAATGGGAATCACAGTTCTCCATCAGAATACCCTGTATTTCAAATAATTTTTGCATGGCTTCCAGGGGAGTCAGCCGGTTTATATCAAGTTCTTTTATTGTATCTATTATCTCCAGTTCACGGCAGTGATCGCAGTTTGGCAAAGACACCATAGGAATTAAGCTTAACTGCTGCTCTGCCGCAGAAGATGCGGCAAGTTCAAGCTCGGTCAGGATAGTTTCGGCGCGGAAAAGGACTTCAGGCGGTACTCCGGCCAATCTGGCAACGTTTATACCGTAGCTTTTGTCGGCTTTACCGGGAACTACCTGGCGGAGAAACAAGACTTCTTTCCCCTTTTCCCTGACAGCCATGGTGTAATTCTTAATTCCGGGCAGCTCTCCTTCCAGCCTGGTTAATTCATGATAGTGAGTTGAAAAAAGAGTTTTCGCCTTTATTTTTCTGGCCAGGTATTCAATTACTCCCCTGGCTATGCTCATACCGTCATATGTACTGGTACCCCGGCCTATTTCGTCAAGAATAATTAAACTCCGGGCAGTTGCTTCCTTTAAAATGATGGCAGTTTCTTCCATTTCAACCATGAAAGTGCTGTGTCCGCGGCTTAGGTCGTCACTGGCTCCTACCCTGGCAAAAACCCTGTCCAGCAAGGGTATGGTTGCTTCTTTGGCCGGGACAAAAGAACCGGACTGGGCCATGATGGCAATCAGGGCTGAACTGCGAATATAAGTGCTTTTCCCGGCCATATTAGGGCCTGTTATCAGAAGAAGATAATGATGATCATCCATGTTAAGATCATTTGGCACAAATCGTTCAAAAGCCAGCCGTTCAACAACCGGATGGCGCCCCTGCTTAAATTTAAACGAACCTTTATCCCTAATTACCGGACGGCAATAATCATATTTTTCAGCCGTTTCTGCCAGCCCCTGGAGGCAATCAAGTTTGGCCAGCAGCTCAGATGCGAGGAGAAGTTCATCTATTGACTCAGATACCTCTTCCCTCAATGTTTCAAATAGTTCATATTCGAGCTGGGCCAGTTTATCACGAGCCCCGGTAATCTGTTCTTCCATGCGGTTTAATTCTTCAGTGGTGAACCTTTCAGCATTGACCAGGGTTTGTTTGCGGTGGTAATCTTCAGGAACTGCTTTGAGGTTTGCCCTGGTAATTTCAATATAATAGCCAAAGTTACGGTTATATCCGACTTTTAAAGTTTTAATACCGGTTCTCTGTCGTTCATTTTGTTCATAGGCGATAAGTGTATCGCTGCTGTTTGTAGAAATATCTTTTAGATGGTCCAGTTTTTCATTATAGCCTTTTTTAAACAACCCACCTTCTCTCAGAGTAAGAGGCGGATCGTCAACCAGGGCCTGATCTATAGTCTGGAAAAGCTTTTTTGTTGAAGGCATATTCCTGTTTATTCGCCTGAGAAAGCTTGCCTCGGTT
Organism: uncultured Syntrophomonadaceae bacterium; assembly: GCA_964492615.1. Taxonomy (GTDB): domain Bacteria; phylum Bacillota; class Dethiobacteria; order DTU022; family DTU022; genus JAABTH01. Next base: position 43,584 of record CAZBKZ010000015.1, on the reverse strand, counting down.
TTTTCAAGACTTTCCCGGATTGGCTCCAGTAAATGCAGGGTATTTTTTAGGGCGACAAGGTCCCGGGCATTAATTCGCTGGTAGCTTAGCCTACTGCAGAACCTTTCAAGATCAAAAACGGCTTTCAATTTCTTACGAATCTCAACGCGCTGGATCGGCTTATTTAATAATTCTTCAACAGCATCCAGCCTTTCATTTATCAATACAGGATCGAGCAGGGGCTGTTCAAGCCATCTTTTCAACAGCCGGCGGCCCATGCCGGTCATGCAGTGGTCGAGCAGGCCGAGCAGGCTGCCTTCTTTGCCTCCTTCGCGTAATGACTGGGTTAGCTCGAGATTTTTTACAGTTATGCTGTCGATGACCATATTGCGGCTGCTGAAATACAATTCCAGGTTGTGAAAGTGACTGCCTGTAAGTGGAAGTTGCTGCAGCATTTCAAGGTAAACCAGGGCTGCTGAGGCTGCTGAAGCCGCCAGGGGATAACTGCTTAAATCAAGATTGTCCCATGTATTCTGGTCCCATCTATCGTTAATTATATTTTTAATTTCTTCTGCTTCGGGTAAAATTGTTAGAGTTTCTACAAGGGTGTTCATGTTACTATTCAACGAGTTCCTAACCAGTGCTGCCAGTTTATCTGAACTGCAGAGAATTTCAGCCGGTTCGAGCCTGCGCAGTTCATCAAGAATAATTTCAGCAGCATCTTCTCCAGCCTGTTCGGTTATTTTAAAGTCGCCGGTAGATATATCAACAGCAGCAAGGCCCATGCCCCTGTTTCCAGTTCCCGTGATGACTGCAAGGTAATTATTTTTCCCCTCGTCAAGCATGTCGGGGCTGGTAATAGTACCCGGAGTAAGAATCCTGGTTATTTCCCGCCTGACCAGCCCTTTTGCCTGGGCAGAGCTCTCGACCTGGTCGCATATAACCACTTTATAACCTTTTCCAAGAAGCCTGTTCAGGTATGATTCGGCCGAGTGGATAGGCACGCCAGCCAGGGGAATGGGGTTTTCACTGCCGGCGTCTCTTGAAGTGAGGGCAATTTCCATTTCGCGGGCAGCTGTTTCGGCATCGCCGTAAAATAATTCGTAGAAGTCCCCAACCTGAAACATCAGCAGTTTGTCCGGGTGCAGTTCCTTGATTCTTTTGTATTGTTCCATCATCGGACTATTACGGTTCAACTGATTTCCCCTTCCAATTCCCCGGTAAGGTGCCAGGTTTTAGCTTCGGTAATCTTTACCATCACCAGCCTGCCGGTCAGCGCTGATGGCCCGGGAAAATGAACAAGTTTGTTTGTCCTGGTCCGCCCTGTTTGCATAGAGTCGTTGTTTTTGCTCGGCCCTTCAACCAGAACCTCGAGCACCTTATTTTTTAAAGATTGGTTGACCTCAATGCTGATTGAATGCTGTACTTCGTTTAATCGCTCCAGCCGTTCTTCTTTTTCTGCATGGCTCAACTGATCTGCAAAAGCGGCTGCCCTTGTATTGCTGCGTGGTGAATAAAGAAATGAAAAGGCGTTGTCAAAACGAGCTGTTTTAAGCAGATCCAGAGTATCACGGAAATCTGTTTCGCTTTCACCCGGAAAACCGACAATTATATCTGATGTTATTGAAACGCCGGGTATCATCTCCCTGATTTGATTAATTAACTCCAGGTAATGCTCCCGGGTGTAGCGCCGGTTCATTATTTTAAGGATATTGTTGCTGCCTGACTGAACCGGAAGATGAAAATGTTCACAGACATTATCACCTTCTTTAACAGCCTGGATTAATTCCAGTGAAAGATCTTTCGGATGGGAGGTCATGAAGCGAATCCTTTTAATACCGCTAATCCGATCAATCCCGTTAAGAAGATCGGCAAAGTGGCAGCTGCCGGGCAGATCATTACCGTATGAATTAACATTTTGTCCAAGCAGGGTTATTTCCAGGTAGCCTTTTTCAGCTAACAACTTTGCTTCACTGATAATTGAATTATAACTTCTGCTTCTTTCGCGTCCCCTGACAAAAGGAACGATACAGTATGAGCAATAATTATTACAACCATAAATTACTGGCAGCCAGGCTTTAAAAGAACTGCTGTGTAACACCGGCAGCCCTTCCCGGTCGGCATAATCTTCTTCAATATCGACAATAGTTTTATTTGAACTTTCCGCTTTTAAAATCAGTTCCGGAAGCCTGGGCAGGGCATGAGTACCGAATATCAGGTTGACATGATGAAACCTTTTCCTTAAATATGCAGCTGTATCTTCCTGTTGGGTCATACAACCGCCGACTGCTATGATCAGCCCCGGTTTTTCATCTTTCAGTATTTTATATTTACCCAGTAGCGATGCTACCTTGTCTTCCGGCTTTTTTCTAACCGCACAGGTATTTACCATGATCAAATCGGCTTCTTCTGCACTTTTTGCGGTCAGGTACCCGATATTTTCAAGTATGGCGCAGATTATTTCTGAATCATGTTCATTCATCTGGCACCCAAGGTTGACCAGGTAATAATATTTGTTTTTATCTTTTCCATCTAAAGGTTTTGAGCAATTGCTGTTCAATTTAGAACACTCCTGGATTAATCTGCTGAGTAGATGACAACCCGGTTACGTCCCTCTTCTTTTGCCCTGTAGAGCGCATCGTCAGCCTGCTTAATCATCATCTCAATACTTTGTTCGCGGTTCAGTTCTGCAATACCAAAGCTTGCTGTCGCTTTAATATTCTCAGGGCCGATTTTTAATTCTTCAAATTTGTTACGGATTCTTTCTGCCTGGATCGAGGCTCGGCCGGAGTCAGCATGAACCAGCAAAATAATGAATTCTTCTCCACCGTACCGGGCAGGAAGATCTTCTTTCCTGCAGTTGCTCTCCAGGATTCTGGCAAATTCAACTAAAACATTGTCCCCGGCTTGGTGTCCAAACCGGTCATTTATTATCTTAAAATAATCAAGATCTGCCATAACTAGAGATAAAGGTATTTTATTTCTTGTTGCATTGGCATACATCTTTTGAAAATAATCAAGAAAGTATCTTCTGTTTGCAATGCCGGTTAGAGAGTCGTTTTTAAGCAAATCATTAATAGTGTCATTGGCTTTTTGCAGGGCTATATTCTTTTTATTTAGGTCCCTGGTCATATTGGCCATTTCGTTATTTAAAATGGATATTTCTTCGATGATTTTATCATCGGCTATCCATTTCTTTTCGCACAGGAAGATAAACCCCTTTCTGGTCCTTGCAGCGTATCCTTTCATACTGTAACGGTCAGATCGGCTCCCCTGAATTGTAAAATCGATCGGTTGGAGTTCTAGGCCAGAGTTTATCTTGCTGAACAAATCGTTATCTTCATCAGTGATAAATTTTCTGATATCTGTACCTACAGGCTTATCGTCAGAACCGGTAATCAGGGTAAATGTTTTATTACAGTCCCTGATTATGTAGTCAGAATCAACCAGGAGGATGGTTATGTTCCTGTTCCTGTTAAGATAGGCAGATATATAAGAATAGTGATCATCAAAAAATTGCTGTTCAAGCATTATCCCACCACTCTGAAGCCAGTCGAATGGCGTCTTGAGCCGTTGAACCGGTACCATCTACTCCGTTGGGGAACTTAAGCTGGGGGTTGGAACTGATGCTTAGTCCGCCCAGTATAATTTTCATTTTATCAAGCTGCTGATCTTTCCTGATCAATGAAACCAGCTCCATTGCTTTATCCAGGTTAAAAGGCATGCCTACCGAAATTGCCGTTAAAAAGGGTTTTTTTACTTTCAGGAACTCAAGAAGTTCTTCTACCGGAAGGTTGGCCCCCGTATAATCCACATCCCAGCCGTCAGCCTCAAGCAGGTCGGCGACCATCCGTGCGCCAATCTCATGGAATTCATTGGGCGCTGCTGTAACAACAGCTTTTCCTTTTGATTGCTCCATAACAACAAATTTAGGATATAGTAAAGACATTACTCTGGTTACTATGGCTGAGGCAAGATGCTCCTGGGCGACTGAAATATCACCCATTTCCCACTGCACCCCGATCCGGTAAAGTGAAGGTTGAATAACCTTCAGGTAAAATTCTGCCAGGTCAGAAGCGGTTTGAACAGAGTCGTTTGAAAGCTTAATTGCTTCCTGGCGATCACCCGATAGCAGGGCGTTGTGAAAAGCGGATTGAATTTTAGACCACTTTTCGTCGAAAATCGATTCTTCTAAAATTACTTTTTCTGAAGCCTCTTTGAACAGGTTATGTCTGTCAATAATCCATTTGTAGACCGCTGTGATCTGAGAGGCGCTGGCAGGTTTAAGCGCTTTACCGATCACTGTTATCCAGGTTTTAAGGGTTGCAGGGAAATATTCAACAGAAAAACCGCGGGCTGTGTAAGAACGGTATACCCAGGTTATTACCCTGATCATCAGCTGGTAATCGTTAAGTAAAAATACGTTGCTCATGAAAATTGCATGGTTAGCGTGGTTGTCGTACATAACAGAAAGCGGGTTTTGTCCGATTAACCCTTTAACTGATGGATCAGCCGTTATGAGCCGGTTAACCTCGTCGATTATCGATTCTTTATGGGTATCATAATCAAGGGCTGCGGCCGGAGACACAGCTTTTATTTCTTCAGCCATTTTTAATATGTCTGGCATTACTGAACCCCTTCCTGTGGACTATTTGCTCTCAGCTCTGCTATTATTATCTTTGATCACCTGGATGGCAAAATCAGGGCAGAGGTACTCACAGAGTTTGCATCCTGTGCAATCTTCGGGGTTGATAAATACAGGGCTGCCATCAGGCCCAGGCTCAAGATTCTTCTTGGGGCAAAATTCGAAGCAAATGCCGCAGTCCTTACATCTTTCATTGTATACTTTAAGTGTGAATCGGGTATTTCCCATTTTTCTTCATCCTCTGCGGCCGGTATATGTTAAACCGACTTATTTCAATATTTCTATTTTTCCTATTTAGTTCCTGCTTTTATAACGGTCCAGTTTTTCTAACCAGGTTTGAAATATAAAAGGTGAATTGCTTTTTTTCTTTTTATTATAATACAGCAAGATAAAAGCAATCAGAAGGGCCAGGAGAATCAGCAGCAGCCAGGGCGATAAACCGGCCAGCATTCTTAAAAGCTTAATTGTCAGGCCCATGGTTCCAGTCAGCGCTATACTTGCACCAATGGCAATCAGGCTGAATATAGCTCCTCCCAGAAAAGTGTAAAGTATAAACAGATAAAAATTCATATGCATAGCTCCGGCAGGAAAGGAGATAAAAGTGCGGGTGACTCCCCACAGTTGAGCCATGAATATAGAAAAATTACCGTACTTCTCCCATAAGGCCATTACGCGGGATCTGGAGCCCTGATCTGTTTTAATCGGAGTATCCTTGTGTACAGTTTGCCCGAAGAGGTTTATTTTAACTTTTTTTCCGACAAGGCTGCCAAGCATACCGATCAGGTAGCTGAAAATACTGCCAAAAGTAATGCCCAGTGTGGATGAGATGAATATGGTCCAAAATGATACCGTCCCACGCAGGATCATCGTTCCGGAAGTGAGCAGAACTATGGCTGAGGCAAAAGGGACGCCGGCACTTTCGGCAAACATGGCTGCCCCTATACCGATAGCGCCATACCTGGCTATTAATAATTCGGTTATTTCAAATATAGACTCAAAAGGTTCGACCGTTTCCAATTTTATCCCACCGCTTTGCCTGTCAAGAAGGCATACATGCCCCAGATACCCGCTTCCGGTTCCAGCGCAGCGGGAACAAGGGAAACAGATGCTATATCTACTGACGGTCTGATCGCATTCTTATATACATAACTTTTAATTCGTTCAAGATAATCCGGCCTGCCGCCGGCCACACCTCCGCCGATAACTATGCAGGAAGGATTGAGCAGGTTAATCAGGTTGGCCAGGCCGATGCCAGTTTTCATGGCAGCATCTTCGATTACAGCAGCTGCCAGTTCATTACCCCTGTCTGCTTCCTCGAAAACTCTTTTTGTATCTATTGTTTCATCCCCTGGATCACAACTGTCGATCAGGCTCCGGGCAGATCGGGCAATGGCGCTTCCCGAAGCCCATATTTCCAGGCAGTTTTCGCCCCCGCATTTACAGGTTCGCCCTTTTCCGTAAGGCTTAATATGACCAACTTCACCGGCAAAGCCGAAACTGCCGCGGTAAAGCCTGCCATCGAGAAATAAACCGCCACCAATTCCTGTACTGATAGTTATATATATGGCATGATTGTGACCCTGTGCTGCACCGAAATAAACCTCACCAATTACTGCCGCATTGGTATCATTCTCGATTAAAACCGAAGTAGAGAAGCTTTCCTCCATCATCTTCTTTAGCGGCACCGGTTGGTGCCAGTCAAGGTTTGGAGCCTGGTGAACAATACCGTTGCTCGTTTCGGTAAAACCGGCCATGCACAACCCTATACCATCTGGAAGGTAATTAACAGGCAGACCGAGCTCGCTGGAAGCTTCCTTCAGCATTTCTTTGACTGATTGAATTACTGAGCCGGGCAGGGACGGCCTGGGAGTGGTGGTTTTTTTTCTATAAACAACTGTACCGTCCTGGTCAATGAAAAGCATCAGTATTTTTGTTCCGCCTATATCCAGGCAGCAGTAATATTTTTTGCTCATTGTCCTTCTCTTTCTTCCTTTTAAATATTTATCTGACTACGATAATCCTTAACCTATTATAAGGCATGTGTGAGAAAGATAAAAGAATAACCCGCCGTGGTAAAAACGGGTTATTCCGGAAATTAACTATTATATCTCTGGATCAATGGCAGGAGCTGGGGTCAGTTTCTTCTCGTAAAGATAGTCTTCGTAGATATAAATCAGTTCTTTGTCGAATAGGGTTCTTTTCATATCCACAGTTACACTCCTCACCGCTGTCAGTAAATCTGCTGCTTCGTCATCAGAAAGATCAATACCATACTCTACGAATTTCATTTTTATTGCTTTTGAACCTGAGTGTTTGCCGATGACAATTTGCCGCTCCAATCCTACATCCTCTGGGCTGAAAACTTCATATGTAGATGGGTTTTTTAAAACTCCATCGGCATGTATCCCTGATTCGTGGGCAAATGTATTGGTTCCTACTATCGGTTTGCCCGGGTATAGCTGGCGACCTGAAGCCCGGGCTACATATTCGCACAGGTTTCTGAAATCGCGGGTATTAACCCCGATATTGACTCCGAACAAATGCTTGAGCGCCATCGCTATTTCTTCAAGGGCAGCATTTCCGGCTCTTTCTCCCAGGCCGTTTACGGTAACACCGATGAATTTAGCTCCCGCTTTTAGTCCGGCAAGGGCGTTAGCTGTAGCCATTCCAAAATCATTATGGGTGTGCATTTCTACATCCATCCCGGTTTTATCGATGAGCCTGCTTATTACTTCATATGTCTTAAAAGGTTCAAGAACGCCGATTGTATCGCAGAATCGCAGCCTGTCAGCCCCTGCAGCCTGTGCAGCTTTTGCAAATTTGATCAGGAAATCGATGTCGCTTCGTGACGCATCTTCTGCATTAACTGATATGTAAAGGTCATGGTTTTTGGCAAATTCTGTTGCATTGATCATATTCTCCAGGACCCAATCTCGTGATGTCTTCAGTTTATGCGCTATGTGAATATCAGATGTGGAAATTGAGATAGCAACAGAATCAACGCCGCAGTCAATAGAATGGCGGATATCTTCAGTATTGGCCCTGTTCCAGGCCATGATACTGGCCTTAAGTTTATAGGATACAATTTCGCGAATAACTTCTTTTTCGTCTCCGCCCATAACCGGTATCCCGGCTTCTATCTGGTGAACACCAAGATTGTCAAGCATCTTGGCTATACGCAGTTTTTCCCGGTTTGCAAAAACAACACCTGCGGTCTGCTCACCATCACGCAGCGTAGTGTCTACTAAAAGGGGCAATTCCTTTTTTAAAGAATCATGAAATCGTTCCATCTATGAACCTCCTGTCTTGTAATATATAATCAACCGAGTCGCAATTCCTCGGAACGTTTGGTAGCCTCTCTTACCGCTTTAATCAGACAGCTTCTAAATCCTGTTTCTTCTAAAACCAGGAGAGCAGCGCTGGTTGTTCCGGCTGGCGAAGTCACTATGTTGCGCAGTTCAGCAGGATGCTGCGAGTTTTGTTCGAGCATTTTCGCTGCCCCGATAACATTTTGAACTACCATTTTAGCAGCTGTATCTCTCCTGATCCCCACTGAAACACCGGCATCGATCATGGTTTCAATAAAAAGGTAAACATATGCGGGGCCAGTACCGCTTAAACCGGTTACTGCATCCATCAGTTTTTCAGGAACCCTGATCGTTAGGCCCAGGGGTTTTAGTAAATTTTCCACTTCCCGTTTTTCTTCATCGGTTATTGCGTCACCTGTGCTGACAGCAATGGTTCCTTCACCGACTAAACAGGGAGTATTTGGCATTAAGCGAATCACCTTGGTTCCGGAAGCAAGGCAGCTTTCAATAAAGCTGATTGTAATCCCGGCAGCTATCGATACATAAATCTGATCCGGTTGGACCATGGGCTTAACAGCATAGAGTAGGCCTTCAGTATCCTGTGGTTTTACGGCAATAAAAATATGCCTGCACTGCGGAATAAAGTCCTTAAGCTTCCCGGCAGGGACAGCTTCGAGCTCTCCGGCCAGCTGGTTCATCCTGTCCTGATCAAGATCATATAAAAATAGTGAACCGGGTTTAATGCCACCTGCCTTAACCATTCCTTTAGCCAGGGCTGATCCCATGGCTCCGCAGCCAATTATTGCAATTTTTTCATCATTCATTTGCAAAACTCCCTTGAAAATAAAGTCTTGGCAAATATTCTATCTAAGTTTGAATTATTTAGCAATAGAGGGTTAAACGAAAGGTTAGCGGAGAAGGAAAGAATTATTTTAACTTAATGCTTCTGTTTCAGAGCTGTAGATGTCACGGTCGCAGCGGAAACAAGCCTGGGCTTCTTCCGGTATGCAAGGTTTGCTGGTAGTGATCATGGCGCAAATATTTTTACCGACACCGGGGCCAAGCATCAAACCCTGGCCGCACATTCCCACGGCGAGAATAACTTTATCCAGTCCCCTTGCATAATCTATAATAGGAATACCATCAGGGGTCATTGGATAACAACCTCTCCAGGTTCGCCTGATCAAAAGATTTTTGAGTTTTGGAATCAGGTCGATCATGCGGCTGGCTAAAACCGGTAAAAATTCGGATAATGACTCCCTGTTGGTTCCCGGAAAGAGTTCCCTGGGAGTATAACAGAATATAATCTGGCCTTCTTTGTTCTGGCCAAAGTAAAAGTTTGTTGTTTTGCCTTCCGGCCCGGGGCGCAGATCAACAACCAGCGGGGCCAGGAAAGGTTTAACGGGGGCCGAAATGCCGGCTTCATGAGAGTCGGGGAATACGGGAATGTCAATGCCCAACAGCGGACCGTGCTGAGCGGCATCGGAACCGGCAGCTATAACAACCCATTCGGCGCTGTAGCTGTTCTTTGTGGTTTTAACTCCTGTGATGCAGTCTCCGTTGCGCAGGTAACCTGTTACGGCTTCATTGAATAGATATTGTGCGCCCTGTCTTTCTGCTTCCCGCTGAAACGCAATCGGAGCCAGGATTGAAGAGACCTGTCCATCTTCCGGTGAATAAGTGCCACCCAGTAATCCATTAGGGTTGATTCCCGGGATTATTTCCTTTATTTCTTCAGCTCCGACCCAGTTTATATTTAAACCGAAGGCTTTTTGAGCGGGCAGCAGGTTTTTTAAAGTAGTTTCGATGGTATTATCATAAACAGGGAAGCAGTAACCACCTGTCTTCCAACCGATATCAAAACCGTACTGCTCTTTCCAGCCGGAAAATATATTAATACTTTCCAGGCAGGTGCTGATTTTACCCGGGTCTGAATGAGTGGCTCTGATTCCGCCAATTGCAGCTTTATTATCACCCTGGCCGGAAGATGATCTTTTGTCGACTACCAGCACCCTCAGACCTGCCTTAGCCAGATGATAGGCAGTCGGATTGCCCACACTGCCGGAACCAACGACGATTACATCAAACACTTTATTCACCGTCACTGCTTTGGCCCTCCTTTTTGCCGCCGAGAAAACTTTCCAAATGCACTTCTGCAACTAGGGGCCGGTGTGTCGGCAGGGTTATTGCTGAAGCAGGCACACCTTCTTCTTTATATAAGCGGAGTATCAAATCTGTACAGGTTTTTCCGTTGCAACCGCCCAAACCGGTCCTTAAAAGGGCTTTAAGCTGATTCATGTCCCTGACTCCGTCACGGATGGCCTGCACGATTTCACTTTTACGCACTCTTTCACAGCGGCAGACAATAGGGTCATCCTCCGGAATGGTTTGCATAGCGACCGGTTCGCCGGGATCAATCTCCCTGATTCTGTAACCTGCTACAAGGTGGCGCTGATCGTAGGGAACCTCCAGCTTGAGTAATTTTCTGCTGTTCTGGGTTCGACCTTCCTTCAAGGCGATTATCTTTCCCGAGCCGATTGGGTTTCCTGTCATATCAGTGGTGGTTAGCATATTCCCGATCGAAATAAGATCTGTGTTAAACTCATAGGGCATCATTAAAAGCGCTTTTTCTTTTTTCGGATCATAATCTTCAATTACCAGGTTGATTGCCAGACCGGGACAGGCAAGCACGCATTTACCACATCCTATACAGTCACCTGAAAATTCCGGAAGCGACAGGATTGATCCATCCATGCTGATTAAATTCTTAGGACAGGCCTCTGTACAGGGGTTGCAGGGTATTTCCTGCACACAGCGGATTAATGGATATACTGCAGCCCCTGTCTCTTCCGGAGGGGTAAAGGTTTTACTGTCAGCAGAATGGCTCTTGAGAATTTCTCCGAAATGTTCCCATTCAGCCGGTACAGGCAAGTCCACTCCCAGGGACCGGGCGATACGGCGGCCGGTTATTTTCCCGGAAAAAATAGCAGCTGATGCTTCTGCAATTTCACTGGCATCTCCCGCAGCATAAACATCCATTCCGTATTCAACAGCTTTTTGGTGCAGTTCGTTCACCGGGCTCAGGCCGACTGCAATCAGCACGGTGTCAACATTAAAAGCTCTTTCAGTCCCGGGGACAGGCTTAAAGTTTTCATCAATGGCTGCGATGATTACTCTTTCAACTTTTTCCTTACCTTCGATACGCAGAACGGTATGTGATGTCCAGACAGGTACCCCGAAGCGCCTGATTTTATCTTCATGGACCTTGTAACCACCGCAGCGAGGAAGAGCTTCAACCAGGCCGACTACGTCAATTCCTGCCTGCAGGGCGTGGTAAGCGCCGATTAGTCCTACGTTGCCACCGCCGACAATAAAAAGTTTTTCTGCGCAGCGAATCAGGTCACGATTGACCAGGGTCTGAAAGGCGCCGGCACCGTAAACCCCGGGGAGATCTGCCCCGGGAATAGCCAAGCTTTTTTCTCTCGCCCCCGTGGTAAAGAGTACTTTTTCTGCTTTAACCAGTTTGTATGAACCGTTACCGGAGACACCTATTTTACCATCTGCGAAAACACCGATAGCTGTTGAATTGAGCATGGTTTTCACCGCAGGGAGTTTAACAAGATCAGCGAGCAGAATCTCTCCAATTTGCATGCCGCGGGTGCCGGCATAGCAGTCGTCAACTGAACCAAAAAAATTGTGAGTCTGCAAGCTCAGCTTACCGCCCAGCTGTTGCTTATCATCTACAAGAACTGTGTTTATTCCAACCCTGCCCAGTTCAATGGCGGCTGAAATACCTGCAGGTCCTCCACCGACAACCAGTACCTCTGTTTCAACCAGGGGAGGATCTTCTATTAAAAGCTTTGAAGGTTGCACGTCGGCCAGCCCGGGTACACCTTCAACACTCTCCACAAACATCCCCTCGGTTACCGGAGTCATGCAGCCTTTAACCGGTTTTCCATCGGCAATAACCATACATTGTGAACACTGGCCGTTAACACAATAAATACCCTGGGCGCTGTTATCACTTTTGTGGTGGCCGAAAACATGGATACCCGAAGCATAAAGAGCTGAGGTAATTACCTCGTTTTTCCGTGCTTTCAGGGAGCGGCCGTTAAATGTAAAACCGGTAACAGCCTGGTCAGGGGCCTGCAAAATGGGGTGCCTGTTAATCCTGAAGCTGTCCTTATCTTCTATTTCATTGCTGCTTGGTGCAGCACATTCCTTTTCATATAAATACATAGATTTTAAAGGTGAGCATAACCAGGCCCCGGACCGGAACATTAAATTATATTGAAGATACTGGTCAGGACTGACACAGAGAGTTTCTCCCCTGGTATTCCTGGCATGTTCAAGCAGCTCTTTTCTTTCGGCGTTGCTGATGCAGAACTTAAAGCTTTTGCCATTATCTTTCCCGGCCAGTTCGTCCAGGCTGACCAGGTTATATCCCCTGTTCTGCAGATCATCGGAAGGTGGAACCAGGGTGAGAACGCGTCCGGAATTAAATTCTGAAATTTGCTGCTTGCGGAGAAACGGTAATGCTTTTATCCCCTGCCTGTTCAGAAACTGCAGGGCAGATTTGACGATATGCAGGACATAGTCTTCTCCTGTCAGCAGTTCGAGCAACAGGTGCAATTCTGGCAGATTCCCGAGGTACAAGGGCTCTTTGATCTTGCAAACAGGCTGCTCTTTAAAAAGTTTATCAATTTTATCCGGCATTTTAAGTGAAGAACCCGGTCTGTTTTTTAGGGCATCTATTAATATAAGCGCATAATCTAACGATATGTCATTAATAATTTGGTGGCTGTTGTTTTCAAATATTTCGGCCTGATCAAGCTTTGTGGTATATTCTTTCCAGACCTGGAGGGGCGCGCAGGAACCGGGCCCTGGTTTCAGGAGAGTAACCCTGTTTGAATCAAAATCGAGAAAGTTTAGCAATTCCCGGAGGGTATCAACCATTTTTTCAGCTAAAATGCAGCCTGCGCCAAATGGGCAGGTCTCTTTTTCGCGGCAAATCAGGGATACACTTCGGGCACCGGCAGCGAAATAATTAAGCACTGTTGTAAGATGAACGGCACCGATACAGCTGACCCTGATCAAATCTTCTTCGAGCGTTGATTTTGGAATACGCGCACAGCCAAATATAATGTCTTTACCGGTAATCGCCCTGTCTGTCAATTGCCGGGCTGGCGAAGTCTGTTCATTGGTTTCTTTTTGGCTGATCGCGCCCGAGGGGCAGGAACCGGCACAAATACCGCATCCCCGGCATGTATCCGGTGAAATATAAACCAGTGGTTCTTCACCGATTTTTACCAGTGAACGCGGGACAGAAAATGGGCATACTTCTTCACATGAACCACAGCCGCGGCATAAAGAGCTGTCAACAGAGCATACCGGAACCTGAAAGTTACGACCCCAGATAGTTAAAATACCATTATTTTGTTCAATAGGGATCGCTGAAGTAGGACAAATTGAGGCACAGGTGCGGCATCCTGTGCATAGTACTGCCTGGTTATCAGGTCCGGAACCGATATGCTTGGTTATACCTCTTTCCAGGGTTGCAAGTGCCCCGGGACCGTAATCCTGGCACACGGTGGTGCACAAACCGCACAATATACAATTGTCACCCTTCTTATTAAGAGTGAATGGCGATTGCTCTACTCCTTCAAGACGGGCCATATCTCTGATAATTTTGGAATCGGGAAATTCGGCAAGGTAAAGTTCAAATAAAGCTCTTCGTGTTTTTACAACTTTACTGCTGCGTGTTTTTACTATCAATCCCTGTTCAACTGGATAGAGACAGGAGGTAACCAGTTTAGAAGCGCCCTGCCATTTCTCTGAGCTGACTTCAACTATGCAAAGACGGCATGCGCCGGCCGGTGACAGGGAAGGATGATCACAGAGGGCAGGAATGTAGATACCCATACTCCTCAGTGTGTCAAGCAGCATAACTCCTTCTTCTGCTCTTACCGCCTGGTTGTCTACTGTAATATCAATCATTTTACCCATAATGGTCCCTTCACCTGCGTAATTCAATTTTCTACGACTATTGCATTAAAATTGCAGGTTTGCAGACATAGACCGCAGCGACTGCACAATTCAAGGTTAATAATATGCTGTTCCTTTTTATCCCCGTTTATAGCTCCTGTTGGACAAATTCTGGCACAGCGTCTGCAGCCTGTACAATCCGCTGTAATCCTGTACGAAATTAAGGCCCTGCATACCTTTGCAGGACATTTTTTTTCAATTATATGGGCCAGGTATTCTTCCCTGAAATGTTTAAGAGTGCTGCGAACAGGGTTCGGCGCTGATTTTCCCAGTCCGCACAGGGAACCAGTTTCAAGCAGATCCAGTAAAGTTTCTATTTTATCGAGATCTTCCGGTTCACCAAGTCCACTGCAGATTCGGGAGAGGATATCATACAGTTTATTTAAACCTAATCTGCAGGGTGTGCACTTGCCGCACGATTCAGCAGCAAGAAAACCTATAAAATATCTTGCCACATCTACCATGCACGTGTCTTCATCCATCACGATCATACCGCCGGATCCCATCATCGAACCCTCAAGGGTTAGGCTGTCAAAATCTACGGGTAAGTCCAGCTTGCTTTCAGGCAGACAGCCTCCTGAAGGGCCGCCGGTTTGCACGGCTTTAAAGACCTTGTTGTTTAAAATGCCTCCGCAGATATCAAAAATAATTTGTCGCAGGGTTATACCCATGGCAACTTCGACAAGCCCGGTATTTTTTACTTTTCCCACTACCGAGAAAACCTTGGTTCCGGGGCTTGATTCTGTTCCGGTTTGAGAATACCAGGAGGCACCTTGATCAATGATCACGGGAACATTGGTAAAAGTTTCAACATTATTCAGCACGGTCGGCTTGTTGTAGAGCCCTCGCCGGGCAGACCGTGTATATTTAGCCCGCGGTTCTCCTGACTTACCTTCAATCGACTGCATTAGGGCTGTTGATTCACCGCAGACAAAAGCCCCTGTTCCGCGGTTAATCTTGATATCGAAAGAAAAATCTTTACCGCATATACCAGAGCCCAGAAAACCGGCAAGCCTGCATTGTTCAATAGCCAGGCTTAAATGTTTAAGGGCCCGGGGGTACTCTTCGCGAACATAGATGTAACCCTGCTCTGCACCCACTGCGTAGGCGCAGATGATCATACCTTCAATTACCGAGTATGGATCACCTTCCATAATACTGCGATCCATGAAAGCCCCGGGATCTCCCTCGTCCCCGTTACAGATAACGTAACGGGTTGCCGAAGGTACGTCAGCGCTGGCACGCCATTTTTTGCCAGTGGGGAATCCTCCCCCGCCCCTTCCGCGTAGCCCTGATTTTTCTATTTCAGAAATGACCTCTGACGGGGACATTTCATAAAGGGTTTTAAAAAGTGCATTAAAACCACCGCCGGAGATGTAATCATCCAGACTGAGGGGATCAACGATACCAAGATTTCGCAGGGCGATGCGTTTCTGTCCTTTAAAAAATGGTATTTTGTTGTAATGTTCTATGCTGAACAAAGAATCGGGGTCATGGTATAATAACCGCTCGACAAAATTTTTATTAATTACAGTTTCATTAATTATTTCCGGAGCATCACCGGGTTGCACATTACAGTAAAATATATTGTCCGGTTTAATAACAACCAGGGGTCCTTTTTCACAAAAACCCTGGCAGCCTACTTTTTTCAGAAGAAGGTTTACAGGTAAATGATTATTTTGTTTTTCCAGTTCTATTTTTAGCGCTTCGGCTACCATGTAACTGCCCTTGGCCAGGCAGCCGGTTCCCGCACAAACCAGTATTTCAGGAACATCATGCACCCTTGATTTAATTATTAATTCCCTTGCAGCTTCATAATGCTCAACAGAGGTTATTCTGTCAGCGACCAGACTAACAGGTGCTTTCTCGATTTGCTTTAAACCAGTTTTACCTTCACCGGAGCTGCATTCCTTCAGCAGCCTGTTCAACCCGGACGAGGATACATTACCGTGGTAATCACCGTCTATCACCAGCACGGGTGCCATCGCGCAGGCTCCTACACAGTGGACAGAGTTTAATGTAAACTCGTGATCTTCTGTTGTTTCACCGGGGCTGACACCCAACTTTTCCTTCAACTGATCAAGCAGCAGCGAGGCTCCCCTTATGTGACAGGCAGTACCTTCACATACTTCAATTTTATGTTTTCCGCCGGGTTTTAAACTGAAAGAATTATAAAAGGTTGCAATGGAATAAATTTGTGGTTGAGGCACGCCCAGGTATGATGATACTTTCTCAACTGCTTCGGGAGAGATAAAACCAAGTTCGCCTTGCACATCCTGAAGGATCATAATCAAGTTAGAAGTTTCCGGCTTATAACGACAAACAATGGCTTCTAGAAGCTTCGAATTATTGCTCATTATACATCCTTCAGATGTCATATTATTTTAAAAAGTAAATACAGCTACTATCTTGATAACTACCTATTAAATTATATCAGAGGGGATTTTAAAGTGTCAATAAATCAGGCAGCGAAGGTTTATCAGGGGAATAGCAATCTTGACGGAAGAAGCATATAAATAAACCAGATTCCAACAGGCCTTCTAACCAACCGCCGTATCTTCTTCGCTTTACCATCTGCAGCTGAGCTTCCGCCACCGCCTTTGGATGGCCTTCCCTCAACCTCCGGAAAGTTACTTTGCGATACGTTCTGAGAATTCCGGTAAATCCCGGCCTGGCGGCCTTTCATTAACCGTCTCTTTCAGTGACCCGGTTTTGCGGGGTAATCTGTATACGGTTTAAGGTTATAGCCCTTGCTCCGTTACGATCGCGCCCCTTGAACCCGGACCGGTTTGCTATACAGTCTCTCGGAATCTGGTAAAAAAATTATTGATCACTTTAACAGATTTGTCAATACCTTTTTTATATTAAAAATGATTAGTTTTCATTAAATATATTTCCGATAATATCAATAGCCCAGTCCAGGTCTTCCTTACTGACAACCAGCGGCGGGGCCAGACGAATAATATTTTCGTGAGTTTCCTTGGCCAGGATACCATTGTCCATTAATTTTTCACAATAAGGTCTGGCTTTGCCTTTTAGTTCAATACCGATCATTAGCCCTTTACCCCTGATTTCTAATATCTCGGGATTAGAGATCTTTTTCAGCTTTTCGATCATATAATTACCAAGTTCATTCGATTTTTTAACCAGTTGTTCTTCTTCCAATATTTCTAGAGCTGTTAAAGCGACTGCACAGGCCAGCGGATTACCACCGAACGTTGAACCGTGGGATCCCGGTTCGAACACCCCAAGTATTTCTTCAGATGCAGTAACGGCAGAGATAGGCATTATTCCTCCGCCCAGAGCTTTTCCAAGTATATAAACATCAGGAATTACTTTTTCCCAGTCACAGGCAAACAATTTGCCGGTTCTTCCAAACCCGGTTTGAATCTCATCAGCTATGAAAAGTATTTTATTTTCGCGGCACAGCTGATAAGCATCTTTTAAAAACCCTTCGGGAGGAATTATTATTCCACCTTCACCCTGAATAGGCTCGATTAACAATCCTGCCGTATTGGGGTTTATAGCTTCTTTCAGGGCATCGATGCTGCCGTATTCAATTATTCTAAAACCCGGGGTAAAAGGGCCAAACCCGTCACGATAGGACTGGTCGGAACTGAAAGAAACAATAGTTACAGTTCTTCCGTGAAAATTACCTTTGCAGGTGATAATTTCTGCTTTATCTTCAGGGATATTTTTATTGCGGTAAGCCCAGCGGCGAACAGCCTTAATTGCAGTTTCAACAGCCTCTGAACCGGTATTCATTGGTAAAACCATTTCTTTTCCCGTTAAGCGGGATAATACTCTGCAAAATTCTCCGAGCTGATCGTTATTAAAAGCTCTGGAGGTTAAAGTTATTTTATCTGCCTGTTTTTTAAGAGATGCGATAATTTTAGGATGACAGTGGCCAAAATTCATGGCTGAATAAGCGCTGAGCATATCCATATAACGATTGCCCTCCGGATCGGTAACCCAGGCACCTTTGCCATCAGTGAGGACCACGGGGAGGGGCAGGTAATTCCTGGCTCCATATTTTTCATTCAGCTCCAGTAATTCTTTAGTTGACTTCATAGTCTACACCTCATTTGCCTTATTTAATAAAAAGATTGTCCATCTTTCTTTCTACAATTTTATAGCGCTGGTATATGCCTTCCCACGATTTATACGGTTTGTTTTCGTGGTTGGCATTCCAGGTATCCTTAATCCTGTTCCAGAATGCTTTTGAACCTTTGGCCGGGGGCCCCCCTTCTTTTCTGACCAGGTAAAACAGCCGGACTTGTTCATCACTGAGAGTTTTAGTTTTTCTTATTTTTAACTCGGTCCGGTATCTTTCATAGATATTTTTCAGCTCTGCCGGTGATATGTCGGCGCTGTGCAATTCTATGCTGAGGCTTCTTTTAAGCAGTCTTCGTCTGCCCAATCTATCGTCGTTCAGATCTGTCGGTTCTGATGGCAGCAGGGCACGCCCCGATTTAACAGCAATTACAATTCTCAGCAGAATCGGTTCCAATCCCGTCAGTAAATAAACAGTAACTGCATGAGGTTTAAAACCGGTTGACGAGGATATATTTTCAATCTTGCGGCTTATCGAATGAAGAAGCGATCCCGGTTGAACCCATACAGTTTTAATAGTATTGTTTTCCGGGAAAAATATATTTCTTTTTAAAAATGATAATCCTGCGGGGTTAGAAAACGCGGAATCTGAAGCTTTACTGCTGCCTGATTCGTCCGCCCTGGCAGTAGATTCTACCCAGTGAACAGCACTTCTCAGGTCATTATTAAATGGCGGTTCGGGTGCACCAAATAGTTCTTCCCTGATCTGACTGACCCAGGGTTCAATGCAGGAAACAAGATAATCACTGGCGACCAGATCCTGAAGTTTAATGCCAATATCATCTGTAATACCGTATAAGTCGTCAGCATCCTTAATAGTATTGATCCTGATCCGTTCAGCCAGTCGATACAGTGATTCAGGCGATTCTGCAGGTAAGTTTCCATTTATAGTTTCAAGAAGATCGGCGGCATTAAGCAGGGCAGGATGCCCCTGTAGATCGGGCGGAGCGTTATTCTGCAGTTCATTCAAGAGTGACTGCCTGGGCATGTGGCGGGCCCCTTCCGAAAAAACATATTGAAACAAGATGCTGCAACTTAATGGCAGCATCTTGTTCCATTTTTTTGTGGCAGGGGAGACAGGACTTGAACCCGCAGCCTGCGGTTTTGGAGACCGCTGCTCTGCCAGTTGAGCTACTCCCCTTCGCCAAAAATATTTTATTCTATTTGCAGGTAACTGTCAACCGGAGACAGTTGCAATTAAAAACTGCCATGTTCAGTGCGGGCAATTATTTCATCCTGCAGCTGTTCACTTAAATTGTTGAAATAATCGCTGTAACCTGCCACCCTGACAATAAGATTCCGGTGTAGTTCAGGCTTAAGACGGGCTTCCCTGAGTGTCTGTGCATTAACAACATTGAACTGTATGTGATGCCCATCCATACGGAAATAAGCTCTCACCAGGTGTACCAGGTTGAGCAGTCCTTTCTGGCCGGAAAGAACCCCTGGAGAAAACTTCATATTTAAAAGGGTGCCACCGGTTTTCAGGTGGTCCATCTTGGATGCCGATTTAATTACAGCAGTCGGACCTTTCACGTCTGCTCCCTGAACGGGGGAAATTCCTTCTGACAGGGGCATCCCGGCCAATCTGCCGTCAGGAGTGGCACCAATTACCGATCCGAAATATACATGGCAGGTCGTAGGCAGCATGTTGATGTGATAAGTTGCGCCGCGTACACTTTTTCTGCCATCGACCAGGTCATGGAAAATTGAAAATAGCTGTTGCATCACGGAATCGGCATAATCATCATCATTACCGTAACGATGATTACTGCGCAACAGGAAGTGGCGAATGCTTTCATGATTTGAGTAATTGGCTGCCAGGGTTTCAAGAATATCGTTCATGCTGAAACGTTTATCTTCAAAAACATATTTTTTCAGGGCAGTAAAGCTATCGGTCAGTGAACCGATACCAACACCCTGGATATAATTTGAATTGTAACGGGCCCCTCCGGCGTTGTAATCCCGGGCATTTGCCAGGCAGTCATCAATAATCAATGATAAAAACGGCGCCGGCATATTTTCAGCATAAAGCTTCTCTATGACCTGGTTGCCGGCTATTTTTATCTCGATAAAGTATTTCAGCTGTTGTTTATAGGCTTCAATTAAATCATTGTACGATTTAAAAGACCGCGGATCGCCCGTATCCGGACCAAGCTGTTTACCGCTGACCGGATCGACTCCGCGGTTAAGGGTGACTTCCAAAACCTTGGTCAGGTTAAAATAACCGGTCAAAATATAACTTTCTTTACCAAAAGCCCCGGTTTCAACGCAGCCGCTGGTACCTCCCTGACGGGCGTCAGAAAGTGTTTTCCCCTGGGCCAGTAGTTCCTGAACCACAGCATCTGCATTGAATACTGAAGGCTGTCCCCATCCTTCGCGAATCACTTTACCTGCCTCTTTTATAAAAAGATCTGGGCTTTTTTTGCTAACCTGAATATTAGTGCTCGGTTGAAGCAGACGCATTTCATCGATTACTTCAAGCAGGAGGTATGTAATTTCATTAACTCCGTCCTTTCCATCTGCCTCTAAGCCACCCAGGTTAATATTGCAGAAGTCAGTATAGGTGCCGCTTTCTTTCAGGGTTACTCCTACCTTAGGTGGGGCCGGCTGGTTGTTGAATTTAATCCAGAAGCATTCCAGCAGTTCCCTGGCCCGTTCTTTGTCAAGTGAACCATCCTGAAGGCCGGCTTTGTAAAAGGGGTTCAAATGCTGGTCTAATCTTCCGGGGCAGAAAGAGTCCCAGGTATTCAGTTCAGTAATAACACCGAGGTGTATAAACCAGTAGTGTTGAAGCGCTTCACGGAAATTACGGGGTGAATTGGCCGGGACGTGTCTGCATACAGAGGCTATATTCAGCAGTTCTTCTTTTCTCTGCATGCTCAATTCTGACTCTGCCAAAGTTTCAGCTTTTTTTGCATATCTTTCCGCAAAAGAGATCAGGGCCTCAGCGCAGGTACGCATTGCCCTGAGCTGTTCTTTTTTGGTCAGCGCTGAAGGATCATTCTCGTAATCGATGGTTTTTGCCCTATTATCTGCCTGGCTGATTAAATCGAGCATACCAAACTTGTAAATATTACTGCCGCCTACAGTGTGACCAGGGGCGCGTTGCTCCATAAATTCTGTAAAAATACCAGCAGAGTAGCAATCATGCCATTTTTGATCCATATTATTAAAGATAACCTGGCGCATCGAACGATTTTCCCAGTAAGGAATAATTTCTTCCTGCTGCACTTTTTTTACATCTTCACTGACTTTAAAAGAAATTTTCTCCCTGCTGTTGATTAAGTCAAGATCTTCAAGAGTGTGACAGCATAATTCAGGATAGGTCGGTGTGGCCTGGGGTTTAGTTCCCCGTTCACCGACGATCAATTCATTATCGCCGATATAAATAGTTTTATTCTCCATCAGTTCTTTAAAAACAAGGGCTCTGAGCACAGGAGCGCTGACCGTTCCAGAATACTTCTTATAAGCTTCGGTAACTAATTGTGCGCGCTCAATAGAAATTGAAGGCGGCGTTGTTTCGCTTTCATTGCGCAGGTATTTTATTCTTTCATTAAAACCACGTGCTGTATCAATCATTGTACTCTTCTACCTCACAAGTTATTTTTAATCCGGCCCTGGTAAAAATATCTTCAAAACGTTTATAACTGTCTGTTTTCGGTTTATCGATACCGTTTAGTTTATATTCAAGATCAAGATCCCTGTATTTTGCCGTACCAAGGTTATGATAAGGAATCAGTTCGGCTGTTTCAATTCCATTGTCGGATATAACCTTGCTAATATTTTCTATATCGGCCATCCCATCGTTGATGCCAGGAATAACGGGTATGCGCACCTGAACAACAGCATTTGCTTTAACCAGGGCTTCCAAATTATTTTGGATCAGCTTGCCCGTTACACCCAGGTATTTTTCACATTTCCCGGGGTCGATCAGTTTTAGATCAAACAGGTAAAGGTCGGTGTAATCCAGTGTTTGCCTGATGTTCTGCCAGGAAGTATGTCCACAGGTTTCAATTGCGGTGTGAATACCTCTTTTATTAACCATTTTCAGCAGGGTCATAAGAAATTCCGGCTGAAAAAAAGGTTCACCTCCTGATAAAGTGACCCCTCCCCCTGATTCTTCATAAATGATCGAATCTCTATTTATTTCTTCAACAACCTGATCAACGGTTACAGTTTTTCCGGCTGCTTCATATACTCCAGCCGGACATTTTTCAACACAAACCAGGCAAAGATCGCAAAGCTTGCGGTCAATTTGCGGCCCACTGGAAGTCATGTTTATCGCCTCCCGGGGGCAGCTTTCCAAACAGGAGTTACAACCGAGACAGCGACGGGAATGCCTGAAAAGCACCTGGTTTAAACTTATTCCTTCCGGGTTCTGGCACCAGGGGCATTTCAATGGACAACCCTTAAAGAAAACGGTAGTTCTGATTCCTGGACCATCGTGTAATGAAAATTTTTGTATGTTAAATATGTTTCCTGTTGTCATAAATTCTCCTCAGAAATGTTCATCAGTATTATAACAAATTCTAAGACCAGTTGTTAGTATTAAAAATATGATGTACGATTTCCCTGTGCTATAATATAAGGCAAACGAATAACTGCACATAACGGTTGGAGGGATCAAGATGCCCCGAATGAAACAGGCTGGATCGAAAAAAACGATAGATCCGGCTTATATGGAAAGAATTAGTTTCTTGAAACAGAGGGTTTTGAACACAACTCCGGAAATGGACCTGGAAAATGCCCGACTGCTGACTGAAGGCTTCAGGGAAGCTGAAGGACGCCCCCTTGTTATCCGCAAAGCAAATGCTTTTCGGAAACAATGTTACGAAAAGAAAGTTGTTATCTGGGATCAAGAACTGATTGTCGGTTGTCCAGGCAGTAAAATCAGGGGTGGTATTCTCTGTGCTGATTCCTGCTGGTCAGTTCTTGACAGTGAACTTGACACGATAAATACCAGGAAGTATGACCCTTTTACCCTGAAGGACGACGATCGTGAAATATTTGAAAACGAAATTCGTCCTTACTGGCAAGGACGCTCAAATTATGAAGAGTGGCTGGCCCAGATTCCTGAGGAAACCCGTATTTTGCGTGATAACGGGGTAGTATACATAAATCGTAAGGCTGTGCGCGGCTGGGGAGAAACAACCGCCGGCTATAAATGGCTTATTAATGAAGGCCTGGAGGGAATAGTCTCCAGGATTGAAGCCAGGAAAGCTAATCTTGATATTACCAGGGCCGGAGATTATGAAAAGTATTGCTACCTGGAGGCCCTGCTAATAGTAGCGGACGGTATGGCCAGGCTGGCCGGACGTTACGCCCTGGAAGCAGAAAGGCAGGCAGCTTCTGAAGAAGATGCGAATCGCAGGGAGGAATTACTGGAGATCGCCACGGTTTGCAAGCAGATTCCTGCCGGCCCGGCCCGGACCTTCCGTGAAGCTTTGCAATCACTATATTTTTACCAGACTTTTATATTTATGGAGCAAAATGCTGCAAGTTACAACCCGGGCCGCATGGATCAATATCTCTGGACTTTTCTGAAGGCTGACCTTGAGGCAAAAAGAATGACTACTGAAAAAGCCCAGGAACTTTTAGACTGCCTCTGGGTTAAATTTAGTGAGCCATGTCTTTTTCAGGATGCCCAAACAGCTGAATTTGCTGCCGGTTATCCCATGTTTCAAAATGTTTGTGTCGGCGGAGTTGATAATAACGGCAGAGATGCTGTAAATGAGCTCTCCTATATGATATTACAGGCTACCATGGACGTTAGACTTTACCAGCCCTCTCTCTCTGTCAGATACAGTCTGTCTAAAAACCCAAATGCTTTTTTGCGAAAAGTAGTGGATTTGATTAGCCTTGGTACTGGATTTCCAGCTTTTCACAATGATGATCTCGGCATTATGATGGTTATGAACAAGGGCATTCCTCTGCAGGAAGCCTATGATTGGAATCCCTGCGGCTGTGTGGAAACGAATCTTGAAGGCCGCCTGCGTCAGTATACTGCCCTGGCGGACATAAATCTGGGAAGCATGGTGGAATTTGCTTTACTGGATGGTAAAAACAGGAAGCATAACCTGGTTCTTTCAACTCGGACTGGGAACCCCGAATCGTTTACATCATACAACTATTTTTTGGATGCAGTGAAAGCTCATATTGCCTACGCTGTAAAAGCGGTTGTTGCCGGCAGCCACGTTATTGATGAAATTGGTCTTAACAGGCCGGTTCCGGCACTTTCATTAACTTTTAAGGAATGCATCGACAATGCCCTGGATTATGCCTGGGGCGGTGCAAAATATAATGTTGGAAATGGGATTATATTGATTGGTGTGGCTGATTTAATCAACAGCCTGGCCGCGGTTAAGTATTTAGTCTTTGACACCGAAAAAGTTTCCATGGCTGAACTGCAGGAAGCTCTTGAAAATGATTTTGAAGGTTACGAAGAAATATATAAATCATGTTTGAATGCGCCCAAGTATGGCAATGATGATCCCTATGTCGATCAGATCGCCGGCGACATATTCACCTATATTGCTGACGAAATTGAACAATATAAAAGTAAATACGGAAAAATGACCCCTGGTATATTGCCTGTTTCAGGTAATACCCCTTTCGGTCTCGAGGTTGGTGCCCTCCCCTCCGGAAGAAAAGCCTGGAAGCCTCTTGCTGATGGAGTCAGCCCCAGCGGAGGGACTGATTTAAACGGACCCAGCGCTGTTATCAAGTCGGTAGCTCACATTCCACACGGTCGCTTTGTTCAGGGTACGTTATTAAACATGAAGGTTGAACCTTCCATGCTCAATACGGAAAACGGGATAACCCAGATGATGGCCCTTTTAAAAAGCCTCTGCAGCCTGGGGGTTTACCACGTTCAATTTAATGTAATTGATCAGGAAATACTGCTCAGGGCTCAGGAAGATCCTGATCAATACAAAGGACTGCTGGTGCGAGTAGCAGGTTATACAGCATATTTTGTAGAGTTGGGTAAGGATGTTCAGGATGAAATAATCGGCCGTACGGTTCAGCAGGTGATTTCATAGTGCCAGGTATTGATACAACCGGTCTGGTTACCGGTAATCTAGTTAGGATTGAGCGATCTTCTATCCATGACGGACGCGGATTAAGGACAGTAATATTTCTCAAGGGTTGTCCCCTGCACTGCCCCTGGTGTTCTACTCCTGAATCGCAAAACTTTTCTCCCGAAAAAGGCTACGATATGGATCTGTGCCGTGCCTGTCTGCGCTGCATCGGGGTATGCCCAGTTAAAGCGATTACTCCCGCTGATGATCATTTTTCAGTAGTTACCGACAGGGAAAAATGTATAGCCTGTTTCAGCTGCTATGAAGTATGTCCTTCCAGTGCAGTAAAGAAATACGGTAAAATTATGTCAGTTGACGAGGTTATGGAAGAGATCAGTAAGGATGAAATTTTCTATTTTCATTCCGGGGGTGGTGTGACAATTAGCGGTGGCGAACCACTCTGCCAGGCGAAATTTTGTTCCGGAGTTTTTAAAGAGTGCCGCCGGATAGGTGTTCATACAGCCCTGGAAAGTAGCCTGCAAGCCGAATACTCAAACCTCGAAGCTCTTTTACCATTTCTCGATCATTTATATGTCGATATCAAGCATATGAATGACACCCTGCATGATTTGTGGCTCGGAATGAGCAACGAAACGATTCTTGCAAACATAGAAAAAGCTGATCAGTCTGCTAACCAGTTCAGCATTGCAGTTAGAATTCCCATTATACCAGGTTTTAATGACGATAGCGGAAACCTTGAATCAACACTAAATTTTTGCAGTAAGCTAAAAAAAATAATAGAAATAGAGCTTTTACCCTATCACCGTCTCGGTTCTAATACATATAACTTATTGAACCGGGAATACGGCTGCAGAAATTTACAGCCTCCTTCTGCTTCCCGTATGCAGGAATTAGTACAATTTATGCAAAGCCGAGGCAGCGCTATTCCTGTAAGAGCTGCTGGCAGCATCAGCGCAGAATAAAACCATTTCCCAGAGGGTCATTCGGATCTATAATCATTTTATTAATGCCGCAAATATGCGCTGACCCGGTCACCCTGGGGACGACGGCCTGCAAAGGACCAACTGTGGTTTCTTCAACTGCTTCTCCCCTGAAGGTTGATCCTATGATACTTTCCACAATAAAAGACTCGTTTAAGCGCAGTTCTTTTTTAAACACATGAAGAGCTGTTCTGGCACTAACTCCTGTACCGGTTGGGCTGCGATCTACCTCGCCATCGGCAAATATACAGACATTCCTGCTGTGATTATTGCTGTTAAGTGCAGGGCCGGTAAAGATCACACCATACAAAAAGCCGAGATCTTTTTCAAGGGGATGCACAATATCCATCTCTGCTGAAATTGCTTCTTTGATCAGCATCCCTTTCTCGATCAGATCGCGGAAACCACTCTGATCTAATTTCACACCCGCTTCTTCAGCATTGACAAATGCATAAAATGCTCCTCCGAAAGCAATGTCAAAAGAAATAGCACCAAGAACGGGAATATTAATCTCCTGGTCAAGGGCATAGACAAATGAAGGAACATTGTAAAACGAAACATCTTTAACCATGTTATTTTCCCACAGGGGTTCTGCTGTTACTCTTCCGGCAGGAGTATCAATCTTTACCTGCTTAACATCTTTTCCTAAATTGCAAAGCCCAGTTTCCAGGACTACCTTTGTTACAGCGATAATGCCGTGGCCACACATACTGCTGTATCCTTCATTGTGTGTAAATAAAACCCCAAAATCACCATCAGAGGTTACCGCTTCTGTTATAATGCAGCCGTACATGTCGGCATGTCCCCTCGGTTCCCACATTGTTGCTTTCCTTAAATGATCAAGATTTTCAAGGGCATAACGTCGTTTTTCCAATATAGTATTCCCCGGAATAACAGGATAACCTCCGGTAAAAATGCGTAAAGGTTCTCCCCCGGTGTGAGCATCGATTGCCGTAATTATTTGCCAGCCTTCCGGTACATCCCATTTAATCATTGTTTTCTCTCCTTTAAATATTTAACAATAAGCCTGGAATAGAAGGTAATAAATATCAGCATAAATGAAAATCCAAAAGTAAGCAGAACCCCGGTTAGGTTTTCCATGTAACCCGGTTTAACTAGGAGCATCAACCCCATGGTTAACATCAGGCTGCCGGCAATCAGCTTAAGCAGACGCCCTCTTTCTTCGGTTATTTTAATTGATTGCATCCTGATAACTGCAATCCCGAAAATAATCAGTTCAATCAGAAGGTAAAGAAAAAGATAAAGAGCAAACAGGGCTATAAAATAAATTGGGCTGAGATCGGCATTACTGACTATACTGCTCCAGATAAAGGGGAAACCTGCTGTGCAGGGCAGCTCGACGAGAGATATGCCTAGAGCCATCACCGCGGTGGCTGCTATGGTAGGAAATAATCCATCCTTGTAAAAAACAGAGCGTACCTGGCCATAGTACTTTTTCTTGTAAGATTCAGGTATGACTACAGACACCCCTTCTTTAAAGAAAAGAAAATCTTTGATAGCTATCAGGCCTAAAATAATCACTACGGCTGATACAACGTTGCGTATCCAGAATAGCTGGGAAGCAAAGATCATAATATTTAAAACACCAAGGATAAAAAGTCCGTAAACTAGTGAAGTTATGAGCAGAAAGGTAATGCCGACCAGAAAAATTCTTTTACGGGAGGCGGAATGAATTATTATAGCTAAAAGAAAGGTGAGAACAAATAGCGAGCAGGGATTAAAACCGTCAAGAGTGGCGACAATAGCCGTGGTCAACAGTAAGGGAGAAGAGATTAAATCAATTTCGCCCAGCAGGGGCACTTTAATCAGGTTTTGAACCCCGGAACGGTTGTTTCCGGTCAGGTAATTATCAATTTCCTCCAGTAAATCTGCCTGGACCGTATCCGAAAAACCAAGCCAGTAGCGATTATTAAAAACAATGGTGGGGAATCCATAAATCTCAATATCAAGTTCTTCGCTGATCCGGTCATAAACCCGGCGCCCTTCAGGATCATGAAAGACTTCATATATTTGAACTTCAAGGGGGTAATCTTCAAACAGTCCTACATGCTCCTCGGGTTTACTGCAGACCGGGCAATGACCCCAAAAGTAGTAGATTATCGCATCATCATGATAATTGCTTAAAGAATCAGCATCACTGCTACCGGCTGCACAAAGAGGTAAAAACATAGTCGGCAATAAAAGGAATATAATCAGCCGTAAAAATAGTTTTTTATCTAAAAATAGAAAAAACATTTTAATTATTCACCGAGGTAAGCCTTAACAACACTTTCGTCTTTACTAAGAACCGCTGCATCACCTTCCATAACAATCTCACCTGTTTCTAATATATATCCCCTGTCAGCCAACTTAAGCGCCACTTTAGCATTCTGTTCAACTAAAAGAATTGTTGTTCCCTCTTCGTTGATCTGCTTTATTATATCCATGATGTTCTGGACTATTATCGGTGCCAGGCCCATCGATGGTTCATCAAGCATCAAAACCCTCGGTTCTGTCATCAGGGCACGTCCGATGGCCAGCATCTGCTGTTCTCCACCTGATAAAAAACCGCCCATTTGTTTATGACGTTCTTTTAAGACGGGAAAAAGTTCATATACTCTATTAATCCTTTTTTTTCGCTCCACATTGTCTTTTAGTGTAAAGGATCCAAGCTCCAGATTTTCAAGAACAGTCAACTCTTTAAAAATCATCCTGCCTTCCGGGACATGGATCAAACCTTTTTCTACAATAGAATAGGGTTCAGAATAAGTTATATTCTCACCAAAGAACTCAACACTGCCTTTAGATGCAGGGACAAGGCTTGAAATAGTTTTAAGGGTGGTGCTTTTTCCTGCCCCATTCGCCCCGAGCAGAGCAACAATTTCCCCTTTCCTTACTTCAATATTAATGCCCCTCAGGGCATATATCTCTCCGTATTTAGTTTCAAGATCCTTTAAAAGTAAGACAGTTTCACTCATACAGCATCCTCCTTTTCTTCCTTTCCGAGGTATGCTTCAATAACCCGGGGATTGTCACGCACTTCCTGTGCTGTTCCTTCAGCTATTTTCAAGCCATAATCGATGACAAAGATTTTTTCCGAAACCTTCATCACCAGGCCCATGTCATGTTCAATTAAAAATACAGTAATTTTTCGCTCATCCCGAATACGACGCATTAAATCTATCAACCGGGCTTTTTCTTCCTTGTTCAGCCCGGCGGCCGGTTCGTCCAGCAGAAGCAGTTGAGGCTGCGTTGCCAGCGCTCTGGCCCATTCAACCCTGCGCTGATCTCCGTAGGGGAGGTTTTTGGCAATATAATATTTTTTATCCAGAATTCCGACAAAGTCAAGGCACTCTTCTGCTACTTCGCGGATTATTTTCTCTTCTGATTTCTGGAAACTATTTCTTAAAACAGCTCCGATAAAACCGGCCTTAGTCCGGCAGTGCATACCAGACATGACGTTTTCCAGCACAGTCATCTGTTTAAATAGTCTCAGGTTCTGGAAAGTGCGGGCCATACCTTTTTCGGTAATCAGGTGTGGCTTATTTTTCGTAATGCTTTCACCGTTAAAGAACATTTCACCTTCACTCGGCTTGTAGAAACCGGTCAGGCAATTAAAAACACAGGTTTTACCAGCGCCATTAGGGCCAATCAAGCTGCGTATAGAACCCTGCTCAATTTCCAGTGACAGTTTGTTCACAGCGCACAATCCGCCGAAGCGTAAAGTAAGGTCTTTGATTTCCAGGAGAGCCACAGCTACACCCCTTTATTCTTTTGTTGAACTTAATCTCTTTTCAGGCCATATGCCCTGTGGACGATATAGCATGAGTAATAATAACACTACAGCAAATATTATCATCCTATACTGCCCTACATCCCTGGATAATTCCGGGAACAGAGTTACTATTACCGCTCCTAAAACTACACCAGGTATTTTCCCCATACCGCCTAATACTACAGCCAGTAAGAACATAACTGAGTGTAGAAACATGAAAGATTCCGGCGAAATAGCAGTCATTTTAGCAGCATAAAACGAACCGGCCAAAGCACCAAAAGAAGAACCAATAATGAATGCGTACAATCTGGCCGTTACAACATTGATGCCCATCGCTGAAGCAGCATCTTCATCTTCCCGTATATACTGCCATGCTCTGCCTATCCTGGAATCATGGAGACGGTAAGACACAAATATAGCCAATATTGCCAGAATAAAAAACATGTAATAGAAATGGCTAATCTGGTTTAATACTATGCCAAAAATAACTGGTCTTTCAATACCGATTAGCCCAATTGCTCCACC
This sequence comes from uncultured Syntrophomonadaceae bacterium, assembly GCA_964492615.1. Classification (GTDB taxonomy): domain Bacteria; phylum Bacillota; class Dethiobacteria; order DTU022; family DTU022; genus JAABTH01. Next base: position 13,174 of record CAZBKZ010000015.1, on the reverse strand, counting down.
GGTAATATCAATATTTCTTAGAGTAATCCTAACGATTTCACCAAAACCTAAAGTAACAATCGCCAAGTAATCGCCCCTCAGCCTGAGAGTAGGAGAACCAATAGCTAGACCGGCAATGATAGCAGCAAAAACACTAAAGGGAAGAGTGATCCAAAAGTTAATTCCATAAACGGCGCTTAGAATACCGGTTGCGTAGGCACCCACTGCTATAAAAGCGGCATATCCCAAATGCAGCAGACCGGCGAAACCGACAATAATATTTAAGCCGAGACAAACGACAATATAAAAAAACATATTTGTCATAATTTCCTGAGTAAATCTGCTGCCAACCATTGGTATAAAAATTAAAAATGCAACAGCAAGTATTAAAGTGCTGGTTAGATTTATTTTGTTACTGAAAAACTTATCAAAGCGAGAAATCAATATTTCTGAGATTTGAGTTGTTATCTTTTTATATTTCATAAGGCGTTACATCCTTTCGCTTTCTATACGCCCTAAAATACCGGTAGGCTTAAATATTAAAAATAATATCAAGAAAACAAAGGAGAAGACATCTTTCCAAACCGTTCCAACACCCGGGATTTGGGTAGCAAAAGATTCAAGTAAACCGAGTAAAAGTCCCCCAAGCATGGCACCCGGAATAATGCCGATTCCACCGATAACCGCTGCCGTAAAAGCTTTTAACCCGATCAAAAATCCCATAAAAAAATGAACAGTCCCATAGTAAACTCCCGCAAACATTCCCGCTGCTGCGGCTAATGAGGATCCGACAAAAAAGGTTACGGCAATTATCTTGTAGACATTTATACCCATCAGCTGACAGGTATCACGGTCAAGAGCAATAGCTCGCATCGCTTTGCCATACATGGTCCGGGTTATAAACATGTGCAGTAAAAACATCAAGACAAGAGCTGCAACTAATAACACCACCCGGGTCTCCGTAAGCCGAAGCGCCCCTAAATAAAAACTTTCACCGGTTAAACCGGTTCGAAAGGGTCTGGCCTGACCCTGCGTTAAAAGTAAGACTGCATTGTATATGATCATGGAAACAGCAAGCGCAGTAATCAGAATTGATAACCTTGGCGCTTTCAGCATGGGACGGTAAGCCACCCGCTGGATTGCCACTCCGAAAAGTCCAACCAAAACCATGCTTAATACAAGGCTTATAACTATAGCTAACCAGGGATTGGCAATTCCTGCCGATATAAACCCTAACATAATGAGCCCGGTAAATGCACCGGTCATGTAAATATCGCCATGGGCAAAATTAAGTAGTTTTATGATACCGTATACCATGGAGTAACCGATGGCAACCAGGCCGTAAAAAGCCCCGATTAAAAGACCGTTAAACAATTGCTGAAGAAATACCTCCCAAAATGTCATCCGCTGCTCACCTCAATCAGAAAGCGCAGCCCCAAAATGCCGGGGCTGCGCTAAACTGTATCAATTTATTATTCTGCAAAAACCCAGCTGCCGTCTTGCACAACAAGAATGACAAAGTTGCTTCTGCCAAGAGTATTTCTGTCTGTGAACATTACCTCGCCAGATATCCCCTGGAAACCATCGGTTGCCGCAAGGGCGTCTCTGATTGCAGAACCGTCAAATGAACCAGCTCTTTCCATGGCATCAACCAGCAGGTAGGTTGCATCATAGGTCAGACCGGAATAAGCACCGGGGTTAGTGTTGAATTTAGCCCTGTAGTTTTCGACGAAATCGGCAGCAGCCGGATTTAGATCGGCAAAAGGAGGAGCGGTGCAGAAAACACCCTCTGCGTATTCGCCGGCCAGTTCAATAAAAGCCGGAGCGCTGGTGCCGTCGGCAACAATAATCACACCTTCGTACCCTGCTTCACGAAGCTGTCGTACAATAAGGGCTCCTTCAGCGTGATAGGCAGTCCAGTAAATTCCGTCCGGACTGGCCTGAATAATTGAAGTAACCAGGGCTGAAAAGTCCTGTTCTCCGACCGTAACGGTATCATCAGTAAGAACTTCTTTACCTTTTGCTTCCCACTGGCTCTTGGTGAGCATCTTTAAATCAGTGGCAAAAGCGCTGCCATCATCGATCAGGCCAATTGTTTCAACACCCTGCATTTCAAACCAGACTATTGCGTTTTCAGCCTGCATATCTCCGGTGCTGTTGATCATGAAAGTCCATCCGGGGTTTTCTTCAACCAGGCTGGTGGCGTTAGCAGCAGCAACAACCATCGGAACTCCTGCATCACCGTATATATTTAGTGTAGGCAGGGTTGCCCCGGAGCAGTAACCCCCAACTACCGCAACAACCTCTTCTGAAACCAGTTTGCTTGCGGCAGCTGTAGCTTTAGCAGGATCACATTCATCATCACCGACTGTGGTAATAATCCTGTGGCCTAAAACCCCTCCTGCTGCATTAATTTCTTCAACAGCTAATAATACGGCGTTCTGCATATCTATGCCGTTTTCTGAATAAGCTCCTGTTACAGGAAGCATAATCCCAACTAAAACATCGCCTTCATATTCCATTTCATCTACCGGCTCATCAGTTGGGGCTGCTGTATCCTGGTCGCAACCAATCATAGCAATAGTAAAAAGAACTAAAACTAAAATTAGCACCCAGCTTTTTTTAATTTCAAACATTAAACATGACCTCCTCTTAGTGGGTAATCTGTTTCAGTTGATTGCATTTTTGTAGCTTTCGTGTCTGCATATCGAGACTGTATATAGCTACGCATCATCCTAAAATAATAGCTTTCCTGATCACCTCCCGCGGAAATTGCCTTTTCATGAATCAGGTTTCCTGTATCGGAAAAAGCAACCCGCCATAAGGATACCGCACGACCAGCAATCTGTTTGAACGGTATAAACAAGCTATAACATAAATTTAATTATTCTCTTTTAATATCATTTTTCCTTTATCATATTTACCTGTAATTTATTATATATTTAGCCACCGGCAATTAAATGATGAGCGTGTACATCAGCTCGATCAGGAATTTCAAAAGATCCCCATAATTCCTTTGCTACTATTTCTCCGTTAACCCTTATTATTATTTTAGGGAAAGTGTAGTTCATTTTCAAAAGAAGGTTCTCTACTGTCATTCCCTCTTCCCATTCAATTGCTTTTCCATTGACTTCAATCATCCGTTATCATCCCGCTATCTGTAGTATTCCGGAAAGCCGGGCTTATATATATTTATTAATTACTTCCATTACTTCCGGAAAATCGATTCCCAGTTCCCTGACAAATTCCGGTCTTGGTATACCGTTCTCAGTCCAGCCGCGACGTTTGTAAACAACATTTAGAAGGGTTTCATATCTTTCCTCGCGATATTTACGCATTGCCTTGATTTTTTCTTCGATGCTTAGGCCTGCTGGGTTGATACCCACATCTTCTTCAAGCTGCTTGTCATACCTTTCGGCTCTCGATTCATATTCTTCAACGGTCACAGGACCCAGAGCTCTGTAAGGAGCGGCGTCGTGCTCGCGAGTACCGAAACCAAGGCGCAGGTTAAAGATGCGCTGAAAGTTGTAAACTCTTTCGGACTGCCTGATCATCTCTTCTTTATCAATGTTTTTACCAGTCACTGCATTAAAAAGGTCTACGTAGTTCTGGACATGCTCAGGAATTTTTTCGGGACTATCCGTTTGTGCGTTTCCTTCAGGCACAATATCATTCCATGGCAACTTACAGAGACCCTGCAAACCGAACCAGGTTCTGAACATGGGGAAGTAGTGTAATGCTTCTGCTTTTTTCTCAAAAGAGGGCAGCTGGTTGTTAACCATATCCATAAAAATAAGCCAGGCTTCGTCATGCTGAGGGCCTTTGTTAGTCATGGCATATCCACCCTGCTGGGCCAGTGATTCCTTGGCTTGGTACTGTGAATACTCTAGTCCTTTGTTCTCCATGCCAATATCCTGCAGGAAAGATGGATCTGCTCCATACTCTTCAGCAAAGATCTGCTTCATCCGTCTGACTCCCTGGCCAACTATCAATCCGAATCCTTCACCCCTACCCATCTGGTGAATCAATTCCATGGCAGCAGCGGCGTTACCAAAGTTAAGTTCCAAACCCCCGGTAATTTCTTTGTTGATAATGTTATTTTCGTAACATTCCATGGCAAAAGCAATCATTGTCCCAGTAGATATTGTATCCAGGCCATAGGTGTCACAGTAGAAATTAGCTTCAATCACGTAATCAGGATCGAATATGCCACAGTTAGAGCCAAGGCCGGCAGCGTTTTCATATTCCGGACCGTCAACAATAACCTTCTCTCCTTTAAAGGGACCGCTTTTCAGTTCAAAATTATCAACTGCCTTGCAGCATGACAGGGAGCATCCAATCCAGCAACCATCGGGCATGTTCTGGGTGAAGCGATCGCGCAGTACGTCAGAAGAAATTTTAACGGCGTCTGGGTGGGAACCGTACTTGAAATTGTGCACAGGTAAAAGGTCATAATCATTCATCGGGGTCATCAGGTTTGCAGTGCCGATCTGGCGCATCCGGAACTGTTCATTGTCAAATTTATTAATTTCCCTGGTTATTTTGACCCCCGTTTTAGATATTTTAGCCGGGTCGGCAGGGTTGTTGCTCCTCCCGGTCAGGCTGGAATATTTAACAGCCAGGGCGGCAATTTTTTTATCCCTGAAAACAGTTCCTGTTCCCCCACGTCCGGCCTGTTTCATGCGGGCTGCTTTGCGGCGCAGGTCATAAAAAGAAAAATTTAGAATACCAACATTGGTGTGCTCGGCCCCGCTTCCTGAAGAAACGACAGAAATGTGCATCTTGTCCTTTTCATTTTCGGCCAGCATTTCAGTCAGCTGTTCACTGATCAGGTGGCTTGCCCCGGGTTGAAAGTCTATCTCCTCGATTGTTACAGTTCCCTTATCACCGTCAATCAGGATAACAATATCTTTTTCTGCCTTGCCCTGAATTTCGAGGGCATCCCACCCTGAGAACTTGAGGTAAGGGCCGAAAAAACCGCCAACATTGCTGTCCATTACTGAATTGGTCAGTGGTGACAAGGTCACTACTAGTGATTTGCCGGAACCGGGATACTGGGTGATACCACCAACCGGGCCAGAAGATATAACAATTTCATTTTCAGGGTCATTCCACTTAGTTTCCGGCTGCACTGCATTCCAGAGATACCAGAGGCCGAATCCCTTGCCCCCGATAAAAATGTCTTTCATCTGATCGGTGACATCTTTCGATTTGATTGTCTGATCAGAAATATTTATGTAGAGGGTCTTACCGGAGTAACCTCTTTCGATCGATGCCGGCTTATAATCATACCTGGCCAGTTCTTTACGAGATGCTCTCATCTTTTCTACACTGCTATTCATTGTAAAACCTCCCGCTTATTTAGCATTATTCTTAATTGTCTTAACCGGTAAGATACCTTAATCAACATCTGTCATAAATATTGCTTCTGTCGGACACTCTTTTGTACAGCGCGCACAGGCAATACATTTGAAAGGTATTACCAGTTCTTCATGCCAGAACATGGTCCCCGTAGGACAGACTCCGACACAATTAAAGCAGCCGACACAGGTTTTTTTATTAATCAGAACAATACCTTTTTTGTTCCTGCTGATCGCTTCAACAGGGCAAACCTCGATACATTTACCACACTGGTTGCATACGCTGATTACATTGCCGGGATCCTGGTCAGTTTCATGAACCTGGATGGCTGATTTTAGCCGGTTATCCTCCTTAAAATAGAAAGTGGAGCAGGTTGTTTCACAGGCTCCGCAGAGAGTACATAGCTCTTCATTAACCCCGACTATCTTCATATTATCCACCTCCGAGATATCTCTGTATTTTTATTTTAACTGCTTATACCTGATCATTTATCCAGATTAAGCATTGAAAAACGGAGAACTATAAATACGAACAGTTCACAATGGTTTAAAATGAAGGTTACCGTTAATATTATATCATAATGGCCGAAGGATGATTATAGAAAGGCCCTGTTATCTAACCTTTTTTGCAGTTCCCGGGAGGAATCTGTAATTGATAACCCCCCCTTTCCTGTGCAGCGCAGCTCGGAGGGAAGCATTCTGCCAACCTGATCAAAGGCCATCAGCGTTTCGTCAAAGGGAATAACCTGGTCGAAGCCTGATAAGGCCATATTTGCAGCAGCCAGGGCATTCATACCGGCCAAAATGTTTTTACCGAGACAGGGGACTTCAACCCTGTTAGCCACTGGGTCACAAATCATTCCAAGAAGATTTTGCAGGGCCATAGATGCAGCAGCAAGAGCTTGTTTGGCGCTACCTCCTGCAAGCTGCACCAGGGCTGCGGCAGACATGGCAGATGCAGAACCACATTCAGCCTGGCAACCGCATTCTTCAGCAGCAAAAGTGCTCTTGTGCGCAATTAATACACCAACCAGTCCGGCAGTTAGCAAGGCTTTGCTCAACTGAATGTCGTTAATGCTGTTTGCTTTGGAAGAGGCTATAAGTATACCCGGTAGACAGGCACATGCCCCGGCAGTTGGAGCAGCGGCAATAACTCCCATTGAGCTTTTTGTCTCCATCACAGCGCTGATCAAGGCAATGATATTTTTTACCTCTTTACCACCGGGAACCATTCCATTGTAACTGAGCATCTTGTGTGCCTGTGGTCCCAGTATCCTGTCCTGGTAGTTGGTTCCTGATAAACCGGTTTCGATTGATCTTTTCATAACAGTCAGTATTCCGGCGGTTAAGCGGTATACTTTTTTTTCATTTAAACCTCCCCTGCTACATTCGTAGTCTAAAGCAAGATCATGTATTTGCCTGCTGCTGCTTTCGGCCTCTTTCAGCAAACCGGCAGCATTATGAAATGGCAATTCAATATTCCGGCGGGATAGAACGGGAAGCTCGGGTTTTAAACGGATCACTGACGTGAATTTGTAATCCGGGCTTAAACGGCCAGCAATATTCTCTAAACAAGGTTGTCGTGTTTTAAGGTTGATCAAACATGATCCGTTTTTGTCGGCGAAAGAAATAGCTTCATGTTCAGGAAATAGAAGAGCCATTTTTCGGACCAGTGTTTCGGGCTCAGCAGATCCGTTTAAGTTAAATAAAAAAAGGTTTTCATGGTAATCACCCCTGATAGATAGAGGAATGCCGTTTAGCTCAATCAGCTCAAACATTCCACCACCTGTCGAAATAAAGATAAGGTTGAAGTTGCATCCCCCTTCTTCCCCGGCTTCAATCCTGAAAGTGTTAGGATGATTCGTTTTAAAGTTACTGACTTTAAAGTTAAGACATATTCCTTCTTTTTCAGCAAGAGAAAGCGATTTTGCCAAACCTTCACTTGCCGGGTCCATACCCAGTAAACCGGCGGCCAAGCCAATATCTGTCCCCTGACTATTATAAGTGGAGGCCAGTGAACCATCAGCATCAAATTCAACGGTAATATGCAGGCGGTTACTGTCAAAAAACTGCCTGATTATCCTGCCAATCCTCACTGCTGCTGCAGTATGTGAACTGGATGGTCCCCTCATAACAGGGCCGAGAACGTCGTTAAATATACTGGGCGGTAGTTTGTTGCTCATCATATCACCTGCTGTTAAGATGGATGCCGATCTTTTGATCAAGGGCTTTTCGGTAAAGCAATTCTCCGACCGCTAGATCAAATAGAGCCATTCCTACTGATTTAAATAAAATTGTTCCCTGTTTTTTATCAACTTTATCTTTATCAGTGAGGAATTCTGCAAACTCTGTTATTTGCTCCGGTTTCAGCCATTTTTCGTGCAGAGGGGTTATGAGATCTCCTGATTCCTGTAGCCCGTGAGCAGTATCGATTAGGACGCGGTCAACCACTTTGTAAAGAGCACGTGGATATTCGCGCATTTCAGGTTTATAGGAACCAATTCCGATATATAATTTATTGGCGAGAAGTTCTTTTTTATCAGGCAGAACAGGGTTTTCGGAAGGCGTTGCCGTAATAACCACCTCTGATTCCTCTAGCAATTCTTCCACACTTTCGGCTTTTTTAATTGTAAGTTCAGGATATACTCTCCCCAGGTTTTTACAGCAATTATTTACTTTGCTGCTGTCCAGGTCAAAGATGGTGAACTTTTTAAATTTTCCGGTTACGGCAGCAAAGAAAAGCTGATAGAAACCCTGAACCCCGGCGCCAATTAACCCAGCACTACTGACTGTTTCAGGTGCCAGGTGACGTATTGCCAACCCTCCAACGGCTCCTGTTCTCAAAGCGGTTAATCTTGCTCCTTCCAGCAGGGCCAGCACTCTCCCGGTAGAAGCATCGTTTAACATTACCAGGCCGCTAATTACGGGAAGGTTCTTTTTCATGTTTCCTGGAAAGAGTGTTAATATTTTTGTTCCAAAAATGTTATCCAAAAAACAGGGCATGTAAAGAACTGTATTATCCTGGTGATCGACATGTATGCGTTCAGGCAGGATACACCTGCCGCTTTGCAATTCAGTATAAGCCAGTTCAATCCTGTCCATAATCTCACCTGGTTCAGAAGCCTGCATCAACATGTCAGCATCAAGATAGATCATTTTATTGTCTCCTTCCCTCTTGTTAACTGCTTCCTTCGCCCTTAAAAACTGCCAGTGGTCTAAGCAGGGCCACTTTTCGGCAGAGAGATATTTCACTCAGGGTATCAATTACAGCGTTTATATTCTTATAAGCCTGTGGAGCTTCATCAAGATAGGCTTCGTAATTGCGGCCGGATACAATTACCTGGCCGAGGCTGTTTTTCAACTGCTCGACAGAAATCTCCTTTTTGGCTGCAGTTCGGGACAATGTTCTTCCTGCACCGTGATTAACCGAGTGAAACAGTTTGTCGATTCCCTTATCTGCACGCACCACGTATGAAGGAGAGCCCATGCTGCCCGGAATTAAAATTGGGTGACCGACATCTCTGAATTTCAGACTAATTTCTGAATGTTTCGGAGGCAAAGCCCTGACTGCTCCCTTACGATGAACCAACATTCTGCGTCCGCCAATAGTTTCAAAACGTGCCGTGTTGTGAGCAACGTCGTAAACAAGGTCAAGGCTGGATCTGCCTCTCTCCATACCCGCTAAATCATTAAATGCCTTCCTCACGTCGTCGCTGATCCAGTGGCGGTTGCAGAAGGCAAAGTTTGCTGCACAGGCCATTGCGCCAAGGTAGTTTTGCCCTTCGGGAGATTTTATAGGAACGGCGGCCAGCCCAGCAGATGGCAGCTCGATATTATAATGCCGGGCGCTCTTTTTCATAATAGATGAATAATCTGTGCATATCTGGTGACCAAAACCACGGCTCCCGGTATGAATTAAAATTGTAATTGTTGATTCCTGTAAACCGTAGGTGGCAGCAGCTTCCCGGTCATATAATTTATCGACATATCCGATCTCGATAAAATGATTGCCTCCACCTATAGTTGATAGCTGCAGTGATCTTTTAAGGGCTTTGCTGCTTACTGTTGCCAGGGAGGCTCCTGCCATACAGCCTTTATCTTCGATTGAATCGAGCTCTTCACCGCTGCCGATGCCCATTTCAACCAGGTGAGGAACTCCCCTGGTAATTATCAAATCCAGGTTTTTCCTGATTAAACCTGAATGACGGCTGGCCTGTCCTATACCACCCGGAACTCTTTTTTCAATAGCCCTTATTAGTTTCTTAAGCATTTTAACATCGAGGTCATTATAATTTATAGAGCTCTTCAGGAGTCTTACCCCACAGTTTATATCCATCCCCACAGCTCCGGCTGAAACTAAACCATCTTCAGCATCCATGGCCATTACTCCGCCAATAGGTAGACCGAAGCCGCTGTGGATATCAGGCATACCGAGAACCGGGCTGATCACTCCTTCCAGCGAAGCTGCATCGATCAGCTGCTTTAAAGGCTGTTCCTCGTTAAAACCTGCAAATAGTTCGTGGTTCAGGTAAACCAGAACATCAGCATTCATTATGCCCTGCCTGGGGATTATATAGCAATTTTGATCATAAGGTTTCAATAAAGACAATACTAATACTCCTTTGCCTTAAATACCCTGGTTGCTTAGCTCAACCTACCTGTTTTACAATATTTTCAAGGTTGGGCATAGCTTCCCGATCAGTCAATTTAAAGCGGATCGGGGTTACCGAAATATAATCTTCACGGATAGCCCTGGTATCACTGTCAGTTTCTTCGGGATCATCATCAATAACTTCTCCGGCCATCCAGTAGTAATGCATCCCCCGGGGATCGACTCTTTTTTCAAATGTATTGCGGTATCGCCGTGAACCGAGGGATGTTACCCTGGTTCCCCTTATAGCTCCCGTATTGACAGGAATGTTAATATTGATCAGCATTGGCTGCCTGGTGTCGCAATCCATTAGCAGGGGAAACAGCCTGTTAATAAAATTAGAGGCATATTCATAATCTTTTTTTTCACCATTTCCGGTCAGGGATACAGCCAGGGATGGAATGCCCATGATATAACCTTCTACAGCAGCAGATACAGTACCGGAATATAATACATCAGTACCCAGGTTGCTGCCCCGGTTGATACCGGAGATAACCAGCCGGGGCTTGTTATCCAGGATAGCCTCAACAGCAAGTTTTACACAATCGGAAGGAGTGCCGTTTACCGCCCACCCTGACAGATTTGTATTTTCATCAATGCTAATTATTTCAGCGCGAAGCGGTTTGTGCATCGTTATTGCATGGCCGATAGCGCTTCTTTCCCGATCCGGGGCAATTACTGAGAGACGCAAATCGGGATTGTTTTCGACAAGCAAACTGCTGAGGATTTTTATACCCTCCGCATTGATTCCATCGTCGTTTGTAACAAGAATATGCTTTTTCTCCATTATTTACTCCTTATTTTTTCTTGCTCGCTTCAACAAGCCTTTGCGCATGCTTTGTTGTTTCAAAAATCACTTTTTCTTCATCCATTTTCTTCAATTCTCCATTTTCTAGCAGTAACTCCCCGTCAACAATAACATATTCCACATCGGAGGCTGAAGCGGCATATACAATATGCGCTAAAGGGTTATGTAGCGGAACAAGGTGCGGTTTATTTGTATTCAGGCCTATGATATCAGCTTTCCAGCCTTCCCTCAGCATGCCGATATTTTCAAGCCGCAGTGCCCTGGCTCCATTAATCGTGGCCATTTGCAGGGCTGCTTCAGCATTAAGCAGCGCGGGGTCCATGCTGATCCCTTTTTGTAGTAAAGCAGCAGTTCGCATCTCTTCGATCATATCGAGATTATTGTTGCTTGCTACACCATCGGTGCCAATGCCGACAGTAACCCCTCTATCAATCATTTCAGCGACCCTGGCAATCCCGCTGCCCAGTTTTAAATTGCTAACCGGATTGTGAGCCACGGCAACTTTTTTTTCAGACAGAATATCAAGGTCATGATCACTTAGATGTACACAATGCGCTGCCAGAACCGGGTAGTTGAACAAACCTATTTCATTGACCAGTTCCACGGGGCTTTTACTGTAAGCAGAATAACTTTCATTAACTTCATTTTTGGTTTCCGAAAGATGAATATTTAACGGCCTGCCGGATTCTTCAGCAAGCTCTATAACTTTCTTAAGAAACTCCGGGGGACAGGTATAGGGTGCATGAGGGCCGAGAATTACATTGAGGCGGCCGTTTTCAGTGCCGTGTCTCTCTTCAATCAGTCTTCTTGTTTCAGCGAGACCTATTTTTGCAGATTCCCCAATACCGATCATACCCCTGGATAAAACAGCCCTTATTCCGCTCTCAGCCGCAGCAGCGGCCACCCGGTCCATGAAAAAATACATGTCGGTAAATGTCGTGGTTCCCCCTTTTAACATTTCACAGGCAGCAAGCATGGTTCCCCAGAAAACATCTTCACCATCCAGGTGTTCTTCAATAGGCCATATTTTATCTTCAAGCCATACCTTAAGGGGCAGGTCGTCTGCATAACCACGAAACAATGTCATTGCAGCATGGCCGTGGGTATTAATTAAGCCAGGCATAAACAGATGATTTTCACCATTAATAACGGCTGTATTTTTTATATTCTCAATTGTATCCGGCCTTTCTGTTATTCTGGCTATTATATTGTTTTCTATCAATAAATCACCTGAAAACCAACGGGGACGGTCTTCGTCCATGGTAACCAAAATTGTATTTTTAATCAGTATGTTTTTCAACTGGTATTCTCCTTTCTAAAGTTCCTGGCGCTAAATCATCCGTGCAGGTCTTCTTGCCAGTATTTACCGGCTTCTGCACAACTGCAACTTTTAACCGGTTTAATTGCTGCGGCGGCAGTAATTAGAAGTTTCTGCAAGCCCTCTTTTCCTTTATCCATTTCTTCAAGAACTTCCTCGTGGCTGAGAGCTGTTTTTGAAATGCCGGCTGCATAATTGGTTGCCAGCCCTATTGTTGCGTAGCATAACCCTGCTTCGCGGGCCAGGGTTACTTCAGGAACATTAGTCATACCGACAAGATCCCCGCCCAGCATTTTATACATTTTAATTTCTGCCGGTGTTTCGAAGCGTGGTCCTTCAGCACAGACATAACAACCGCCATCGATCACCTTTTCATTAATGCGGTTTCCTGCGTCAATTATTGCTGAACGGGTTTCCATGCAGTAGGGCTGAGTAAAATCTGTATGGACAACAATGCCGCCCTGCCCTTCAAAGAAAGTTAACGTTCTGTTTTTTGTGAAATCTAAAAACTGGTCTACCACTACTCTGCTTCCCGGAGGCATGTTTTCGTTTAAAGTTCCAACAGCTGCCGTGGAAATAACAGCATCAACAGCGAGTATCTTCAGCGCTGCAATATTAGCTCTGTAATTTACCTTGTGTGGGGGCACTGAATGTCCTCCACCGTGACGGGCCATGAAGTATATAGTTTGTCCCTCGTAATCTCCCCTGGTCATGTTAACTTTCCCGTAACGGGTTTCTACAGTTATTTCATTTTCATTTTCAAGCATATCCTGGGTGTAAACACCCGTTCCTCCAATAATAGCTACCTTGCAATCAGGCATTTTGTAACCTCCGATCAAATATTATTAAAAATGTATTGCCTTGTTTAAATTCTAATGATATTATATCTCATGTTCAACACCTAGAATGTTCGTGGGATTAATGAAAAATCCTGCCCGGCCCGTGTTGACGTATTATTTAAAATAAGCTATACTATTAATGCTTTAAAAGCAGTTATTGTTTGGCCGACGTAGCTCAACGGAAGAGCAGCTGATTTGTAATCAGCAGGTTGGGGGTTC
>CAZBKZ010000014.1:0-53944 GCA_964492615.1 uncultured Syntrophomonadaceae bacterium | reverse complement strand
TCATAGGTGCTGCGGCCTGTTTTTTAACTGTTTTGCTGTCAAAGTCGGGATTATAACTGCAAAGGTAGGTTTAAGATTATTTTTGACGCATATGCTGAAATATAAGGATTTCTTGACATGTCTCCTTTTTTTACGGTATAATTTTTTTAACTTATCTACATAATTGTGAAGGGGTTATTATGAAAAGAACATATCAACCGAAAAAAAGAAAAAGAAAACGAGTACATGGCTTTTTAAAACGCATGAGAACACAGGCAGGGAGACAGGTAATCAGAAGACGCAGATTAAAAATGCGTAAAAAGCTAAGCGCTTAATAAAAATGAAGCAAAAAGGTGAAAAACGGTTAAAGAAAAGTAATGAATTTAGAAAAGTATACAGAAATGGCAGGGCGGTCGTTTCCAAAAATATCGTCCTTTATTACTGCCCAAATGATTTACCCTTTAATCGTTTAGGTTTTTCAATCAGTAAAAAGGTTGGAAAGAGTGTAATTAGAAACAGGATAAGAAGAATATTCAGGGAAGCTTATATAAACATGGAAGAACAGCTGTTGAAGGGTTATGATTTTATTATTGTAGGAAGAAAACCTTCGGCAGGTGTTTCTTTTCATGAAGCGGGTAAGGAGTTGTTCCGCCTTTGCAGGAAAGCGCGGCTGACATCAAATCAAGAAATGAAATAGCAGGAGAATATGCCAGGATTATCTGCATGGCAATCATCTCTTTTTACAGGACATTTTTATCACCGCTTAAACCCACTGTATGTCGTTTTTACCCCTCTTGTTCACAATATACATACGAAGCGGTTTATAAATATGGTGTATTAAAAGGATTGGCTTTGGGTTTTAAAAGAATTATTAAGTGCCACCCTTTTAATCCAGGCGGGTATGATCCGGTCAAATAACAAGATGGTGGGAGGAAAATAAATGTTAGATGCTATTGCTCAATTTTTTAGTGTTGTAATAAGCTTTATATATAACATAGTGCCAAATCTCGGAGTAGCCATTATTATCATGACAATTCTCGTTAAGCTGGTTACATTTCCGTTGAATAACAAGCAGATTCAATCGGCTAAGAATATGCAAAAATTACAGCCGGAAATGAAGAAATTGCAGGAGAAATATAAAAACGACAAAGAAAAACAAAATCAGGCTGTATCAGAATTTATGAAAGAAAATAACATGAATCCTCTTGCCGGATGTTTACCCCTCCTGGTTCAGTTTCCAATATTAATCGGCATTTTCAGGTTGTTGCGTGAAGCTGACCAATTTTTGGACATGAGCGTAATAAACCCTTACCTTTTCCCTTCTGCCCAATTTATTGACTTGCTGGCAGTTCCTAATATAGGGTTTCATAATTTTTTAAGTGAGATTAGCATCTTATATATCTTTCCTTTAATTGCCGGGGCAACAACTTATCTGTATTCAAAAATGTCTATGTCGGCCGACAGCACTCAAAAGATGATGCTCTACATGATGCCGATTATGATTACGGTATTTAGTTTCAGTTTTCCAGTAGGTCTGGTCATATATTGGATTATGAACAATGTCTTTTCAATTGGTCAGCATAAATTAGTATTACAGTTGGAAAAAGATAAAGAAGGATCAGAAATTGTTGTAAAACCTGCTAAGAAAGACAAAGAAGACAAAGAAGACAAAGAAGATAATAAAAAAGATAAAAAACTAAGTAGTATTTTTGATGAAATAGAAGGCAAAAAGAGTCAGGGTGAAGATAATGGGTCAAAGAGCAATAAGAACAAGGCCAAAAAGGGGAAGGGTAAAAAATGATAGAACATGAAGCCAGCGGCCGAACTGTTGACGAAGCAGTTGAAAATGCTCTTAATATACTGGGCGTGCAGCGAGACAATGTAGAAATAAGCATTGTAGATGAACCTTCACAGGGTTTACTTGGTCTGATAGGCAATAAAGAGGCAAGGGTAATAGTTAAAGTTAAAAAGAGCCCAGAACAATTTTTAGAGGATTATTTAATAGAGATGCTTGATAACATTGGTGTTGACGGCAGCGTTGATATAGATTCTGATGATGAAAGAGTAGAAGCAATGATCAATGGCGACGATGTTGGGGTTTTAATTGGGAGAAGAGGCAAAACTCTTAGCGACGTCCAGTACCTTGTTAACATTATTATGAGAAGACAGTTTTCAAACTTGAACAAGATGGTTGTTATTGATGTAGAAAATTACAGGGTTAAAAGAGAAAAAACTTTAACCCAACTTGCAAAAAATGTTGCAAGGAAAGTATCACAGGAAGGTTACGAGCAAGCTCTTGAACCGATGAACCCACAGGAAAGAAGAATCATACATCTTGCTCTGCAGGATTACCCGGGGATAACAACATACAGCTCCGGCCAGGAACCTTACCGTAAAGTAATTGTTGCGCCGAAGTAAATTAAAAAGAATGCCGCCCCCGGGAGGGGCGGTTTTTTATTTTATAAGAAAGGATACAGTATTATGTATGAAAGTGATACTATTGCTGCAATAAGCACACCCCTGGGTGAGGGTGGAATTGGAATTGTAAAAATTAGCGGCAGTAAATCAAAAACAATTATTAATGAGATATTTAAATCATCATCTGGTCAAAAGACGACATTCGATATTCCCAGAAAACTTTATCACGGGTTTATTATCGATTCTGAAGGGTTGGAAGTTGATGAAGTGCTGGCAACATATATGCCTGCTCCATATACCTATACTAAGGAAGATGTGGTTGAAGTAAACTGCCACAGCGGTATATTTGCCCTGAGGTCTGTACTGGAATTGGTTTTGGGAAACGGCGCAAGATTGGCAGAACCGGGAGAATTTACAAAAAGGGCGTTTCTTAATGGGCGAATTGATCTAAGTCAGGCGGAAGCAGTTTTAAACATAATTAAAGCGAGATCAGAAGAAGCTGTTAAAATAGCGGCTAAAGTAATGAAAGGGGAGCTATCTAAAAGAATAGAAAAAATTAGATCGCAGATTATCGAAATCAGGGCACCGATTGAAGCTATGATTGACTATCCTGAAGAATATGACGATATATTGCCTGATGTCCAGGTTATTATTAACAAGGTAAATGAACTCAGCGAAGAGATTGACGATCTTCTCAAAGGTGTAGAAAATAGCAGAGCTTTACAGGAAGGTGTTAGTGTTGCCATATTAGGCAAGCCGAATGTAGGTAAGTCATCCCTGTTGAATTCATTGCTGCGCCAGCAAAAAGCAATAGTACATGAAACACCGGGTACTACTAGAGACAT
This sequence comes from uncultured Syntrophomonadaceae bacterium, assembly GCA_964492615.1. GTDB lineage: Bacteria > Bacillota > Dethiobacteria > DTU022 > DTU022 > JAABTH01. The sequence continues at coordinate 50,702 of CAZBKZ010000014.1, read as the reverse complement.
TCTCGAGGGATTCATGAGTATGGGGGGATACCCGATACGCTTATTGGATACTGCCGGTATCGAAGGTACAAGCAATCCGGTGGAAATGGAAGGAATTAACAGGTCAAGAACTGCAGCAGCTGAAGCATCTTTGATTATTTATGTAATTGATGGCTCAGCAGAATGGAAAGAGGATGAAGAAATAGCCTCAATGGTTAAGCAAAGCAGTGGATTGGTAGTTGCTATAAATAAGCAGGATTTATTACAGCGGATGGAAGAAGAAAAAATAAAAAGAAAATATCCTAAGGCATCAATTGTAAAAACATCTGCTCTTAAAGGTATTGGCATTCAAAGCGTAGAACAGGCTGTATCAGATCAACTGGATATGATTTTAGGCAAGAAAAGTGAATCATCTATTATTGTTAGTATGAGGCATGAACAAATATTAAAAGAAGTTAAGTTGACTATCGAAGGCATTAAAAATATTCTTGGAAATCAACCCTGGGAAATAATAAGTTCCGAATTACAACATACCTGGAACTTGCTCGGTAATATTCTAGGACTATCATTTGATGATTCACTGCTGGATAAAATATTTAACGAGTTTTGTCTTGGTAAATAAGAGGGAGTTTAAAAGATGACAGATTATACAACAGAAACAATGCTGAGACAAATGTTTTCACACCTGGAACTTAAAGTAAATGAAAAGCAAATTATAACTATGAACAATTACATTCAGTTACTGGTGGAAGAATTGCAAAAACAGCGCCTGGTTGGTGAAAAAAAAACAGAAAATATTATTAATAAGCAAATATATGATTCTCTCTATTTATTAAAAAAAGTTAGTTTAAAAAGAAACAGCAAAATGCTTGACCTGGGAACGGGGGGAGGCCTTCCAGGAATACCGATAAAAATAATTAGGCAGGACATTAATATATACCTTATGGATTCGATAAAAAAGAAAACCGCATTCTTAAGGGAGGCAATAAAATGTCTGTCTTTAAATAATGCATTTGTACTTGAGGGACGTGCTGAAGAATATGCCCACCTAAAAAAGCATAGGCAGGCTTATGATTATGTTTGCAGTAAGGCGGTCGCAGAAATAAATATTTTGGCAGAGCTCACATTGCCATTTATTAAAATTGGCGGTAAAGCAATATACTACAAGGGGCCGAAGGGAAATAGAGAAATCGAAACAGCCGCGGAAGCAATTGAACTTTGCGGAGGCAAAGTTAATAAATCTATAGAATATAAATTGCCTGCAGGAGAAAGAAGAGTGTTGTTTATTACAGAGAAAAATAAAGAAACACCGGAAGGTTATCCTCGTGCTGCCGGTAAACCACAGAAAAAACCACTCGGTAATTAAGATACTTGTAACCCGACTGATAATATGTGAAGATGAAGGAAAGAGCAAATGGGTGTCTAATTTAAGCATGGATATAAAACTAGAAAAGGCGCTGGTATGATGAATGATAAACTAACTGAAAGTATAAGAATCATAGAAAATGAACCAACAACAGATAAGGTATTAGCCATTGATATTGAAAAAATAAGGCAGAACCCCTTTCAACCACGGAAAATAATCGAACATGATAAAATAGAAGAACTGGCCCAATCAATCAGAGCTTCAGGACTTATTCAACCGGTGGTTGTTCGAAGAGCAGGAGATGGATATCAGCTGGTTGTCGGCGAAAGAAGATTACTGGCCTGTAAAAAGTTGGGTTGGCAAAAAATATCTGCAGCAGTGAAAACAATGTCGGACAATGATATGGCAACCATTGCCCTGATAGAAAATCTACAGAGAGAAAACCTGAATTACATTGAAGAAGCAATGGGTTATTTGAACCTGATGCAGTCTTTTAAACTGACCCAGGAAGCCCTGGCAAAAAAATTAGGTAAAAGCCAATCTACTATTGCTAACAAGATCAGAATCCTTAAACTGGATCAGTCAATTAGAACAATGTTACTGGAAAACGGACTTACAGAAAGGCATGCAAGGGCTCTCCTTAAGGTTGAAAGCTTAGCAGAACAGAAAGCAATAATCAGGGATATAATAAAAAATAATTTAAATGTAAGCGAAGCAGAAAAAAAGATAGCCGGGGATATTGAAAGTAAAAATACAGGAAAGAGAAAAACAAAAAAGCCTATAATAAAAGATATGCGCATAGTGCTCAATACAATCCGCGAGGCACTGAAAATACTGAAAAAATCAGGAATAAAACCAGTAGTAACCGAGAAAATTGAAGACAATTATTTAGAAGTAAAAATTGTGTTATCAAAGGAAATGTTAAAAAAGAAGAAATAGCATGGAGGTTGGCATTTATGGCTGGGCACATGCAGAACTAAGGAGAGACTGGAATGGCTCAAATAATTGCTGTAGCAAATCAAAAAGGCGGCGTGGGGAAAACTACAACGGCTATAAACCTGAGCGCCGCACTGGCCAAGCTTAAGGAGAGAGTATTACTGATAGACATCGATCCCCAGGGCAATGCAACAAGTGGTGTAGGACTATCAAAAAAAGATATAGATCATTGCATCTATAATGTATTAATTGATGATCTTCCGATTAACGAAATAATAATCAATTCTAAATGGGCAAACCTAGATGTGGTTCCTGCCTCTATACAACTTGCCGGCGCTGAGATAGAACTGGTTTCTATGGTTTCAAGAGAAGAGAAGCTTAAGAGAGCAGTTGCAGGTCTTGATGACAGATATGACTATATTTTTATAGATTGCCCTCCTTCATTGGGGCTTTTAACTCTTAATGCCCTGAATGCTGCAAACGGTATAATGATTCCAATCCAGTGTGAATATTATGCCCTGGAAGGGTTAGGTCAACTTATGAATACTATATCTCTGGTCAGAAAACACTTAAATGAAAATTTACGTATAGAAGGTGTAGTCCTGACCATGTACGACATGAGAACAAACCTTTCTGAACAGGTAGCGGAGGAAGTCCGAAACTATTTTAAACAGTATGTATATAAAACCGTAATACCCAGAAATGTCAGGCTCAGTGAGGCACCCAGTTACGGAAAACATATACTTGAATATGATCCAAAGAGTAAGGGCGCGGAGTTATACATGACTTTAGCGGCGGAGGTTCTAAATAGATGAGCGAAAAAAGAAGGTTAGGCAAGGGGCTGGGAGCTCTTATCCCGGAAGTAATGTCGGGCAGCGGTGAGACAAGTGAGGTCAGTCTCGAAAAAATAGAGCCCAATCCTTTTCAGCCGCGGCAGAGATTCGATGATGAAAAAATTAACGAACTTGCGGCATCAATCAAAGAACATGGTGTATTGCAAGCTGTAGTTCTTGCACCATCAACAGATAATGACCGTTACTTCCTTGTTGCAGGGGAAAGAAGATGCCGAGCTGCCAGATTAGCAGGATTAATTAAAGTGCCTGCCGTAATCAAATCTTATGATAGCAAGCAAATGCTTGAAATTGCACTGATTGAAAACTTACAGAGGGAAGATCTGAACCCGGTTGAAGAAGCGCGAGCATATAAAAAGTTAATGACTGAATTTAATTATACACAGGAAGAACTGGCCAGGAGAATTGGAAAAAGCCGTCCATCTGTAGCGAACACAATCAGATTGTTGTCTTTGCCGGAACGGGTAATTGAGGCGCTCGAAGTAGGAAAGATTACATCAGGACAGGCAAGACCACTATTAGGAATCAGCAACAAAGAAGTACAGGAAAAAGCCTTTAAAAAAATCATTGAAGAAGGCTTAACTGCCAGGGATGCGGAACGGCTTGTCTCTGCATCTTCAGGGAAAAAGCAACAAGAAAACAGCAATGGACAAACAAAAGAGGAAGATCCGATACAATCTGAATTGCAGCTGCAAATGCAAAGAATTCTTGGTACAAAAGTAAGAATAAAACCGGGTAAAAGCGGAGGCACAATCGAAATATATTATTATGGAGACGAAGATTTGGAGAGACTGGTTGACAAGCTGCTGCCGGATGGGCTGTAAAGTTTCACGTGAAACAATCTGAATTATTATTTTAACGAATATGGATAATTGTAAAATAGATGCAGGAAAACAAATCAGTTTGTTTCACGTGAAACATCAACCGTGGCCCAAACTGTTTTTGTTGTTCATTTGCTAAATTTGAAGACTATTTGTAGTCACAACGGCTTGGTGCTTGCGGTTTTTCCTCCAGTTTTGTTCCCCTTGCAGCAGTATGTTATAATATAAAAGATTATGTCGGGAATGGCGCCAGGACATTTGTTTTGTGCGGGCCCGGCTTTTTTAACTCGAGAGGAAGTATTTATGGCTTCAGACAAGAAAAATAGATGTTTTACAATAATGGTTGTTCCTCATACGGAGGAGTCAACATTCAGCCTCAGGATCCCTCTTTTTGTAGTTCAGTTATTGGTCGCTTTCCTTGTTCTCACGGTTGCCGGTGTTGCTGTACTTGGCTATTCGTTCATCAAGGCTTCGGCTGAAGCTGAAGAGGTTGAACTTTTGCGCCAGGTAAACAGGGCACAGCAGGAAGAGATAAATTCTCTTGCAGTGGAAACAGAGAAAATGATGGAGCAAATTCAGTCAATAGATGAGCTGGTTGATTTTGTTACTAACAAGCTGGATCTTGATCCTGACGATATAAATAACCAGGTGGAACCCCAGTCGTTTAACGGTCACACGGTTTCAGAATCTGAATATGAAGATAATGCCGGTGCTGTATCTTTGCAGCGTTCTTACAGCAGCCGTTCAGCTTCCGAAGGGGTTTTAGACAGGGCTTCAGATAACCTACTGCTTCTGCAGAGTATAATTCCTGAAAGATCTGAAACGCTCGATAGCGTTGGGGAATATGTGGTTCAGGCAGATGCTAAACCATCAATCTGGCCTTGCCGCGGGCGACTGGCGTCCGGTTTTGGAATGAGGAGAATTCCCTATAGCAGCGGTTACCAGTTCCATACTGGTGTAGATATCATTGGCGCGCATGGAAGTGCTATTTGGGCCAGCGCCGATGGTGAAGTAATTTTTACCGGCTACAGGGGGAGTTACGGAAATATCGTTATTATTGATCATGGTTATGGATATGAAACTTATTATGCTCACCTGACAGGTTTTGCTGTTACCGCAGGGGATTATGTTGAAAGAGGCCAGACGGTAGGTTATATGGGCGCAACCGGTAGGACAACAGGAACGCATCTTCATTATGAAGTTCACTATAATGGCTCACCGGTTAATCCCTATAACTACATGAAAACGCAGTGATTAAGGAGGATAATACTTTGTTTAAAAGAGACAATCTTGAGACCCCGCCAGATAAGGTAAATACAGTGATTGGCAAAGAAACTTATTTTAAGGGAGTAATAAACGGTAAAGGTTTGATTCGCATCGATGGCGAGGCGGAGGGCATTATTACCAATAAGGGGGATATTATTATTGGTGAAAGCGGTCGTGTAACTGTTGAGCTTAAGGCAAGAAATGTAACAATTGCCGGTCATTATGAGGGAGATCTTGACGCTGAAGGAAAACTTGAACTTAAAAAAACTGCGACGGCTGTTGGCACATTCAGGGCAAACGGGTTAATCGTTGAAGAGGGCGCTGTAGTTTCAGGAAGTATGGACATGAAAAATAAAGAGCAGGTTACAAAGGAAAGCGCAAAAAAAGATACAGTTCAAAGAGACTGGAGTTATAAGCCTGTAGAACAGGAGATCATTGAGAAAGCTAAGACACATAAAGCTTTCAGCGATTCAATTTCTCAGTAATAGAATTATTGGATATTATAAAGAAGCGCCATAATGGCGCTTCTTCATTTTGTAAGCAGGCAGGATTCAGGAGCCCGAAATAGAAAGATTATTACCTGGCATAAAAAGTTTGTTGAGAAAGGTGATGTTAAAATGCTTATTATCCTGTTGGGGCCACCCGGTGCCGGTAAAGGCACCCAGGCTGAAAGGATTGTCGATGATTATGAGCTCACCTACGTTTCCACTGGAGATATACTTCGTGCTGCTGTTAAGGAACAAACTAATCTTGGCCGCAAAGCGAAAGAATACATGGAGCAGGGTAAACTTGTTCCAGATGAACTGGTAGTTGCTATAGTTAAGGAGCGCCTTGAGGAACCTGATTGTTCGGAAGGAGCGCTTCTTGATGGGTTTCCCCGTACTGTCGCCCAGGCAGAATTCCTTGAACAGGCTTTGTTGGAGTCCGGTAAACGTCTTGATGCGGTAATATCTATTGATGTTGAACAGGAAGAGTTGATTGAAAGGCTCACGGGTAGGCGGGTATGCAGTGAATGTGGCGCAAGCTTTCATATAAAGTTCAAACCACCCAGTGTGCGAAATGTATGCGATAATTGCGGCAGCGATCTCTATCAGAGAGATGATGATACTTATGAAACAGTTAAAGAAAGACTTGATGTATATGAAGAACAAACTAAACCGCTGATTAATTTTTACGATAAAAGAGAAATTCTTTTCCCTGTTGATGGAAATAAACAAATTGAAGAGGTTTATGAGCAGGTTAGCAGCATTCTGAAAAAAATATAGGGGTCGGTGTAAAGCAGTTATGGAGAAGTATGAGGTCGGCCAGCTGGTTGAAATGAAAAAAGGCCATCCCTGTGGTGCAAACTGTTGGCGTATTATCAGGGTTGGAATGGATTTTCGTTTAAAATGTACCAGTTGCGGGCGTAGTGTATTGATGTCCCGGTCTCACTTTGAAAAAAAAGTTAAGAAGATAATAGACGAAACCGACTGCAATCTTCTCCCGGATTAAACCAGGAGGTTTTAAGCGTATGGCTTGGAGTTGTGGTATAGTCGGCCTTCCAAATGCCGGCAAATCGACTCTGTTTAAAGCCCTGACAGGGCGAAGTGTGGTTATTGAAAATTACCCCTTTTCTACAATAGATCCAAACAAGGCTATTGTTTCGCTTCCTGATCAGCGATTGGAAGCGTTGGCAAAACTAAGCTCCGCGGATAAAATTACATTTTCGACTATCGAAGTTATCGATGTTGCGGGCCTGGTCAAGGGAGCCAGTCGTGGCGAAGGACTTGGCAATGAGTTTCTCGGTCATTTGCGCGATGTAGATATGCTGATCCATGTTGTTGCCGCTTTTAGAGATGACCGCATTTCAACAGAAGAGGTTAAATCAAATATTGAAACTATAGACCTGGAGCTGATTATGGCAGATCTTGAAGTAATCAGCCGCAGGCGGGAGAAGATTGAACCAAAGTTAAAAAGTAAAGAAAAGGAAGCTGTAGCCCGGGAATTAAAGTTTCTTTTGCTCCTGGAAGATCATTTAAACAGTGGGCAGCCTACCAGGGAATTGAAAATAGGTGCCAAAGAGAATCAATTTATAGCCAACCTTTCTCTATTGACCCGCAAAAAGGTTATTTATATTTGCAACTATAGCGAAAATGCTAGTTCGGTCAATTGCCTGATTCCCGGTTTTAGCCCTGTTTTTCCTATTTGTGCCGGCCTTGAAGCGGAACTGTCCGATTTACCCGATCAGGAACGGCAATCCTTTATGGAGCTATACGGGCTTGACGAAAGCCGCACCTTAAAATTAATGACTGAATGTTATAATCTGCTTGACTTAATAACTTTTTATACAATCAAGGGAAAAGAGGCGAGATCGTGGGTCGCTGCCCGTGGCATAACAGCTTCTCAGGCGGCAGGTAAAGTGCATAGCGATATGGAGCAAGGTTTTATTAATGTTGAGGTTTTCTCCTGGGATTTGCTTATTAAAAATGGCGGGCCTGCTGCTGCCAGGGAAAAGGGTTTAAGCAGGGTTGAAGGAAAAGGTTACTTGGTGGGAGACGGAGAAGTGCTATATTTCCGTTTTCGTGCTTAGAAAGCGAGAGTGTCTGTTTTGGAGAAAGAGAAATCACTTGTTTCTCGTTTAATAATTCCAGCAGTGCTATTATTGATTATTTATTGGCTGCTGCTAAGCCTGTCCTGGTTAATCAGCCTGATTCTGGTCAGCGTTCTGATTGTATACATCCTGTATCCTTTATTAAATATCTTAAAAGAGCGTTTTAACTTGAAACATGGTATTGCGTCTGCAATAGTGTTTGTTATATTTCTGCTTCTTTGTGTTCTGCTTTTAAGCCTAGTAATTCCGGTTATTTATTATGAAATATCAGAACTGGTTGATGCATTCCCGCATTATGTTCAGAGAATCCAGGAGTATGTTTCCTGGCTGTCCCAACAGACAATAAATCTTGATATAGAAGATGAAGTCAGGGGTTACCTGATGAATTTAACAGAAAACCTCAATATGGCAGTTGAATATATTGCAGAAGCATCTATTTCTCTGATTGGTGGAACCGTTGGCTTCTTCCTGGTAATGTTTCTTGTTTTTTACCTGCTTAATGATTTTCAGGCTGTGCGCGAACAAATTATTAGCCTGGTTCCACCAAGGTACAGACAGGATGCTGAAGAGGTAGTATCAATTATAGATACCAATGTTGGTTCTTTTATCAGGGGTTCTATCGTTCGCTGTACAATTGTCGGTATTGTAACCGGTGTTGTGCTTGCGATTATTGGCATGCCATATGCTCTTTTGCTGGGCATTATTGCCGGTCTTTTCAATTTCATTCTTTATATCGGTCCCTATATTGCTGCTGTGCCTGCTGTTTTACTAAGTATATCTCCGCTTACTCCTTCACCAATCTTAGTTATTATTGTCTATGTGGTGATTCAGGTTCTTGATGGAATGTTGCTGGCTCCCTACGTGCTTGGAAGAATTGTTAAACTGAAGCCGATTACTGTCATAGTCTCAATCCTTGCCGGAGGCCAGCTGGCAGGACTTCTGGGCATGGTTTTAGCAGTACCGGTAGCCGGTATTATCAGGGGTATTGTTGAAATGATAAAACGAGGCAAAATATACCAGGGGCCGACATAATAGTACATTCATTGATCAAGTATATAGGTGGACATGGAACATCAATAAAAGGAGCTATTGTTAAAAAGGGGACTTTTAACTGGGCAGCAGGTAAATTCCCAGAATTCACAGAGCCCGATCCTACTAATAATGGACTACCTTATTGGAATGCTGAGTGGGAAGCGATTATTCTTGTTTATCATCAATTGCTTGCTCTTGAAAGTTAAATGTGCTATCATGATTCAGGTTATTCCCTGCTCCTTAAAGGGGCCATTAGTCCAGAGGGAGGTGAAAAAGATATGAATTATTATGAAATTATGCTTATAGTCCGCCCTGATGTAGAGTCCGAAGAGCAACAGGCTGTTTTAGAAGATTTAAAATCAGCTATTGCCAAGGAAAGCGGTACGTTAAGCACAATCCTCGATTGGCGTAAGCGCCGTCTATCCTACGAAATTAAAAAACACAAAGAAGGACAATATTACCTCGTCTATTTTAGTGGCGAGGGAAATATTATTCCTGAAATCGAGCACTACTTCAGGGTTACTGACGAAGTGTTACGCTATATGATTGTTTCCATCAGCGAAGATGATTATAATTCTGCTGCTGAAAAAGCTGCCGCAGAAGCCAAAGCTGCTGAGGCAGCTGTAGAAGAAGCAGCTGCAGCTGAAGTGGAAGGTTCGCAAGATGCAGCAGAGGCAGTCGAAATTGCGGAAGAATCGTCACAGGAAAGCGAAGTGGCGGAAGAGATTGCGCCTGAAGAGCCTCAGGAAGAGGAAGCAGTTGCTGAAGCTGAAACTGATCCTGCAGAAGCAGATGATAAAGAAAAAACAACCGGGGAGTAATAAGGAAAGGAAGGCATGTAATGTTAAACCAGGTAGTTCTAATCGGACGTTTAACACGTGATCCTGAGCTTCGCTACACTCCCGGCAACGGTGTGCCGGTAGCATCATTTACTCTTGCTGTCGATCGTCCTTTTACTAACCAGCAGGGCGAAAGGGAAGCAGACTTTATTAATATTGTTACATGGCGCAAGCTGGCAGAAAACTGTGCCAACTATTTAAAGAAAGGCAGCCTGGCTGCTGTGACAGGAAGGTTGCAAGTTCGATCATATGATGACAACCAGGGAATACGTCGTAAAGTAGCTGAAATTGTTGCAGATAATGTTCGTTTTCTTGACCGGGGGCGAAGCTCTGAAGATAGTGGGGGCCAAGATGAAGGTCCTAATGTTGATGATATAGACATCAGTCCCGATGATGTTCCCTTTTAGCATGGCGGAAGGAGGTAGTGACGATGAGACGTGACAGGGGAAGAAAACCTAAAAAGAAAATATGCAGTTTCTGTGTTGATAAAACTGATAGTGTTGATTACAAGCAGTATGAGAAACTAAAGCGTTTCATTACTGAAAGAGGAAAGGTTTTGCCAAGGCGCATTTCCGGTAATTGTGCAAGGCATCAAAGGCAGTTAACCAGGGCTATAAAAAAAGCAAGGATTATGGCACTGTTACCTTTTACCTCAGAGTAAGCAGTAAATTTGTTTTTATTATGACAATAGCGGGGGCAGGCACATATCTGTCTCCCGTTTTTTTTTGCAGGATAGTAAGTTTAAAAAGCGAATTATTATCAGGTAAGCAGATTGGAAAGGAGCTAATACTTATGCAGGTGATTCTTAAGGAAGATGTGACTAATCTCGGTAAAAAGGGCGAATTGAAAGATGTAGCTCCCGGTTATGCCCGTAATCATTTGATTCCTCGCAATTTAGCAGTTGAAGCTACACCACAGCGGCTGCGTGAATGGGAAAAAAACCGGGAACAAATTGAAGAGCAAAGTCGCCATAAGGAAGAGGAGGCCCGTGCACAGGCTGCTGAACTGTCAAAGCTGGAGCTGGAGTTTTATATGCCTTCCGGAGAAGGTGGCAGGCTTTTTGGCTCAGTTACTCCTTCTGATGTTGCTGAAAAATTAGTTAAAAATGGTTTTAAAATTGATAAAAAAAGAATTGATATTTCTGATCCAATAAAAAGTCTGGGAAATTACCTTGTTTCAATTCGTTTATACCCCGGAGTAAAGGCAGATTTAAAAGTTAAAGTAATTAGTGAAGATTAGCACTGGGAAAGGGGTATGTAGAATTTGGTAGTTGTCAGTGACAGGGTTCCCCCACAAAGCAAAGAAGCAGAACAGTCAGTGCTTGGATCAATGATTCTTGACAGAGAAGCAATTTTTTCTGCTGCAGAACTATTGTCTGAAAAAGATTTTTACAGTACTGCCCATCAAAAAATATTCAGTAGTATTATTTCTCTCAGCGAAAAAGGAGAACCTGTCGATCTAGTAACCTTATCTGAAGAGCTGCAGCGCAGCCGTTGCTTGGATGAAGTTGGCGGGCGAACATACCTGGTAACCCTGGCAAATGCTGTTCCAACCGCAGCAAACGTCCAATATCACTCGCAAATAGTTCGTGAAAAGGCAATTCTGCGAGCCCTGATCCAAACAGCCACCGGTATTGTATCGCGCAGCTTTGATGCACCGCATAATGTTGATGAATTCCTTGATGAAGCAGAGCAGCTGATTTTTGAAATAGGGAAGAGAGGCAAACAGCAGGCCTTCGCTGCACTGAAAGATGTGCTGGTTGACGCATTTGATCGTATCGAAAAGCTTTATGATGAGAAAAAAGGAGTAACCGGTATATCAACCGGTTTTACCGATCTTGATCGATTAACATCGGGGTTACAGAATTCCGACCTGGTTGTTATAGCTGCCAGGCCTAGTATGGGGAAAACAACGCTTGCCCTGAATATGGCCCAACAGGTTGCAGTTAAAGAGAAACGGCCTACGGCAATATTTAGTATGGAAATGTCTAAGGACCAACTGGCTCAACGTTTGTTGTGTGCGGAATCGCAGATAGATGCCCAGAACATGCGTCGTGGTTTTTTGTCGCAGGATGAATGGCATAAATTGACTAAGGCGGTTGGACCCCTCAGTGAATCTCCTCTTTACATTGACGACAGCGCTCAGTTATCGGTTATGGAGGTTCGGGCCAAGGCCAGGCGCTTAAAAGCCGAAAAAGGCCTTGATGCAATATTTGTTGATTACCTTCAATTAATGCGTGGTTTTAGCCGTTCTGAAAGTCGTCAACAGGAACTTTCAGAAATATCCAGGGCGCTTAAAGCCCTGGCCAAAGAACTGAATGTACCCGTTGTTGCTTTATCACAACTTAGTCGGGCTGTTGAAAAAAGACCGGACCGCAGGCCTATTCTAAGTGACCTGATGGAATCCGGAGGTATAGAGGCTAATGCAGACCTGGTTATGTTTATCTATCGCGATGCCTACTATAACAAAGATTCGGACAAGGGCAACATTGCTGAAATTAATATAGCCAAACAGCGTAATGGACCAACAGGCTTAATTGAGCTGTATTTTCTCGACCGTTTTACCAAGTTTGCCAATGTTGCCAGGGAATCAATCAGGGAAGAAGGGTGATCGGTCAGTGGCTGCCTTGAAGTATGACGTGATTATTATTGGTGCCGGTCCTGCAGGCATATTTTCTGCACTTGAACTCGCTGCCAGGGATAACATAAAAATTTTAGTTATAGATAAAGGTTCGCCTCTTGAAAAAAGGCACTGTCGTACACAGCATGAGTACGGCCGATGCCTGCGTTGCGATCCTTGTGCGGTTACCTGTGGTTGGGGTGGAGCCGGTGCTTTTAGCGATGGCAAGTTAACCCTTTCACCTGCTTTTGGAGGCAATCTTAACGAGTTTATAGATGTGCAAACCCTGGAGCAGTTGATTGATCAAGTCGACCAAATTTATGTCTCGTTTGGCGCTTCTGAGAAAGTATTCGGTACTGATGTGAAAAGTGTTAAGGAAATGGAACGTCAGGCTGCTGCTTCCGGGTTGAGCCTGATCCCGGCTAAGATCAGGCACCTGGGAACTGAGAACTGTTATCGTATCCTGGAAAAAATGTATGATACATTGCGGGACCGGGTTGACATAATGATGAATACCACAGTTGAAGAAATAATATGTGAAGATGGTGTTGTTCGGGGTGTTATGCTGGCAAATGAAGAAGTAATAAAAGCAGATTACCTTATTTGCTGCCCTGGAAGAACAGGTGCAGAGTGGATGCAGCGTGAGTCAAAACGTTTAGGTTTAACCGGTTGCAATAATCCGGTTGATATCGGTGTGCGTGTTGAAGTACCGGCAGTGATCATGGAAAACCTGACCGACAAAATATACGAATCAAAATTAATTTATTTTACCAGTCAGTTTGATGATCGAATCCGCACTTTTTGCATGAATCCCTATGGCGTTGTTGTAACAGAAAGCAATGAAGGGCTTGTAACTGTAAACGGGCACAGTTTCGCCGAAATGAAAACGGAAAACACTAACTTTGCCTTGCTGGTCAGTAAATCCTTTACCGAACCGTTTAATGAACCAATTCGTTATGGTCGTTATATAGCCAGTCTGGCAAATATGCTGGGAGACGGTGTTTTAGTGCAACGTCTGGGTGATCTGTTAATGGGCCGCAGGTCTACCCCGGAAAGAATAAAGCGGGGATTGGTCAGGCCCACTCTTTCAGAAGCTACCCCGGGCGATTTAAGCCTGGTTCTACCATACAGGTACCTTTTGGCTATCATTGAAATGCTTGAAGCCCTGGATAAATTAGCTCCCGGGGTTAATTCCCGCCATACCCTCTTGTATGGAGTAGAGGTAAAATTTTATTCTTTTCGTCTTAACCTGAATCAAAATCTTGAAACTACAATAAAAAACTTGTATGCGGCAGGTGATGGAGCGGGAGTGACAAGAGGGCTGATTCAAGCCTCGGCTACCGGTTTGCTGGCAGCACGAGGCATTCTCTCGCGTTTGCCCTGAGGACGGTAAAGTGTTATAATACGCTTGTAACGGTTCGCCTAACCAGCAATGCCGTTTTTTTATTCAAAATATAATATAAGCGTTTAGCCTGGCGGATCTTAAAACCGCAATGTTACAAAAAAGCAAGCTGACATCTTGAATTGCAGAAAGGAATTTGATTATGAAACCCAGGCCTGTAAATATTGAGCCTGATGTTAATATACATAAATCACAAAGACTGTTCTTCCTCAATAAATTAATTCACTTCATTGTTTCCTGGTTTAAAAAAGGAAAGTTCGGGGCCCTGCATTTTGCTGTTGCTTCAACAATATTGGTGATAGTGACTCTTGCAGCACACGATTATGCCGGAAATTATGTTTTTGTTGTTTATCTGAATGATCAGGAAGTTGGAACAGTGGGTGAAGCAAAAGATGTTGAAGCTTTTGTTGATGAGCTGACTTCCCGCTGCGCAGATCTTTACGGTATGAACATGGAACCGGGTGACGAGATCATGCTGGTAAAACAATATATCCCTGACAGTAAGCTTAACCCTGAAGCAGTAGAATCCCTAATACGCCAGAATATGACTTTTGAAACAGAAGCTTTCATGCTAACAGTAAATGGAGAACCCCTGGTTGCTTTGCAGCAGGAGAACGATCTTCAAATTATTATTGATCAATTAAAAACAACATATAGCCGTTCCGGATATGGTAACAGGCTGCTCAGTTCAAGCATAACAGATGAATTACTCTTGGAACCATGTGTTGTTATGCCGGAGGAAATATATAAACCCGAAGACGTGGTAGAAATGGTCACTACTAAAAGCGAAGAAAGCTCAGTAATGGTGGCATCCTCAGTTTCTAATGGTGTTCAGCGGGCAGCGCTGGAGAGCAGACAGTCTTTCACTTTGATGGGCGCCTATGATCACACGATTCTTGCTTTTCTTTCACCGGCAGAAATGATGCTAAATGATGATGCTCCATTAAATGACAATAATAATATACATGTCAGGACAGTGGAAGAAGTAATTGTTACCGAAGACATTCCATTTGAGACTGAGATTGAGTACGATGAAGAAATGTGGATCGTACAGAGTGAAATTCTTGTTGAAGGCGAAAAGGGAGAAAAAGAGATTGTTTATCATGTTACCAGGGATAATGGCATTGAGAAAGCACGGGTAAAAATTTTGGAATCAGTTATTACTGAACCGGTTACTCAGGTTGAAGCACACGGAATTGCTAAAGTACCATCTGTTGGCACGGGACAGTTTATCTGGCCGGTTGAGGGTGGGGGAGAAGTAACGCCAGGCAGAGGTTTCAGCAACTGGCATACCGGGATTGATATTCATGCCCAGACCGGTACAAATATCCTGGCAGCGGACAGTGGTGTAGTTTGGTTTTCCGGATATGGAGGCACCCAGGGCAACTACCTGATTTTGTATCATGGTTCCTTCTGGACATTATATCTTCATAACAGCCAAAACCTTGTTTCTGAAGGAATGGTTGTTGAACAGGGGGATGTCATTGCCAAGGCAGGCTCCACCGGTCGCTCCACCGGTCCTCATCTGCATTTCGAAGTCCGGCTCGATGATGGTACTGGTGAATGGCATACTTATTACCAGCATAAGCCAATTGATCCTCTGCAGTTTTTCAGGCCGTAATGGTTATTATACTTTATGCATCAAGCCCTTCTTCATCAGAAGAAGGGCTTTTAAGCAATAAGGTTTAATCCGGCGGGCTGTATTGGTTAAGTTTGCAAGAAGGGATTTAAGCTTTAAAAAGCGAACTTTTTTAACATCCTGAAACGGGAGAGGATCCTGATGGATACTATTCTGGTAGTAGATGATGAAAAGCCAATAGTTGATATCTTGCAGTATAATCTAGAAAAAGAAGGATACAGGGTCGTTACTGCCTATGATGGTGATGAAGCCCTTCAGCAGGTTGAATCTGAAAGGCCAGACCTTATTCTGCTTGATATTATGCTGCCCGGAAAAGACGGATTTTCGATTTGTCGTGAAATAAGGCAGAATAAAAATATCCCAATCATTATGCTGACCGCTAAAGAGCTTGAGGTTGATAAGGTGTTAGGCCTTGAATTGGGTGCAGATGATTACGTAACCAAGCCGTTCAGTGCCCGTGAAATTATAGCCAGGGTTAAAGCTATTCTGCGCAGAGAAAAAATCAGAAGTCAGGCAGTTACGAAAGAAAAAGACAGCATTACAGTTGGTTCTATCACCGTAGACCGTGATGAAATTCAGGTTTATAATCAGGGCAAACCAGTTGAGCTTACCCTGCGCGAATATAATCTTTTAGTCTATCTTATGCTTAAACCAGGTCATGTTTTTAACCGTGATCAGCTTCTAAGCCAGGTTTGGGGTTATGACTACATTGGTGACGAACGTACTGTAGACGTTACAGTGCGTCGTTTACGAGAAAAGCTGGAAGAGGATCCGGCTAAACCTGATTATATACATACCAAGAGGGGTGTCGGATATTATTTCAGGCAGAGGAAAGATATTTAACAGTCTTCAGTGGAAAATCATCTTTATCTACCTGATGCTTATACTATTTTCCCTGCAGTTAATTAGCGTCTACCTTGTCCAGTCCCTGGAAAAATATTATTTGAATAATTATAAAGAAAGCCTGGAAAATCAGGCCAGGCTTCTTTCTGTGTTTATGGAACCCGGCTTTGGTGAAAGCCAGGGCTGGACAGCTGATACAGTGCGCCTGGCCAGGGAATTCCGGGATCTAAGCGATGTGGAAATGATAATCCTGGATAATGACGCGCTAATAGTGGGCACTTCCGGTAACCAGAGTTTGATTGGAAGGCGGTTGATTCGTGATGAAATAACCCGTGCCCTGACCGGAAACCTCAGCGATAATATGAGATACGATGAAGTGAACCAGGTCAGACGATATTACCTGGCTTATCCGGTTCAGCAGGATCAGGATGTTCTGGGCGTTATCTATTTAAGTGGTTCGCTTAAAGCTGTTGACGATACTCTGAACGAAGTTAAAACGATTCTTTTTACCGGAGTTGTGCTGGCCCTGGTAATAAGTTTTTTTCTTGGCGCAGTTTTAACAAGGACTATTACCACCCCCATCCAGGCTGTAACGGATCAAGCGCTGAACATGGCAAGCGGAGACTTCAGTCAAAAAATTAAAGTACAGACAGCAGATGAAATCGGGCGTCTTGGTGAAACATTCAATTATCTTGCGGAACAGTTGAGCCAGACAATTAATGAAATGTCGTCAGAGAAGAGTAAGGTTGAAGCAATTATAAACAACATGTCCGATGGTATCGTTGCTCTTGATGGAAAAGGACGAATTATACAGATTAATCCATCAGCCCGGCAATTAATCAGGACCCTTAAGCTAAGAGTGCCTGCTCTTGGCCGTTCCGGTTTCAACCTGTTACGCAATTTTATAGGCGCAGATATGTTGCGCCGGTTTGTTCGCAGGCAGGAACCTCTGACAGCAGAAATTTCCGGTTCAGAACCTGATTGTATTATGGAAGTAAAAATTGCGCCTTTCAAAGTTGGAAAAGGAAAACTGGACGGCACACTAATTGTTCTGCATGACATAACCCGTGAAAGAGAATTAACAAGACGCCAGGAGGAATTTGTAGCCGATGTGTCTCATGAACTGAGGACGCCCCTGGCAACGGTTAAAAGTTATGTTGAAACACTTTTGGACGGAGCTGCTGAAGAAAGGGCTACTAGAATTAAATTTTTAAATGTTTTATCAAGGGAAACGGATCGGATGGTTAATATGGTTAAAGATCTGCTCGTGCTTTCACAAATGGATGCCAGTCAGGTTTACTGGCAAAAAGCGGATGTCAACCTTAAAGATCTGGCTGAAGAAGCTGTTGAGCAGCTCAGACAAAAATTAACCGGTAACGTGCCTCCTATAAAGGTTAATCTTACTCCCGACCTTACCATACCGGCTGACCGTGATAAGCTTATCCGAGTTTTTTCCAACCTGCTTAATAATGCAGCCCGTTACACTTCCAGTGACGGTGAAATTAATATAGACGCTGTTATAGAAGAAGATTCCGTTAAAATATTTATCAGTGATACAGGAAGAGGTATTCCTGAAAAAGAACTTCCTCATGTTTTTGAACGTTTTTACAGGGTTGAGAAAACACGCAGCAGGGACTATGGCGGGACTGGGCTGGGTCTTTCGATAGCTCGAAAAATAATAGAAGGTCATAGTGGCCATATATCAATGTATAGTATAGCTGGTTTGGGAACAAGAGTTCTTTTTACTCTGCCGCGAACAGATCAGGGAGAGGAATGCAGGTAATGGTGGAAAAAATTAAAAGCACAGTTCTCATTATCCTGGTTTTTTCCAGTCTGTTACTTACCTACCATTTATGGTACGGTAAACAGCCTGCAGAATTAATTGTAGAGGATACATATGAAAGGGTTATAATTGAATCTCCAAGATCACTTGATGAGGTGTTTTTCCCCTCACAACTAACTGTTATTACTGAAAACGGTTTAATTATTCCTGATAGGGACAACCCAGGCTATAGGGTGATCTGGGATATTGTTCGCGATTCTATTGCAACCCTGCAAAAAGATCCACCAAACATTGATTCAATTGTGTCGGAAGGAGAGCAGTTAGCTGTATTCTATTTTAATCCCCTGCTACCGGCAGGTCCGGATTCTCACTGGAAAACCAATTACTCAAACCTCAGGATCAGTCGGATCTTGATGCAGCGTTTCAATGAACAGGTTTGGTCTGTTGCAATCACTGCCAATGAAGATGCTTTGTATGCCGGGGAACTGCCCTCAGACTCGGCAACTATTATAGAAGAAACCATCTCTGTTTTTAAGGAAGACCAATCAGGTAAATATTTGTTACTAAGTGAAGATATGTTTTACTTCGCCGGTGAAGCCAGCACGGTAATACAGGATCCCATTTTTTTACCCGCAGAACCGCTTACAATGAGCAGGTATGCCTTAAAACCGGAACCTTACAACCGTGATCAGCTTCTTAAAACATTTTTTGTTGATTATAGCCTGGCCAGGATAATTGAAGAAAAAGACGGTGGGCTTATTTACACGGATGGAGAAAAAGGCCTGCGCCTGACAACAACAAGTATAGAGTATTCAAATCCGCGACTTGAACAAAACCTTGCTAACATCGATTATTATGAAGCTCTTGTAAACAGTAACAATTACATCAGCTATCATGGAGGATGGCTGCAGGGGCTTCGCCTTGAAACACTGGAACCGACAGGTTGGAATCAAGCAGGAGCATATGCAGCACAGTGGCGGATTTATATTTCCGGCTATCCACTGTATACATCAATTCAGACAAAGGTAGTTCTGAATGATCGCGGTTTAGTTCATTACTCCCGATCGCTTTACCAGGTAGATGAATCAATTCAACTCGATAATGTTTCAGTTGAAACCGCCGGCTGGTTTGAAGCACTTGAAAAAGCTATCTCTTTGCTTGATGAAGAACGAGTTGGCATGCGCTCGTATCTTCGTTTAGAAGTAATGCGCCTCGGTTATGCAGCAGTAACTGTTAGTCAAAATATTATTGCTGAGCCTGTTTGGCTTATTAAAGTAAACGGTAAAAAGTTTTTCCTGAAAGCCGATTCTTTGGTACAGATTAAAGAAGGTGAATTAAAATGAACCTGGGCAGAGCAAAATTAATTCTTATTATAGCTTTTGCCGGATTGAACCTTTTTCTGGCATACCATTTATTTTGGCCTGATTCTGGCAGGTTAACCAGGGTTGCCGTCTCTGCTGAAGACTTGGATAACCTTGAAATTCTTTTAAAGGAAAACAATTATAAGTTACAAACTGCCCTGGATCGCTCTGTTCAGACGGCAAACTTTCTCACGGTATCAACATCACTTAAATTTCAAAGAGCTCTAATTTTGCAAATGCTTCAGGAAGGGGCAGAATTTAGTTATACGGAAGACGGCACATACTATAGGAATGATGATCGAACTGTTATGATTCAGTCAACCGGAATGATAAAAGTGCTTCTTACACCGCCAAATATGTTGGAGCAAAATAACAATGACCTGGAACAGTTTAGCTTAAATAATGCCGTAGAACTTTTTTTAGCCGGCCAGTCACTTAAACCGGAAGGATTAACCTACAACTATACTGAAGTGAGCGAGGCCGGTGAAAAGATACTTCATTATTACCAGAGTATTGGAGATTTCCCTGTTTTTGCTGGCAACTTAAAGGTTTATGTTACTGATAACAGTATTCAATCGGTAGAAATATACTGGCTAGATCCGGTTGAAGGCAGCCCGGCCAG
Source organism: uncultured Syntrophomonadaceae bacterium (assembly GCA_964492615.1). GTDB lineage: Bacteria > Bacillota > Dethiobacteria > DTU022 > DTU022 > JAABTH01. The sequence continues at coordinate 30,753 of CAZBKZ010000014.1, read as the reverse complement.
GGAGATGGAAGTGATTACCGCGGTCGAAGCCATTAAAAACCTGGTTAGAGACCTGGGTCCAAGTATCGAAGAGCAGATAATAACCGATGTTAAACTAGGTCATTTCAGCGTGGAATATAATGCAGAAAAGTGGGAAATACCACCGGTCTGGAGAATTGTTTTGCAAAATGGGCAAATATATTATATAAATGCTTTTACAGGCAACTTTGAACGCAAAAATGTAATCCCGGAGCAGTTGCCCTGATTATAAGTAATAACGTCGGGTAAGATATAAACCAGCAGGGGGTTATTATGGAAAAATTTATAGTTAAGGGAAAAACGGCTCTTGAGGGTAAAGTAAGAATAAGCGGGGCGAAAAATTCTGCTGTTGCGGTCCTTCCTGCTGCCGTTTTAACCGGTGAAACTGTCTACCTGGATAATCTTCCGGATATTACTGATGTGAGAACAATGATTGCTATTCTTGAAGATTTGGGTGTTTCGATACGCAGGAGAGGGAAAAATGCAATCGAATTAACTCCCGGTAATCTCAGTAAGGTGGCCCCATCGTATCACCTTGTAAAAAAAATGAGGGCTTCATATTATTTTATGGGCAGCTTGCTGGCCCGTTTCGGGCAGGCTGAGGTTCCAATACCGGGAGGATGTGATCTTGGTCCCCGGCCAATAGACCAACATTTAAAAGGATTTGCTGCCCTGGGCGCCGAGAGCTCAATAGAGCATGGTATGATTAAGCTCAAGGCGAAGAAACTGGTTGGTGCGCGTATCTATCTTGATGTAGTCAGCATTGGAGCAACAATAAACCTGATGTTGGCTGCAGCCGCTGCGGAGGGTCGGACCGTTATTGAAAATGTCGCTAAGGAACCCGAGGTTGTCGATTTGGCAAACTTTCTTAATGCAATGGGCGCCAAAATCAGGGGTGCCGGCACTGATGTGATTAGAATAGATGGAACACAAGTTTTTTCCGGCGCACGCCACACAGTTATTCCCGACAGAATTGAAGCCGGCACATTTATGCTGGCAGCTGCTGCAACGCGAGGTCGGGTTATAGTAGAAGATGTTATTCCCAAACACCTTGAAGCAATCACTGCAAAACTAAGAGAAGTAGGAGCTTTGGTTGAAGTTAACCCGGAAACGATCAGGGTTGAAGGTGTGGAAGATTTAAAGCCTTCAGATATAAAAACCTTTCCTTATCCCGGGTTTCCCACCGATCTTCAGCCACCGGGAATGGTTCTGCTAACTGCGGCTAGAGGGCTTAGCGTTATAACAGAAAATGTTTTTGATGGACGCTATAACCAGGTGGATGACTTAAAAAGAATGGGAGCCCGTATTAAGGTCGAGGGTAGAACGGCCTTGATAGAAGGCGGTGTTCCGTTAACCGGCGCACCTGTTACAGCGCCTGACCTTCGCTCGGGAGCAGCTTTGATTATTGCCGCTCTCATGGCTGAAGGTGAGAGTGAAGTTAGTGAAATTGAACATGTTGACCGCGGATATGACAATTTTGAAGAGAAATTAATTGGTCTTGGCGCTTCACTGGTGAGAAAAAGTGATAATAATTTTAAGCGGGGAACGGTTATCGACTTTTAATGCAAATCATCTTTTTTGGGAAACTCTTTACGCTGATGGTTCTTTAAGTTAGACTGAATCAAAGGAGGGATTGCTCCATGGATAACTATCATGATCAGAACAACCCCGGGAAAAAAGGATTTGGGACTTTCATCGGATATCTTGCCCTGGGGATACTGGGGATACTGCTTGGTGCCGCAATTATTTACGGGCTTTTCATGTTTTTCTTTGCTCCGGTTACTGAAACGACAATAGAACCGGAGATTATTGAGGATGAAGTGGAAGAGGATGATCTTTCTGTTATTGAAAGAAACGAAAACAGTCTTGCTGATGTTGCAGAACAGGCCCTTGATGCTGTTGTCGGGGTTAATAAACATGTTTATATTACCAGGTTTGGCGAACAGAGCCTGGAAGAAATTGAGTCAGGATCGGGAGTTATTATTGAAGAAAATGGTTACATAGTAACCAATCAGCATGTCATTGAGGGAGCTAACAAAATTACAGTTGTTATACCCGGAAAAGGCAGTTATGAAGCTGAATTGGTCGGCTCTGACGCCATGACTGATTTGGCTTTATTAAAAATTGGAGTATCAGATCTGGTTGCATTATCAATCGGTGATTCTGATTTACTGAGGGTTGGCGAAAAAGTACTGGCAATCGGTAATCCTTTTGGTTATTTTCAGCAAACTGTAACTGCAGGTATTATAAGTGCTGTTGGCAGGCAGGTGCGTATGCCCGGAAGTGATTATGTGTATACTTTCCTGCAGACCGATGCCCTGGTTAACCCGGGCAACAGCGGGGGGCCGTTGCTAAATTTAAATGCAGAAATTATTGGAATCAATACGGCGAAAATTGCCCTGGTCGGAGTGGAAGGTATCGGTTTGGCCGTGCCGAGTAATACCGTCAAAAGAGTAATTAATGATCTATACGAGCATGGCCGTGTGATTAGACCGCACCTGGGTGTTATTATTGATGACTGGCTGCAGTATGGTGAAGTTGAACCGGAAAGAGGTGTTATTATTGTAGACATCGCTTCTGGTTCTGCCGCTGACGAAGCCGGGTTGCAGGTGGGTGATATTATTGTTTCAATCGATAACAATGATGTATATTACCTTGCCCAGCTTTTTGACAACCTTTTTTCATACTATCCCGGAGATACCGTTACAATTGCCTATTACCGTAATGGAGTCAGGGAAGAAGTTGTTATAACGCTTGGAGAAAGGCCTGATAACCTGCCTGCCCAGGTTGAAGTAGATGAAGAACCGGAAACCGATGAAGATACGGAGCCAGTTGAAGATAATGGTGACCTGGAAGATATCGAAGAAACTGATGAATCAGAAGTAACTGGTGAACCGGAAGATGCTGATATGTAAAGTACAGGCTGGTGGATCTTAGTGAGAACATTATTTATATTTATTGACGGGGTTGGCTTGGGCGGTGATTCTCCGGCCAACCCTTTTAGTAATATAAAAACGCCGGGAATTAATAAAATACTTGACGGTGCTGACCTGACTGATTCAAGTGCCGATTATTCCGGTAAGATGTCCACCCTCCTGGCGCTTGATGCCACTCTGGGCACTCCAGGGTTACCGCAGAGTGCAACAGGACAGGCGACAATATTTACCGGTGAGAACGCACCTGCTTTAATAAATAAGCACTTAAATGGATTTCCGGATCAACGTTTGAGGCAGTTACTGGCTGCAAAAGGTATGTTTAGAGCTTTTAAAAGAAAAGGATACAGAGTGTCTTTTGCCAACGCTTATCGACCATTATTTTTTAATAAACTGCGCTATGGTCTTCCGGGTGTTCGTTATTCATGTTCAACCCTGGTTACCTTTTACGGGGGAGTGAGTTTTTATTCAGTTGAAGATATAAAAAGCGGTAATGCGCTTTTTATGGATATCACTAACGATATATTAATAAAAATGGGCTGCTCTGTCCCTCTTTTTTCTCCGGATCAAGGGGCCAGACAGCTTTATAAAATCAGCGCCGGATTTGATTTTTGTTTATTTGAATACTTTTTGACCGACCTGGCCGGTCATCTGGGAGAGCCTAAAGAATCCGAACGGGTTATTTCTATCCTGGACCAATTCATCGGTACACTGGCCGATTTGATTAATCCCGCGGAAGAATTTCTAATTATCAGCAGTGACCATGGAAACATTGAAGATTTAACCACACGTAAGCATACACTAAATAAGGTTCCAGCCCTGTTAATTGGCAACAAGGCCCTGCGTGCCGAACTTAAAAATGAAATGAATGATTTAACGGATATTTTACCAGCCCTGAACAGGATGCTCGAGTGGGAAGGTGGAAGCCATGCTGGGCATTGAAACTATGGTAGTCAGCATGTTTGCTACAAACTGTTACCTTGTTTACTGTAATCAAACCAGGGCAGCTGTTGTGATTGACCCTGGTGCAGAGGCAAAAAAAATAATATACAAAATCAAGCACCTTAATCTTGAACTCAGGTATATATTGAATACGCACGGTCATATTGATCACGTTGGGGCAAATGGTAGGCTTAAGGCAGAATTTAATGCGCCTGTCATGTTGCATGAGAAAGATATTAGCCTCTATAATAATCCTGGATTTGGATTGAAGCATGTTTTAAAAAAACAACCCCACCCTGATCATTTTCTAAAAGAAGGTGATATTATCAGCATTGGCAGTGAACAACTTAAGGTAATTGAAACACCCGGGCATACTGAAGGTGGGGTTTGCTTTTTAAATAGCGACAGGTTGTTCTGCGGAGATACCCTTTTTGCCGGTTCGGTCGGTAGGACAGACCTGGCCGGCGGCTCATATCAGACATTAATCACCAGCATTAATCAAAAACTGCTTACTCTACCCAAAGAAACTATTGTTTACCCGGGTCATGGACCATTGACAACTATTGGCAATGAAATCGTTTCAAATCCTTTTTTAACAGGATAATAAAAACAAACCTAGTTTTTTTGTAAGGGAGCAGGAAAAATAAAAATAATAGAGAATAGCTACTTACCGAGGTTTAATATATGTTAATAAGCTTATCTGCTTCCTTTTGCAGCTAATCTTTCCATATAAAAAGACAAATCGGTTTTATTTCCCACTTTTATAAGAATAAGATACTATATTAAACCCCTTTTGATTGGTGGTATTTGATAACCCGGTCCGGTCTGTTAGGAGTAAAATGATTAATCATTGGTTGCAGTTTGTTTTATGCGCAATAGTCATAGTATTTGCAGGAAGCGTCTTAACCAAGAGTGGTGCCACTATTTCAAGGAACACGGGTATTGGTTCAGCATGGATAGGTGCATTAATGCTTCCACTGGCAACTTCCTTACCGGAACTGGTAACCACATTAAGGGCGGTTGCAATTGATGCTCCAGACCTGGCACTGGGAAACATTTTTGGCAGTTGTCTTTATAATTTAGCGCTTCTGGCAGTTATAGATCTGCTGGAAGGCAGGGGGCCCTTAACAGGGAAGATTGATAGAAGCCATATTATAATAGCATCGCTTAGTATGATCACTGTAAGCCTGGCAGCAATTGCCATGCTCGGGTTTGTTGTAGTGCCGGTTGGTTGGATAGGTCTTGAAACAATCATTATTGCACTTGCTTACATATTGGGCAGCAGGCTTCTTTATCGCTATGATAAAAAAAATACAGTCTCCCCGGTAAGCGAGGATGAGCTGGCTGAGCATGACAGAAAGAATGAAACCACTGCTTTTGCCCTGATTCGCTTTGCAATTAGCTCAATATTTATTGTTACTGCCGGTGTCTTATTAACAGACGCTTCAGATGCTATTGCATTGCAAACAGGCCTGGGGCATACTTTTATCGGTTCAATCCTGCTGGCTATCAGTACTTCGCTTCCAGAAACGGTCACCACGATTACAGCAGTTCGGCTGGGTCTTATCGATATGGCTGTTGCCAATGTTTTTGGAGCTAATTTTATGAACTTGTTTATTGTTTTTATTGCCGACCTGTTTTATCGTCAGGGACCATTGCTTGATTTTGTATCAAATAATCATATTCTTTCTGCTTTGCTGGTGATTATGATGAGTTCCTTTATAATTCTCGGTATGATTTACCGAACGGATAAACGCTTTGCACGAATTGGATATGATGCCTGGCTTGTTCTTGTCGGTTACATTGCGGCAGCATATCTTCTTTTTAAGTTAAGTGGTAATTAATATAAGGTGGTGCAACATGAATACTGAAAAGTTGAAAACAATGACTTTAAGCGAGCTGCACAAGCTGGCCAAGGAACACGAGGTTAAAGGTCAGTCAACAATGCGCAAACAGGAGTTAATCGACAACCTTACCCGGTTGTTTTCCGAAAATGGTGAGCAAACTACTGCTTCGGGCATGCTGGAGATAATGCCTGACGGTTTTGGTTTCCTGAGGCGGAAAAAGTATTTTTTTTCTGATGATGATATTTATATATCAGCTTCGCAGATTCGCAGGTTTAACATGCGTACAGGAGACATCATCAGCGGACGGATCAGGCCGCCGAAGGATAATGAAAGGTATTATGCGTTATTGCAGGTTGAAAAAATAAACAGTGAAGATCCTGAAAAAATGTCAACCCGCCCCGGTTATACCTCCCTTGTTCCTATTCATCCCGATGACCAGATTCGCATGGAGACGAAGTCGCATATTCTTTCAACGAGAATAATTGACCTGCTTATACCTATTGGCAAGGGACAACGGGGTCTGATAGTATCACCTCCGAAAGCCGGTAAAACCATGCTTTTAAAGCAGCTGGCCAATAGTATTTCCATCAATCACCCTGAGATAGAGCTAATAATTTTGTTAATTGACGAAAGACCTGAAGAAGTTACCGATATGGAACGTAGCGTCAATGCCGATGTGGTTAGTTCTACTTTTGATCAGAAGCCAGAAAACCATATTCGCATAGCAGAACTGGTCCTTGAAAGATCGCAGCGCCTGGTTGAGCAGGGTCGTGATGTAGCAGTTTTGCTTGACAGTATAACCAGGTTAACCAGGGCTTACAACCTTGTTATCCCACCCAGTGGACGCACTCTCTCCGGCGGTATTGATCCCGGGGCTTTTTACAAACCGAAACGATTTTTTGGTGCGGCGAGGAATATAGATGGTGGCGGCAGCCTGACCGTTCTGGCAACAGCCATTGTTGATACCGGCAGCCGTATGGATGATGTGGTTTATGAAGAATTCAAAGGCACCGGCAATATGGAGTTGCACCTTGATCGCCGAATTTCTGAAAGACGTATATTCCCAGCCATTGATATTTCCCGTTCCGGAACCCGCAGGGAAGAGTTGCTCTTAAGCGAACGTAAAATTGAGTTAATGTGGGCCCTTAGGAGGGCAATGGGCAGCAGTACAAGTGTAGAATTCCTGGAGGCCCTGCTTGACAGGTTAAAGAAAACCAAGTCAAATGAAGAATTTTTAAGTAATATGCATACCATGTAAAAGCTGGGTAAGATGTGACGCCATATATTGTAAGGCAATTAAACTTGCAATCTGCCGATGTACCGCTCAAGAAATTGATATCTTGCAGAAATAAAGCATTTGTGCTAATATATATTTTCGGAACGTAAGAAGGAGGATATACCTATGAAAAGTGATCTGCACCCAAAATATTACCGCACCATGGTGACCTGTGCCTGTGGTGAAACATTTGAAACCGGTTCAACAAGTGAAACTCTTAAAGTTGAAATTTGTTCCAAGTGCCATCCCTTTTTTACCGGTAAGCAAAAGTTTGTCGATACAGGCGGGCGTGTAGAAAGATTTAAACGTAAATACGGTCTCTAATATTCTGAGCAGAGCAGAGGCTCTGCTCTTTTTCATTTATGGCAGTAATGTAATAAGATATTATTATAAATGCTTGTCTGAGGTGGTTTTATGTTAGATAAACTGGAAGTTATTGAAAAGCGGTACCAGGAACTAGAGCAGCTCCTTAGTGATCCGAATGTTATGGATGACAGGGCCGAATGGTTAAATATGTCAAAAGAAATAGCCTCAATTACCCCGCTTGTCGAGAAGACCAGGAGACTAAAGGAAGTTATGCAGGAGCTTCTTGAGGCAGAAGATATTTTAAATGGAAATAATGAAGATGATATGATCGATTATCTGAGAACAGAACTTGATACCCTCGGACAGGAAAAAGAAAAGTTGGAATCCGAGCTGAGGGAAATGCTGCTGCCCAAAGATCCATATGATGAAAAAAGTGTTTTCATCGAGATCAGAGCCGGTACCGGAGGTGAAGAAGCTGCGCTTTTTGCTTCTGACCTGCTGAAAATGTACTCCCGTTATGCAGAAAAAAGTGGTTTCAAGGTTGAAATTGTTGATTCGCATCCAACCGATATAGGAGGTTTTAAAGAGGTTATCCTGGGGGTGGATGGGAAAGGCGCTTACAGCCGCATGAAATACGAAAGCGGAGTTCATCGTGTTCAAAGAATTCCCTCCACTGAATCGGGGGGCCGTATTCATACATCGGCAGCAACTGTTGCCGTTTTGCCGGAAGTGGAGGAGGTAGAGGTTGAAATTAACCAGCAGGATTTGCGCATTGATACTTTCTGCTCAACAGGCCCGGGGGGGCAGAGTGTAAACACAACCCAGTCTGCCGTACGGATTACACATGAGCCGACCGGTTTAGTGGTAAGCTGCCAGGATGAAAAATCGCAGTTGAAGAATAAGGAAAAAGCGATGCGGATACTAAGGAGCCGCTTGCTTGAGAAATTTATTTCTGAACAAAATGCCGAGCTGGCAGAGACAAGAAAAACCATGGTTGGCAGCGGTGACCGCAGTGAGAGGATCCGCACTTATAATTATCCGCAAAACCGTGTTACTGATCACCGGATTAATTTAACCCTTCATAAACTTGATCTTGTTTTGGCAGGAGATCTTGATGAAATAGTTGATGAACTTTCAGCTAACGAGCGAGCTGAACAGCTTGAAGTGAGTGGAGATTAAATGTTAAAAAAAGTAACAGTTTCAGAAGCTCTCAGCAGGGCTTCTTTTTATTTGCGACAAGCCGGAATTGAGCAGCCCCGTATTGAAGCTGAGCTGCTACTATCTTACCTTCTTGGCCAGGATCGGATTACCCTTACCCTCAATAATGATGGTTTCCTTGAAGATGATCTTCTGATAAGTTTCGATCGCCTGCTTCAAAGAAGAGGCAGGCAGGAACCTACTGCTTATATAACCGGAATTAAACATTTTTACGGGCGCCCTTTTGATATCACTCCGGCTGTTTTGATCCCCCGCCCTGAAACTGAACTGATAATTGAACGTGCAGTCAGCTATTTCAGGAAAAACATTACGGCAGGCAAGGGACTCAACTGCCTCGATATCGGGACAGGTAGTGGTATTCTGGCTGTCACCCTCACTCTTGAACTGCCAGCAGCTAAAATGTGGGCGATTGACATATCCGAAACTGCCCTGAAAGTAGCTGAGGGCAATGCGGAAAAGCTGGGAGTTGCAGGACGGATTTGTTTTAGTAAGGGTAATTATTTTCAGGCTTTAAAGGATGAGCCGGGCCTTTCTTTTGATCTAATTGTCGCCAATCCACCTTATGTGGACAAACAGGGGATGGTCGGTCTGCCAGATGATGTGTCTCTTTACGAGCCCGAATCAGCGCTTTTTGGTGGAGAAGATGGCCTTGATGGTTACCGGATGATCTGTGCCGGTCTAAAAGAATACCTTAAAAGACCAGGCCTGGTGCTTTTTGAAATTGGTGAAACCCAGCAGGATGCAGTAGAAGAACTTTGTTTAGCCACCGGGTTGTTTTCACGGGTGTTTTGTCACAAAGACCTAGCCGGGAAACCTAGGGTACTGGAGTGCTGTTGAATACTAGTGCTAATCAGGTTAAACCTTTTCCGGTTGAGGTAATGGTTAATTTGCCGTGTTTCACACCCTTGACGCCAATCAGGCGACCGGCCAATTCGCGTGCCTGTGATGCAGGACCCTTGATCACCATAACTTCTAAGCAGTGATCATGCTCAAGGTGAACATGCATAACTGATATAATCATATCGTGATGCTCATGCTGCAGCTCAAGAAGCAGATCACTGAGGCCTTTAACATGGTGGTTATAGATAATGGTTATAGTGCCTGCTACTTCTTCTTCATCCTGGGACCAATCCAGTTCAACCAGTTGGTTTCTGATTAGATCCCTAATTGCTTCAGAACGGTTTGGGTAACCTTTCTTAACAATTTCGTGGTCTAACCTTTCCAGTAAATCTTTATCCATTGATATGCCAAAGCGAATTAAACCCGGCACGTTAATACACCTCCCCTGCTATTAATATAATTATAGCACAGCATAATCAGAATAAATAAAAGGGAAGGGATAAATACACTGGCAGGGCTTTTAATGCGTTCGATTCGTATTTGTGTGTATCAACATTTTTCGGTTAGAGCCAATAGCTTGACCAAAGCGTGTCACCTTTATTGTATATTCAGGTATAAATTAACCTGCAATATTAATTCGTGTAAAATATATAAATTGAAAAATATCCTGCCGTGCTTTATAATTACTTGTGCATGGTTGATTGGCATCTACCGACCATTTTGGAGGGGTAGTATTTGTTTTGGTCTATTCTTTTCAGCACCCTTGGTGGGCTGGGTCTTTTTTTGTTCGGCATTCAAATTATGGCGTCGGGTATGCAGAAAGCGGCAGGCGATCGCTTTCGGCGTATTCTCGAGGTTTTAACTAATAAACCTATAATTGGAGTATTAACAGGGATTCTGGTTACGATTCTTGTTCAGAGCAGCAGTACTTCAACAGTAATGGTTGTAGGCTTCGCTAATGCCGGCCTGATGAACCTTTCTCAGGCTATTTCAGTTATTATCGGGGCCAACATAGGAACCACAGTTACAGCACAGATAGTTTCTTTTAAAGTAGGCGTTATTGCTCTGCCTGCTATCGGCATTGGCTCCCTGCTCAATTTTTTTGGAACACGCAGGTTTTACCGCTATCTTGGCCAGACTATCCTTGGATTCGGTCTCTTGTTTCTCGGCATGACTACCATGTCGGAGGGCATGAGTCCCCTTCGCGATCTTGATTCCTTTCACAGGCTTTTAACGCAGTTCAGCGTATATCCTATACTGGGTATCCTCTGCGGAGCTATATTTACAGCCCTGGTTCAAAGCAGCAGTGCCTCAACCGGGGTTATTATTGCTTTAACGATGCAGGATCTTATTCCATTTCAGTCAGCAGTTCCCTTGATTCTTGGCACCAACGTGGGAACCTGCATAACGGCAATTCTGGCCAGTATCGGTGCCAATGTTGCCGCCCGCAGGGCTGCGGTTGCTCATGTTTTATTTAATGTGATCGGGGTAGTCCTGGCCCTGGCTTTACTCGGACCTTTTACCGATATTATGATGGATACAGCTGCCACTGTACCAAGGCAGGTTGCCAATACGCACACCATATTTAATATTATGAATACAGTAATTTTCCTGGTATTTCTTAAATTTTTCTCTTCCCTGGTTTGTAAAATTGTTCCGGGAAAGGACGAAAAAATGGATTTCGGGCCCAAATACCTCGATTCCCGCATCCTTAAAACTCCGCCTATTGCCATTGGCGGGGCTATGAAGGAGGTCTTAAGGATGGCTGGTATTGCCCGGGAAATGTTAGACGAATCGATGCAGGTATTTTTAAAGGACGACCTGAAAAAAATTAAGCATATCGAACAGATGGAAAGCCTGGTTGATGGTCTTGAAAAAGAAATTAATATTTATTTGGCCGAGTTGTCGCAGCATTCAATGTCCAAAGAACAGACTAAATTGGTGGCTAACCTGATGTCTGCTGCCAATGATATAGAACGTATAGGTGATCACGCGGAAAATATTATGCAGCTGGCAGAGATAAAAGTTGAAGAAAAACGACCTTTTTCCACAACTGCCCTGGAAGAGATTACTGAATTCTATAGTATGGTTGATGCCATGCTCGAAAAAGCTGTAAGAGCCTTCGAAACAAATGACCATGCTTTAGCCCAGGAGATTGTTCAGGAAGATTTTAAGGTGGATGAGCAGGAAAAAATTCTGCGTAAAATGCATATAGACAGGATTAACACCAAAAAGTGTTACCCCGCAGCAGGAGTTATCTACCTTGATTTGCTGAGCAACCTTGAGAGGGTTGGCGACCATGCTAACAACATAGCTGATTTGGTTCTTGATAAGTAAAAGGTAATTGCTTTGCCTGATTTATCCCCAATGAAAGAGGAAAAAGATGGCTAATCGCGCTTTACGCGTTAATGGAACTTTACTGCTAAGTACCAGCCCACTTTCTATTGCCAGGGCAGCATCAATCATTTGCAGGGGCGGCCTGGTTGCATTTCCCACCGAAACAGTTTACGGCCTGGGTGCCGCTGTTACAAATCGCAAGGCAATAAACAATATTTTCAGAGCCAAAGGACGGCCTTCGGATAATCCTCTCATTGTTCACCTTTCATCTATAAACCAGTTGAAACTGGTAGCCTGCAATATTCCCGAACGGGCTTACCTGCTGGCAGAAAAATTTTGGCCGGGCCCCCTGAGTCTTGTTTTACCAAAAGCAGAAAAGATTCCTGACAATATTAGCGCCGGTCTTGACACGGTAGCTGTAAGAATGCCAGCCAATCAGACAGCCCTTGAATTGATTGAAAGCGCAGGAGTTCCCATAGCGGCACCCAGCGCGAACCTTTCCGGCCGGCCGAGTCCGACCAGTTACAGGCATGTTATAAATGATCTGTCCGGGAGGATTGATGCAATTATTATGGACGAAGCTTGTCCTATTGGGGTTGAATCAACCGTGCTCGATCTTTCCGAAACTGAGCCGGTAATTCTCAGGCCCGGTGGGGTGACCCGTGAAGTCCTGGAGAAATTTCTTGGCTGCAGGGTTAAAGTATCGGGGTTGGTAGCGGGAGAGGCAGTGCCTGTTTCGCCAGGGATGAAGTATCGCCACTATGCTCCAAATGCTCCGCTGATTTTGATAACGGGTAGTGCTGAAAGGCGTAAAGCTTTAATAAGGGAATTGTTTTGCTATTACAGTAATAAAGGTTTTATGGTCGGGCTTTTAAACAGCGCTACAATTCACAAAAACCCCCCTGGTAAAACAGAAGAACTGGCTGCCGGCTTATATAGCCGGTTGCGGCGAATGGATTTGAATAAGAAGGACCTGATAATTGCCGAAGAAATAGAAAACAGGGGGTTGGGACTGGCGGTTATGAACCGTTTACGAAAAGCGGCTGCACGGATCATCAGGGTATTTTGATGTCAGCAGGATAACCGCATTTTTATATAACCAAAGAGTGAAACGGAGAGCTAAAAATGTTTAATATACTTTTTGTTTGTACCGGTAATACCTGCCGCAGCCCGATGGCTGAAGCGCTGCTAAAAAATGAACTAACAAGAAGCAAACTTCCGTTTTCTGTTGAAATCACATCAGCAGGGCTCCTGGCCTTTCCAGGAGAAAAAATTTCGAAGGAAGTAATTATGCTGCTAAGCGATATGGGGATCACCGGCCTGGAGCACCGCCGTTCTGTTCAGCTTGAACGCACCATGATTACTGAAGCAGATTTAATCCTTGTTATGACAGAAGGGCATCTTAACCAGCTTGTATCAAACTTTCCACAGGCTTCCGGTAAAACCTTTCAGATCTCTTCCTATACCGGTTACGGGCAGGGCCTGGATATAGAGGATCCGGTTGGTGGGGGGATGGAAAAATATCAGCAGGTTTTAAAGGATATAAGCGGCTGTCTACAGAACTTAATGTCTATGCTAAAGGAGGAAAAATAGCATATGAATATCGCTATAGGTTCCGATCATGCCGGTTTTGGGCTAAAGGAGCATTTGAAAAATTATCTGGCTAGTGCCGGCATTACAATAAAGGACTTCGGTGTATATTCTGAGGAGAGCGCTGATTATCCAGATATTGCGGCTAATGTTTCCACAGCCGTGCAATCCGAAGACTTTACTAATGGCATTCTGATCTGCGGTACCGGTATTGGGATGTCAATCGCTGCCAATAAGTATAGAGGGATAAGGGCTGCTCTATGTGCCGAACCATTTTCGGCCAGATTTGCCAGGGAACATAATAATGCTAACATTATTACCCTTGGCTCAAGAGTAACGGGTCCGGGATTGGCAGAGTCAATAGTCGATGCTTATTTAGCGTCGGTGTTTGAAGGCGGACGCCATAGCCGGCGTCTGGATAAGATTGCAGGTATGGAAAATGAATAAAGTTGGCCCGTGAAAGTATTGAAGCACAGTAAATGAGACAGCACAATATGTAATTGCTGCCCCAGATTAATCGGATGGAGATGAGAAAATATATGAACAAACCTGAAGTGCTTTTAACCGGAATCTCTCTGCAGGACATTGACCCCGAAATATTTGCCACCCTTGAAGAAGAAGAAAAACGACAGCAGGAAAACCTGATCATGATAGCTTCTGAAAATTTGGTTAGCAGCGCTGTACTGGCCGCACAGGGTTCGATATTAACCAATAAGTATGCAGAAGGCTACCCTAACGCGCGTTATTATGGTGGCTGTTACTGCGCCGACCAGGCGGAGGAATTGGCTTACAGGCGTGCAATTGAATTATTTGAAGCAGAACATGTTAATGTACAGCCTCACTCTGGAACATCGGCAAATATGGCAGTTTACCTGGCCCTGCTTAAGCCCGGCGATCGAATTCTGGGCATGGATCTCAGCCACGGTGGTCACCTCACTCATGGCAGCAAAGTAAATATATCGGGGCGTTATTATGAATCTTACAGCTATGGCGTTGATCAGGAAACTAACTATATTAATTTGGATCAGGTAAGAGAAATAGCAAAAAAAGTAAATCCAAAGCTAATTATAGCCGGTGCCAGTTCATATCCCCGGCAGATTGATTTTGAAGGATTCAGGAAAATTGCCGATGAAGTCGGTGCACTTTACATGGTTGACATGGCACACACGGCCGGGCTAATTGCGGCAAAGGTTCACCCGAACCCGGTTAAAACAGCAGATATTGTAACTGCCACTACCCATAAAACATTCAGGGGTCCCCGCGGTGGAATGATATTTTGTCGTAATGAATATGCTGCGCCTATAGACAAGGCAGTCTTTCCCGGATTGCAGGGTGGTCCGCTGATGCATATTATAGCTGCCAAAGCAGTTGCTTTTAAGGAAGCTCAACTTCCCGGATATATAGATTATCAAAAAACAGTGCTGGCTAATGCAGATGCCCTGGCCCAGGGTCTGATGGAACACGGTTTTGATCTTGTTACGGGGGGAACTGATACACATTTAATCCTTGTTGATCTTCGCAATAAAAATATTTCTGGTAAAGATGCCGAAAAGCTTTTAGAAAGCGTGCATTTGACCGTCAATAAAAATGTAATACCTTTTGATCCGAAAGGTGCTAATGATCCCAGCGGAATCAGGCTTGGTACACCAACCCTGACTTCGCGGGGCATGAAGCCGGAGCAAATGCTTAAGATTGCCTCGCTTATCAGTCAGACCATTGAAGGTCGTAATGACAGTGCTATTCTTGAAACCATCAAAAAAAGTGTCAGCCGAATTTGCATGGAATATCCTGCTTACTAGCAAATAAAAAGGAGATGATCTGAGTGGAGCAAGTTTTTGTTGTTGATCACCCGTTGATCAAGCATAAGCTATCAGAATGCAGACGCAAAGAGACAGAAACCTGGCAGTTTCGCGGCCTGGTTGAAGAAATAACTGCCCTGTTGCTTTTCGAGGCGGTTCGGGATATGGAAACCATTGAAAAGGATATAGTAACCCCGGTAACTTCCTCTAAGGCCGTTTTTATAAAAAAGCCGACGCCGGTATTTGTCGCAGTCTTAAGGGCAGGCCTGGGTATGGTGCCCGGTGCTTTACGACTTTTTCCATATGCCAGGGCCGGCCATATAGGACTTTACAGGGATCACGACACACATGTTCCGGTTGAGTATTACTGCAACCTGCCTCCCAACATTAATGAACTTGATTGTTTTCTGCTGGAGCCGATGCTTGCTACCGGAGGCTCAGCATCTCATGCCATAACAGTGCTTAAGAATGCCGGGGTAAAAAATATAAAACTTTTAAGCCTGATAGCTGCTCCCGAAGGAGTAAAGCGCATAATTACCGAGCATCCCGATATCAAAATATTCCTTGCTTCACTGGATGAAAAACTTAATGAAAATGCCTATATTGTTCCAGGCCTTGGCGATGCCGGCGATCGGCTTTTTGGTACGGCCTGATGAATGAAATATTTGCTGACCAGCGTCCTGACTGGGATGATTATTTCATGGAAATTGCTCACCTGGTTGCCAAACGTTCAAGTTGTCTCAGGCGCAAGGTAGGCGCCCTGCTGGTGTTGGATAAAAGAATTCTTTCCACTGGGTATAATGGCGCACCCGCTGGTCTTGCTCACTGCGAAGAAGTTGGTTGCATCAGGGAACAGTTGAAAATTCCCTCCGGCGAACGGCATGAACTATGCCGGGGTTTGCATGCTGAACAAAATGCCATAATACAGGCTGCAGTCCATGGAGTGGCAATTAAAGGTGCTGAGCTCTACTGCACTCATTATCCGTGTGCTGTTTGCGCAAAAATGCTGGTTAACGCAGGAATAAAAAGCCTGAAGCTGGCTGCTAATTACCCCGATGAGTTGGCTAAGGCAATCTTTGCTGAAGCTGGATTAAACATCCGGTTTATAGTATAATGTTTCGCATATTGTGTTATAAATTTGGACAATAATATCTATAATTCGGCGATTTGCAAGTATTCCGTTTTTCGCTGATTTGTTTTTGTTTTGAGCATATCATTATCGGAAAGATTGAGTTATTCACTGCCTGGAAATTGTGTTGTCAAATTCTTGAGACCAGTTAGGCCAGGTTGTCGCTTGGAAAATAAGTTTGGTTAAAATTTATTGTTGCGATACAGATCAGATCAATCTTTTACAGTTTTTGAATTGGATTCCTGGAGAGAGTAAATCAGTATCAGTTTAAAGGATGGTGGGCCATGTCTATTCAGGTAAAAGAACTTATTGACAAGATTAAAAACGAAGGTGTCCTTGCGGCTGAGACTGAGGCTGAAAAGATTATTTCCGAAGCCGAAGCAAAAGCAGCACAAATAATTAAGGATGCCGAGACCAGGGCGGAAGCCCATAAAGCTCAAGCCGAAAAGGAGATCGAGCAACAGAAAGCTGCCGGTATAGCAGCAATTAAACAGGCTGCCCGCGATGTTTTGATTGGTTTGGACAAGCAGCTCGTAAAGCGAATGGATACGGTGATCATTGAAGCTGTAGATACAGCACTAAACACTTCTTTAACAGAGAAAATTATAGTAGAGATGATCAATGCCTGGGCTGAAAAGGGTGAAGAGGGTATCAGGGTGGTTCTCTCTTCGAAAGATGCCGAAACTTTAAAAGAATCCTTAAAGGGGAAACTCTCGCAGGAACTTAGGGATGGAGTGGAAATTATTCCCTCTGCTAAGTTTGACAAAGGCTTTCGGATCGGTGGAAGTAGCGGGGTTTTATACGATTTTTCCAAGGAAAGTATAGCGGAGGTTCTGTCTCAGGCTCTTTCTCCCGATCTTGCGACAGCTTTAAAAGAGTCAATATAGGACCAGGAGGAAAGCATTTTGAAAAATTATTATTACACTTTAGCAGCCTTGAAAACGATCGGAATGGGAGAAAAACCACCAGTTTCTGAAGAATATTTTTTGCAGTTTGCAAAAGAAACAATCGATGCAAACAGCTATCAGGTTTTGCTAAAATGCCGTTGGGGCTTAACTGGGCCAACCGGCTTTTCGTTTTCTGATCGAATTCTCTCCTGGGAAAAGGATCTGCGTCTGGAATTGGCTAAAGCCCGGATTTCAAAACTGCCATTTGACAATCTTCCTGATTCAGAGGGCACTTCCCGTGACTACAGTTTGCTTGAGCAGGTGCGCACGGTCATGGCTTTAGAATCACCGTTGGATGCTGAAAAATATTTGGACCAATTGCGGTGGAACCATTTAGAAGAGTTAGGTGTTCACCACTATTTTGATCTTGAAGCTTTGATCATATACTATTTAAAACTTCAGCTAGTATTGCGCCAAGAAAAATTTCAGGAGGAGCTTGGCAGAGATACTTTCAAGAAGGAGTACGCGGCTTTGGCTGAAAATTAATATACTGATTACCTAATAGAAATGGGTGAGGATTATTAACAGAGTAATTGGAATTAGTGGAAATATGGTAACTGTGGAATATGACGGCGAAGCCACGATGAACGAAGTCTGTTACATCAACACTGGGGGTAAGAAGTTAAAGGCAGAGGTTATTCGAATCAAGGGCAACATGGCTGACCTCCAGGTTTTTGAAATGACTTCGGGTATAAGCGTGGGGGATACTGTTGAATTCAGTGGTGAATTACTTAGTGTGCAGCTAGGCCCGGGCTTATTAGGTCAGGTATATGACGGATTACAGAACCCCTTGCCCGCACTGGCCGAGCAGTGTGGTTTCTTTTTAGATCGCGGTGTTTATCTGGCGGCTCTCGATGACAAAATAGAGTGGGAGTTCAGCCCTGCAGTGGAGGTTGGAGCCAGACTGGAAGCTGGTGAGCAGATCGGCTTCGTCAAAGAGGGTATTTTTAAACACTGGATCATGGTCCCCTTTCACCTTGAAGGTGTCCTTACCATTGAGAGCATAAGCGGCGCAGGGAAGTATACCATCAATGATGTGTTGGCTGAGGTTAAAGATGAAAAAGGTGTGCTTCACCAGTTGACAATGGTATTTAACTGGCCGGTAAAAAGAGCTATAAAAAGCTATGCAGAGCGCTTGAAGCCGGAAGAAACCCTGATTACCAAGCTAAGAATTGTTGACACTTTTATTCCCGTGGCTAAAGGTGGCACTTACTGTATCCCCGGTCCTTTTGGTGCCGGTAAAACAGTTTTGCAGCAGATTACTTCCAGATATGCCGATGCGGATATTATTATTATCGCAGCCTGTGGAGAGCGGGCTGGCGAGGTAGTGGAAACCTTGAAAGAATTTCCCGAGCTGATTGACCCGAAAACCGGCCGCTCCCTGATGGAAAGGACCATTATTATTTGTAACACCTCTTCCATGCCGGTTGCTGCTCGTGAAGCTTCGGTTTATACGGCGGTAACCATGGCCGAATATTACCGGCAGATGGGTCTGAACGTTCTATTGCTGGCAGATTCAACCTCAAGATGGGCTCAGGCTATGCGCGAAATGTCCGGTCGCCTGGAAGAAATTCCAGGAGAGGAAGCCTTTCCTGCATACCTGGAATCTCTGATTGCTGCCTTTTACGAGCGGGCCGGAATAGTTCGCTTGAAAAGTGGCGATATCGGCTCGGTAACTATTGGCGGCACTGTTTCTCCGGCCGGTGGTAATTTTGAAGAGCCTGTAACCCAGGCCACATTGAAGGTGGTTGGCGCATTTCACGGTTTATCTCAACAGAGAGCCGATGCCCGTAAATATCCCGCAATTCACCCCCTGGAATCCTGGTCAAAATATAAGGGTATCATCGATCAGCAGAAAACAGAATATGGCCGGGCTATTCTCTTTAAAGGTGACGAGGTTGGCCAGATGATGAAAGTTGTTGGTGAAGAAGGGACTTCACTGGATGATTATATTATTTACCTGAAATCAGAGTTGCTTGATTACGTATATATCCAGCAGAACTCATTTGATCCTGTAGATGCTGCAGTTGACCCTGAGCGCCAACTGCATATCTATGATATTCTCATCGATATTCTGACGGCCAGGTTAGATTTTGCCGGCAAAGACGAAGCTCGTTCCTGGTTTAACCGGGTGCGCCAGAATTTCCTGGACTATAACGGCAAAAAGTGGAAGGGCGAAGAGTTTAATAACCTGGAGAAAACCATCTCTGAACTGCTAGCCGAAAAGAAAACTGGAGTCGAAGCAGATGCCGAAAATCTATTGGCAGGCGAGTCAAGGAGGGGCTAAAGTTGCAAAAAGTATACAGCAAAATTGAATCGATATCCGGAAATGTAATTACAGTAAAGGCAACAGGTGTGCGCTATAAAGAGCTTGCCGTTGTCGGAACCAGGTATGGCTCATCTTTGGCGGAAGTAATCCGCCTGAAAGGCGATGAAGTTGCCCTGCAGGTTTTCAATGGTGGGCGTGGAGTATCTACCGGGGACGAAGTCCGGTTCATGGGTGAGCCGATGAAGGTTTCCTTTTCTCCGAACTTACTGGGTCGTATTTTTGATGGTTCAGGACGGCCGCGGGACGGAGGACCTGAGCTTGCGGATACAATGGTTGAAATTGGTGGCCCTTCCGTTAACCCAGCCAAGCGGATTATTCCCCGCAGAATGGTTCGGACAGGAATTCCCATGATCGATGTTTTTAATTCGCTGGTAGAGTCACAGAAATTGCCTATATTTTCTGTTTCGGGAGAGCCTTATAACGAGCTTTTAGCCCGGATAGCCCTGCAGGCGGAGGTTGATATTATTATTCTCGGCGGGATGGGTCTAAAATACGATGATTATCTATACTTTAAGGATACCCTGGAAAAGGGCGGGGTGATGTCCAGAACAGTCTTTTTTGTTCATACAGCATCCGACCCGGTCGTTGAATCCCTGCTGGTTCCCGATATTGCCCTGGCGGTGGCGGAGAAGTTTGCTATCCAAGATAAGCGGGTTCTGGTTCTACTGACGGATATGACCAATTTTGCCGATGCTATGAAAGAAATCGCTATTACCATGGAACAGGTTCCCTCCAACCGTGGCTATCCCGGAGACCTTTACACTCAGCTAGCATCACGTTATGAAAAGGCAGTTGACTTTGAAGGGTCAGGATCAATAACTATTCTTGGTGTAACCACTATGCCTGGAGATGATGTTACCCATCCTGTCCCCGACAATACTGGATACATTACTGAAGGACAGTTCTACCTTCGAAATGGGCGGATTGAACCATTTGGGTCTCTTTCCAGGTTAAAACAGCTGGTAAATGGTGATACCCGTGATGATCATCGTGCCATTATGGACGGTATGATTAAGCTGTACGCTGCCTACAAAGAATCTCTTGAGAAGAAATCAATGGGCTTCAAAATGTCAGAATGGGATGAGAAACTTTTAACTTATGGAAGGTTGTTTGAACAGGAAATGATGGATCTTTCAGTTAACATACCCCTGGAAGACGCCCTGGATAAAGGGTGGGAAATTTTAGGCGGTTGCTTTGTGCCTGAAGAAACAGGACTGAAGTCGGAGCTGATTGATAAATACTGTCATAATAAGGTGTAGATAATGGCAAAAATTAAATATACAAAAAGTGAATTAAAAAAGCAAAAGGATCAGCTTAAAAGGTATAAACGCTATTTACCCACACTGGTTCTGAAAAAGCAGCTACTGCAGATGGAGATACGGCAAGTAGAATTGCAGATTAAAGAAAAGAGCCGGCAGCGGGACATAATCAATGCCGAACTGATGAGCTGGGTCCATGTTTTTGGCGAAAATTTGAATATTGCCGGGCTGGTTAAGGTGGAAGAGACTGATCTGGAAACCACGAATATAGCCGGTGTTGATATTCCAGTGTTTAAAGGGGTTATTTATGAGGATATGCCTTATGACCTGATGTTCTACCCGCTTTGGGTGGATGCGGGTGTTCAAAAGCTGAAAGAGCTTTTTTCTGCAGATAAGGAACTTTATATTCTTAATAAACAGGCTGACCTATTGGGTGAAGAGTTAAGAATTACAACCCAGCGGGTTAACTTGTTTGAAAAGGTAAAGATTCCTGACACTACAGAAAATATACGACGCATTAATATTTTTCTTGGCGATCAACAGACAGCGGCTGTTGTGCGGGGCAAATTAGCGAAAAATAAACTGGTGAGGGAGGCCTAGTCGATGATTGCAGAGATGAAAAATGTACTCATGGTTGTCCAGACCAAAGATAAAGAGCTAACTCTGGATGCGCTGGCTGAGCTGGGCCTTGTCCACCTTGAAGACTTTCAGTATTCTTCTCCGGAAGTTGACGATGCACTTGCCAGGAAAAACAGGGCAGAAGATGCATATAATTTTTTGACCTCATTCAAAAACAAGAACGGTCAGCCCCCTCTCTCCTTGGAAGCTTCTGAGGCAGTGGAGGAATTGCTGAGGCTAAAGGATGAACTGCAGGCTGCCATAGAGCAGGAGGCGGCTTTAGAAAAGCAGATTGCCGGTTTGGAAGGCTGGGGGGATTTTGATCCTGCAGACTTCATATTTCTTGCTAACAAAGGTTACCACCTCAAAATTTATAAAGCTTCCGAAAGTAGAATCGATGATATTAATGAGCTCGAAGGTTACGTGGTAATTTTAAAAGAGGATAAAAAAGAGCTGGTATTTGCCTACCTTACCCGTGAACCTGTAAAACTGGACGATTATGAAGAGTTTATCCCTCCCCACCAAAGTCTAAGTGCGATGCGGGCAGAAAAAAATAAGCTGGAAGCTAAGATTGGAGAGCTAACGGAAAAGGCCGAGCATTATTATGGCCTTGTCCCTGCTCTTGAAACTCACCTGGAAGAACTGGATTCTAACCTGCAGTATTGGATTGCCAAAGCAAATACAGTAGATGAGGGAAATCTCACAGCCATAGTTGGCTATCTTCCTGCTGAAGAGACAGAGGCCCTTAAAAATTGGGCGCGGCAGAACTCGGTCGCCTTAGCCATAAAAGAACCGGAAATGTTAGATTCTGTGCCAACACTAATTCGTAATCCCAGGTGGTTGCAGATTGTAGAACCTGTGTTCAAGTTTATGGGCACTGTCCCCGGCTACAAAGAACTGGATATTAGCCTGGTATTTCTGTGCTTTTTCACCGTATTTTTTGCCATGATTATCGGGGATGCCGCCTATGGAAGCATCTTCTTTCTGGCAGGATTAGGCCTGGTGATTTACTATGGAAAATTTAAAAAAGAGAAACCTCCGCTGGCAGTAGTGCTATTTACCATTCTTGGCCTGGCCACTGTTATATGGGGGAGCATAACCGGCTCATGGTTCGGGAGCCCTGAACTCATTAAAGATACTTTTTTGGAAAAGTTAGTGATTCGCCAGCTAACGGAAGGATTCAGTTTTTACACTCCCGCCGGTGAATTTTATAAGGTTTTAAGTGGGCAAGATGTCATTATGCTGTTGTGCTTCATCATCGCCATCATTCACCTAACCATAGCACAGGTTTGGAATATTTTGCGTTCCCTGGCCAACCGTTCCCTGCAGGCCCTGGGCCAGGTAGGATGGATGCTCATTAATTTTGGTCTTTTTTACCTGGTGCTTGATATGGTGGCGAGATTCAACCTCGACCAGGCGCTTGGTGCGGGAGGTTTTGTAGCAGACATTAGTTTAAATATAATAATTGTTGGGCTGGTATTAATTATTCTCTTTGGCTCACAAAAACCAAGTGGTAACTTTTTTAAAGGGTTACTTGGTGGTCTTGGAGATTTACCGAGCACAGTTCTGGGGTCTATATCGGCTTTCGGCGACATTATATCTTATGTGCGGCTTTTTGCCATGGGTCTGGCCGGTGCCGAAATTGCGAGAGCATTTAATAACATGGCCGGAGACCTCTTGTCTGGCAACACATTCATTTTTGGGGTGCTGATCCTTTTAATTGGGCATGTATTTAACTTTGTTCTCTGCAGCCTGGGAGTACTGGTCCATGGAATTCGCTTGAAGATGTTAGAGTTCTCGGGCCGGTTGGGAATCCAGTGGTCTGGGCGGGAATATAATCCATTCCGATTTCGTAGAGACACTGTTTAACCGAAAACTATCGATTCCTTAGCTATACTGGTAAGAGTTGCATTGTTGTGTAGGGGTAAAATACTGAAATAAATTGCATTATTGAAAAGGAGCCTGATAAATATGGTTGAGTATGGATTAATGGGTATCGCTGCAGCACTTGCTATTTCTGCTGTTGGTTCGTCACTCGGTATTGGTGCGGCCGGTCAGGCCGTTATTGGAGCGTGGAAAAAAGCATTTATGCAAAATAAACCAGCTTCATTTATGTTGTTGGCTTTTACCGGTTTTCCACTCTCTCAGACTTTTTATGGTTTGATTCTAATGAATACTATAGTGGCATCGGCCCATCTTTTGGAAAGTGGTGTAATCCTCGGAATCGGTATATTTGGTGGCCTTGCGATCGGTACTTCTGCTTATTTCCAGGGCGTTGCCGGAGCCGGCGCAGTTGATGCCTTTGCAGAGACAGGCAAAGGGTTTACCAACTATGTCCTGGTACTTGGTGTTATTGAATCCGTTGCTCTACTGGCGATGGTCTTCCTGATGACGATGATCAACACCATAGCGGGTTAGTTTATGCATAAGAGCTCCGCTTCCGGTTGGTTCAACCATTCGGGGCTGTCTGCAAGAGTTTTAGGCAGCCCTGTTGATTAATATTATCTGTAAGCAGAATCTGTTGTAAACTAAGCGAAAGGTTGCGTTAGCGCTATTGAGCGCTACTTTTCTGCCCCGGTAATACTTATATCCGCTGAATGGTATCCGATGGCAGTGTAAGCATCAAACAGGTTGTTTTAATTAGAGAACGTGCCAGTTTAAGTTACAGGTTGGGCTAATGAAGGTTAAAAAGGTTTTCAGGGCTAAGGCGCTGCGGACTGCACGGGCAGAATTAAGCATTCTATATAGAAAGAGTTTCCTTTACAGCTTTGAATACTATATAAGCTGATTATTCATCAGGGAAGGAAAAAGATTATGACACATGAAATGTATGTGCGGGGGGGAGTGCCCCTGCGTGGATCGGTGAGAATAAAAGGGGCAAAAAATGCAGGGCTGCCTGTTATTGCAGCATCCTTGCTAGTTGATGAACCTGTTATTCTGGAAGAAATTCCTGATCTTATGGATGTTCAAACCATGCTTGCGCTTGTGAATTCACTCGGAGCTGCCGTAAAGTATGATTCAGTGCAGGAAATTGTCAGCATTCATCCTGAAAAACTGTCCTCAGCTGAGCCACCCCAAGCCTTCATGCAAAAAATGCGCGCTTCTTTTCTTGTACTGGGCCCCCTGCTGGCTAGATACGGTAGGGCCCGACTTTCATTGCCCGGTGGCTGTGCTATTGGCAGCCGACCTGTTGACCTGCATTTAAAAGGCTTGGAAGCAATGGGAGTTAAGTTTTCGATCAATAACGGTTTGGTCGAAGGAAAAGTCAATCGCCTTCGTGGAAGTGACATATATCTCGATTATCCAAGTGTTGGCGCTACTGAAAACCTGATCATGGCAGCAGTGCTGGCTAGTGGTCCAACTATTATAGAAAATGCTGCCACGGAACCGGAGATAGTTGATCTGGCCAATTTCCTGAACAGCGCCGGAGCTAAAATAAAAGGCGCCGGAACTGGAACAGTTCGCATCAGAGGTGTCAGTCAGCTCGGTGGAACCAGGCATACTGTAATTCCCGACAGGATTGAGGCCGGTACTTTTATCCTCAGTGCAGCTGTTACCGGCGGTGATATTATCGTTACCAATGTTTTAGCTGATCACCTGAAGCCTTTGATCGCCAAAGTCAGGGAAACAGGGGTGGAAATTGAAGAAGCCGGGTTGGAAGCAATCAGGGTTAAAGGCAGGGCTGATACCCGCTGTGTAGATTTGAAAACCAGGCCTTACCCGGGATTCCCTACCGATTTGCAGCCTCAGTTTATGGTATTGCTGGCCCTGTCTAGGGGGATGGCGCTGGTTACTGAAACTGTCTTCGAGAACAGGTATCGATATATAAGCGGGCTAAACCGCATGGGAGCCGATATCCAGGTTGACGGTCGCTGTGCAGTGGTGCACGGTAATGAGAAACTAAGCGGTGCTCCTGTTGAAGCGACAGATCTCAGGGGGGCGGCAGCGCTGGTATTAGCTGCCCTGGCTGCTGAAGGTGAGTCGCGTATTAGCGGACTTGAACATCTACAGCGCGGTTACAGCAGTTTTGCAGAAAGACTGGTTTCTCTCGGTGCCCAAATCAGGTTGGAGAATTGTCACCTGCAGCGGAAACAGCAGGCTGCGGGAGAATAATTTTCCGGGGTGACTAAATGTATACTTATCCCGGCAATATTCATATTCACAGCACTTACTCCGATGGAAGCGGTAGCATTGATGAAATAGCTTCGGCTGCAGCACGGGCAGGCCTTAGCTATATAATCATTGCCGATCACGAAACCCTGGCCGGGTTACCCCGGGAGTCATATATAAATAATGTCCTTGTTCTGGTGGGCATGGAAATAAACCGCGAGAAAAATCATTACCTGGCTTTCGGCCTCAGTGAAACAATAAGCTCAAATGATCATAACCCCCAGCAGGTAATTGATCAGGTTAATCGGGCAGGCGGTCTTGGTTACATCGCTCACCCCTTCGAGCGCGGTTCCAGATATGTTCATCAGGGCAAAGCCTTCCCCTGGAAAGACTGGCCTGTATTTGGATTCACCGGCCTGGAAATCTGGAACTTTTCCTCACACTGGCGCGGGCTGCGTCCCTCACTTATAAGAACTTTCTACTGGTTTTTTTTAAACCGCAAGGGGGCCATGAAGGGCCCACCCCGCAGGCTGCTGTATTTGTGGGATTGTTACAATATGCACGGTCACAAAACAACTGCTATCGGGGGCAGTGATGCTCATGCTGTTAAATATAAGTTGTTATTCATACCGCTGACCATCTTTACCTATCGATATTTATTTACCGCAATAAATACTTATATAGTAATGAAAGAGCCTTTGCACAAGGAATTTGCGACGGCTAAAAACCAGGTTTTCGATGCCTTGCGCGGGGGAGCCTGTTTTGTCAGCTATGACACTCTGGGCAAAGCCCACGATTTTTCCTTTACCGCTTCAGCCGGGAGCAGGCAGTACCTAATGGGTGAAGAGATTCCACTGGACAACAAAACATCCCTGGTTATCAAGGCTCCGGGAAAGAGGGCTTTGATCAGGCTGATTTATAACGGCAGCCTGCTGGCGGCAGCCAAAGGTACATCTTTTGCGTATAAACCGACCCAACCCGGTCTGTACAGGGCTGAGGTATATCATCAATCTATGTTTGGCAGAATCAGGCCGTGGATATATTCAAATCCCATTTATATCAGTAATAAATCATAATGCGGCGGTTGCGAAGATAACCGTGATAAGATAATATTTAGAGCAGGAACAGTATGAGTAAGTAAATCATGTAAGGAGATGATTACATGCTTAAAGTAGGTATTAATGGGTTTGGAAGGATCGGCAGGATGACCATGAGGGCATCCATGAACCAGGACAAGGTGAAAGTCGTTGCCATTAATGATCTTGCTGACAACAACACCCTGGCTCACCTTTTAAAGTACGACTCGGTATATGGCATATTAGACATGGACATAAAAGCTGATGAACGCGGCTTCGATATTGACGGTGAAAAAATTGCAGTTTATTCGGAAAGAGAACCGGCAAAAATACCATGGCGGGAACATGACGTTGACCTGGTTATTGAGTCAACCGGCATTTTCCGGACCCGCGAGAAAGCTTCAGCTCATTTAAGCGCCGGGGCAGAAAGGGTAATTATTACCGCACCGGGAGAAGCAGACCTGGTCGTGGTTATGGGAGTAAACGAGCATCTTTATGATCCCGACCGGCATATTATCATTTCCAACGCTTCCTGCACAACCAATGCCCTGGCCCCGGTAGCCAAGGTGCTTCATGAGAATTTCGGCCTGAAAAAAGGTCTGATGAATACGACTCATGCATATACAAACGATCAACAGCTGCTTGATTTTCCCCACTCCGATCTGCGGAGAGCCAGGGCAGCAGCTCAATCGATGATTCCCACTTCAACGGGAGCTGCTAAAACTGTGGGTGAGGTTATCCCCGAACTTAAGGGGCGTATAGACGGCCTGGCCATAAGGGTGCCTACTCCGACAGTTTCACTTGTTGACTTTGTTGTAGAACTGGAAAAGGAAACTTCGGTGGAAGCTATCAATAATGCCTTCAAGCAGGAGGCTGCTGCTTCCAAATATCTTGATTACAGCGAACTGCCCCTGGTTTCTATTGATTATAAAGGCAACCCTTTTTCTTCTACCGTTGACGGCAAATCAACCATGGTTATCGGTGGTAACCTGGCCAGGGTTTTAGCCTGGTATGATAATGAATGGGCATACTCGTGCCGGGTAATTGATCTGGCTGCCCTGATTGCCTCCAGGTAAAGTATGTAGTTATAAAAATGTTTTGATTGTAAGTGCCGTCAGGCAGCAAAGCATATATTATTGCCCGGGAAATATCTATTAATTGCCGGAGGAGGAAAGTTATGAGTTTTACAAGGACTATTGAAGAAATCAACGAAAAAATTAAAAATGGCAGCGTAGTTGTTTTTACAGCCGAAGAAATTATCGACCTGGTTGAAGAAAAAGGCTTGTCGGAAGCGACAGCTATGGTTGATGTTGTAACCACCGGCACCTTTGGTCCTATGTGCTCCTCTGGTTTGTTTTTGAACCTGGGTCATCCACAGCCTCGTATAAAGTTTAACGAAGCATATTTAAACGGGGTGCCTGCCTATGCCGGTATCGCGGCAGTTGATCTTTACCTGGGAGCGACAAGCCTTCCCTCTGCCGACCCGTTGAATCGCAATTATCCAGGTGATTTCTTATACGGCGGAGGCCATGTAATTGAAGACCTGGTTGCCGGTAAAGCGGTTCGGCTTGAAGCGGCGTCTTACGGAACAGATTGTTACCCTCGTAAGAAAGTAGACACCATGATTACACTGGCAGAGATTAACGAAGCCACCCTGTTCAACCCGCGGAATGCTTACCAGAATTATAATGTAGCCGTTAACATCAGTGACAAAACTATTTATACCTATATGGGTATTCTCAAGCCTAATACAGGCAATGCCAATTACAGCTCAGCCGGCCAGTTGAGCCCGTTATTCAATGATCCCTATATGAAAACAATTGGGATTGGCACCAGAATATTTCTCGGAGGCGGTATCGGTTATGTAACCTGGCATGGCACTCAGCATAACCCAAATGTTGAGCGGGCAGAAAATGGAACTCCCAGGTACCCGGCCGGAACCCTGGCAGTAATCGGTGATCTGAAGCAGATGCAGCCACAGTGGTTAAGAGGGCTGAGTTTCCTTGGGTATGGAGCTACAATGCAGGTGGGAATAGGCATTCCCATTCCTGTGCTAAATGAAGAAATTATGGGTTACTGTGCTGTGCGCGATCAGGATATATGCGCGCCAATAGTTGATTACAGCAGGGCTTATCCACAGCGAGAGCCCGGCAATCTGGGCCTGGTTACCTATTCCGAATTGAAAAGCGGTGAAATAACTATAAACGGTAAAAAAGTGCCTACCGCTTCCCTTTCCAGTTATGCCGGGGCGCGCGAAATTGCCTCTACTTTAAAAGCGTGGATAGTGAATGGTGAATTCTCCCTGACAGCGCCTGCAGCGGCTCTGCCTTCGGCAGGCTCAGGAATTAAAATGAACACCATGCCCCAGCATGATCCGGAAGAAGGGGAGGACCAATAAATAATGGTTAAACAAAAAATTGTGCTCAGGTTTCCGCCAAATATAGTTGAAGAACCGATTCTCTACATGCTCATTAAAGATTATAAGTTGATGGTAAATATTCTGCGCGCCGATATTAATCCTCGCAAAGAAGGCCGTTTGATGATGGAGATCAGCGGTGATGAAGCCGATTATCAGAAAGCGATGAATTGGCTTAAACAAAAAGGTCTTACCGTAATGAATCTGGAACAGCAGATAATCTGGCGATCCGATCGCTGCACCCACTGCGGCGCATGTACTGTAATCTGTCCCACCGCTGCTCTTAATTTTAAGCGTCCGGATATGACCGTCAGGTTTGAAGAAGATAAATGCATCATTTGCGAACTCTGCCTGCGAGCTTGCCCGGCCAGGGCGATGGAAACCCTGGTTGATAATGCCAACTTCAGATGACCGGCAGAAGGCTTTACCGCCGCACGCTTAAAAATGAACGGCTCTCCTCTTTTACTATAACACTAAAAGAAACTGATTTATGGATTGCTGTTAGCAGCCACGCATATAGCCAAAGTCTGGTAAGCGATGCGGAAGCATATACCTGGCGTCTGAGACGCAGCCTTGAGCTTTATCTGGATAAGAATCCTCTTATAAAAGAAAGCCTGAAGCCCTGCCTGCATAACCCCGATGCTCCTCCCATTGTTCACGCCATGGTCTCCGCCTCCAATCAAGCCGGTGTTGGACCGATGGCCTCAGTAGCCGGGGCAATAGCCGAATCAGTGGGCAGGCACCTCATGAATTATGCGGGTGATGTAATTGTTGAAAATGGCGGTGATATCTTTATTAAAGCCACTCAGCCTGTAAATGTTGGCATATATGCAGGCAATTCGCAGTTAAGCGGGCGAATGGCAATACTGCTGAACCCAGTTAAAACACCCCTGGGAGTTTGTACTTCCTCGGGCACTGTCGGGCCTTCCCTTAGTTACGGCTGTGTTGACGCAGCAGTAGCTATATCGCCCTCAACAGCTCTGGCCGATGCAGCGGCAACCGCCCTCGGTAACAGGGTCGGTAGTAAAGATGACCTTGATCTGGCCATCCTGGAGGCAGCAAAAATAAAAAATCTGTCAGGAGCACTGCTGGTAAAAGACGATAAAGTAGCTGCCTGGGGAGAGATAGAACTGGTCAGGCTGTAGTTATTTAAATTGCGACAATGATTAGCAGCAACAGACAAATATCCCGGAAGGAGTTATTAAAATGGCTGTAATATCTTTTAATAATAGTCATCCTCAGCTTGGTAACAATGTCTACATTGCTCCCGGCGCACATGTAATAGGTGATGTTGTGATTGGCTCTAGTTCCAGTGTATGGTTTAATGCGGTTATTCGGGGTGATATAGCCCCAATTCGCATCGGGGATGAAACTAACCTGCAGGATAATGTAACCGTTCATGTAGACAGAGATGTTCCTGTAACGGTTGGCAACAGGGTTACAGTGGGACACAATGCGGTCCTGCACGGATGCACTATTGAAGATAATGCCCTGATCGGCATTAGTGCAATTATCTTAAACGGAGCGGTTATCGGACACGATAGCCTGATTGCCGCCGGCAGCCTGGTAACACCGGGTACGGTTATCCCGCCATATTCTCTGGTTATGGGTTCTCCCGGAAAAGTTATTCGTACCCTTACCGAAGAGCAGACTCCCAGGGCACAGGGTATGTATAAACGGTATGTTCAAATCGCCCGAACCTACACAGCAGCAGGTTGAAGCGTTTGACAATCTAAGTTATAATTATTACTGCTATTAAACTA
>CAZBKZ010000013.1:0-57607 GCA_964492615.1 uncultured Syntrophomonadaceae bacterium | reverse complement strand
ATATATGCTATAATTAAGTTGCAAAACCTGTAACCGCGGAGGCAGTTGACTATGGTGGTTAATTTCAATACAAACGCTCCTGACGTTGCCTACATGAGGGAGCTTTATTCTTCCAGGCCGGGCTCCGGGCAGGGGCAGGTTAACGAAGCGGCCCGGCAACTGCCCGGTTCTGCAAATAACCGCGATTCCCTTTTTATATCGGCCGAAGCCAGGCGTATGTACCACGTAAACCAGGCCCTTAACGTTAATGAAAATATCCTCGACCAGCAGGGCGATATATACCGCCCCGGGTTGGAACAGACTGTTATGCGTTCTGAAGCGAGCCTTGAGGTTGAGCGCGCTGAACGGATGCCTCTTGAAACAACCCTGCCTGCTGAAAACCGGGAACCGGTCAGACCAGTTGAAATTGAAAATAACAGTGTAAATAACCCCGGCCGGGTGGAAGATAACCGCACTCCCGCTGCTGTGAGAGAAAACACACGCCGTATCGAACAGGTTCAGACAGCCACCCAGAGCGTTACCACCCCTGTTGGTCTGACCAACACCGTAAACAAATCCGACCTGATCCAGGCCTATTCGGCAGCAGCCAACGTGAATCAGGCCAGTTACGTGGTTAATTTCAAGGTATAAAAATATTATTCAACCTGGAAGACGCTGAACTAATAACTCCAAAAGATTGACATAATATTCACAATAATTTATAATGATAATCGAAAAAGAGCCTATGTTTGCTGGAACCCGCACGATAATAGCAAACCTGTCGAAAGGCAGGGACGCAAAGCCGAGGGTCTAAAGTTCGCGGAAGCGGGCTATGATTGCCGGGCTGCCGAAAGGGTTGTTTTTATATTAACCTGGCGAAAGGATCACTCCTGATGCTAAAAACTGTTTCAAGATACAGTAGTGGCCGGGATGAAGGTTTCACCCTGGTTGAAATTCTTATTTCGATGGTTATTATATTAATCCTGGTCGTGGCTATTACTCCCCTGCTGGTGTTTAATGCCCAAAGCAGCCAGTATAACCGGGCTAAGGCTACTTCGAAGAACCTGGCCAATGAAAGGATTGAAGAGATCCGGGCCATGGATTTTGCCTCAATCGGGGTCCAGGGCAGCAACCCAACCGGCACAATTGCCGCCAGTGAAACTGTTAATGTCGATGGAAAGAACTATACTCTCAATACTTTCGTAAACTGGGAAGACCAGGGCGGCTGCATGAGCGGCGCCAATGCCGAATGGGATGTAAAGCTGGTTCGGGTAGAGGTGGTCAGCAGTGGCTACTACAGGGGAGAAAACACGGAGATCAGTGAAGTGATTGAAATCCTGGTATCCCGTGATTCGGAACAACCGCTGCTGCTGGGGGCAAATATTCGGGTTTGTGTTTTTCGCGGCTGGGATTATGAAGTATCCGCGGTTGACAGTTCCGGGCAGCCTGTAGACCAGGCCGACCGCACTTATACACCGGCTGCTTCGGCACTGGTAGAAGTATCAGGGCCGCAGACAGCAGCGGTTTACTCTACTGCAAAGGGAGCCGCTCTTTTTATCGACCTGGCCCAGGGTGATTATGAGGTGAAGGTAAGCAAAACGGGTATGGTAGTTATGCCCGATACTTATCCCCGGTCGGTAACGGCTGTTGATAATTCCACTGCCCAGGAGTTTGCCTTTATTGAGTACCCCGGTTCGCTCTCTTTTATTCTACGGGATGGCCAGGGTAACCCGGTGGTTATTGATGAAAGCGGTTTTAACGGTTCACTGGTTCTATCACGACCTTACGGCAGCCCACTGACGGGCACTTTTTCACGCACCGATTTTAACGGCCATCTAGTGCCCCAGGTTTTATTTGGCGACTTATGGCCTCACCCCGAGGAAAGTGCCAGTTATTATACCATAACTGATGTTAATATCCCCGGTTACCGCATGCTGCTTAACGGTATTCACGATGCCGCAAGCAACCAGCCCTGGAGCGGCTATTTCGACCAGGCCGGCCAGGCGAAAACATTATATATCTACCTCTGGCCGGAACCTGTTATTGACGGCCCGGCTTCTAATGCAGACAGCTGGACTCTGGCTGCCAGCGGTAATATTGATCACACCCTCTCATTTGAAGAAAGGATAGCCCGGGAAGAGTATTTACTGAAGAGCGGTATTTTCAACCGTAACAAGCCTAATAACAACATCGCCCTCGCTGCCAATGAAAGCCTTAACTTCATTGGTACCAGGGTTGCCTGCATTGGTGATGGGCTTAACATCGGTAACCATTCCAGCCTGGAACTAAATGCAAATTACCTGTATTTCGAAAATGAAATAATTTTAAGCCCCACCGGCAATATTGTCCTGAATGTTTTGAACACGGAAGAATATGATGACGAGTACGTTAAACTGTTATACCCCGGTGCAGAGGATTGCCTGGTTGACGGTAACCAGGTGTTGATCGAAAAAGAAAAGATGCCGTCGCTTTATAAAGGCAGCGAGATTGGGAGCATTGGCTCTTTCGGAGGGTTTCCATCCGGTTCTCCCTGGAACAATGTTGACTACGGGGTAGTATTTTTTGAAAACGATGTTATTATTGACCAGCCGGGTCAGAACGATGATTTAATTATCTCGGGCGGGGTGTATTACTTTCCGCACGGGTTCAGCTTTGCCTCCGACTGGGACAGGCAGCCGGATGCAGGGGGCCTGATCCGCTTTACCGAGTAAAGTGATCCTGCTGCAGAGGAGCCTGTAGTATGATTAAGATAACATGCAAGATGAAGGTCAGGACCGGGTTAAAAAACGCCGACGGTTTTTCGCTTATCGAGCTTATTATTGTTTTATCACTGCTCGGCCTGGTTCTGGCCGCTATATATAATTTCTTCTTTTTTGGCGAAAGAAGTTCATCCCGCGCGCAGGCCGAGGCGGAGGCCCTTCAGGATTCCCGCCTGGTTCTGATGCAGATGGAGCGGGAAATCCGCCAGGCTGCCAGGCCGGTCCGCTTAACCGATCTGCCCGATGGGCTGGAACTGCCGGCAGAGGTAAAAACAGCCAAAGCGGTGGTTATTAACAGTGATGGTAACCAGATGACCGTGTATTCGTATATCGCCGACCAACCAAAGCGAATAACATACCGGGTTACTGAAACTAATGGTTACTCGGCCCTGGAGCGGTCTGTGGATAATCCTGATGTGCTTATTCCTGCAGCCTGGCAAACCGTTATTAAGCACGTGGTGACCGGTTCAGGTAAAGACTATTTTTCTGCCCAGGGCAGCGAAATTAATATTCAATTTTTTATGTATGATGATAAAGAATTATTAACAGGCGCCCTGGAGGTAAAAGCAGCTTATACAGTCAGGGGAAAGGATGCTATGAGATGAAACTCACCGGAGGTTTCTGCAGAAAGGAAGAAGGTATTGCCCTGCCTACCGTTATTATTTTAATGGCGGTTTTGATCATTCTTTCTGCCTCGGCGCTGTCAGTTACCATGAACCAGGTTTCCATGAACAGGCATTACGCTGCTTCTGTCGATGCCCTGCACTTTGCTGAATCGGGGATTAACCAGTATCTCTGGCATTTAAATAAAATCGATTCTGAATCACTTCCGCTCGGTATCGACCAGGAGTTCGGTGACGGGTATTTCCGCCTGGAACTGCTTGATGGTTCGGTGGAGGATGGTTTTGTTACTGTGCGTTCTTCCGGTTACCATAAAGATAGTCCCGGCCAGGTCAGAACTCTGGAAGTGATGCTTTCTAAAAAAAGTTTTACCCAGTACGTGTGGTTAACCGACTCTGAAGGTAGTATCTGGAATGCTACCATCCACACCTGGGAAGGTCCTTTTCACACCAACGGCAACCTGAGGGTTTGGGGGCGTCCCACTTTTAACGGACCGGTCTCTTACTCCGGGGTAATCCAGACTAACAACTCCAGCCCTTATGGAACGGCTAACCCGTATTACAACATGGGTAACCCGGTTAAGGTGGAAAAGATCGTCTTTCCGGCAACCAATTCAGAAATAAAAGCCAGGGCTCAAAATGGCGGTCATTATTATAACGGCATGACAGCTATATACCTTAAAGATGACAGTTACGATGTGCGGACATATAACAGCAATACCGGGAACTGGATGTATAATGGCAAAACATATGCAGAATTGGGCTTGTCGTTCGGCAGCGCTGCTGATCCCAAGCCAGTAGTGGCCTCACTGCCCCTTCCTGACAATGGCGTGATTTACATCGACGGCGCTAATGCTGCCCAGTGGAGGCGGGGGACCGGAGATCTATATATTTCGGGCACATTGGATGGCAAACTGACCATTGCCGCCGCAAACAACATCTACCTGACCGGCTACGACCCGACAGATTGGAGAGCGCCGGCTTACAGTGGAGGGAACCCGCGCTACCTGCCCCGCGGTACTGCGGTAAGTGGTATCACCTACGCCCAGGGGACTGAAAATGAAAGCATTCTCGGCTTAATAGCTAACTCTGACATTGAAATACTGGGCAGGTACTGGCCGGGGCACCGGTCGACAAATGCCAACGGTTCCCAACGCTGGGACTCAGCAAGTGATGTTGCCCCATACAATTATGATTTACACGGGGCCTACATGGCATTAAACGGCACTATTACTTATGATTACGGTATCGGCGTTCAAAAAGGAAATGTAAGCATGTATGGGGCGATGATCCAGAAAAACAGGGGGGCTTTTGCTACCACCGGCGCCGGATACGGAAGAGTTTTTGAACACGATCCCAAACTGGTCTTTCAAACCCCGCCTTACTTTCTCGAACCGGTTGATTCCGGCTGGGAAACCAACACCTGGCGGGAAACTAATTCCGATAACAGTCAATAGTGAAAAACTAAATTGAAGGTGATGGAGTTATAGATACTTTATTGAACATGGCCCTGGATCGCGGCGCTTCCGATCTGCATATAACTGTTAATGTTCCCCCGCTGCTGTGTTTGAACGGCAGCCTGGTGGAAATAAAAACACTCCTGGATTCCCTCGATTATTCAATCTGGGAACCGTTACGGGATGCAGACTATGGATAGACGGGACAGTATCTTTTTGAAGATGCGATAATTGAAGGTTTCGTGCGGGTTGCTGATGCTCTTCAGGCCGGAAACAGCGAGCACTCATTATTTGACGCTGCAGTATTCAGGCTGGAAGCGGCAGAGGAAGGTCAGGCCAATGGGATTTTAGTTATTGAAAGCAGCAGAATCCTTGAAAAACAGGTGGAAGTGGGCACCGGTATAGAAGAATTGGAATTCGAGGCAGCCATAGACCTGGAAACTGAACAATATATTATTACTGGTCTGGCTGTTAACTGGAATTACAATTCCTACCCGGTTTACGATCCCGAAACCTGCGGCACATATTACTTTTTTGGAGAGCTGGAATTTCCAGAAAAGATAACTTCCGGAGAAACTGTATTCGTAATCAAGAAGGTCGATGTTGCAGGTTGATGTTATTTTCTTTAAGTTAGTAATTGATCTTACTTTGTCTAATGTGATATGATACTACCTGCCTGAAATATATGCTTCAGCAGGGATAATCACCGGAACAGTTCATTGGGTATTTTAAATATTCTACAAAGCCGAAATTACCTCCTGAAACCAGAAAGCAGTTACAGTGCGCATTAATCCGCGGCCATCTTGATTAGTAAGAAACCGGGAAAAAGACTAAATAAGATATGAAACAGTAACAGGGATTAAGAGGAGAATCAGCTAATGCCTCCGCCGGTAATATATTCTTTTATTTATTTTGCTGTATTTATCATTTACCCCCTGCTGGGTGTATATGTTTTATCCCTCAATGTGAAAGCAACCATGAACCGCCTTTTCTTTCTGTTATGCCTTTCGCTGGCTGCCTGGGCCATTACTTTTGCGTTGGGTATTGCTGCCCCCGATTATGAAACATCACTATTCTGGCGACGGGTTTCCTCACTTGGCTGGGGTTCGATGTACGGTATATTATTTCACTTTTTTCTTTACCTGACGAAGAAAGAGCAGTTATCGGATAAAAAATGGATTTACTCTCTTATATATCTACCTGTTCTGGTAAACATTTTTGTCTATGGGCTGTACTCCCCGCTGGCCAATCAGCAGTATGAACTTGTCTTTACTTCTTTAGGTTGGGTTAATTTATCACCCGGCGGCGGGTGGGATTGGTTCTTTAATTTTTATTATGGCATATTTACCCTGGGAGCGCTGTGGCTGCTGATTTCCTGGGCTTTATCATCAAAAGAGGCGGACATTAAAAAAACGGCTCTTATTTTGGGTTGCTCTATGTTTCTCACTATCCTGGTCGGAACCATGACAGATATAGTTAATAATTCATTCGTTGCCATGCCCGATATCGGGGTAATTATTGCCGTGATTCCCTTTCTGGCCCTGCTTTATACAATAAAAAAACACGGTTTTCTGAGCCAGGAAAGGTATAATAGAGATGTTGAAGAGGGAGTAATCCTCAGTGAAAGCAAAAGGCGGGAGTTTTTTAGGTTAATCTCATTTTCTTTTATCATCGTCAGCCTGCTTAATCTTGTTCACTACTTTTACTTTCCTGTAGAATTGAATGAAGTGCTTTTATTCAGCGCCCTGATGTTTTGGATCGGAATTTTATTTCGCCTGATAATGTTCACTGCACGTTCCACCAGGCAGCAGGATTATCTGATGATAACCCTACTGGCCATTTCTATTCCAATAATTATGATTCACTTTTTAGAAAGCCCGGCAGGCAATAATGTTTGGCCGTTCCCCCTGGTTTTTATCTGCCTGGCGGCTATATATAATAACAAAAAAATGATTATAGTTATTTTTGCTGCGGCGCTCTTAACCCAGCTCTGGATATGGAATCAGTTGCCTTCTTTTACTGTTCAGGTCGACAGCATCGATCACCTGTTGCGAATTGTTATATTCATAATAGGAGCTTCCCTGGCCCTGTATATTAACCAGACTTACGTGAGCAGGTTAAAGGAAAACGAAGAACAGATCACTTTTCAAAAACTGTGTGCTCGTATATCTACCGATTTTATCTCGGTTGATGAAAGCAACATAGAAAGCCGGATAAACCAGATGTTAAAATTGTGCGGGCAATATTTTCAGGCGGGCAGAACATACTTGCTATTAATGTCAGAAGACAAGAAATTTATAAATTATTCGTATGAATGGTGTGATGAAGGGGTCGCTCCGGCTATTAATGAAATTGGTCGTATTCAGGTAAACGATATTCAGTGGGGTCTGGATCGTCTGAAAGATTTGCATATTTTGTATTTACCCGATGTGGATCTTCTTCCGCAGGAAGCGGCAGCAGAAAAAAGTTTATTTGAAAAGCTGGATGTTAAATCGTTTATAGCGGTTCCCCTGATCGGAAAAGGAAGCATCATGGGTATCTGGGGCTTTGATGCCGTCTCGAAAGCCAACCACTGGGTCGATGAACACAGGGAACAGATTGCCGTGCTGGCAAACCTTCTGGCGGATGCCCTGGTAAAAGTGGAAACTGAAAAAGAAATACAGAAGATGGCTTATTATGATGAGTTGACCGGTCTGCCCAATCGCTCTCTATTTAATGATCGCCTGGAAAAAGCAATTCCCCTGGCCCGGCGCAGTGAAAAATATATCGGGGTTATGTTCATTGATCTTGATTCATTTAAACATGTTAACGACACCATGGGGCATAAGCGAGGCGATTTACTGCTGCAGCTGGTAGCAGAACGGATTACCGGTAATCTTTACCAGTCTGACACGGTCTGCCGTTTTGGGGGAGACGAGTTTTTAATCATGTTTCCACAAATGGATAACCCTGCAGAGGTAGAACAGGCGGCCAATAAAATTATGACTTCATTTGACAAGCCGATAGAACTCAACGGCCAGGAAATATTTATAACCGCCAGCGGCGGGGTCACCCTATACCCAACCGATGGTGAAGGAGGAGAAACGCTGATTAAAAACGCCGACCTGGCCATGTATTATGCCAAGAGCAGGGGTCGAAACCAGTATGCGTTTTGTTCAACTCTGATGAAAGAAAGTGTCCAGAAAAGCACGTTGTTAACCAACCAACTTTACCGGGCGCTGGAGCGTGAAGAACTGGTTCTGCATTACCAGCCCCAGGTGGCAATTCCCTCGAATGAAATAATCGGCCTGGAAGCTTTAATCCGCTGGCAGCATCCCGAAAAAGGTTTAATCGGACCGCTGGAATTTATTCCCCAGGCCGAAAAAACCGGATTGATAAATCCGATTGGCTGCTGGGTGCTGCAGAGTGCTTGCAGCTACAGTAAAAAACTGCAGGACCTGGGCCTGGCCCGGTTGAAAATGTCTGTTAATATTTCGGTGGAACAGCTTAAAAAACCCGGATTTGTGGAGATTGTGAAAAATGTGCTGGATGAGACCGGTCTTGAACCGTTTTTACTTGACCTTGAGATAACGGAGAGCGCCATTATCAGGGGCACTAATTATATGCTGCAGGTTTTAAATGAGCTAAAAGCACTGGGAGTAAGCATATCAATTGATGATTTCGGCACGGAGTATTCATCGCTGAGCCGTTTGAAAGAAATGCCTATCGATCGTTTGAAAATTGATATGCAGTTTATCCAGGGTATTTCGCATAATAAAAAGGATGAAGCTATCACGGCCGTGATTGTCAGCCTCGGGCGAAGCCTGGGCATGAAGGTGATTGCCGAAGGAGTAGAAACAAATAACCAGCTTAGTTTCCTGAACCAGCGCATGTGCGATGAAGTTCAGGGCTTCTATTTTTATAAACCCATGCCGGCTCCGGAGCTGGAGAAACTTTTAAGAAACTTTGCATGGGGGTAATTAAATCAATTCGAAAATGCTATACATGGGCGAAAGTACTGAGAATACTATCATTCCGATAAAAAATCCTACAACCAGTAAAAGAACTGGTTCCAGTAAAGTGCTGAGCCTATCGACCAGATAGGCAACTTCCTTTTCATAAAAAAGAGCAGTTTTATCGAGGGTAATATCAATCGTTCCCGTTTCTTCACCTGTGCGGACCATCTCGGCAAGCAGGGGAGGGAAAATGCCGCTAGCTTGCAGAGGGTCGGCGAGAGGCTCACCTCGCTGCAGGGCGAGATCAACTGTTTTCAGCGATCGGGATATGCAGAGGTTGTTGATTACCCGGTCGGCTATTCGCATCGACTGGTGAAGGTTTAACCCGCTGGAAAGCAGGGTGCTCAGGGTACGGGCAAAGCGGGCAGCATTAAACATTTTATATATATTCCCAAAGAGAGGCAAATGCATTTTGAGATAGTCGGTAACCAGCCGACCCCTGTTTGTTTGCAAGAAGATTGAAGAAATAATAACTATGGCAAACACAGCCAGAATTATTATAAACCAGTTAGCGAGAACAAACTGCCCCATGCGGAGCATCAGCCTGCTGTAAAAGGGCATTTCCGTTCCCAACTGGTCGAATATACCGGCAAAGCGTGGCAGCACAAATAACACCATCACAGTTATAACTGCCATGGCGACAGTAGAAATGAAAAGGGGATAGGCTGTTGCCGAACGAATTTTTTCTTCCAGGTCGTGCTGTTTCTCGTAATGAGCGGCGCACCGTTCCATAACCAGGTCGAGTAGACCGCCGGCTTCACCGGCTTCAACCATACTGATTAAAAAGCGGGGGAAAAACTGTTTTTGACCGGCAAGCGCTTCTGCAAATCCAGCCCCTTTTTCCAGGCCGGAGGCAACAGCGCGTATATTGTTTCTCAGCGCTGCATTTTCCAATTGCACTGAAAGTATATTTAAGGCGCGAAGAACCGGTATGCCTGCCTGAAGCATGGTCGCCAGCTGGCGGCAGAAAAACATCAGGTCACGGTTGCTGCAGCGTCCAAGACCGGTTTTGTTCAGTAGAAATGATTGGAACCCGGACAGGGAAAACCAGGGGAATGAGTTAGCCGATAAAAGCAGGGGGTGAAGACCGCGTTTTTCCAAATCCAGGGCAGCTTCCTGGCGGGAAGCGCCCCTGATATAACCGTTTACTTTTTTGCCATCAGCAGTGATGGCCCGGTAGCGATAATATTGTTGCAAGTTAGTTCCCTCCCCGGGGCGGCTCAGTAGTTTCTTTCAAATAATAATTTAAATTCAATATTTAAGGTGGTTTCATTAAAATCTGCTTCCTGCCAGCTGATCACGTTGAATACCGGCCGGTAAATAAAAGATTCCAGGTCGTTGAGCAGGCTTTGCAAGCGGGCCGGTCTGCCCGAGGCTGACAGGCGGCAGTTGAGGACTGTGAACTCTTCCCCGTGATCAATGTCACCCGCTGTGAACGACAGAATACTGTTACTGTAGGGTTGCAGAAGGTTTTCAAGATCAGTCATAACTGCAGGAAGCTCTTTATCGGCCGGCAAAAAGTATTTGATCTGGTCGTATTCCTGCTTAATCTCCAACCAGTCGGCTTTAAGCCTGCTGCTGTCTGCGTTAAGGTCTTTAAGCTCCTCAATTTCTTTCTTCAGGTGATTTAAGGCCTGGCCGGATGAACGTATTTCAGTTATAAATGATGAAGCAAAAAGA
Organism: uncultured Syntrophomonadaceae bacterium; assembly: GCA_964492615.1. Lineage (GTDB taxonomy): Bacteria > Bacillota > Dethiobacteria > DTU022 > DTU022 > JAABTH01. The sequence goes on along the minus strand of CAZBKZ010000013.1, from coordinate 47,117 downwards.
TTCCAGGAAATGATTGACGCAACGAAAATAATTACGATTATCAGCATTGTATTCAGGTGATAATTATTGCAATGCTTTTTAGTTGTCAGCCGGGGCAAGATAATCATCTCCATTTTTACTGTTTAATTTAAGGACAATAGTAAAATTGTATGATCCATTACCTGTCAGATTAACTTCCAGGAGATCTGCACAAGCGATATAACGCAAACCAGCAAGGTTTTCACGGTAAATAGCCGCATGGCGCATGCTGCTTGAGCATCCGCTGATTTCAACTGCTAAGCCTGGCTCTATAAGAATGGAATTAATATCAATACCGCTTAAAGCGCTGGAGCGGATTTCATTAATCAGGATCGAGTTTGATTGCATGGCGGGCAGCAGCGTTGAGGCAATTTTAATTTTAACTTGAGCATCGTCAAGCTCTTCCCGCAGTTCAAGCAGGGAAACGGAGGCAGTTCTACGTTTCGCCAGCTCAGCTTCTGCAAGAAATACCTGTGTATTAAGGCGCTGCTCAAAATAGTTTAGAAAAAAATAAATAAGAAATACTGCCGCAGCGGTAAATAGTAGGGTTAGCAAGATAAAAGAAGGCCTGCTTACTTTATTTTTACCGTTTTTTTCGATCAGGTTAATCTGGTAATTCAACAGATCCACCCCCTCAGGGCCAGGCCATACGAAGCTGCAAAAAGAGTATCTTCCATCCCGGTCTCCCGCTTTTTGTTTTCAGTGCAGCTGCACAGCGAAGCAACAGGTTTAAAGAGCCTCGGTTTGAGACCCAGCCTTTTCCCCAGGGCAGAAGCCAGCCCGGGGATATAAATGCCTCCACCGCTCAGGTAGAGCGTTTCGGGGTAAAGGCGATTATTTTCCGACTGCTCAAGCCAGTATTCAAGGGATTGTTCTACTCCGGCCAGGAGATCGGCAGCAAAATCGTTTAAAGATGCCCGGGCAGATCTATTTACCCTGCCGCTAATTCCTGAGGCGCCGCTGCGCAGGTTCCGGTAAAAACAAAAAGAGTTGCTATTAAAGATAATAAACGAACTGTCACAGTGTCCGATATCGATTAACAGGGTGCAGCCGCTCATTATTGCGTCGCTTCCTGTAAAGAACCGGCCGGGAAGGCGCAACAGGGAAAGAGGGGATACTTCTATAATACCCGGTTTAAAGCCGGCAAGTTTAACAGCATCTACATATGCAGTGATTAAATCCCTGTCTGCTGCGACAAGAATATACTCTCTAAAACGTTCCGGTTGCCCTTTATCGGCAGGATTAGACAGGGAGCAGTAAGAAAAAACAGTATTCCGGGGATTCATGGAAAAACGCATTTCCACTTCCAGGCTCATCGTCCTGGCGAGATCACGCTTGTTCATAGCTGGCAGTTTTACCCGGGTCAAATTAAAAGAACTGGGTCCCAGGCATAGGTTAACCGTATTGCTGTTCCAGTTAATATTGTTCCGCAGTTGCCGGAGGACGGCGGCCAGGGATTTAGGGTTTTTCAGCATCCCTTTTTCAAATATGCTTTTTGGTGTGGGGCAGGCAATACGCTGGTGGCAGTAGAGTTGATCATTTTCTACAGCCAGCTGGGCCAGTTTCAACTGATGACTTCCGGGATCAAGCCCGATCGGAGAATATTTGCCCTGGTACTTAAAAGATGTTATTTTTCTAAATGGTTTTATTACTTTTTTAACTGGCACTGCAATCACTCCTGCTCTTGGCTAAGGTTTAATCCATTCGGCTATGCGGTAAATGCCATCTTCTGACTGTTCAACTCTGACCGTAAGGGTCGTGCTTCCCCGGCCGATAGAGCCGGTTGAATAAAGGATGATTGATTCATGATCAAAATCAGCGAACGATACGGCAAAGCTGCCGTCGTTTATAATATGGTGCAGGTCATCCGGGATAAAAATGCCGCTGTTTAAAAGAAATAATGAGGTTTCGATTCCGGCTTCAGCCAGGTAATATTGTTTTATATCGGCCGCGTGATAACCGGTAATTTTTAGGTCTTTAAGGGTCATCTCTAGCAGGGCTGCGCCGGCAGCAAGGAGGAGAAGAGTAAATACCAGCACGAGGACAAGTGCCATACCGTCCCGGGTATTCATGAAGTTTTTTAAATGTTTAACGAACCTTTTAATCATCTTTGCCCTCCTCATCCGTTTCATCCACGGTTTGAGCGGGGATATTTTCACTATCAGCTAAGTTTAAAGACAGGTTGCGGGGTAAAACAGCTCCTTTCAATAGATAGGGATTGGTAGGCGATCCGGTTTCAATTTCAATAATTATTAACTGCCTGTCGCCGGTTTTGAAAGTTACCTTGTTAATATCGAGGGCGACCTTGTTATGAAAATAGAGCGCAGATCCGGTAGGATGTGAATCATACACCAGTTCCCTGCCCACCAGGCGGAACCGCAGGGTACGGTTTTGATCGTGGGGGGCGGTGAAGCGGATTTCGGTTCCCTCTTGGTGAAGGGAAAAGGAACTGGCATATTGTAGTTCCCTGATTATTGCATCGAGGGCGATACGGGCATTCTGACACTCTTCAATTTTTGCAGCTGAGCTGTTCCAGCTCTTCAGGCCAACCAGATAGAAATTATAAGCTATTGAGAGAACCAAGCCGAGTATGGCCAGGGTAATGATCAACTCGACAAGGGTTAAGCCGCTTTGCGGGCCGGATGATTGAGGCGGATCTACCGCAACCAAAGCAGGGTCCAAACTGTTTCGCTCCTTTCACTACCGCGCTCGAACCAACGGACAGTTACCGCAATAGACAGTAAAATATTTTCAGCTTGCTCTTTTTCAGGAGTAGTGTAATAATCTGCAGGCTGAAAAGGGGTCAGTGTGGTCAACCGCTCGAAAGAAGGGTAACCTGGCAGATCGTTTTCCAGGATTACCCCTCCCGCAAGATAGATACTTTTTAAATCGTCAGGGTTGAGAGCCTTGAGGTGCTCAATTTTTGCGCGGCAGAGATTGACAGCTGCCGAGTAATCGGCAGAACTGCCAATCATTAAAGCACTGCTGCTGTAGAGGGTAAGCAGGGGAGTTATAACCAGTGCCAGCACGGCCAGGGCAATTAACAGCTCAATGAATGTATAACCCCGGCAGCAGTGATGAATAACCTTAAACATGTTCAGATCTCCTTGTGCGATTAGAGTATGATTAATTAGTATGGCTCAAGGCTTAAAAAAATTAAAAACATATTACATCTACACGGCTGAGTTTAGCTGTGGATCAGGCAAACAGGTTAATATACCAGTCCCAGATCCGGTTTCCGCAGAATACCTCGATATAAGCGGCAAGAGCCAGAAATGGGGCGAACGGGAGGGCATCTTTGCGGGTGAGTTTGGCCGCAGCAATCAGGGCTAATCCTGTTAAAGCCCCAAATAAGAAAGCAAGCAGCAATACGGCAGCGGTGCCCCTTAAGCCAGCATAAAGGCCGATCATGGCTATCAGTTTAACATCTCCCGCACCCATACCGCCCCTGCTGACCAGAAAAACTAGAAGCAAAACAGCACCGCCGGCCAGGAATCCAAACAGCGAGTCTGTAGGATCTTTCCCGGTTAGCAGTGCCGGATCGACAGCGAACCAGTAATGCAAAAGGGAAGGAAGTTGAATGAGAAAAGCCAGGATAATTCCCGCTGCCACAAGACTGTTGGGAACAAGTCGATGTTCCAAATCAATAATGGCAATACCGGCCAAAAGATACAAAAGCGCCAGGTAAAAAAGCGCTGTAACGGTGAGACCGAAATAATAAACCACGAAGATAAAGAGCAGTCCGCAGTACAGTTCAATGGCTGGATAGCGAATGCTGATCGCTGCTCCGCAATGGCGGCATTTACCGCGCAGGGCCAGGAAAGAGAAAAGGGGAATCAATTCGCCGGGTCGAAGTTTTTCCGAACAGGCGGGGCAGGAGGAAGGCGGGGTCACAACTGATAATTTCAGGGGGACCCGGTATATGATCACGTTCAGAAAAGAGCCGAAACAGAGGCCAACCAGAAAAATTACAATATACAAATAGGCGTTAAAAAGATCCATTTAAATGCAATGTCTCCTTGACATGTGAACAAGCCCATTTCAGTCTGCACCGTGTAAAGCTGAAAGGGTCTGAGTTCGGTAGTATCAGATACAGCTCTTTTTTCTACAAAAAAATGATAAATCCTGCCCTGCAGGAAGGTAAAAGGTTTAAAACGGTACTATATTCACTTCCGCAGATCGTGATAGCGTGCTATAATACTAAATATTTCAAATATATTCTGGTGGTGAATATAACTGTGCCTTTTGATACTGCAACGTCTATTTACCTGATCCTGGGCAATCCGGTTAAACATTCGCTTTCCCCGGCCCTGCATAATGCTGCTTTCAGGGATTTGAATTTAAACTGTATATATCTTGCAGCCGAAGTTGAAGAGCGGCAAATTGGTGATGCCGTAAAGGGCATGCGGGCCCTGCAGATAGCCGGAGCGAACATTACCAGTCCGTACAAAGAGGCGGTTATACCATATCTTGATCTCGTCTCTGAAGAAGCGGCCCTGCTGCAGTCTGTCAATACAATTATTAATGAAAACGGAGTGCTTAAAGGTGAAACTACAGACGGAACCGGTTTTTTCCGCAACTTGACATTAGAAGCGAAAACATATAAACCGGATTGGCCGGTTATGCTAATCGGCACCGGTGGCGCGGCCCGCTCTGTAGCTTATACCATGGCCCTGAAAGGTCTACGTGAACTATATATTCTGAACCGCAGTGAGTCGCGCTCTGAACAACTGGCTGAGCTGCTTGATAAACACACCCCGATAGAAAAACCTTTAACACTCGGGCTGACCGGGGATCTAATCAGGGAGACAATTGAAAAAAGTAAAGTTGTTTTATATAGTTTGCCCCTTGATCATGGACTTTTCATTGAGACGTTAAAAGAAACCTGCACTGCAGGTAAAATTTTATTTGATTTTCGCTACGACCCTGCCGATACAGCAGTAATGAGAGCGTTTCGTGAAAGCGGAGGTAAAACCTGTAACGGTCTTGGTATGCTGTTCTGGCAGGCAGTGGAAGCATTCCGGCTATTTACCGGCCACGAAGCGCCTCTTAAAGTTATGAAGCGCTCGGTAAATTACAGTTAAACGAAAGGAGCAATGGTTTGTCAGAAAACGGCCGCAGGGGAATAGAAAACATTGTAGTAGCTGCAGGCCTGATTAGCCGCAGCAAGATGAACGAGCTTTACAATGAAAGAAAAGATTCCGGAAAAAGAATAACCCGTTTGATGATAGAAAAAGGACTGGTATCCGAGGATGAACTGCACGGGCTGATTGAAGCAAAGTATGGAATTAAAAAAGTTTCATTGCATCAATTTAATCCAGGACTACAGCTGGTATCTGTTATCCCTTCCGAACTTGCTATTAAAAGAAGAATGATTCCCCTGGCTATGAAAAAGGACAAGCTGATCCTGGCTATGTCGGATCCGCTTGATCTTGCTGCCGTAGACGATGCCGCCAGATGCAGCGGTTGCGAGATTAAGCCTGTTATGGCAAAAGATAGTGAAATTAATTTCCTTCTCACCCAGCTTTACAGTATACCAGCCGAGGAGGGCTCTGCCATAAATTATAACCAGAGCAAAGAAGCCAGGGCTGAAGAAGAGGCCAGGCTTTTTGCACTGGAGAATGCTCCGGTTGTAAAAATGGTTAATACTTTGATTGAAAGAGCTGTCGAAGAAGGGGCAAGCGATATTCACCTTGAACCGGCCAACAGGGTTCTGCGAATTCGTTTCAGGGTGGATGGGGTGCTTCGCGATCTGCCTTCTTCCCCGCTCAGCAGCGCTGCTCATATTGTGTCAAGGGTAAAAATTATGGCCAACCTTGATATAGCGGAAAAACGTCTGCCCCAGGATGGTAACATTGAATGGCGTGGCTACGGGAAGAGTGCCAGCTTGCGTGTTTCTACCCTGCCCACGGTACACGGTGAAAAAGTGGTTATCAGACTCCTGGAGAAAGAAAGAATAATATTGCCTCTTGAAAAACTCGGTTTTTCTGAATATAACTATAAACAGTTTTTGCCGCTTCTCTTAAATCATCACGGTTTACTGCTGGTTACCGGTCCAACCGGCAGCGGCAAGACCACCACGCTCTATTCAGCTCTTAACTATCTCAATCGTCCTGAAGTTAACCTGGTTACAGTTGAAGACCCGGTTGAATATCAGCTTGAAGGCGTTAATCAGGTTCAGGTGTTGCCGCGAATCAAACGCAGTTTTGCAAGCTCGCTTCGATCTATTCTCCGCCAGGACCCCGATATTATCATGGTGGGTGAAATCAGGGATCTTGAAACGGCTAAAATAACCACCCAGGCGGCGATGACAGGGCACCTGGTTTTAAGCACCCTGCATACCAATAATGCTGCATCGGCAGTGACCCGGCTGGTTGACATGGGATTGGAAGATTACCTGGTTTCCGCTTCCCTGGTGGGGGTTATCGCTCAGCGCCTGGTCAGGACAATCTGCCCTCACTGCCGCAGGGCTTACAGTCCGGGCCAGGAAGAAAAAAAGCTCTACCGGAGGTTTTTAAACAGTGTGGCCCCGCAGCAGCTATACAGGGGGGCAGGCTGTCGCCACTGCAATCAGACCGGTTACAGGGGTCGTACCTCGATCCAGGAAGTTCTTGCTCTGAACCGCGAACTGCAGGAGTTGATCATGGCAGGAGCGACAGCAGAACAGGTGCAGACCAAAGCAGTTCAGTGCGGAATGGAAACACTGGTTAAAGATGGCCTGCGTTCAGTGGAAAACGGGAAAACTACCTTAGATGAAATAGTACGCAGCACCTTCAGCACTATATTTGATGAAAACCCGGCAGACAGTACGGATAACACTGCTTTCATCAGAGCTCTTTATGGGAGGTAGCCAAACTTTTTAAGCAGATAATTTTGATGAATAAAAGGAAGAAATAAGATGAAACCAGTGCGGGACCAGGGTTTTTCCCTGGTTGAATTGATAATTGTAATTGCCCTGATCGGACTGCTGACCGCAGTAGTTGTGCCGGCAATTTCTACTCTTTCTTCTTCAGGGAATCTAAACATTGCTGCGCGCGAACTGGCTATTGACCTGCGCATGGCAAGACAAAAAGCAATTACCAGCGGTTCTCTTCAGAAGATTGAGTTTCGCATATACAATGATGATTACCGGGTAAGAGACACCGGCAGTAATGAAGCTTATACTGTAAAGCTGCCTGAAGGGGTTATTTACCGCTCTGTAAATTTTCCGGCAGATGGCAGTTATCCCCAGGTTAGTTTTTACAGGAGCGGCGCTCCCGGAAGAGGCGGAACTGTCTGCCTGGCCGACCAGGCCGGACGTTCTGTTTACGTGATTATCACCCCGGCAACAGGCAGGGTTAGGGTTTCTAAACTGCCCCCGGAGAACCATTAAAAGGACGGTGTATATATTGGGCGAGGAACAGAAAAATATAATCATAATCGGTTTTATGGGAGCCGGTAAAAGCGTAGTCGGAAAAATGCTGGCAGATCAGCTTAATCGCATCTTTATTGATACTGACCAGCTGATCGAAACCAGGGCAGGAGCCAGTATTAATCAAATATTTCAGGAACATGGTGAGGAATATTTCAGGAAAATGGAAAGCGAGGCTGCCGCATCACTTCTGGAATACCCCCAGGGCAGTTTTGTTGCCGCAACCGGCGGGGGCATTATGCTGCGGGAAGAAAACCGACGGATATTAAAAAAAGCCGGAAAGATTATCTTACTCCAGGTCTCCGCCGAAGAGGCTTTCAAACGGGTTGGGGCCAGCGGGAACAGGCCGCTTTTAAAGGATCCCCGTCCACTGGAAAAGATCGGAGAGTTGCTTGAAGTAAGAAAAGAATATTATGCTGTTCACGATTTATCAATCAATACAGATGGGAAAACCCCGGAAGAGCTCTGTGAAGCAATTTGCGCCGGCCTGAAATATTAGCAGAGTTTTTACCTGTTCAAGCAGGATTTCATAACAGGTTAGGGAAGTTTTTTAATACAGGCCTTCCAGTATTTTAAGGTTGAAAACAGGGAGTGAACTGCTTTGAAAATAATGATTATCCATGGCCCCAACCTGAACCTGCTCGGCAGCAGGGAGCCGGCTATTTACGGCGTGGAAACCCTGGAACAGATCAATAATAAGCTGGAACTGCTGGCCGCAGAAATGGGCCTGTCCGTTGAACTGTTCCAGTCGAATCACGAAGGAGAAATAATAGATGCTGTTCACAGGGCTGGTATTGACTGCAGCGGAATATTGATTAACCCCGCGGCTCTCACTCATTACAGCTTTGCCCTGCTTGACGCCCTGGCTGCCGTTAACCTGCCCTTTGTCGAAATACATCTTTCGAATATATTTTCGAGGGAAAAATTCAGGATGAACTCTGTTACTGCCCCGCTTGCTGCCGGTTTGATATGCGGCCTGGGCAGTGAAAGCTATTATTTTGGCCTCCAGGCACTGCAGAGAATAATTACAAGGAGTAAAAGCAATTGATAAGCAAGAGATTAGAAGGTGTCAGGCAGATAATCTCAGCAAATAAAATGGATGCCATGTTGATAAACAGCGCGGAAAACCGCTTTTACCTGAGTGGTTTTACCGGAACATCCGGTTATTTATTAATTAGCATCGACCAGGCATTCCTGATTACTGATTTTCGTTATACGCAGCAGGCCGAAGCCGAGGCAGAGAAATATGAAATAGTGCGTTACAGCGATACTATTCAGCAAACAACAGCAGAAATAGCTGAAAAAGCCGGCTGGGGCAAGATCGGCTTTGAAGCGAAGAAAATGCATTGGAATGAATATAAAAACCTGCACGACAGTTTAGCAGCAGAATTGCTGCCTGTGACGGAAGAAATAGAAAAATTGCGTTCGGTGAAAGATAAAAATGAGCTTATAAAAATTCGCAGGGGTGTCCTTAAAACTGACTTGGCTTTTCAATGGATCCTTAGCAACATCAGGCCGGGAATGCCGGAGAAAATGCTTTCCCGTGAGCTTGAAATATTTATGCTTCAGCAGGGAGCAGATGGAACATCTTTTGATTATATTGTTGCTTCCGGGTTCAGGGGGGCATTGCCGCATGGAGTAGCCTCTGATAAAATTATGCAGGAAGGTGATCTGGTTACTATCGATTTTGGAGCTGTCTTCGAAGGTTACGCAACTGATATGACCAGAACAGTTGCTCTTGGTAACCCGGGAGATTCAATGCTGGAAATTTACGAGGTTGTAAGGAAAGCCCAGGCAGAAGCGGCAGCGTCAATCAGGCCGGGCATGACAGGCCGTGAAGTAGACATGGTTGCCCGCGACATAATATCAGCTGCCGGGTACGGTGATTATTTTGGTCACGGGTTAGGTCATGGAGTTGGCCTGGAAACTCATGAATCCCCGCTCTTAAATGCCAAAAGCGAGGCTGTTTTGGAACCCGGTATGGTAGTAACTGTAGAACCCGGTATTTATCTTCCCGGCCGTGGAGGAGTCAGGATAGAAGATATGGCAGTAGTAACTGAAACCGGGGCAGAACTGCTTACATCAAGTCCAAGGGAACTGATCACCGTTTAAACTGAAAAAACTTATTTCCAAGATGAAGGGCAGGAGTTAGCAATGATTTCAAGTAATGATTTTCATACCGGTGTAACAATAGAACTTGACGGTGAAATATTTACCGTTTTAGAGTTTCAGCACGTTAAGCCTGGTAAAGGTCAGGCGTTTGTCAGGTCAAAACTGAAGAACCTGCGAACCGGATCTATCACCGACAAAACTTTCCGGGCTGGAGAAAAAGTGGCCAAGGCTCACCTGGATCGTAAAGAGATGGAATACCTCTACCGTGACGGCGATTCATTTCATGTTATGGATACTGAAACATACGAGCAGGTAATCCTTGATGCCGATCAGATAGGCGATGGGGTTAAATACCTGAAAGAAAATGATCGTCTTAACGTGGTTTTCTATAAGGAAAATGTTATTGGCGTGGAGGTGCCGATCACCGTTAACCTGGTGGTCAGCGAAACAGAACCAGGCCTGAAGGGAGATACTGCCTCGGGAGCAACAAAACCTGCTACCATGGAAACAGGTTTAACGGTGATGGTTCCGCTTTTCATTAACGAAGGAGACATTATTAAAATAGATACCCGAACAGGGGCTTACCTGGAAAGAGTGTAGTAAAAATTTAATTGAAGGAGGTTAAGTAATGACAGAAGATCTGAAAGCGCGCGTATCTTACCTGAGAGGTTTTACAGAAGGTCTGGAGATGGGTGAAGAGAGCAAGGAACAGAAAGTTTTGCAGAGGGTAATAGACCTGCTGGAAGAAATGACAGATGAGATTGAACAGCTGAGAGTGGATTATGAAGAACTATTTGAGTATACTGAAGCAATCGACGATGACCTTACTGAACTGGAAGAAGATTTTTACGAAGATGAAGATTTATATGATGATGACTTTGACGAATATGTTGATGATTACGAGGGCGGTTTTTCAATAGAATGCCCCAACTGCCGCGAAATAGTTGTCGTTGATGATGATATCCTGGACCAGGAATCGGCAATCGAGGTAACCTGTCCGGGTTGCGGAGAAGTTGTCCTGATTGACGATGAAGACTGGGAAGAAGATTTTGATGAAGAAGCTGAAGACGGTGATGAAAAGCCAGAATAGCCTTTCAGGTCGGGTGAACAATGGGTTGCTTCATTTGAACCTGCTTTCGGAGTCTGTTATAATTATGCACACGACCTGTAACTGAGACAGAAATATTTTCAATGTCAAAAACAGGAGGCATTAAAATGACTAATCAAGAGGGTCCGACCGTCTCAACTGAACTGGGAGTTGTCAGGATAGCCGATGAAGTTGTATCAATTATAGCTGGATTGGCTGCTGCAGATATCAAGGGAGTTTCTTCGATGAGCGGTGGTATCGGTGGTGGAATTGCCGAAGTGCTAGGGCGACGTAACATGTCTAAAGGTGTGAAAGTAGAAGTTGGTACTGAAGAGGCAAAAATTGATATTTATATAGTGGTTGAATACGGAGAACGCATTCCAGACGTATCCTGGAATATCCAGGAAAGTGTAAAAAAGGCCGTGGAGACAATGACCGGCCTGAAAGTAACTCATGTAAACATTCACGTGCAGGGAATTAATTTTCCGGAAGAAGAAGTAGTTGAAGAAGTTAAGGAAGAAGAAAAGGTTGATTAGTAACTGTAAATATCTTTGTACGGCAGTTAAATAATGGGTTAAGCCTGCCAGAAAGGCAGGCTTAACTTGGATTTTAAAGAAGGAGGAGTAAGCATGAAAGCGGTAGTCCGAGTATTAATGGTATTTTTGGGACTTCTGTTCATCGGCGGAGCTCTATTCCTGTTGGCTCTTAATTATAACCTTGTTCCCGGTCTTGCGTTAAACTTGCCGCAATGGGCTGGTGAAACGGTATTAATGGCCACCGGTGTTCTCTTTTTACTGATAGCTTTGATCTTGCTTTCTTTCGGCCTCAGGTCGGGTAAAAAGCGTGAAAAGTCGGTTTCCAGAAGCAGCGAGTATGGTGAAGTACAGGTGTCAATTGCCACCCTTGAGAATATGGTACTCAGGGTTGTTCAAAAAACTCAGGGTATTAAAGATGTAAGCCGCAAAGTAACATATACTCCTGACGGGCTGGTGGTCACGATACATATCCGCGTTATGCCTGATGAACCACTGCCCGGTTTAACCAGCGGCCTGCAATCAGGAACTAAGGAATACCTGGAAGAGGTCACCGGTATTACAGTGCATGAGGTTAAAGTAATAGTTGATAACATAATTGTTGATCAGGCTGCTACGGGAAAGTAACAGTGCTGTTTCAAATTTGAAAGGAGGAGCAAGCTTTGTCCGAATTTGACTGGTGGTATTTTTTAAACAGGCACTGGGGGAAATTATTAGGCGGGCTGCTCGGCCTTATTTTTGCCCTTTTAGTTGTTAATTATGGTTTTTGGTTATCGGTATTTATATACCTGTGTATCGCCATAGGGCTGGTCATTGGCTGGCGTCTTGACGCCGGTAAGGGCCCGGGCCGTTACCTGAAAAAAATATTTTCAAAAGATGAAGTCTAAAACTGCAGGGCCAGTTCCGGTTTGTCCGGAGGCATGCTGTATTAAGTGTTGGCCAGTAATAATTGGAGGTTAAGTTGCCTTGTCCCGTCGCCTTACCAGAGAAGTTGCATTCAAGGCTTTATTTCAGATTGATATCGGAAAGTGTAGGGCAGAGCAGGCCCTGAGGCATTCTCTCGATGGCTTCCATTTATCTGAAGAAGAAGAAAAGTTTTACCGCGAGCTGGTTGTTGGCACTGCTGATAATCGTCAGTACCTTGATCAGCTGATCAAGAAACATTTGATCAACTGGGAAATAGACCGTCTCTCAGCTGTTGACCGCAACTTGCTCAGGCTGGCGCTATATGAAATATGTTTCATGCCGGAAATTCCCTACGCTGTATCAATAAACGAAGCACTCGAATTGGCCAAAAAATACGGTAGTACCGGTGAAGCAGTCGGTTTTATTAACGGTGTGCTTGATCGGGCTACAGGAGAGGCACTTGAAAAAGAAACCTGATATACCGCTGTTTATGGGGATAGATACTTCTGCTTACACCACTTCTGTCGCCGTTGTAAATGATCAGGAAATTTTGATTTACGATGAAAGGGTTGCCCTGCCGGTAAGAGAAGGCAGTCTTGGATTAAAGCAATCAGAGGCAGTCTTTTCACACCTCATTAATATTCCGGCTTTGCTGGAAAAGTTTTCGTTACCAGGAGAAGATAGTCGCCTGGTTGCCGTTGCAGCTTCAACACGGCCCAGGCCGATTGAAGGTTCGTACATGCCCGTATTTAAAGTGAGTGAGGCTCTCGGCCTGTTTGTATCGCAGGTTGCGGGCCTTATTTATTTTCCTTCGACCCACCAGGAAGGCCATATCATGGCCGGCCTCTGGTCAGCGGGTTTAAGGGATGGCAGATATTTAGCTGTACATTTTTCAGGTGGTACCACAGAATTGCTTGACGTGGAGGTATACAGGCCGGGAGAAATTAAAATTGTGAAAATCGGCGGCAGCGCGGACCTTAATGCCGGGCAGTTTATAGACCGTATTGGCCGATTGCTGGGCTTTAAATTTCCTGCCGGTCCATCGCTGGAAGCGTTGGCTCTGAAGGCCGGTTCCGATTTGCCACCATTTCCGGTTGCTGTAAAAAAAGGAGAAATAAGCTTTTCAGGGCCGGCAAGCCATGCAGAAAGGCTGTTCAACAAGGGGATACCATGTCCTGAATTAGCCCGGGCAGTTGAAAAATGTATAGCTGATTCGTTGATCATGGCTATTAAAAACCTTACCTCTAATAATTCAATATTTACGGGGATCCTGGCTGTCGGAGGGGTGATGGCTAACAGCTTCATCCGTCACTACCTTAACAATGGTTTAAAAGAATGGCAGATACATTATGCAGAGAAACAGTTTACCACCGACTGTGCTGTCGGACTGGCCGTCCAGGCCTGCCGCCTTTACAACGTCAGATAGTGAACGTTATTGCGCTTGTCCAATCAAAAAAGCGAAAAGGAATTTGCAAAAATATGAAGAAGTAAAAGAATCAGGATCATAAAACAATCAATGTATTGTTTATATAATAGGGAGCGATATGAATATATGGCCAAAGTATTTTTCAGCAGCTGGAACGGCAAAGTATTGGACGAGAGGAAAAAGATTTACGACGAAAGAATAGATTTACAGCAGCTTAAGCTGCCGCTTGAATTAGAGGGAGAAAATTTAAAAGCCCTGGTAGGATGGTCAGGGCTGGTTATTGTTGATCCGGAAGTTAATATTGTTAATGCTTTAAAAGAATTTTTTATTAATGTACAGAATGAATCCTGCGGACGCTGCATTCCATGCCGGGTTGGAAGCAAATCAATTGTCGAATGTCTTGAGAAAATTACTTCCGGTAAAGGATCCGTTGAAGATCTTGATCTGCTTGATGGTTTGGCGAATCTTGTGCATGACGGTTCTCTTTGCGAACTGGGTATATCTTCACCCGTTCCCCTTTTGCATGCGCTTGAGTATTTTAGAGAAGATTTTGAAGTATACCTGAAAGAAACACCACCAGAAATGAATACTGACCGGTACAGGGCTATCCTGACGGCTCCCTGCCGCAATGGTTGTCCCGCACACATCAACATACCGGCTTATATAGAAGCGATCAGCGAAGGAGATTATGCTAATGCGTTGGCAGTTAACCGTGAAAAAACACCTTTTGTGGGGACACTCGGCCGGGTTTGCGTTCATCCCTGTGAATCTAATTGTAACAGGCAGCCGGTTGATCAGTCCCTTTCGATCAGGTTGTTAAAACGATTTGCCGCCGATTACGGTCTCCGCAACAGGTATGATCAAAAAACATCAAAAAACAGGCTGCAGGCAAAAAAAGAGAAGGTTGCAGTTGTCGGTGCCGGCCCGGCCGGCATCAATGCCGCTTATCAACTGGCTCTGAAGGGCTATCAGGTGACTGTTTTTGAAGCCCTTCCCGTAGCGGGTGGTATGTTGGCTGTAGGTATTCCGAGTTACCGTCTGCCAAGAGATATATTAAATTATGAAATAGACCTGGTGCGGGAATTGGGTGTTGATATAAAGTGTAACAACAGGGTCGGTGAGGATATATCCCTTGAGCAGATACGCGACGATGGTTATAAAGCAATATTTATTGCCAGTGGGTTGCATAAAAGTTCGAATATGGGCTGTCGTGGTGAAGATGAATGCTACATGGGCTTTATGCCCGGGGTTGAGTTTTTGCGAATGCTAAACCTGGGAGAAAAAATCAATCTCGGAGAAACCGTCTCGGTTATAGGCGGTGGAAACGTAGCTATGGATTGCGCCCGCTCTGCAGTCCGTCTCGGAGTTAAGGAAGTAAACCTGATTTATAGGCGAACAAAACATGAAATGCCTGCGAACGCAGCTGAAATCAAGGCTGCTGAAGAAGAAGGAATAATATTCCATCTGCTCTCAAATCCGGTCTGCATCTTAGATGATGGAGGGATCGTCAGCGGGATGGAATGCGTCAAAATGGCGCTGGGAGAACCTGACGAAAGCGGCCGCCGTAGGCCTGTACCGCTTGATGGTTCAGAATTTGTGTTAAAAGCGGATACAGTAATACCTGCCATTGGACAGGTTGCAGATTTTAGTTTTATTACCGATGATTGCGGCCTGGAAACTACTAAATGGGGAACCCTGGTAGCCGACCCCCTGACGATGGCAACTGCGGTGCCTGGAGTATATGCGGGAGGCGATGCAGTTCTCGGGGCAAGGACAGTTATCGAGGCTATCGCTACCGCAAACCGTGCTGCAGAAGCGATAGACAACTATTTACGTTCCGGTAGCAGTTACGTCAGTGAAAAAGCTGTGATGGAAAGGTTTATTGAAGAAACCGGTGTTTATAGTGAAGCAACGGTCCCGGAAATGGTCGGTTCAAGGATCAGGCTCGAAGAGGAAATAGCGCCGGTTGAAATCAGGCTGGCTGGATTCGATGAAGCAGATCTGGGATTCAAGTATCAAACAGAAGTAATCAAAGAGGCGGAGCGCTGTGTGAAATGCCTGAGGCTTGGCCTGGCTGTTCTATAAATGGGAGGTAGCGTAATGAACAAAGCGATAAGTTTACATATAGATGGAAAGAGAATATTTGTTGACAGGGGCACAACCATTCTGGAAGCAGCTCGTCAAAACGGCATATTTATTCCTACGCTCTGCTACCATCCCCGCCTTGAACCCCTGGGGCACTGCCGGATGTGCGTTGTTGAAATAGAAGGTATGGAAAGGCCGGTAACCTCTTGCGACAATCCTGCTGAAGATGGAATGGTGGTAACTACAAGTAATGCCCGCTTACTTAAAATGCGGGAAAACATTCTTGAACTGGCTCTCTCCACTCACCCTTACAAGGATTGCCTGACCTGCGTGAGGACCGGTAGTTGTGAACTGCAGGAAAATGCCTATTACTACCAGGTTTGCTTACCTGAACAACTGGAAAGGGATATTGCACCGGGTTTGACTGAAGATAATCAATATATTGCTCGAGATGATGAAAAATGTATTCTATGCGGGCGATGTATTCAGGCCTGCCGTATGCTGGCTGGTCGTTCAGTATACAGCCTTGTAGGCAGTGGAGTTAATACCAGGGTAGCGCCAGTCAAAAACAATGAAGTGGTTTCAATGGAGGAAGCCGGCTGCATTTTCTGCGGGCTGTGTGTAGATGTTTGCCCGGTGGCAGCTCTCACCGAGATCGGCCGCAGGGATGGAGGACGTGAGTGGGAATTAAAACGGTCTGAAGGTATTTGCAATGAATGTTCACTGAACTGCCACCTTGAGCGCTGTAGTTCGGGGGATGATATGGTCAGGGTTACAGTGCCGCAGGAAGGGGATAAAACAGCCTGGCTTTGCGAAAAAGGACATTTCGGGTTCAGGGAAGTTATGGCACAATACGAAAAAACAGCCCCTTTAAAATATGATGGACAGGGTTACATGGAATTTGACTACAGTGAAGCAGTCAGTGAAACAGGGGCAAAAGTAAAGGAACTGATCGATGACAGCGGGCCGGAAAGCATTGCCGTTCTGGCTTCGGGAAGCTTAAGTAATGAAGAAAGTTTTATTTTGCAAAAGATGGCCCGTTCGGTGATTGGAACGGAAAAATACAACCTGGGAGCAGAAGAGTTATGGGTTAAAGCCCTCTGTTTATCCATGAAGGTGACCGGCCTGGGTATTCCTGGCCCTTCACCGGTTGATGTAAGTGAAGCGACAGGCATTACGGTGATTGGTGGCGGACTGGAAGAGAGCCACCCTGTTGCTGCCATGGCTGTTCAGAAAGCTGCCCGTTATGGCCGGGCGGCAGTTCTCAGGATAGGTGATAACAATAGCGGGGAGGAAGCCTGGGAGCAGCTTAGCCTTGATCCGCAGGGAGAAAGTCTTGGAAAACTACTCGCAGCGTTGAAGAATTTAAAGGAAAACCGCGATAAGGATTATAAAGAAGGTATCCCGGATATTTCTGCCGGACAGCTTAAAAAGGCAGTTGATATTATCTCTGGCGAAAAGAGCATCACTCTCGTTACACCCTCTTTCTTT
Source organism: uncultured Syntrophomonadaceae bacterium (assembly GCA_964492615.1). Classification (GTDB taxonomy): domain Bacteria; phylum Bacillota; class Dethiobacteria; order DTU022; family DTU022; genus JAABTH01. Next base: position 30,048 of record CAZBKZ010000013.1, on the reverse strand, counting down.
GCAAATTGTAGTGAGGATAACGTAAGTGAGCTGATCGAGCTTTTAGAGTGTTGTGGGCAGCTGGAAAAAGGAAGAAGCAGGGTTATGCTGCTATCAGCTTACAGTAATGCCTGCGGTGTTCTCCTTACCGGGGGGACCGGTTGGTACGGCCCCGGCTTAATTAAACGGAATGCGGAAGAAATATATGATCAGGAATCAATCATTGGAGAAATTGAAAGCGGCAAAATCAGGATGCTGATTGTTTTTGGCGATGGTTTTAAGGACCTTGTTTTACCGAAGAATATCTTTGGAGTAACGATTGCCGGATCCATTGACCAGGCTCCCGTGGGAACAAGCATCTTTTTCCCTGCCCAGGCATTGCCCTATAAGAGGGGCTATTTTACAAACTCATCAGGCCGGACCAGGGTTAACCGGACTATTAACGGTGAAGCTGCGTTGAAGCGTGAAGATTGGCGTTTAATCTCTGATATTGCTGCAAAAATTGGTTCGCGCTGGAGCTACAAAGCTATTGAGGATGTGCGCCTGGAGATGAAAAGCGTTACTCCGGCCGAATAAAAAGAGAACGGGATAAATACAATATTAATGAGTGAAGAAAAAAATATACTCAGGGTTAGCGAGATCAACAGATACGTAAAGGGTTTGTTTCAGGGCGATCCACGATTACGTGATATATGGGTTGCCGGAGAAATATCCAACTTTAAGCATCACCGTTCAGGGCACATGTATTTTACTCTGAAAGATCAGTTTTCGTCCCTGCGTTCAGTTTATTTTCGCCGGGATAACGCGCGCTGCCCTTTTAAACCGGAAAGCGGTATGGAAGTTGTCATCCATGGAAATATTTCAGTTTACGAACCTGACGGAGTTTACCAGCTCTATGTAACAGAAATGGAACCGGCGGGTATGGGTTCATTATACCTGGCCTTTGAGCAGTTAAAAAAAAGATTGGAAGAAGAAGGCCTTTTCAGGAATGACCTTAAGAAAGAGTTACCGCTTAAACCGGAAAGAATTGCAATTATTACTTCCCCAGGCGGAGCGGCCCTGCAGGACATACTGGTTACGATAAAAACCCGGTTTCCCCACGTTAAGCTTCACGTGGTAGAAAGTTTGGTCCAGGGGGCAGGCGCTGCTGCTGATCTTAAAAAGGCAATTAACCTGGTCAATGAACGTAATGATGCCGATTTGATTATCCTGGCCCGGGGTGGTGGATCACTGGAAGATTTATGGCCTTTTAACGAAGAAGTTGTTGCCAGGGCAGTATTTAGTTCACGCCTGCCAGTTATTTCTGCAGTTGGTCACGAAACAGATTACACTATAACAGATTTTGTAGCTGATTTAAGGGCTGCCACACCAACGGCAGCAGCACAAGCGGCAGTTCCTGACCTTGCTGAGCTGATAACAACAATGAACAGGCTGGATGAAAGAATAGTAAATGCCCTGCAGTCAAGATTGCAGCGTGAGAAACAGCTGCTTGACCAGGTTATCAGTGACAGGGTATTCACTTTGCCCGGCAGAAGGTTGAAAGAGGCGGAAGATCAGCTAAACAGTCTGGAAACACAGCTGAAACGGGAAGCAAAAAATTATTACCGAATGAAAGCGATGGAGCTTTCGTCACTGATAGAAAAGCTGGATGGATACAGCCCCCTGAAAATTATGAGCAGGGGTTACAGCTTTTGTCGCGGTGATGGGGGAGCAATAATACGCTCAGTTAAAGAAATAAATCCGGGCGATATACTGCAGTTGAGTTTCAGGGACGGGAAAGCCAGGTGCCGCGCAGAGGAACTGGAGGAGGAAAATATCATTGAAAAATGAAATGAAAGATAGCAAACTGGAGGAGCTCAGTTATGAAGAAGCTCTGCAGAAACTTGAAAAAATAGTCCGCCGTCTGGAAGACCCCGAAATTGCCCTTGAAGAATCTCTTGCCTTATTTCAGGAAGGTATTGCTCTTTCGCGGTACTGCAGGGACAAGCTGACTGAAATAGAATACAAAGTTGAATACCTGTTAAAAGAAGAACAACAAAATTCGATTGATATTTCTGGTGGTCAACAATCAATAAGCCAGGATGATGACGAACATGATTGATGTGGAACATTATATCGAAGGAAAAAAGCAGCTGGTTGACAGGGCTTTGAACGCTTGTTTGCCTGCCGGAGCCCCTGAACTGATCTCTTCTGCTATGAGATATAGCATTGAAGCGGGGGGGAAAAGACTGAGACCGGTCCTGGTTCTTGCCACTTCCGAGGCCCTGGGATCAAAAAATGAAGAAGTTGTGGAAATTGCCTGCGCAGTGGAGTTTATTCACACTTATTCCCTGATCCATGATGATCTGCCGTCGATGGACGACAGCTGCCTGCGCAGGGGAGTGCCGACATGCCACAAGGTTTATGGCGATGCCATGGCTATTCTCACCGGTGATGCATTTTTAACCCTTGCTTTTGAAATGGTAGCCCGTTTTGGTCTGAAAGAAGGCTGCGCTGAAAGATCGGTAAATATTGCTGCCTTGCTTGCTCAGTCAGCGGGAGTAAAGGGCATGGTGGGTGGGCAGGTTCTCGATCTTCTGGCCGAAGGGAAAAAACTCGATCTGAATCAGATTGAAACCATTGCCGCCCTGAAAACCGGGGCTCTCTTGCGAGCCTCAGTAAAATGCGGGGCCCTGGCTTCAGGGGCATCCAGGCAGCAGCTTGAGCTACTTGACCGGTATGGCAAAGCAGTTGGCACAGCTTTTCAGATTATTGATGATCTTCTTGATTATGAAGGAAAAACTGAAGAAACGGGAAAACCGGTTGGTATTGACCAGGAACGGGGTAAAGCCACTTATCCTGCTCTAATCGGAAAAGAGAGTGCAAGAGAAAAAGCGAAAGCTCTTTATAACGATGCTCTTGCAGCCCTTGAAGATCTGGATTGTCCAACCGATTTGCTGGCTGCGCTTGCCCGTATGCTGGTTTTCAGGGTTAAATAAGGGCATGGTGAACTAATTATTTTAAGATCACAGAATAAAAGGAGGACTTAGAAGAATGGCAATGGCTGAGAAAAGCAGTTCGTATTTTCTTGACCTGCTCGCGTCAAAAGCTCCTGTGCCGGGTGGGGGTGGTGCTGCGGCTATGGGAGGCGCAATTGGCATGGCGTTATCAAATATGGTCGGTAACCTGACTGTCGGAAAGAAAAAGTATGCAGATGTGGAGGATGAGGTAAAAGATCTTCTTGAAAGAGGATCACGGATCATTGAAGAATTAAAAGAATTGGTTGACAAAGATGCTGAAGTATTTGAACCTCTGTCCAAAGCGTACAGCTTGCCAAAAGATACTCCCGAGCAGGCAGCCCATAAGGAAAAAGTAATGGAAGAGTGTTCCATGGAAGCTTGTTCAGTGCCGATGGAAATAATGAGAAAATCTTTCGAAGGCATAAAAATACACGAGCGCATGGGTGCAATCGGTTCCAGGCTGGCAATTTCAGATGTAGGCTGCGGGGTAGTCTTTCTTAAAGCGGCCCTGGTTAGCGGACAGCTCAATGTAATGATTAACCTCGGCGCTATTAAAAACGAAAAGTTTGTTGAAGACACTTTGAATGAGATGAATAACCTGGTCGGGGAAGGCAGTAAAATTGCAGATGCGACACTTGAAATGGTTATAAACAAGCTGCGGTAGCATTTCACCCGATTCAAACAGGGTGGGAGCTTTTAGCACAATAAAAATGCTTGAAAGGGGATCGATATTATGACAAAGGTAATTGATTGCGTTGCTATCGGTAATGAAATGATGCAGGAAATAGTGCGGGAGACTGAAGAACTGAAAGGAAAAGGAATCACTCCCGGTATTGCGACATTACTGGTTGGCGATGACTTCGGGGCTAGAATGTACCGCGGTCAGGTAGAGAAATTTTGTGAGGAAGCCGGCTTTAAGTATGTAAATGAAAACCCCCCGGCAGACGTCAGTGAAGAAGAAGTAATCAAGATTGTCGAAAAGCTGAACAACGATCCCACTGTCAGCGGAATACTGCCCCTGCGTCCATTTCCGGAACAGATTTCTGACAGCGCAGTAATCAATTCAATTGACGTTAAAAAGGATATCGATTGTTTTCATCCTTTTAACATGGGTAAGCTGGCTCTTGGTGAAGCGACATTCCCTCCGGCAACCCCGGCTGCTTGTATAGAAATTCTAGAACGATATGCCCGTGAAGAGGGCATTGATCCTAAAGATTTCTTTGAAGGCGCTGAAATAGTTGTGGTCGGTCACTCAAATATTGTCGGTAAGCCTGCAGCTTACCTGGCCGTTAATCGTAACGCTACTGTTTCTGTTACTCATGTATTTACCAGCATGAAAGGAAATCTTGCCAAGCATACAACAGGCGCTGACATTTTGATCGTTGCTGCAGGAAAAGCAGATTTAATTGGCCCCGAACTGGTTAAGGAAGGCGCAATAGTAGTTGACGTGGGAATAAACAGGGTTAAGGTACTGGATGAAAACGGCGAGCCTGTTCTCAACGATAAGGGCAAACCAAAAACAAAAACAGTTGGAGATGTTTCCTTTGATGCAGTAAAGGATAAGACCAAGGCGATTACTCCTGTGCCTGGAGGGGTTGGTTCGGTTACAAACCGGATGCTGATGAAAAATGCCCTTAAAGCCTGTAAAATAGTTAACGGATTGCAGTAGGAAGGCAGTGGAGGGCTCTCGCCTTTCTTGAGAAGGGCTGAAGGTTGTGCTATAATTGGTTTGAACATTAAGCATAAGTGGTGCAGTATTCTAGTTGGCGCCCCTCTCCGAAAACGGGCCTAAAAATCCGTTAAGGGCACATCGATGAAGTTCCTGGTGGTGGCTGCCGACGCCCAGTCGGGAGCTGTTGCTGGGAGTTAAGAGGGACGGGGCGATCTACAAAGGCATGTAGGCGTTGACCCTGCCCTCGCGGAGACCCAATGATGGTGGTTGCATGCTTAGCGGCTGTGGCTACTGCTTGGGAAGAACCTGCATGCGGTTAATAGCTGTGTGCAGCGTAGCCTGCCTTGAGTGGAACGGGTGGAGAAAACCTGGTTTTTTAAACCCCTTCTGCAAAAGAGGCTAGGAGAGATCAGGCGTCAGGGAGGAAATCTTCTAGACTGCTCTCGAAAGAGAAGTATACCAGGGATTAAAGTGTGAGCTAAGTGGTAATCCAGTTCCGCCGGTGGTGACACAGCGGGGGTAGTCTTAAAAGGGAACTGCCTGTTCGGCAACGACAGGTGATTATCCGGGAAATCCTGCTGGACCTAAGCCGCAAAGTTTACCTGGTTTACTACCACTTATGTTTTATTGTACAAAGGTGATGACGTTTGGTTAAAACAGAAAAAAACCGCAGAAGAAAACGCTGGATTATTGTAATTACAATCTGGACTTTTTTTATCGCTCTGGTTGTCGGTTTTTTAGCTCATTATTCCTTAAATGAGATTAATTCCCTGGTTATTTCATTTCTTATTCTTTTTATTGTTGTTTTTCTCGGCATTATCTTCGATCTGGTTGGAACAGCTGCAGCTGCTGCCGATATAGCTCCCTTAAACGCCAAGGCTGCCCGCAGGGCAGACGGAGCCAGAAAAGGGGTGCAGCTGGTGAAAAATGCCGAGAAAGTATCAAATTTTTGTAATGATGTAGCCGGTGATATCAGCGGTATAGTCTCCGGTACCCTGGCAGCGATTATTGTATATAAACTGGTAATTTCAATTCAATACAGCCAGGCAGATTTTTACCTTAATATTTTATTAACCGCCCTTGTTGCCGCTGTAACTGTCGGAGGAAAAGCCTGGGGTAAGGTTATCGCAATTAACTATTCTACTGAAGTTTTGTTAGCGGTCGGTTCTATACTGACCAGATTAGAGAAACCGTTTGACTGGTTTAAAAAAGACGGTAAAACCCCGGGGTGATGATAGTGAGCGATTTTGGCGAACGGCTGAATTTGCCAGGTGATCTTAAAAACATGAGTAAAGAAGATCTTAAGCTTTTAGCTTCTGAAATACGTGAATATATGATACAAACGGTTGCCGATAATGGCGGTCACCTTGCCGCCAGCCTTGGAGTAGTTGAGCTGGCCATAGCACTGCATTACAACTACGAAAGTCCCCGCGACAAAATAATCTGGGACGTAGGCCATCAAAGCTATCCACATAAACTTCTAACCGGCCGCTGGAAAGAATTTTTAACGCTCAGGTGCAAGGACGGACTTTGCGGGTTTCCCAAGCCTGCAGAAAGCATTCACGATCCTTTTGCTACCGGTCACAGCAGCACATCGATTTCTGCTGCTCTCGGTTATGCCACGGCTCGTGATCAGCTTGGTGAAGATTACAAGGTAATCGCTGTCATTGGCGACGGCGCCCTGACCGGGGGCATGTCTTTTGAAGCGCTCAACCATGCCGGTCACATCAGGGCCAATCTTACGGTTATCCTGAATGATAACAAGATGTCAATAGGATCAAATGTAGGCAGCCTTTCGGCATACCTGAGCCGGATCCGGTCAGATCCAAAATATTCAAGGATAAAAAAGGATTACGAGTACTATGTGAGCAAAATACCGTTGATCGGCAAATCATTAATTAGCTCAACTGAAAAAATTAAAGGCGGACTGAAGTACCTTATCGTTCCTGGAATGCTTTTTGAAGAACTTGGTTTTACTTACCTCGGTCCTGTTGACGGGCATAACATTTCAGCGGTGGTAAATCTTTTAAAACAGGCTGATAAACTGACCGGTCCGGTGCTGGTCCATGTTGTAACTGAAAAAGGAAAGGGCTACCGCTACGCTGAAAAATCTCCAGAGGTTTTTCATGGAATCGGACCTTTTGATCTAAATAACGGTCTGCCCCTCAAGAAGAAGAAAACTGCTACTTATACTGATATTTTCGGGAATACAATACTGGATATTGCCCGCGATAATGAAAAAGTGGTAGCCCTGACTGCAGCAATGGCTGCCGGGACAGGGTTGAAGAAATTCAGCAGGGAATTTCCCGATCGATTTTATGATGTGGGTATAGCAGAGCAGCACGGGGTTACCATGGCAGCAGCACTTGCCGCCGGAGGTATGCAGCCCGTATTTGCCGTTTACAGTACTTTTCTTCAGAGAGCATACGACCAGCTTCTTCACGACACCTGTATGCAGAAGCTGCCGGTTGTATTTGCGGTAGACAGGGCCGGAATAGTTGGTGAAGATGGTGAGACTCACCAGGGTTTATTTGATATAACATACCTGCGCAGTATTCCAAACATGACTGTTATGGCTCCGGCCGATGAAGCAGAATTACAGCAGATGCTGTATTTTGCTTTCAATGAAATTAAAGGTCCGGCTGCTATTCGTTACCCGCGGGATAAGGTAAAAGGTATGCAATCGCCTGAATCGAGTACAATTACGTTCGGCAAGGGAGAGCTGGTTAGAGAAGGCGATGATCTGCTGATCATCGCTGTCGGTACTGCGGTGGGTCCTGCCCAGGAAGCAGCGGAGAAGCTTTTCTGGCAGGGGATAAAAACTTCAGTTGTCAATGCCCGGTTTGTTAAGCCCCTGGATGAAGATTTGATAACGGGAACGGCGCGTAAATGTAAACGGGTTATTACAATAGAGGAAAACGTACTGGCCGGAGGTTTCGGCAGCGCTGTACTGGAATTGTTTGAGAAAAAAGGATTGTATGTGCCTGTAAAACGTCTTGGGGTAAATGATTGTTTCGTTAGCCACGGGACAAGGGCCCAGATGCTGGCCTGGTGCGGTCTCGATGCTGAAGGCATTTATCAATCCGCCATTTCTTTTACCAGGAAGGCTGCAGGGAAGGAAAATTATTGAGCGGAAAGAAAAAAATAAGAATCGACCTTTTACTTGGTAAAAAATACCCGCAGTTAAGCCGCAGCCGGGTTCAGGCTGAAATAATGGCCGGCCGTGTATGGGCAGGCGGGCAGATGATCGACAAGGCCGGCACCCTGGTTAATGCCGATGTGGATGTGGTAATTAAACAACCGGAAAATCCTTTTGTCAGCCGGGGAGGTTTAAAACTCGAAGGTGCCCTGCAGCATTTTAACTTTAATGTTAAAGATAAAGTTGTTCTTGATGTAGGCGCTTCAACCGGCGGATTTACAGATTGCCTGTTAACCCGGGGAGCAGGACAGGTTATTGCCCTGGATGTAGGTTACGGTCAGCTGGCGCTAAGCCTTCGTGAAGACAACAGGGTTACGGTAATGGAACGTTTTAATGTTCGAAACCTGACCATTGGCGATTTGCCCCGACAGCCTGACCTTGCCGTAATTGACGTATCTTTTATTTCCCTGGAACTGGTTTTGCCAGTTATGGCCGGTCTTGGCCTTCCGGAAATCATTGCCCTGGTCAAGCCACAGTTTGAAACAGGTCGTGCCCAGGCTGACAGGGGTGCGGGTGTAATTCGTGATCCCCTGCTTCATGCAAAAGCTCTGGAAAAAATTGTTCTATGTGCCAAGCAGTACGATTACAGTCTGGCAGGTATGGTATATTCCAGTAAACCGGGCCCCAAAGGTAACATAGAATATTTTATTCACCTGGTAAAAGATTTATTTAATAATCAGGGTGACCTTCATGATTATTCTGACCTGATTGGAAAGACTGTTAAAGAAGCTCACCAAAATTTAATAAAGCGTTAATTAATTGCGCACCAGGTATAATTACAGCGCAGGATTAAGCATTACGGAAAAGAATATTTTTTACGTGGTTGAGGAGGTCAAAATTGAAAGATATTGGGATTATACCTAACTGGCACAAGAGAAATGCGCCGCTGGTAGTGGATAAAATAGCAGGTTTTTTAAAGCCACGAAGGGTAAACCTCAGAATCGCTGATAAAAACCAGGCTGATTTCTACAGCGAGGAATCGCTGGAGTCCCAGCTCTCTTCATGGGAAAAAAAGCTGAACCTGATCATCGTTGTTGGCGGCGACGGGACTATTTTACGCGTTGCACGTGATCTTGCCTGCTGGAATGTGCCTATTTTAGGCATCAATCTTGGTCACAAAGGATTCCTGGCAGAGATTGAAGTTGAGCAGATGGAAAGGTTCCTGCAATATGTCGTTACAGAACAGTATGACTACCAGGAAAGAATGATGCTCGAGGCTGAATTAATGCGTGGAGAAGAAAAACTGGGTTATTATTTGGCCTTAAACGATATAGTTGTTTCCAGGGGGCCATTTTCACGCATTATTAAGGTTGAAGCGCGGATTAATGAAGATTTTATGGAAAGCTACTCAGGTGACGGAATAATTATCGCTACACCGACAGGATCAACAGGCTACTCGCTATCGGCAGGAGGGCCGATTGCCAACCCGACTATGGAACTTTTTGTCGTAACGCCGATCTGTCCCCACAGTCTTTATAACAGGTCTGTTATTGTCAATGGTAACGATACAATAAAGCTGCGCGTTGATTCGCGGCAGGTCCAGGTTGTGCTTACTGTAGACGGGCAGGTTCGTTTCGCCCTGGAGGATGAAGACCAGGTTATCGTTCGTCGTTCGCAGCAGAAAGTAAAGCTGGTCTGTTTTCACGACTATTCATTTTACAGGATGCTTCACCAGAAGCTTAAAGCTTAAGTCTCGAATCTATTTTGCAACAGATTGGCGCTTGATGCAACTAAGGAGGTTGAGATATGCTGCTGGAGCTCAGAATTAAAAATTATGCTCTTATCGATGAAGTCAATCTCACATTCAGCCCCGGTTTAAATATTCTCAGCGGGGAAACCGGTGCCGGAAAATCAATTATTATCGGTTCAATAAACCTGCTTCTAGGCGAAAGAGCATCGACTGAACAAATCCGCCAGGGTTGTAAGTCTGCCAGCATTGAGGGAATAATTGATTGCAGCGGGATACACGGTAAAGATGTGACAGCTCTGCTTGCAGATGCCGGCATCGAACAGGAAGATGAGTTATTTTTAGCCCGCGAAATATACGATAATGGAAGAAGTGTGGCCAGGGTAAACGGCCGTTCTATGCCCGTTGCCTTTCTCAGGGAGCTGGGTCGTTTCTTAATTGATTTGCACGGTCAGCATCAGCATCAGTCTTTGTTAAGAACCGAGGGTCATATCGAGCTGCTCGACTCATTTGGAGGAGAAGAAATTTCAACGATCAGGCAAAGACTGCATTTTCTGCAACAAAAAAGAAGGGAGCTGGTCAAACAGCTCAAAGAGCTTGGCGAAAATAGCGCCGAAAGAGAAAGGCGTATCGATATCAGTACTTTTCAGCTCAGGGAGATAAAAAGTATTGACCCGAAAATAGGTGAAGATGAACAGCTTGCTGATCGGGAACGTATCCTCGGTAATGTGGAAAAACTGTGCTCTCTGACAAAAATGGCTTACAAAGATTTATATAGCGGTATGGAAGAAGGAGGTCCGGCTGAGGCTATTACAGACCGTTTACGAAGATCGCTTGGCATGCTGCATGAAGCCTCACAAATTGACAGCACACTTTCTCCATTGTGCGATATTCTTTCCTCTACTGTTGAACAAATAGATGAAGTGTCTCACGATCTGCGTGATTACCAGCTGAAACTGGAATATGAGCCGGAAGAACTGGCTGTAATACAAGAGAGGTTAAACCAGATTAGCGGATTGAAAAAAAAGTATGGAGTTTCAATTGAGGTGGTTTTAGAGTTTGCCGAAAAGCTGGAAAAAGAAATAGAACGCTTAATTAACAGTGAAAAACTGGCCGAAAATATTGAGACAGAATTATCTGATCTGGATAAAGTTATTGCCGAAGAATCTTCAGCGCTGCACCTGCTGCGCGAAAAAGCGGGAACCATACTGGAGAGTAAAATCAAGGATAGTTTAAAGGAGCTGGCTCTTCCCGACGCTGATTTTAAGGTTGAAATAACTGAAAAAGAATCATTTACATCATCAGGTAATGATAATGTGGAATTTCTATTTACTGCAAACCGGGGCGAAGAGGTAAAACCACTGGCAAAAATTATTTCAGGTGGAGAGGTTTCCAGGGTAATGCTTGGGCTTAAAACTGTTTTAGCCCGCCAGGATCTGGTTCCGACCCTGATCTTTGATGAAGTGGATGCGGGAGTGGGTGGGGTAACCATTCAGGCCGTAGCGGAAAAACTAGCCGGGTTATCCCGTAATCACCAGGTCATGTGTGTAACCCACAGCCCGCAAATAGCCGCCATGGCGGATTGCCATTATTATCTCTACAAGGAGCCGGTTGATGGCAGGACTGTAACCAGAGCTGATCTGCTCGATTCAGAGAGCAGAAGAAAAGAACTGGCCAGGATGATGGATGGTGCCGGGATCGATAAAGTAAGCCTGCAGCATGTTGACAACCTTGTGAAAAGGGCGGGCAGATTTAAGAGCGGCCTTGGAGACATGTAGAGCAATGTAATGCGGAGGTGTTAATTATCAACAACACTCAACTGTATGAAAGAACTCTCTCAACCAGTTACCTTTACAGGGGCAGGATTATTAACGTTCGCCAGGACCGTGTTAAGGTACACAACGGAAATACCGCTTTCCGTGAAATTGTTGAACATCCCGGAGCGGTTGCCGTTCTGGCTGTTGATCAAAAAGATAGAATAATAATGGTTAAACAATTCAGGCAGCCTGCGCAGAAAGTACTGCTTGAAATACCAGCCGGTAAACTGGAACCCGGTGAATCCCCGCTAGCCTGTGCCCGGCGGGAGTTTGCAGAAGAAACCGCCATGGAGGCAAAGCAGTGGAAACAGGTTGCCGCTTTTTATCCTTCACCGGGATTTTGTGATGAAATAATATATTTATACTATGCAACCGGAATCAAGGATGCAGTTTCTCCGGTAACTGATCCGGACGAGAATATAGAATTGAGCCCGGTTAAACTAGAAAAAGCGTCTGCCATGATTCAAAATGGTCAAATAGTAGACGGCAAAACAATAATTGCCATTCAACATGCTTTACTGTATCTCAAGTGACAAAGCTGCCGGTTTTTAATGTAATTTTGGAGGTAACCGGTGTTTGCCAATAAATTGATATGATAAAAGAAGAAATAAACTGCCAGGCAGCAAGACAACTTAATTTATTCAAAAAAAGGATGAGGCAGGTTTTTAACCTCTTTTCGTTGAACTAATAAATACTTATTACGAGTGAGGATAATTTGCAGAATGCAGAGACAGTTACAGAATTACAGTAATTACCTGGCAGTGGAAAAAGGTTTATCAAAAAACACTCTGGAATCATACCAGCGTGATTTAAATAAATTTCTTATTTACATGAAAAAAAAGAAAAAGCCCCAACCCGGAGATGTCGATCGGCTGGAGCTTAATGCTTTTATCGCTGACCTGAAAAATAAAGGGCTTGCCACTTCAACTATATCACGCTGTATAGCTTCAATAAGGTCCTTCTTTAATTATCTTCTGCAGGAAGGGGTTATTGAAAATAATCCGGCAAATGAACTTGAATCGCCGCGGATTGAAAAGAAATTGCCAAGAGTGCTAACTACTGATGAAATCGATAAACTGCTTGATCAACCCCGGCCGGACAATAACAGTGGTCTCAGGGATAAAGCCATGCTGGAATTACTATATGCTTCGGGCATACGTGTCTCTGAACTGGTTTCTCTCAATGTTACAGATTTTGATCCCAGGGTTGGCTATTTACGCTGCCGGGGTAAGGGGATGAAAGAAAGAATTGTTCCCATCGGTTCTGTGGCTATCGAAAATGTTAGTGAATATCTACGTAAAACAAGAATCAGGATGATCAGGAACAGCGAGGAAAGATCGCTTTTTCTAAATCATCACGGAAGCAGAATGACCAGGCAGGGATTCTGGAAAATTTTAAAAAAATATGCCCGTCAGGCTAATATCCAGGGTGATATTACACCGCATACATTACGCCATTCTTTTGCCACGCACCTGTTGGAGAATGGCGCCGATCTTCGTTCCGTACAGGAGATGCTCGGGCACTCGGATATTTCTACGACCCAGATTTATACCCAGGTGACAAGGAAAAAGATCAAGGAGATATATGATAAAGCACACCCAAGGGCCTGATAATAATCAAAACAGAGTTATTGTAATTGTCCTGGACGGCGCCGGTGCGGGTGAACTACCCGATGCAGCGCAGTATGGCGATAGTGGTTCGAGTACGCTATATAACGTAATTAAAAAACATGAGCCGTTGAAGCTTGATAACCTTGCTTCGCTTGGTTTGGGGAATATTATAAATATTGACCTGGATTCAGGTCACCCTGTTTTAAGAAATGCCCGTTTCGGACGTATGGCGCCCCTGTCACCAGGCAAAGACACAACCAGTGGTCACTGGGAGTTGGCCGGGCTGGTCCTGGAAGACGCATTTCCACTGTTCCCGCATGGTTTTCCAGATGAAGTAATAAATTCATTTGAAGAAGCAATCGGGCGAGGTTCGCTGGGCAATTTCGCCGCATCAGGCACAGAGATTATAGAGCAGCTGGGTAAGGAACACCTCGATACCGGTTATCCGATCGTTTACACATCCGCTGACAGTGTTTTTCAGATCGCTGCGCATGAAGATATTATACCCAGGGAGTTGTTATACGACTGGTGTATAAAAGCCCGAGTAATATTAAGAGGTGAATTTGCTGTCGGCAGAGTTATTGCCAGACCTTTTACCGGCAAACCGGGCTCATTTACAAGGACTGCCGGCAGGCATGATTATTCCCTGGAGCCTCCTGGTAAAACCCTTCTGGACTGTGTTAATGGAGCCGGTTTGAATGTAGCCGTTATCGGCAAAGTTAAAGATATATTCGCCGGGCGTGGAGTAAAGGAACATTTGCCCGGGGGAGATAACAAGGAGATTGCTGAAAGTCTGCTTGATTCTATTAAAACCGGTAATAACGGTTTGTTGTGGGCAACATTTATCGACTTCGACATGATTTACGGTCATCGTAATGACAGTGAAGGTTTTGCCCGGGCCCTTGAAGACTTTGACAGCTGCCTGGAAGAGATATTGAAAAACATGAATAACAGGGATCTGCTTTTCGTTACGGCAGATCACGGCTGCGATCCCACGTTTCACACAACGGATCATACACGAGAATACGTTCCAATTATGGCCTGGAACAACCATTTTAAGGAACCGGTTAATCTTGGAACCCGCACCAGCTATGCCGATATGGCAGCTTCTGCTGCGGAATGGCTAAAAATCCCCCTTAATACCACAGGCGTTTCTTTTATTTCAGATTAAGCCGGCATTTTGAAAAATCAGATGGGAGCAGAAACCTGTAATGAACCTGATTATAACCCATGAAAACGGTGATTTTGATGCTCTTGCATCAGTTGTTGCCGCTTCACGGCTATATTCTGACAGTGTGGTTTTAATGCCGGAGCTGCTTCAGCCTAATGTCCGCGCTTTTGTGAATCTGTACCGTGATTTGCTCCCGCTTGTTGATCCGAGAGATGTTGAAACTGATATCGAAAAAGTAATTGTTATTGATACAAACCGTCGTGAAAGGCTGGGCAGGTGGGGTTACCTGCTTGACGGAGCACGAAAGGTTATTGTATTTGATCATCATCCCGGCGAGATCGATTTTAAAGCGGACCAGGTAACAATTGATGAAGTTGGTGCCACTACAACCCTGATGCTTGAAGGTTTAAGAAACAGCGGAATCAGGCTGACAGATTTCGAAGCAACCTTATTTGCGATCGGTATTTACGAAGATACAGGCTGCCTGACTTACGATATATCTACAGGAAGAGATGCCAATGCTCTCGCTTTCCTGTGGGAACATAACATTAATACCAGGCTGATTCAGGATTACCTGCGTTCTCCATTGAACGAAGTACAGAAAATGCTTTTCGAACAAATGATCCGCCACAGCGAACTTTATGAAATAAACAACCGCAGGGTTTTAATCAGTGCAACTGAACTTGATGAATATGTTATTGGAGCGTCAGTATTGCTGCATTTACTGGATGAGATTGAAGATGCCGGTATAACCATAGTTATTATAAAAATGTCTGACAACACCTACCTGGCGGCAAGATCCAGGGATGATGATCTTAACTTGCTGGAGCTTCTAGCTCCATATGATACAAAAGGTTACCCGGGGGCAGTGTCGGCCCATATCAAAAACCGTGATTCCCATCTGTTAAAAAATGATATTATTAAACACCTGAAAAAGGAAATGCCATCGGCTTTAACGGCGGAAACGGCCGCTTCAAAACCGGTGTTCACCATCAAAAGCGATGTAAGTATTGCCGAGGCAGATGATTTGCTTAATGAATACAACATTAAAGGGTGTCCGGTAGTTGATAACGGTGAACTGGTTGGCATCATATCGAGAAGAGATTTACGCAAGGGCCTGCGCAGCGACCTTGGACACGCACCGGTTAAAGGTTTTATGACTCGTAGAATAATTACAGCCTCACCCGGACATTCGCTTGCCGAGCTACGGCGTTTGATGGTAGATAATAATATCGGGAGGGTGCCTATTGTTGGTGAGAATGATCAGCTGGAAGGTATAGTAACCCGGTCCGATATATTGCGCCACCTCAGCTATCTTGATCGAAGCGGTCAATCGATCAGGGGAGGAAAGGCCGGTTCATCGAACATGCCTGCTGATCTTTCCGACGATTTCTATTACAGCCGGGGAGGAACTATAAATCTTCTACCACTGCTGGAGAAGGAACTGAGCGTCGAAACCAAAGCAATGTTAGCCAGGGTTGGTGAGCTTGGTGATCGGGAAAAAATAAAAGTATATCTTGTGGGGGGGATCATCAGGGACCTGCTTATCAGGTATCCCCCGGAAAAAGACCTTGATTTCGTGGTGATTGGAGATGCAGTATCATTCGCTTTTAAACTTCAGAAGCTGTTAGGCGGAACAGTCAGGCATTTTGAACGCTTCAAGACGGCCTCCCTGCTGATCGAAAATGAAACCAGGCTTGACCTGGCAACAGCAAGAAAAGAATACTACCTTGCCCCAGCTTCGCTTCCCAGGGTGGAAAGCTCGGGTTTAAAAGATGATCTATTCAGACGCGACTTTACAATCAACGCCATGGCCTGCTCCCTGGCTGGAGAAAATTACGGCAGGCTTTATGATTTCTATAACGGACGTCAGGACCTGCAGCAAAAGCAGATCAGGGTTCTGAACGAACAAAGTTTTACAGATGATCCGTTGCGACTTCTAAGGGCTGTCCGTTTCGAGCAGCGCTATAATTTCACGATAGAAATGAATACGATGGAACTTGTTCAAAAAGCAGTGAAAGAAAATATGCTGGAGAAAGTTGGCAGGCAAAGGTTGAACCATGAACTGCGGCTGGTCTACAGGGAACTATCTCCTGTAAAAGTATTAAAAAGATTTGAACAGCTGCAAATGCTGGAAAGATTATATCCCGGGGTTGCCGCTGATAAAACAACATGGCAGCTTTTATCAAAAATTGAGGATATTTTAAACTGGTTTTCAGGGTTAAAATGGAACAAAGCTCCTGATAAAGAACTGGTTTACCTCGGGGGGTTGCTCTATCGTTTGGAATCTGGAGAAAGGTCTGCTATAATTAAAAAGTTGTATCTTTCCAGGGAAAAGAGCGCCATTCTTCAGAAAGCGTTCGGTGAAATAGCTGTTGCGCAGAAAAGGCTGAACTGGCAGGAACTTAATGCCAGCCAGATAGTATCATTTTTGAATCATCTGCCGGCAGAAACTTTACTCCTGGCTTATGCCGTAACGGATGAAAAACCGATTAAAGAACACCTGGAAAAGTATATTGCTGAACTGCGCGTTATCAGGCCCCAACTTGACGGAAGTGATCTTAAAGAGATGGGAGTCAACCCGGGGCCCCTTTACCGCAAAGTGATCGAAAGGTTAAAACAGGCTGTTCTCGATGGAGAAGTGAAAGGGCTAACAGAAGAGAAGGCCTATGTTGAAAAATACCTGGAAAATATCTACAGCAAGGAGGACAGGTAAAAGTGTTTAATCTTGATCCTGTTGTAATTGCCCTGCGTATACCGGCGCTCTTAATTGCCATAACTATTCATGAGTTTGCCCATGCCCGCATGGCTTATCAGTTTGGCGACCAAACCGCAAAGAACCAGGGTAGAATGAATCTAAATCCGATCAGTCATCTTGATCCAATCGGGACACTGATGATACTGCTGGTTGGTTTCGGGTGGGCTAAACCCGTTCCGATTAACCCTTATAATTTTAACCAGTACCGCCGTGGATTACGCTGGGTTTCATTTGCTGGTCCGCTGGCAAATTTTATCCTCGGTTTTATTACCATGCTTTTACTCAATATATTGTTAAAGGCAGGTATATTTGAAGGTCTGTTTCTACAATTTATTGTAGTATTGATGCAGTTAAATATTCTACTCGCAATATTTAACCTGATCCCCGTTCCTCCGCTTGACGGGTCAAAAATATTAATGTCTTTTTTATCCGACTCATATCTCGGCTTATACCGCAAGATAGAACAATATGCGCCGATCATCCTGCTTGTACTCATCTTTACCGGCGCATTCAGATATATTATCAATCCTTTATACAGCCTGGTTATTAATATTTACAGTCTGTTAATCGGTTTGCTGCCGGGTTTTTAAGAAAGTTTCAGACGTGCCAGATGAAACATATATACTTTGCAGAATAGCTGTATTAAATGGAGGTAAACTTAATGTCGAAAAAAATAGTATTCTCCGGGATACAGGCCACAGGAAGCTTGCATTTAGGTAATTACCTGGGGGCAATCCGTAACTGGGTAAAAATGCAGGATGAATATGACAACTATTTCTGTGTTGTTGATCTGCATACAATCACTATTCCCCAGGATCCGGCCGACCTCAAAGCAAAAGTTAAAGAAGTGGCCGGTTTATTGTTCGCCGCCGGCCTTGATGAAAATAAATCTGTTGTTTTTATTCAGTCATATGTTAAAGCTCATTCTGAACTGGCTTGGATTTTCAACTGTGTTACCCCGATGGGCTGGCTTTACCGGATGACCCAGTTTAAAGATAAATCAGATAAACAAAAAGATGAAGTGAGTGTCGGCCTTTTTGACTATCCTGTTCTGCAGGCGGCTGATATATTGCTTTATAATGCTAACCTGGTACCGGTAGGTGAAGACCAAAAACAGCATATTGAGCTCTGTCGTGATATAGCCCAGCGTTTTAATTATCGTTTTGGCGAAACATTTGTTATGCCAGATGCTTTCATTCCCGAAATTGGAGGCCGTGTAATGGGCCTGGTCAATCCTGACAAAAAGATGAGCAAAAGTGAAGAAAACATAAATGATGCCATCTACCTTCTTGATTCTGCTGATATAATAAAAAATAAAATCAAACGAGCCACAACGGATTCCCAGCGCAGTATTGTTTTTGATGATAACAGACCGGGGGTAACAAATCTGCTAACTATTTATCAACTGCTGACTGGCAGAAGTAAAAATGATATTGAAGCGCACTTTGAGGGTAAAAACTATAAAATATTGAAGGACGAGCTTACCGAAGTAGTTGTAGAGGCTCTTCGTCCGCTGCAGGAGCGTTACAACCGTCTTGCCGGTGAGAAAGGTTATCTTGAACAAATCGTGATGCAGGGCGCAGAAAAAGCCGATCAGCGTGCATCTGATAAAATGGCCCTGGTCCATAAAAATATGGGGTTAAGGTAAATAAAAGCGGAAATGAAGAGAAGCCATGATCCATACTGAGTATAAGATTAAACTTCCCACATTTGAAGGCCCTTTCGACCTTCTTTTCCACTTGATCAGGAAAGCGGAAGTAGATATATGGTCAATATCGATTGCTGAGATTACTGAGCAATACCTGGCTTACCTTCAATCCATGAAAGATCTGAACCTTGAGATTGCCAGTGAATTCCTGGTGATGGCTGCGACACTCCTCAGGTTGAAATCCAAACTGCTGCTTCCCCGCCCATCTACTGACAGCGAACAAGATGAAGAAGAACTTTTTGAAATAAACACAGCGGAAGAACTATTCTATCGTCTTGAAGAATACCGTTTATTTAAGGAACTGGCTTCTTACCTGGGCAGGAGGGAAGAGGAACAGCAAAAAATATTCCTCCGTTCAACCGGGGGGCAAAAAATTATGGTTCTGACCGGTCAGGAGTCTGTTTACACCATTTGGGAAGGAGCGGATCATCTAAGCGATATAATGCTTCGTTTTGCCCAGGCTACGAAAACAGATGCCTATAATCCAGCTTTTAACGCGGTTGAAGATTATATTATTGTCGATAAAATAGATTATATAAAGACCATGCTGGGTCATCATAAAAAACCGCTACGCATGGATACATTTATGTCAGAGCACAGCCTTTGGGAAATGATAGTTACTTTCATTGCACTGCTGGAAATGGCCAGGCAGGGAAATATTCAATTGCTCCAGGAAAAGCTATTCAGTCCTATATTTGTAAAGCTGAGGGAAGTGACAATTACTAAGGAGGTACAGGGTGGGTAATAACCTGCATAAACAAATAGTTGAAGCCCTGCTTTTTTTAAGCGAGGAACCGATCAAGGTTGATAAGATATCCGCGGTGCTGTCCCTTACTCCCGGGGAAACTGAAGCCCTGGTGCTGGAACTGAAAGAAGATATGGACAGAAATGCCCGCGGTTTACAGGTTTTTGAAGTTGCAGGAGGATTCCAGCTGGGTACTAAACCTGAGCTTGCCCCATATATTGAAAGGGCCTTCAGCGAAGATGTTTCAAGTAATCTCTCCAATGCCGCCCTGGAAGCACTGGCCATAATTGCCTATAAACAACCGGTTACCAGGATAGAGATTGAGTCAATCCGCGGAGTACGATGTGAACATGTTTTAGATAACCTGATTAAAAGAAAACTGATCAGGATAAGCGGTAGAAAAGAAGGACCGGGAAGACCACTGCTTTACAGTACAACCCCTGATTTTCTTAAATACTTTGGTTTGAAAAGTCTGGAAGACCTGCCTGAACTGGAAACAGAAACGGGTAAAGAGCAAGCTGACAGGCAAGCAGAAAACACTGCTGGTGAAAGTGCTTTGAACACAGGCAATATTCATGATCAGCCGGACCAAAATGATCGATAAACGATTAACGAGAAGAAGTGATCGATGTGCGACTGGCCAAATATTTGTCCCGCGCCGGGGTAGCTTCACGCCGCAGGGCTGAAGAAGTTATTGCTGAAGGCAGGGTTAGTGTTAACGAAGTTAAAGTAACTCTTCCCCAGTTTAAAGTATCGGCAGATGATCTGGTTAAAGTTGACGGTAATACAATCAACGGGGAGGAACAGAAGGAATATTATCTTTTAAATAAACCGCCCGGTTATATCTCAACTGTAAAGGATACTCACGGTCGTTCAAAGGTAACCGACCTGATCAAAAACAGGGAACAAAGGGTTTACCCAGTCGGTCGCCTTGATGCAGATTCAAGCGGTGTTTTGCTCCTGACAAATGATGGTTTACTGGCCCACAGGCTGACCCATCCCAGCTACATGATTAAAAAAGTTTACCATGCAACAGTAAAGGGGAATGTTAACAAGAAAGCTCTGGAGTATTTAAGAAACGGCCCTGTTATTGAAGGCAAAAAAACCGTTCCTTCTGCAGTGAGTATAATTAAAAAATATCGTTCCTCTGCGAATACAAAACTGGAGATTGTATTAACAGAAGGCAAAAAACGGCAGGTTAAAAAAATGTGTCTTGCAGCAGGGCATCCTGTAATAAAATTACACCGCTTTAGCTTTGCCGGCCTTACTGCAAGTAATCTACCTAGTGGATCATACAGAACTCTTAATGACAAAGAGGTTGCTCAGCTATACAGGCTGGTTGGCTTAAATAAAGGGTAAAGCTTGCAAATTAAACGAATTAATGAGAGAATAGGTATGCTTTAAAAGCCTTTATATAAGTAATAATAACTTGTATACTTTATAGAATCAGGTGAGGCATGGAAGAGGAAGTGAAACGTTTACGTATAGCGATAGATGGACCAGCAGGAGCAGGAAAGAGCACTGTCGCTCGAGCTTTAGCCGAACGGCTAAACATGAAATACCTGGATACAGGTGCGATGTACAGGGCAATAACCCTTAAAGTTCATCGCAATAATGTTAACCTGGAAAACGTTAGCTCCATGCAACAACTCCTGGATTCAACTACCATAAAAATCGAAAATGATAAAACCATTACCCTTGACGGGGAAGATGTTAGCGAAGAAATACGCATGGCTCATGTGAATGAAATGGTATCACCTGTTTCCTGCCTGTCAGTAGTGCGCAGGAGGCTCGTTTCCATGCAGCAGGAAATTGCTGACGCTACACCACGAATAGTCATGGAAGGGCGCGATATTGCCTCCAAGGTGATGCCTGACGCTAATTATAAGTTTTATCTTGATGCTTCCCTGGAAGAAAGAGCAAGACGCAGGTATAAAGAACAGATTGAAAAAGGAATGAATATAACTTTGGAGAAAGTGGCCGAAGCAATTGCCGGCAGGGATGTAATTGATTCCAGCAGGGAAGATTCCCCCTTAACTCAGGTGGACGATGCAATCGTTATCGATACTACAGGCTTAAGTATTGAGCAGGTAATAGAAAGCCTGGTAGTCAGGGTGGATGAGAAGCTGCGTTAATTGAAAGCTGGGTGAATTTATTGTTATATTGTTTTGGACGCTTTATTTTTATGATATATATATATGTTTTTTTTCGTTTTAAGATTATCGGAATGGAAAACCTGCCGGGTAGAAAACCTTTTATAATCTGTGCAAACCATATCAGTTGGATTGATCCAATTACAGTCGGTGTTGCCATTCCAGTCCGCTATAAAATTTATTACATGGCTAAGATAGAATTATTTAAAAACCCGGTCGTTGGTTTTTTACTGCGAAAAGTGGGCGCATTTCCAATTAAACGTTATGACGGAGATTATGTTGCATTAAAAAAATCATTTCAGATATTGAAAGAAGGTAAAGTACTCGGCTTATTCCCGGAAGGATCGCGCAGCAAGGACGGAAGGCTGCAGAAAGCGCATGACGGTGCGGCCCTGATAGCAGTACGCAGTGGTGTACCGATATTGCCGGTGGCAATTGAAGGACCTTATAAATTTTTTAAACCTCTGCGTTTGCATATTGGTAAACCTTTTGTATTGCCACCTCTTGTTTATGAGAACAAGAATGAAAAGAAAGAACAACTGGAAGATTTAAGCAGGCAGATTATGCACAATATAGGAAGGCTGTTACCGGCAGACGGGAATTAAGGATAGATATGAAGAAGATCTTACTGGCTGAAAAAGCAGGTTTCTGCACCGGCGTGGCAAGAGCAATGAAAATGCTGCTTACAGAAAGTGAAAGAAAAGGCCCGGGCTCAACTCTGGGGCCTCTTGTCCACAACGAAGAAGTGGTGAATTACTTGCAGGCAAATTCTATAAATGAGGTCAGTGAGCCGGAAAATGCCGAAGGTAAATATTTGGCAATACGAACCCACGGTATAAGCCCTGAGCTATTAGAACGGCTTAAAAAACTAGAAAATATTGAACTGATAGATCTTACCTGTACCCGGGTCAAGCATGTTCAGAAGATTGCAGCTGACTTGCAGGGTAAAGATTATAATATATACATTTTCGGCAATAAAAATCATCCTGAAGTTATTGGCCTGCTGGGCTGGGCTGGAGATAAGGCAGTAGTCTTTTCCGACCCGGAAGAAATTAAAAGTATGGTTATTGATGAGCCGGCCGCCTTGATTGCCCAGACAACAGCTGATGAAGATGAGTACAAGAAAGCCGCGAAGATCCTGGAGGGCAAAGTACCTGAAGCAATCGTTTTTCAAACTCTCTGCCCGGAAACCAGGTTAAGACGCGAAGCGGCTGCAGAACTGGCTGAAAGGGTTGATGCGTTTATTGTTATTGGCAGCAAAACAAGCGCAAATACGCAAGCCCTTTACAATAGATGCCGGCAATTGAAACCGACTTGCCGGATTAATAGTATCAGGGAGTTGGACCGGTCTTTTCTTGAGCAGTTCAAGGTTGTCGGTGTAACAGCCGGTGCTTCAACTCCCCCCTGGACGATAAAGGAGGCAGTGGAAAGTATGGAAAACGAGAAGATGGAAACACAGGAAGAACTGCAGGAAGATCTGCAGGAAGAAGTGAAGATTGAGGAAGTTGAAAGTGGGGGTTTGCAGCAGGAGGAAGAGGCTCAAACTAAAGAGACATCAGCAGAAGAGCAATTTCAATTTGATGCAGATGTAATGATTGCCCAGGTCGGTGAGCAGGTTACCGGTAAGGTGGCAAGAATCACTGACGATGAAGTATATGTCGATATAGGCGCTAAAAGTGAGGCTGTTCTTCCAGCCGGTGAAGTATACCTGCCCGAGGGAAAAGTATTGATTGATCTTTTTGCCCCGGAAGATGATATCGAGGTTACGGTCTTCGATATAAACGAACAGGATGGGAAAGTCTCTGTATCGCATAAGCGGCTGGCCCGTGAAAAACGTATGAAAACGCTTGAGGAAACCCTGGAACAGGATCAGGTTATGCAGGCTCCGGTCAAACAAGTTGTCGGAGCGGGGATGGTTATTGATCTTGGTAACGGTATTGAAGGTTTTATGCCCGGATCCCTGGTTGATACCAGGTATATACCGGACTTTAACGAATTCAAAGGTAAAGATATAAGCTTTAAAATAATTGAGCTCGATCGTGACAAGGGTAAGTTAATTCTTTCCAGGAAAAAGATCGTTGAAGAAGAGACTGAAAAGGCTAAAGAGGAAACCCTGAAGGCCATTGAGGTTGACTCCACAATTAAAGGAACAGTAAAAAGGTTGACCGATTTTGGCGCTTTCGTTGATATAGGCGGTATAGATGGTCTTGTTCACATTTCCGAACTTTCATGGGAAAGAGTTAACCATCCTTCTGAAGTAATCAAGGTTGGTGATGAAATTGAAGTTAAGGTATTGGAAGTAATTCCTGAGAAAGAACGTATCAGCCTCAGTATCAGGAAAACCCAGCCAGACCCATGGACAAAAGCTGTGGAAGATATCGAAAGCGGGGAAGTTATTAAAGGTAAGGTAACCCGACTGGTTAATTTCGGTGCTTTTATAGAGATAAAACCCGGTGTGGAAGGCCTGGCCCATATATCGCAGCTGGCAGATTTTCATGTTAACCATCCTTCAGAGGTTCTGGCAGAGGGTGAAGAGGTAGAAGTGAAAGTAATTGAAGTAAAAGCAAAATCAAAAAGGATCAGTCTCAGTGTCAAAGAAGCCGGCGGAATTTCTGTTTCGCAATCAGATTCGTTAGTTGAGGGCAGTGAAAATGGCAACGTAACCCTCGGTGATGTCTTTGGCGATCTATTTGACAAAGAAGAGTTTCAGGCTGTTGATGATCAGGCAGAAGATGATGATCTATCTGAAGAAAAGGCCGAAGAAGGACAGGAATAATGTCCAGCCTGAACCGGAAAAATGACCACATTCTTGGTGTTCTGAATAAAAAGCCGGGAAGGGCTGACTTTTCGGATATTCATTTATTGCATAACTGTCTGCCCGGTTGTAATCTTGCTGATATTAACCTGGAAACAGAATACATGGGGCGAACTTTCCGTTCGCCCTTTTTCATTAATGCAATCACAGGCGGAACAGGACTTGCATCCAGGGTTAATGTTGCCCTGGCCAGGGTAGCGAAGGTTTTACAGCTGCCCATGGCTGTTGGTTCGCAGAAAATAGCTCTCGATAATAAAAGCCTCAGGGTAGAACGCAGTTTCAGGATTATCCGCAAAATTAACCCTGCTGGGAATATATGGGCAAACTTGGGCTCTTATGCCGATCCCGATTCAGCTGATCGTGCTGTAAAAATGATTGCCGCCAATGCACTACAGATTCATCTTAACGTTCCCCAGGAACTGTCCATGCCTGAAGGGGAACTCTGTTTTTCAGGTATGCTTGAGAGAATCTCAAATATTGCCGCCTGCAGCAGGGTGCCGGTCATTGCCAAGGAAGTTGGTTTTGGAATTGCGGCAGAAGAAGCTGAATTGCTGGCAGATGCCGGTGTTGCGGCGATTGATATCAGTGGCAAAGGCGGAACTAATTTTATAAAACTCGAAAACATACGGCATGCGAAAACAAATAGCATCAGTTTTGAGCAATGGGGATTACCGACTGCTGTCAGCCTTTTAGAAACCTACTCAGCAGTTGGCGATCGAGTTGATATACTGGCGTCAGGAGGCCTTTATCACCCACTTGATGCCGCCAGGGCTCTGTCCCTTGGCGCGAAAGCTGTTGGAGTGGCTGCAATGCCTTTATATATATTATTAAGAAAAAACGAAGCAGCGGTAATTGAAATGTTTAGGAATGTTGAACTTGAACTGAAAAAAATAATGATGATGACAGGCTCAAGGAACCTGAATGAGTTGAGACTAAGGCCTGTGATAATAACCGGGCTAACAGCCGAATGGCTTGAAAGACGGGGAATTGATCCAAACAGGTTCTCGAAAATCAAATCCGGCAGGTATTGAAAGTGAAAAAAACTAAAAAAACGGAGCAGGGTTATGTAATAGAAAGTATAATCGAAGGTTCTCCGGCCGATCGGGCTGAGGTTAAACCTGGCTGGAAGTTACTGAGGGTTGACAACCAGGAGATTGACGATGTGCTGGATTATCGTATTATGACAGCAGATGAGCGGTTGCTGATGCTTTTTAAAACTGCAGAGGGTTACCTGAGAAGAGTGAAGCTCTCACTCCCGGGAAGGATGTCTCCCGGTATTGTTTTTGCATCACCGGCGCTTGCTCCAGTCCAGAGATGCTCAAATCACTGCCTGTTTTGTTTTGTCGATCAAAATCCAACCGGTATGAGAGAGTCGCTTTATATGAAAGATGAGGATTACAGATTATCCTTTTTATATGGAAACTACATTACCCTGAACAGTCTAAATGAGGCAGCGCTGGAAAGAATTATCCGTTTAAATCTAAGCCCTCTTTATATTTCAGTTCACACTACAAATCCTGAACTGCGGAAAACTCTTTTCGGGAACCGGCATGCCGGGCGGGGGATAGAAAACCTTAAAAAACTTATAAAAGCCGGAATAAAAGTGCATACGCAACTCGTACTTTGCCCCGGGCTGAACACAGGAAAAGAGCTTGAAAAAACCCTTGATGACTTGAATGCCATGGGCGAAAACGTATTAACAGTTGCTCTTGTCCCGGTTGGTTTAACGGAACATCGCAAAAATTTAGCCAGCCTTAATTTATTTAGTTCCCGGGAAGCTAAAAATATTTTAGAAAGTATAGAAGAGAGGCAGAAACAATATTTAAAAGAAAGAAAGAGCCGTTTTGTGTTTCCGGCTGATGAATTATATAATTTAGCCGGGCTTCCTTACCCAGCGGGAGAAGCATACGAGGGTTACCCTCAGCTGGAAAACGGGGTGGGTCTGGCCAGGATGTTTCTAGATGAAATGAACCAGGTTGCCGGCAGTATGCCTGCCAGACTGGAATATCCTCTAAAAGTAACAATAATAACCGGCAAATCAGCATTTAGCCTGTTAAAAACATTAACCGGTAAGCTGGTTCGCATAAAAGGGTTAGAGATTAACCTGGTTCCTGCGGAGAATCATCATTTCGGCAGAACGATTACTGTATCCGGTCTGCTAACCGGAGCTGACATTTTATCTTCATTGCAGGGAAAAGAAGCAGGTGATGTAGTATTTATCACACGATCGATGCTTAAGGAAAATAGCGAACTTTTTTTGGATAACCTTTCTATTAGTGAACTGGAAGAGAAGTTAAGAACCAGGATAAAGGCAGTATCCGGCCCGGCGGAACTGTTAGCAGAAATTGAAAAGAGGGGGCACAACCATGATCCGGATAAGGAGTAAAGCTTATGAATAATATTATTGCAATTGTTGGCCGCCCGAATGTTGGTAAATCGACCCTGTTTAACCGGTTAACTTCTGCAAGAACTGCTATTGAAGAAAAAGTGCCCGGAGTTACCAGGGATCGTCTTTATGGCACTGCCCAATGGAGAAACAGGAATGTTGTAGTAGTGGATACTGGTGGTTTGACCTTTGGAAAAGATGACCAGTTGACAGCGAGGGTTCGGAGCCAGGTTGAACTTGCTATTGAAGAGGCCCAGGTGATTATGTTTCTGCTTGATGGCAGAGAAGGTTTGACTTCGCTGGATGAAGATATAGGGGTTATGCTGCGACGCAGTGGAAAACCGGTAGTTCCGGTCATTAATAAAGTTGATCATTATGAGATGGATTCCGCAAAGTATGGTTTTTACAGCCTTGGATTCGGTGATCCGATCACGGTTTCTGCTGCTCATGGCAGAGGTATAGGCGATTTGCTTGATCTGGTTTACGATTTGCTTCCACCAGAGCAGAACGGGGAAGATGATTACAGGGCTGATGCGGTAAAAGTTGCGGTTATCGGTCGCCCAAACGTGGGAAAGTCTTCATTGATCAATGCTGTTTTGGGCGAAGACAGGGTTATTGTAAGTGATCTTCCTGGAACAACCCGTGATGCAATAGATACAGTTTTTGAATATGGCGGACAGCCCTATGTTATGATAGATACAGCGGGAATGCGCAAGAAAAGCAAGGTGAAAGATTCTGTTGAGTATTACAGTGTTCTTCGCTCTTTGAAAGCTGTTCAGCGAGCTGATCTGGCCCTGCTTGTTCTTGACGGGGAAGGCGGCATAACCGAGCAGGACCAGCGACTGGCCGGTTTTGTTGACCAGGCAGGAAGAGGTCTGATTTTGGTCATTAATAAATGGGACCTGGTAAAGAACGGCGACCAGGCCAGGGAAGAATATCTCGATCAACTGGATCGCATGCTCAGTTTTGTTCCTTACGCTTATGTGATTTTTATCTCGGCTTTAACCGGATGGAAACTTAATAAACTTTTTCCCTTGATCATTCATACCTGGCAGGAACAGCATAAGCGCATACCTACATCGTTAATAAATGAACTGTTGGAAGATGCCCAGGCGGTTAATCCTCCTCCGGGAGTAAAAGGCAAAAGAGTAAGGTTTTACTACGCAACCCAACCTGAAGTAAAACCACCAACTTTTGTTTTCTTTGCCAATGAGCCCGACCTGGTTCACTTTTCTTACCGACGCTACCTGGAAAACAGGATCCGTGAAGCTTTTGAGTTTAAAGGAACACCTATCGTTTTGAAAATCAAGAAAAGGGAACGAAGAGGAGGCTAAACATGAATGTTATTTTACTGGTAATTGCTTACCTGCTCGGTTCGCTGCCTTTTGGATACCTGATGTCAAAATATTTTTTAAAAACTGATATCCGAAAACATGGTAGCGGTAATATCGGGGCTACGAATGTACTAAGGGTAGGTGGATGGAAAGCTGCTCTGCCGGTCTTTTTACTTGATGCGCTTAAAGGTTTTGCGGCTGTTTACCTTGCCAAATACTTCTCTGATTTGCCGGAAATATTTCTTGCAGCCGGGTTTCTGGCAATGCTCGGCCATAGTTTTCCTATATTTTTAAAATTCAAAGGTGGCAAAGCTGCAGCTACCGGGGTAGGCGTTCTGGCTGCCGTTTCAGGCTGGGCCCTGCTTATCCTTGCCGTAATTACTGTAATTTTAATTGGCACGACCCGGTATGTATCTCTCGGCTCTATAGTTGGCTCTATGCTTGTACCACTGATATTTTTAATACTCGGTTATGACCTGTCCTATATAATTTTCGGTATCGGTGTTGCAATACTGGTTGTTTTAAGACACCGTCAAAATATTGAACGGCTGTTAAAGGGAACAGAATCAAAGCTGGGCAGTAAAAAAAGTTAAATACGGTTTAATTATTGCATGAGCTATGATGTTATCTGGAGGTTTGCATCAGTTATACTTCAGGCCGGAATAGAAGGGAGAGATGGTTTTGATTAGGAAAGAACTGCTTGAGCTGCTTTATGAGGCGGCCAGTATACAGCGCTGGAATGACCATATTCGTCCCGACTATTTTAGTGAACTTGATAAACAGGCGCATAAAATGGTTTATGCCTATGTTTTGGCCAAAATCGAAGAGGCCGATCACGGACTTTCGGTTAACTGGCCGGACTTGATCGAAGGTGGGCTGTTCGAATTTTTACACCGCATTGTATTAACCGATATTAAACCACCGGTCTTCTATAAACTGATGGCGGAGAAAGGTGAACAGCTTAACCGCTGGGTTCTTGATCGGCTGAGGAACAGGATTATTGATTTCGAAGGTAATATATTTGACAATATGGAAGCCTACTTTTTTTCTGACGATCGAATATCGCTGGAAAAGCGTATTCTTAAGGCAGCACATTACCTTGCTACAAACTGGGAATTTAAAATAATATACAGGCTGAATGAAGGACTTTACGGGCTTGAAGAAACACGAAATGCCATTGCCAACCAGATTGAAGAACATTACGACCTGGCCGGCGTGCAAAAGCTGACCCTTGGTAAAAAAACCAGTAATTTTCTTGACCTGGTCGGTCAATTAAGATTTCAGCAGCGCTGGGCTCAATCCCCGCGCGTTCCTAAAACATCGGTTATGGGTCATATGCTTATTGTCGCGATGATCAGCTACCTCTGCTCAATTGAATTAAAAGCCTGCCCAGCCAGGATCTATAATAATTACTTTTCAGCGCTGTTTCACGACTTGCCCGAAGTGCTGACCAGGGACATAGTATCACCTGTTAAAAGATCTGTTGCCGGTCTTGAAGATATTATCAAAGATATTGAACACAGGCAACTGGAAGAACGAATATTCCCACTATTACCATCAGCATGGCACCCAGAAATTAAATATTTTACCGAGAATGAATTTTCCAGCAAGATCCGGGAAAATGAACAAGTTAAAATAGTAAGTTCTGAAGAGATAAACAATTGTTATAACAGCAACCGCTATTCACCGCTTGACGGAGAAATCATTAAGGGTTGTGATCAACTGGCAGCTTACATTGAAACTTTTTTGTCAATTTCGCACGGCATCAAGTCTCATCATTTGGAAGAAGGAAACCGCCAGCTCTACCATAACAATGCCGATAAAATTGTAGCCGGTATAAATTTTGGGCAGATGTTTAGTTATTTTAAAATCTAAACAGGCTCCTGCGCATCTTATTGACTTTTATAAACGATTGCTTTAAAATGGGTAAAGACTTTACAACAGAATAGCTTTATTATGTATGTCGGGGCGTGGCGCAGCTTGGTAGCGCGCTTGACTGGGGGTCAAGAGGTCGC
>CAZBKZ010000012.1:0-57765 GCA_964492615.1 uncultured Syntrophomonadaceae bacterium | reverse complement strand
TTTCAAGTATATCCCTCCGTGCTTTACATTATTTCAATAACCGGCTCCAGTGAAATCCGGAGCCGGTTATTGATTCACAGGTTAAGAAGTTTTTTGCCAGAAGAACTTTGGTATGTTGGTCATATCTTCGCCATCCTGGCTTAGCATAGGCTTTGGCGGGTATTTTTTCTGGGTTGCCAGTGATACAATGATCAGCGTTAAGAAGCTGATTATAAAGGCCGGGACCATGGCGATAAAGATAGCATCTTCCTCGAAGAAGTCTGTTGCCGGCATCGCCCAGAACCAGAACAAAATTACCCAGGAAACAAGCCCTGTAAAGAATGAGCTGACAGCCCCGGCTGTATTAGCTTTTTTCCAGAACATGCCTATAATGTAGGCCCCGCCAATAGTTGCCAGCTGAATGCCTCCCGATAGAACAATTAATTTATATACCGTTTCAAAATATAGCGCTATCGACATAGCCAGCAGAGCCGTGATGGGGATGAATATTCTGATCACGGTCAGCACCTGTTTGCTGGTGGCCTGCGGTTTTATGTTGCGGTAGATATTGTGTCCAACCAGGGTGGATACGATCAAGACGTTATCTCCCGAGGTGCTGACAATTGCCGCAGCCAGGGATACGATAAAGAGAATGCTGGCCCAGGGGGGAAGGTAGTTGTAAGCGGCCCAGGGTAAAACATTTTCCGCCTGCGATTCAATGTCCATAACTGCATCCATAGCTCCGGTAGTAAAGACTGCAATACCAATTAAAACCGGGATCATGCCGATTGTCAGATAGAGAACCCCACTGGTTAAGAAACCGGCTACTGCAGTTTTTTCGTCCTTGGCTGCCAGGGCTCTCTGCATCAGTACCTGGCTGGGCACGTCGCCTATTGACAAGGTAGTCCAGGCTGAAATATAGAGCAGCACAGCCAGTAATCCTACATACCCCAGGTATCCCCCGTTGGCCTCACTTTCTATTTTCATCGACCAGGTTGGCAGTTCTGCCCAGTTTTCGCCATTGGCAATCAGGGCGCTAAAACCGCCGACTTCTCCAAGAGCTGCAGGCAGTAGGACCAGCAGACCGACTATGATCAGGATAAAACCAATCATGTCGATCCTTGAAAGGGCCCAAAGGCCGCCGAATGCTGTTACGATAATGATGGCCAGGGTGGCTATGATCACAGCTGTTGTCATGTTGAACCCGGTAGTCAGGTATACAATAATACCAAGAGCGACAAGCTGGCCACCAAGCCAGGCAATAGCAGACAGGATCTGAATTATAGTGTAGAGCATCCCGCTTAAATGACCATAACGGTGATTAAAAAAGTCAGTTACAGTAGTATACTTAGCTTTTCTCATACGAAAGGCAAAAAAGATACCGATGATTACCATACAAAGCGCCGGAGCCCAGGGGTCGAAGATGATCCCCTGCATACCATATAACAGGGCATATCCTGCTGCACCCATCATTGCGCCGGCACAGATCCATGTGGCAATAATGGAGGGAACCATAAAAATAAAGTTTAAGCTTCTGCCGGCGACACAGAGGTCGTCTGCCTCATGGACACGGCGGCTGTAGAAGACGCCAAGGAAGATAATAACAAGCATATAAATACCGAGGAAAAGAAGAATCCAGTTAGCTGTCGAAAACACTTGTAAAATGCTGCCTTCCATCTAGTCAGTCCTCCCGGAAAAAGAATGTTGAAGCATGTTTAAAATATTAGGGTATGCGGTCATCCTCCGGCAACCCGGGGGTTAACCACTACTTCTTCACCTCCTTCGACGAATGCTTCGAGATCTGACTTTCTGCCATTTATCTGGATAAAAGATATCGAAGAGGCGGGAATACCCAGCTGATCGACGATTGCAGATAGTTGAATTCTACGATCACCGGTCGGAATTGCAATGATGCTCCTATCATCAGCATATTTTTTCAGAGGGCCTCTTAAGATAAGAGTTATCTCCAAGCATTCCGCCTCCCCATGGTTATGCCTAAAGGTTGAGCTCTTTCTTCTTCTGTTCTGAAATAATACCGTTTTCATCCCAACCGCGCAAGCGGTAATATTCACCAAGCATTATTTCGTAATCCTTTTTCGGCAGCAGTTTGCCAGCAGTAAAACCTGTAGAAAGCACTTCATTGAAAACCCGCTCGGGCAGGTTGTCATCTTTTCTTGCAAACCCTTCTCTTTCATTAAAAAGCCGGGCAAGGTTATAGATGCGTTCGCCGATTTTTGTCAGTTCGGCTGCATCAATTTCACGCTCCAGCAGCAGGCTCAATATTTCCGCCATCCTCTCGGTGCTCAGTGCCCAAAAATCACAGAAAATAGCCGAGAATTTCACCGAGTTATCATCCTGCATACCAATAACCAGCTCGGCTTTTCCTTCAGAGGTGAAGGGATCAATATCGCCGAAGGCTTCAACTGCTGCCGGCCAGGCTCTCATGTGGCAGGCTCCGCGGTCTGCTGTGCCGTAAGCAAGACCCATAGACCATGAGCCGCGGGGATCGTAACCGGGAATTTCCAACCCTTTTACCTGCATGGCATATTCCTGGCCTCCGTATTTTTCGGCTATTGCCCTGACTCCTTCAGCAAGGTCGGCTCCTACACCTTTTCTCCCAGCAATGAGCCCGGGCATTTTGAGGAAATTCTCCACGTCACCAAAACGTATGCCAAAATCGTGAACGCCTTTTTCGGTTAGTTCCATGGCAAAACCTACTATATTTCCGACCGATATTGTGTCGAGACAGAAGTCATCGCAGAGACGATTAAATTCGATTATCGCTTCCAAATCACTGATCCCGCAGTTTGAACCACAGAGGGCCAGGGTTTCATATTCGGGGCCTTCAACCTCGCTTTGCCCTTTCCTGACATAGTTACTGCAGGCCAGGGGGCACGAAAAACAGGCTTTTTTTGCTTTCAGGGTATTTTTTACTGCATCAGAGTTGATTTTTTCATGTTCAGCAAAAGTACCATCCTGAAAATTGCGTGTAGGCAGAATCCCAGTTGATTGACATAAATCGACGATCATGGGCGTGCCATCACTATATGCCCACATATTGTCATCTGTCATCGTGTCTTCGCGTTTGATTTTATTCATGGCGGCGGAGAATTTTCTTATATCGGGCATTTCTATTCCCCCGCTTCCCCAAACTGCTATTGCTTTTAGATTCTTACTGCCCATCACTGCTCCGATACCACCGCGTCCTGCCTGACGATATAGTTCAGAACTGATACAGGCCATGGGGAGAAGGTTTTCACCGGCCGGGCCGATGGCCATGGTGACAACATCACCCAGGGTTTCAGCGATTATATGCTCGGTTTCATGGGCACCCTTGCCCCATAGTTCCCGCGCACTGCGCAGCTCAACCAGGTCATCCTCAATAAACAGATAAACAGGATTTTTAGCCTTACCCTCGATAATTACAGCATCGTAACCGGCAAACTTAAGTTCCGGGGCGAAGTGACCCCCGATAGAACAGTCAAGTATGGTGCCTGTCGCCGGAGATTTTGCTGCTATGGCCAGTTTGCCCGAGTTTGGCACAATAGTGCCGGTAGTTGGTCCTGTCATCAGAATTAGCTTGTTTTCTGGTGAAAGCGGATCGATGCCCGGTTTCAGTTCTTCATATAAATATTTAATGCTCAAGCCTTTTCCACCTAAGTAATCACGGGCCCATTCTTTATTTAAGGGCTCTTTAACTGCTTTGCCGGTGCCGAGGTTTACTCTTAAGACGTTACCGGTATAGGTCATAGTTTTTCCACCTCCTCGAAGGTCAGCGCACCTGTGGGGCACCAGTTGGAACAACTGCGGCACTGAACACAAATCCCAATACCTTTATCTTTTTTTATGATTACCTGGTTGGGACATATGTCTGCACAGAGACCGCAATCGGTGCAGAGATCCTCCAGGAAGCTGAGACGCCCGTTCTTTACAACAATTGCATCAACCGGGCAGGCCTCAACGCATTCCAGGCAGAGATCACAGACCTGGCCTTCCACTATCAGCCCTTCACGATCATAATAAGAGGAGATGATCAAACGGGCCAGGCGTGGGTTAAAAACTTCTTCATTCTGTGCGCTGCAGGCCAGGTGACATAGCTTGCAGCCGACACACTTCTCCGCATTAAAGCTCAACGCTTTCAATCTTTATTCACTCCTTTCAGTTGTTTATAAAAGATTATTGCTGATTTACTATTTTTTTGATCACCTTCTCCAACATTTCAAGGAGATGATCAATCTTTTCGATACTTATATTTAACGGCGGTTCTATTCTAATTGCCGATCTATTATTAAGCGCAGCAGTAACAAGAATCCCGTGGTTCAGGAGGTCCTGAACAATAGCCGGAACAAGCTTATCATCAGCGAATTCCATCCCTATCAACAGTCCCTTGCCCCGGGCTTCTTTAACAACCGGGTATTTGCCGCTGATTCTCTGCAGCTGGGGTAAAATATAGTTACCTTTTTCGGCAGATTGCTCTATTAATCCTTCGTCAAATAAAACTTTCATTGCAGCAATAGCAGCTGCGCAGGAAAAGGGGGCGGTTGCCGGTGAAGGAGGGTAGAAGGCCGGTTTATCAGCTTGATTGTTCCAGGTATTATCAGAAGTAACCAGGGCTCCAAGCGGCATTATCCCGCCACCTAATGCCCTGCCCAGGCAAAGCAGATCAGGAGTGATTCCATAATGCTCAAAGGTAAATGTTTTCCCTGTTCTGCCTAGCGTGAGATTAGTTTCGTCAATTATAAGGAAAGTTTGATAATAGTCGCACAGTTCGCGCACCTGGGCCAGGTAATCGTCCGGTGGTATAATAACTCCCATTTCTCCCTGAACCGGTTCAAGAATTACCGCTGCAATGTCGTTACCCTCATGTTGAGCGCATTCCATGATTATTCTCAGGGTATAAGCGTCGCCGAAAGGTATGTACTGAAATCCCGGTTTCAATGAATATCCGGCCTGTTGGCAATAAAGCTGATCTGCTATGTTTACAGATCTCAGTGTGCTGCTGTGGTTACTGCCAGCTGCTGCGATTATACTGGCTTTACCTGAGCAGATCCGGGCCAGGTTTACAGCTGCTGTAATTGCTTCTGACCCATTATTAGTTAGAAAAGTGTGCTTTAATTCAGCCGGAGTAATCATATCAAGGATTTTTGACAGTATAAAGGCGTATATGTCTGTTGAATTATTGTTGCATAAGGGTTGACGACTAAGCTGGTTAAGGATTACTTCTATAACCTCCGGAGGACTTTGCCCCGGATTATAGGGGCCGTAACCGCCAGTGCAGTCTAAATACCCTTTGTTTGGCAAATGAGTATTTGTTTCTCCTGCGTTATAACCGGGTCGGAAGTAATAATGCTTGCTACCGGGCAGATTATCCTGGAGAGCAGCGAAAGAGAATAGAGGGCTGCCAGGGGCATATCCCGGGGATTGCCTTGCAAACCAGGTCAAATCAGGCTCTTCCGGTTCATTTTTGCATATAAAGTCAAATGCTTTATTTGTGAAAGCTAAAACCGATTCAGGACAAAAGGTCACTACCCTGTCCTCCCGTGTAAGGTTAAATTCACCGGATTTAAAACATATATTTTTTAAATAATATGCAAAAGTAATGCCAAACATCCTTAATAATTACTATAGATATTATTTGAGATATTTTTGCTTGTATTATGCAATATTTTGTTCTCTAACCAGTTTAAACCGGATGAATGAAAAGCCGTATATTCTCGTTATTGAGATTTTATGTGTTGTACAGGTTTTTCAGGCAGGTTATCAGGGTAGGTTGAAGAATTAATAAAAAGCATACAACTTGATTAAGCTAAAGAAGGGTTAAAAAATGCCGGGATTACTTTACATTCAATCTATGGTCCAGGATCTGGCCGAGGCTATTGCTGCAGCCCTCTCCGTTGAGGTCGAAATTGTCGATCAGAATTTGACAGTTGTTGCCGGCAGCGGTTTTTATAGCGAAAGAATAGGTCAGAAGGAAGAAATGGGCATGCTGGATAGTGATTATCTATATGCAAGAACATTACGCAGCGGCAAGTCTTTTGTAGTTACCGATCCGATCAGTGATCCTGAATATGATCCCTCATCAAGGGAAGGCACAACCAGGGAACTTGCTGAAATTTGCTCACCTATTATTATGGATAACTCTATCATTGGTGTGATTGGCCTGGTTGCATTCAGCCCCGGGCAAAAACAGATATTATTATCCAAGACCGATGCAGTCCTATCATTTCTCCAGCATCTCAGCCGTTTTTTAGCTGCCAAGGTGTCTGAAAGTGAAGCTGTGGAACGCCTAACCATTCTTTCTAATGAACTTACAGCTATTATTGAAACAATCCATGAGGGTGCCCTGGCCATAGATGCAGATGGAGTGGTTACCCATTGTAATACTACAGCTGAAAAACTGCTTAAGCTGAGCCGAAGTGAAATAATTGGCAAAAAGCTGGAAGGATTTTGGCCCGGTGCTCCAGCCCTCGAAGTTATAAAAACAGGCGCTGAATACATTGAGAAAGAAGAAATATACCAGACCCGGGGCAGAAAGGGTATGCACTTCATAGTTTCAGTGAGGCCCATAGCAGGTCGGGAGAAACCGGAAGGGGCAGTGATTTCTTTCCGGGATATCTCTGAAGCACGGCGATTAATTTATGATTTGAGTTCCACCGTTATGGATTACACCTTCGAAGATATTATCGGGGAGAGTACAGCAATTAATAGTGTAAAAGAACAGGCCCTGAAAGTGGCCGGCGGAAACTCAACGGTTTTAATAACCGGGGAAAGCGGTACTGGTAAAGAGATTTTTGCCCGTGCTATCCACCAGGCCAGTTCCAGGAATGAAGGACCTTTTATCAGTGTTAATTGTGGTGCCATACCGGAAACATTACTGGAGAGTGAGCTGTTTGGTTATGAAGGAGGGGCATTTACAGGAGCCAGGAAAGAAGGCAAAGCCGGTAAATTTGAGTTGGCCAGCGATGGAACTATATTTCTAGACGAAATTGGTGAAATGCCGCTGCATCTCCAGGTTAAATTGCTGCATGTTTTGCAAAACAGAGAAGTTGAAAGAGTTGGCGGTTCAAAAAGAATACCTGTTGATGTGAGGATTATTGCTGCATCAAATCGCGATCTGGAACAGATGATGCAGCATGGTAATTTTCGTAAGGACCTTTATTTTCGCCTGAGTGTAATACCGCTGCATATACCGCCACTGAAAGAACGAAGAGAAGACATACCTGCTCTTGTAGAAAGATGTCTTGCCAAGTATGCGCCCATGCTTAACAAGGTGTTTGCCGGTGTTGAACAGGAAGCGATGGATTGTTTACTCTGCTACAGCTGGCCCGGCAATGTGAGAGAACTGGAAAACGCAGTTGAATATGCGGTAAACATGGCAGCCGGTGACCTGATTAATCTTTCCAGTCTTCCTCCCAGGATTAAGGAAAACAGCCAGGATCAGGTAATTAAAGCTGATGCGCCTTTAAAAGAAAGGGTCAGGGAATACGAAAAAATGATCCTGCAAACTTATTTAAACCGTTACGGAGCTTCACTTGAGGGTAAAAATGATATTGCAGAAAAACTTGAAATAAGCAGGGCCACCCTTTACCGCAAATTATCTGAACTCGGACTTTCAGACAAATCAAGGGAGGAATTATTATAGGTTTAGAGAACTCCACGTGTGGCCACTATATAATTTGTTATTAATTTTGAGAATTAATACCGCCCTATTCTTATTAGTTGGATGAAAAAGTAAGGACTTTTAACCCTTTAAGTTTAAGTTATCTTTTTTTAAAAACAGCATATGATTAAAACTTCATTAAAATAAGATTACTATTAAGTAATTTACCCGCAATATATATGCCAGATAACGCTTCGAACTGTTTTATAATACCCTTTATCCGAGTGTTGGCATAATAGTTACTTGTTTTAGTATTGATAGCAACAATCTGGATTGGTGCCGGCTGGGTGATTAGATTGGATTAGTTTATGATTAAAGTATAGTTGTCAGTAACGCTGCCGCTATCATGGATAAACCGGTTAACTGGTAAACCTGGATTGTCTTAGCATTAGCCTCCATTAGCAGGGGAATGTTATCGTAATGCCTTCTGGCTACCCGGATTGCCCTGATCGCCGGGGGCAAACTGATAAAAGGCAGCATCCATAAAATACTTTTGCTGAAAATAGCCATGATAAGCAGGAAGAGGTAGGCAAAACCAAAAAGGAGAGCGTATACGCTAACCCCTCTTTTTTTCCCCATTCTGACAACTCCGTTCATTTTACCACCCTGCAGGTCGGCTTCGTAATCGGGATACTGGTTGATCCAGAGTACATTGGCAATGATAAATCCAAGAGGAAGGGAGGCAAGAAGAACCAGGACACTGATTGATCCTGTTTGAACCAGGTAGGTGCCTGTGGTAATCAGGGGGCCAAATGTAAAACCGACAGTCAGTTCGCCAAAACCGCGATAGGCGAATTGAAATGGAGGAAGACTGTAAAAAAGGGCGAAAAAAACTCCGGCCAGTCCAAACCAGAGCACGCTGAATTCTTTAAAGACGACAATGTACAACCCCAACAGACAACCAATTAAAACAGTTACAGATCCAATATACAGGTTTTCTTTTAGAGTTAGTTTTCCATCAATTATTGTTTTTTTGCCCCCGCTGAAGGGGGTTCTCTTTTCCGGAGTAACAAAACGGTCGACACCACTCAGGTAATCAATATATTCATTGATGGCGTTTTTTCCTATTTCCAGAAAATAGATTGCTACCGCGCCGACAATGAACCAGTACCAACTGAAGATTCCAGTTTGCGCATAAGCAAGTGATCCGCCAACCGCCATGGGAACAGTGGAAGCGATCCAGATCTTAGGGTCGGCTATTTGCCAGAAGCCCTGCCAGAGACGATTTGCCTTGCTGTCATTCATTATCAGCTTATTCGTCCTTTACTTTTTCTTTACCGTCAAGGTTAAAGGCTTTATGAACTGCTCTGACTGCCAGTTCTCCGTACTTTTCTTCAATCACACAGGAAATCCTGTATTCAGATGTACTGATCATTTCAATATTAATGTTTTCTTCCGAAAGAGATTTAAACATCTTTGCTGCAACTCCCGGGTTGGTCTTGATGCCGATACCGACAGCGGATACCTTGACTATATTATTGTCGGCCAGCATTTCGAGGGCGCCAATATCAGCCGCTACTTTTTCTACCAGGCTGCGCGCTTTTCCCAGGTCGGTTGTCGGGATTGTAAAAGTAAAATCGGCAAAACCGTCAATACTGGCATTTTGAATTATCATATCAACATTGATGGCCGAATCAGCCAGCGGTGATAAAATATTAAAGGCAATGCCGGGTCTGTCGGGAACACGAATCAGTGAAATTTTCGATACATTTCTTTCCAGGGTAACTCCTTTAATAATAGAGTTTTCCATGACTTCCTCCTCATTGACAATCCAGGTTTCTTTTTCTCCGCCAAAAGAAGATTTTACCACCAGCGGAACCTGGTATTTCTGGGCCAACTCCACAGAACGGGCATGTAGAACTTTTGCCCCCAACCCGGCCAGTTCGAGCATCTCCTGGTAAGAAATTCTATCCAGATGCCTGGCCTTGGGGCATATATTGGGATCAGCGGTGTAAACACCGTCTACATCGGTATAGATTTCGCAACAGTCGGCACCCAATGATGCAGCAATGGCAACTGCCGTAGTGTCGGAACCTCCCCTGCCCAGGGTTGTGATGCTACCATCTTCTGTCACACCTTGAAAACCGGCAATAACCGGGACTATCCCTTCATCCATATCTTTCTGCAGCAGGTCGGATTTCAATTCCAGGATGTGTGCCTTCGTATGAATGTTGTCGGTTAAAAGGGGCAGTTGTAATCCCATGTACGATTTTGCCCTGTGACCTAGACTTTCCAGGGTTATGGCCATGAGCGCTGCACAGACCTGTTCCCCGGTGGCGACAAGGGCATCCTGTTCGCGTCCGGGAGGTCCGGTCATAACTTTAGAAGAGAGATCAAGCAGGCGGTCGGTTTCGCCGCTCATTGCCGAAACAATAACGGCAACCCGGTCGCCCTTTCTCTTGGTTCTGAGAATACTTTTTGCTACCCGCCTAATATGATCAAGGCTGGCGACTGATGTTCCACCATATTTTTGGACTACTGTTGCCATTTAAATTCACTCACCTTTGCTTGGAAGCGCTGTTGCAGATAGAAAATTAATACTATAATTCTCTCATATTAAAGAGTGCGGGGCAAGGGAAAAATGCTATTTCCGGAGGACTGCCGGTTATTTGGTTAGATATGGACGTGTGTTAATGTGGAAAGCCGGAAAGTTGCTCTGATTATCAGATCATTTCCAGAAAAGCCTGGAGGCGGGTCTGTATCGCTTCGGCCGGCTCAAAGCTGTAATTATCATCGATTAGCAGCATTGGGATCTCTTTTTCTTTAAGCAGATCGCGCAAATCCGGGTAATCAAATTTATGAGGGTCACAAAATGAAATACAGTAACCGACAACGCCATCAACCTGGTATTTTTTAATCCTTTCCAGCAAATAATCATATTTTTGGAGGCCCGGTCCTCGATCAGTACGCGGACAAAGGAAGTTTATAAAATAGTGATCTGTCAGACCTTCATATGGATCAGCGGTTATGGGAAGATCATTTTCCCATGTTCTGAACCCTATGCAGGTATCATCAGCAACTACCGATCCGCCACTGTTTTCGATCATTTTGAAAAGGACAGGATCATCAATTAAACTGCCCCAGACCAGAATTCTCTTTTTTTTCGTCCGGGCAGTACTCCTGCCGGCAAAAAGGACTTTCTTTTCATTCAATAGTTTCTTAAAACTATCAGCCGGTAAATTTCCCCCTGCTAAAAGTATTTCCAGTATTTCACTGCCTTTTGCCCGGTCAGGATCATCTGAACGGATTTGATAAATATCTCTCACTAATTGCCTGTTAGTATTGTAAAGATATATTTCTTCCTTTAGCCGATCATCCGATACCCGGCAGCCTGTAAATTCTTCCAGGCTTTCCCTGAAAAAGTGTAGCTCTCTTTTAAAAAAACGGCGGGCCCAGGGAGTGGTCTGGTGCGGTACATTAAAAAGATATGAATATGGAAAAGGGTGATAATAAGTCCAGATTCCGTAGAGCCTTTGCACCATGTCGCAGCTGTGCGATATAACCAGACCGTCCAGGCCTTTGTATTCTCCTTTAGCGGCCCGGGCCATAATGTTTCTTACATAGGAACATCCGTAAGGTTCCAAATATGCATCGGCAGCAGAATTGTCGTCTCCCGCTTTTCCCGAAATGCGATAGGGAATTGCTCCTGCTGCACTGATCAGTTCGGGAGGAGCGAAGCAGCATAAGTAACCGATAACAGGTTTCTTAGCTTTATTTTTTAGGGCAGAGATATTCTCCTGGCCATCCATTTTTACTTTACGGATATATCTACCTGGGTCAGCGCTATTCTTCATATAACCGGCCTCCTTTGTTCCTGTCAAGCGTTTCCAGGAAAGCCTGCAGTCTGTTCTTGATCTGGGCGTCAGACCACAAACGGGGATCGGTCATATCACTTTCAAAAATCAGCGAAGGAACACCCTGTTTGGCCAGGCGGTTTTTAGTATGAACTTCTCCGAAAGAAACTGCCCGGCACGATCTGGTCAAATGCATGACTGCCCCATTAAGGCTGTAATCAGCAATCAATTCATTAAGCAGGTTGCTTCCTGCAAAACCGCCGAAAACAGCCGGGTTGCAGAGTTCGGGCATCGCTTCTGCTCCATAGTCATGCATTTTTATTGCCCTCTGCCAGGTTCTCCTGACCAGGGCTTCAAGGGGGTCGGAGAGATCAACTTCAAAATAATCACCAACGTTATAGGTAGACTCATAGGCAAATACTGCACCAAGTGATTCAAGGTAATTAAAAATACCCATATTAAACCAGGGAGGAAGACCAAACCAGATCAGGCGGTGTTTTTCCTCGTCAACTATGCCGATGCCCCGATCAACCCTGTCCCTGACTTCTTCATACATTTCACGGTAAAAATCAACAGCTTCCTGGTCACCAACCAGGTACATCTGAGGGATTATTGCATGAAAATAATCGGTTGACCCCATCGGTGTCGGTACAGTCCTGCGCAAAGCCAGAGTGTCTCGCCAATAGGCGAGGGCTTTGTGTGAAAGGGTTAGTATCTCTCTCAGTAAATCGAGATCCAGCTTTTTACCTGTCTGTTGTTCAAGGAACTCAATCTGGCCGGCGAGGTCTTCCCTGAGCAGGGTCAGATAGTGATCTTCTATACGCGGATCATGCGGATCTGTGTCCCAGGGTGGGGCCAGCGGATCGCTGCTGTAAACAGGCACATTAAAAAATCTAGTTGCCACCGATTGA
Source organism: uncultured Syntrophomonadaceae bacterium (assembly GCA_964492615.1). Classification (GTDB taxonomy): domain Bacteria; phylum Bacillota; class Dethiobacteria; order DTU022; family DTU022; genus JAABTH01. The sequence goes on along the minus strand of CAZBKZ010000012.1, from coordinate 45,421 downwards.
AACCACTTCCAGCGTGGCTCACAGATAAACCCGGATCCTAAAAGGAAAGATGGCGTTCCCATTCCCCCGGGCAGGGGGGATTCAGGCGGCGCTTCGCCTCTTTCCCTGAAAAGCTTGCAATAACCCATTGTGTTGGTGACATATGAGCACAACTCGGACGAATAGCCGTCATTATTGGCCACTTCTATAAATTTCGGCGCCACCAGCCTGCTTGCACACATTGTCCCGAAATTTTCCGGCCACTCAAAGAGCAGGTCAAATGCCTTAAGCAGTTCCGGAGGCACACCTACCATGCACCAGGCCAGGGGCTCATTGTTGAAACGTCTTTCCAGCATCCGCATGAAGAAACGGGGCAGCATATCTTTCATTTTACGGGTCGTTTCCAGGTGTCGCCGGCCCCTGCTCATCTCACTGCCAGACATATTTACCCTCCCGGGAAAAGATTAATGCTCTGAATATTTCTTCGTCCGGCCGGCAGATCCCTCTATCCCGCAGTAGAGTTTTAAAGAATTGGCGGTTATGGTAAATTGGTTGTTTCGCGTTGACAGTCTTGGTTCAACATGCTAATTTAATACTACTTGGTTATTTATCAGGTCCGCTCTCTATTCCGGAATAAATCAGGCCCGGGTTCAGATATATAATCCGAACCTCAGGGGTTGTCTTTTTTAGAGAGCATTAATAAAAGCTAAAGGAGAGATAATCTTGAGCAAGTTAAAACTTGGTTTGCCTGCCGGCAGCTTGCAGAATACCACGCTCGATATGTTTAAAAAAGCCGGTTACAATATTCATATTGGCGAAAGATCTTACTACCCCTACATTGATGATGAGGAAATTGAATGTGTCTTAATGAGAGCTCAGGAAATTCCCAAATATGTAGAAGATAAGGTGCTGGATGCCGGGCTTACCGGTAAGGACTGGATTACCGAAACAAATGTCGATATAGTTGAAATGGCTGATTTGAATTATTCCAAGCGCGGGCTCAGGCCTGTTCGTCTTGTGCTTGCAGTTCCTGACAACTCACCCTTTGAAAAAGCTGAGGATCTTGAAGGGAAGAGGGTCGCTACTGAACTGGTTGGCACTACCAAAAGGTATTTTAAGGAAAAAGGTATCGAGGCCTCCGTCTCATTTTCCTGGGGAGCCACTGAAGTTAAACCACCCTTGCTTGCCGATGCAATTGCAGAATTAACAGAGACAGGCCGCTCACTGAAAGCGAACAACCTTAGGGTAATAGAGACCATTCTTGTATCGACACCAAGGGTTATCATGAACCATGAAAGCTTTAAAGATTCCTGGAAGAAGAAAAAAGTTGACAACATGATTACTCTTTTGAAGGGCGCTCTGCTGGCCGAACAGAAAGTAATGCTTAAAATGAATGTTCACAGCGACAATTTGGCTAAGATAGTAGAACTATTACCTGCCCTGCGCAAACCGACCATATCAAACCTTTGTGACGATAACTGGGTGGCTGTTGAAACTGTAGTTGATGAACGAAAAGTGCGTTCGCTTATATGTGATCTGCAGGAAGCCGGCGCAGAAGGTATCCTTGAGTTTCCAATGAATAAAATTATACCTTAGCCGTTAATACCTGCAGGGCTTTAAATAAATAAAAGAGGGTGTAAAAAATGACTGAAGAAAGTACAGGTTTAATGGATCGAATTAACAGCATAAAGCCACTGCATTTAATAATTGCAGTTCTGGTGCTGTTTATTGCTGTAGTTATACTGGCGGTTATGCTTGCCCAGGATACACCACGAATTGCAGATACAGGGCAGGAAGCGGAAACTGTGGCCATGGTTAATGGGAATCCGGTTTATAAAGATGATCTCTTTGAAGTACTATATGCCCAGGGAGGGCCTGACGCCCTGGAGCAGTTAATAGCCCGGGAGTTGATTGCCCAGGAAGCCAAAAGGTTGAACATTGAAATATCCGAAGCGGAACTGGATGAAGAAATAGAACAGATTGTCAGTGAAAATTTTCAGGGATCCAGGGATGACTTTCTTTCTGTTCTTGAGTTTTACGGTATCAGCGAGGAGTCATTTGTGGAAGACGCCCGCTTGAATTTGCTGGTTCGCAAACTGGCGATGACTGAGATTGAAACAACAGAGCAGGATCTTCTCGATTTTTTTGAAAGTCACAGTTATCTTTTTGAAGAGCCCCAACAGGTTGAAGCCCGGCATATCCTGGTTGAAAGTGAAGAAGAGGCAAGAGCCATCATTGAGGGATTGAACGACGGCGAAGATTTTGCAGAACTGGCGGCGCAGAACTCCATAGACCTTTCTAACAAAGATAATGCCGGTTACCTTGGATTCTTTGGCAGGGGAGAAATGGTAGCAGAATTTGAAGATGCAGCTTTTAGCCTGGAAATTGGTGAAATCAGCGATGCCGTGCAAACAATGTTCGGTTTCCACATCATAGAACTGCTCGACCGGACTGAAGAGGTTGAAGTGCAGTTTGAAGAAGTAAAGGATGATGTTATGGAAGCCCTGATTGATGAGAGGGTGCCTCTTGTGATCAATGATTTAGTCCTGAAATTATATGAGCAATCAGAAATTGAATACCTGCTTTAAACTGCCCGGCAGACTGCAGGCTGTAACTGAAAACGATTTCTATGGTTAAACTAAGGACAGCGGGATAGCATCCCGCTGTTTTTTTAATCTGGTTTTTGAAAACCCAAAACATCTAACATCTGGTCGAGTTTCTTCTATGTTTTTTAGAGTCGGCCAGTTTAATTGCCTCCATATGGGCTTTAATTTCCATAGTATCATTTAAATCACTCAGATCTGTATTTTTACCGCGGTAAGATAAAGCTTTTTGAAGGAGGAAGTCGGTTAACCAGGGATTTTTTGGCAATAGGGCCCCGTGCAGGTAAGTTCCAATTACATTTTTGTAAACCGCGCCTTCTGTACCGTCGCTACTGTTATTGCCGTTACCGCTGATTACACTGCCGAGTGGTTCAGCAGGTGGTTTGAGGTATGTTCTGCCGGCGTGGTTTTCAAAGCCAACCAGGGTTTTTGGTTCTTTCCACAGGTGACAATTGATAACAGCGTTGCCGATCAGGCGGTTTTGGCCGGCCTCGGTGTGTATGTTGAGGATTTGCAGACCTTCAATCCTGGTTCCCGCTGAGGTCATATAATAGTTTCCCAACAACTGGTATGAGCCACAGACAGCAAATACCGGCATGCCTTTTTCAACTACTTTAATCAGATCACTGCGCCGGGTTTTAAGATCCCTGGCAACCAGCTGCTGTTCGCTATCCTGACCGCCACCCATAAAAAGCAGGTCGCATTTGCTGAAGTCTATATGGTCATCCGGCTGTATAGCAATAACTTGAAGATCCAGGCCCCTCCAGAGTGCTCTTTGGGACAAGGCAAGGATATTGCCCCGGTCACCATAAAGGTTAAGCTGATCCGGGTAAAGATGATAAAGATTAATTTTTGTCAAACGACTTACGCCTCCCAGTATGGTTTTCCCATCCCCATTTTATTCAGATGTCTTCTGATTTCGAGCATCGCCGTATAAGAAGGTAATATGAACAGAGTACCCGACCGGGGAGTTTTATCAAGAGCCGCAATTAACGCTGCTTCAGTGTTGCTGTCGATTTCAATCTTATTTTGATCAAAACCTGCATATTTAAATCGAACAGCCATATCCCATGCCCGCAAACCGGAGGCAGTAAGGGACGAAATATTTGGCTGCCTTGCGGTCAATTGCTCAAAGTCAACATCCCATAACCAGGATACATCTTTTCCATCGGCGATCTTATCATTGATGGCAACCATTAATGAAAATCTCTCGTTCATGCTTAAAACAGTCCTGATTACTTCATTTGCGCCGACAGGGTTTTTTATCAGGGCCATAATTATATTTTTTTCTTCACAAAAAAAATGTTCCATTCTACCAAAAGAAGGAGCAGCTTTTTCAATAGCCGAAACAATGAAATTATCCTGGATGCCCAGACCCAGGGAACAGGTTAAAGCGGCGAGAATATTATAGAGGTTATAACGTCCGGTAAGATTGCTGGTCAGAGTAATTGAGCCCTTTGGATGTTTAACTGTTAATTGGGTTGAGCCATCTCTGCTGCTGGAATAATCGGTCAGCCTGACATCAGCCCGAGGGTGTCTGAAATTACACGCCGGGCAGTAATAATATCCTAGATGAGCATAATAAAGCCTTTCATATGCAAGTTCTTCCCGGCAGAGAGGGCAGGTTTTAAGATCCCGGCCCGTGTAGTGCAGGTTGTCATCGGGCAGGTTCAGATCCAGTCCGTAGGTTAGTCTTGAAATGCCGGACCTCTGGCTGAGAGCAACCAGAGAGGGATCATCGGCATTAATAACCTGTAAGCTGTTGCCTGGCTGAAATTCCAACCCCGACTGTATGGCATTTTGTATATAGTCAATTTCTCCGTAACGATCGAGTTGATCCCTGAAAATGTTGGTGACGACTATAGCCCGAGGCTGCAGTTCTGCGGTAACAGCAGGAAAAGCGCCTTCATCAACTTCCAAAATGGCATAATCAACCGGTATTTTCCCGCTGATCCTAGCCTTTTCTACAAAAGCCGAAGCTACTCCCCAGGACATGTTTGATCCTGATTGGTTATTAATACAGATCAAACCGGCTTCTTTTAATATGCTGGTTAACAGGGCGGATGTTGTGGTTTTGCCATTTGTTCCTGTTACTACAATGCTTCCTGTCTTAATCTGCCTGGCCAGGATTTTAACAAGATCCGGCTTGATCATTAAGGCAATACGACCAGGCAGAGTTGTGCCGCCGCGGCCAAGCAGCCTGGTTATGGTAAGCAGCAATTTCCCAACAAAAAGGGCAGTATAAGTTTTAATTGTAAAAAGGCGGTCGTCAGAACCGCCTTTATCACTATTTCCCATTGATTTTTCTATCACCGGCTTTTACTACACCTCGCCTATAGATTAGCCAAACACTGAACCATATCGGTCCTGGTGATTATTCCAACGAGTTTATCATTGTCATCAACTATGGGGACCCGGTTTATTTTGCGTCTATTCATCAATCTGGCCACTTCTGTAGCAGGATCGCTTTCCCGGGCAGTGTATACCTTTTTAGTCATTATCTGGCCGACCAGAGTAGTATGAAGCATGTCAAACCCTTTTCTCATGCTGGCCAGATCGGCGATATCTGCATATGGTGAAACCCAGCCGGAAAGGTTGGACAAGGGGATTACGTTAATTGTGTGTGAATAACGGATAATGTCTGTATCAGATATAATACCGATAATTTTATTCTCATCATTAACTACAGGGAACCCGCTGATACGTTTTTCAGCCAGGAGCTCCAGGACTTCTTTTACTGTCTGGTTTTCAGTCACACTGAGTGCCGGTGTTGTCATAATGTCCTTGGCAGTTTGCATATTATACCTCCCGAATTTAAAGTGTTAATGATTTCCTTTCAGATTAGTTCTTAAAACCTGGTTGCTACATTCCAGCTATGACTATTTCTACGTTTTGTCAAACTTTCCTGCCCTGATTGCAAACAAAGCGGGAGACCTTACTACATTTTTCTGAAGGGCAGGGCGTCAACAAAGAACTCCTGGAAATCTTTTCTTGTTGAAAGCTCCATATGTTTTACTGCTTTGGTAAGTTTTTCTGCCCTGTCACGATTGTTTGCCGATGCAAGAGCCATTCGTGCCCCATCACCGGCTGCATTACCAATAGCAGATATTTTTTCCGGCGGCAGTAATGGTAAAAGACCAATTCCCAGCGCGCTCTCTTTGCGGACATAGTTACCAAATGCACCGGCTAAAAGAACCCTGTCCAGATCGTCAACTGTTATCCCGGCTTCTTTCAGAAGAATCATCAGGCCGGCATTGATCGCTCCTTTAGCCAGCTGGAGTTCTCGCAGATCAGACTGGGTTAAAACTATGTCCTCTCCTGTTTCTGAATTATCCTTTGAAACAAGGATGAATTCAAATCCGTTTTCACCACGGCGTAACCGATGCCGAAAATGTTCGGGTACTGCATCGGGCTTATCTTCAGGATTAACAAACCTGCCGCTTGGTTCAACCAACCCTGCATCAATAAGGGCGGAAGCTGCATCGATCAGTCCTGAACCGCAGATTCCGCATGCCGGCGCATCATCAATCATCCCGAGTTCGATTTGCCCGTTAGTGTAGTTAACAATTTCAATTGCACCGGCGGCAGCTCTCATACCTTGCCTGATCTGGGCTCCTTCGAATGCCGGGCCTGCGGCCGTGGAGCAGGCCATTAATTTGCCATTTGCCCGCAAAACAAGTTCTCCGTTAGTTCCGATATCTATGGCAACACAATTATCGCCCGGCAGGTCCAGATCGGCTGCCAGAATAACGCCCACAGTATCAGAACCGACATATCCGGCGATATTGGGAAGGAATATAACCCGCCCCGATGGGTTGATCTTTATTCCCAGCTCAGCCGCTTCAACATTTAAAGCTCTGCTGTAAGCCGGAACGAAAGGGGCAGGCGCCAGGTAGGTGGGATCTATTCCCATGAAAAGGTGACTCATTGTGGTGTTGCCCACGGCAACGATCTCATATATTCTATCCCGAGCGACCCTGGTCTGGTGGATCAAGTCGCGAATAATATTGTTTACAGCTCCAATAACCTTTTCCTGCAGCTGCTTCAAACCGTTGGGTGTATCGGCGGCGTGGTTTATCCTGGAAATTACATCGGCACCGTAAATATTCTGGGGGTTTGTTGTAGCAGAGACGGCAATTACTTCAGCGTTGCTCAGGTCAAGCAGGGAACCGACGATGGTGGTAGTTCCGATGTCAAAGGCAACTCCGTAAAGCTGCCCGGTTGTATCGTTTGGTTCGATTGAAAGCAGGCGGTTACCGCTGATTGCCGCTGTTACGTTGTAATTATTGTTTCGCAGCATGGCTGGAAAATGTGCCAGTTCTCGTGGTTTTACCGTTAGGTCGCCACGATCGAGCTTATTTATTAATCTTTCCAGGTCAGCGGTCTGATCCTCAACGGCAGGTTTTGTAAGCTGGACAGTTATTTTTTCAACAGCAGGTTCGGCAGTGTACTTTTCCACACCGCCCTTCAGGCTTGTTTTCCGGCTGTGCGCATCCTTCTGAATTGGAATTTCTATAATACAGTCACTTTTGACTTCACGCTGACAGGCTAGGGCCCAGCCTGCTTTTATTTCGCTCTCTGAAAGGTGTTTTTCTTCAGCAGCTGTCGGCTGGCCAAGTTCTCCCTCGATTATTTTTACCCGGCACTTGCCGCAGGTTCCTTTGCCGGCGCAATCGCCCTCAATATAAAGCCCGGCCTGATCTGCTGCTTTGAGCAGGTTGGTTCCGGGATCAACATCAAAATCTTTTCCATGCGGGATAAACTTAATTCTGGACATTTTCTGGACACTTCCTTTCAGTTATTACTGTTACAGCAGCTATTCAACCAAAAGAAAAAATCAACTGAAAAAAAGAAAAACAAAAGCAACCTTCGGCAGGTTGCTCCGCAATATTGGTGCGCCCGCAGGGATTCGAACCCCGACTTCAGGCTCCGGAGGCCTGCGTGATATCCCTTTCACCACGGGCGCCTGCCAAAATTACACATTTAAATAATATCATCACCCATCGGTCAAGTCAATCAAAGGAAGAGTCAATTATCTTCTTTTCTCTCAGATTGGCCAGGGTAAATATTGCTATCCTCGAATGGCATTATATGGTAGAATGCATTATTGATAAATTAGAGGATTACATTAAGGCAATATTTTTACCATAGGTTATAATAAGTTAAGTTCATTTATCACTGGCGGGGAAGGAAGAGGAGGTATTTATTTGTCTGAAGATTATTCGATCCACCATTTGCCGAACGGTATCAGGTTGCTTTTTTTAAGAACCGGTAAATTTAAAACTATTTCAATGGGGTTTTTTATTCACTGCAACCTGGACCAGGATACTGCAGCTTTAAATGCACTGTTACCTTCTGTATTAGAGCAGGGGTGTCGACTATATCCCGACAACCTGACCCTGCAGAGGAAACTCGAAAATTTATTCGGTGCCGAGTTGTCAACTGATATTATAAAAAGTGGTGAACGCCATATCGTCGCTTTCGGCCTCGAGGCTGCTCATGGACGTTTTACCGGCCAAAATGGCCGTTTACTGACGGAAAGTATGGCAATCCTGGGTAATGTGATAAAAGACCCTCTCCTTGAAGATGGCACTTTTCGTCAGAACTACGTGAAGCAGGAAAAAAACCAGCTAATCAAGGATATTAAGGCGATACTTAACGATAAGTCTGCCTATGCTGTTGAAAAATGTCTGTCGGCAATGTGCGCCGATGAAAAATATGGAGTTTACAAGCTTGGTCGTATTGAAGATTATGGCAAGATTTCCGCAGCCGACTTATTCAAACATTACCGTGATCTCATGACAACAAAGCCGGTTGACTTATATGTGATTGGTGATCTTGATGAAAAAGAGGTCCTTCGAGCAGCGAATGAAGCATTCTCATATTCCCGCTCAGAAAAGACCTGTTCCCTTTTACCTGCTGAAGTTGACCATCCGGTGAATGAAGTGCGTGTTATGGAAGAAATGATGACGGTGAACCAGGCCAAAATGGTCCTCGGCTTTCGAACATATATCCCCTATAATGACAAGCTGTTTTGCGCTCTCCAGGTTTACAGCGGTGTTCTGGGTGGGTTCCCCCATTCCAAACTCTTTATGAAAGTTCGTGAGGAGGCTGGCCTGGCTTATTACATCCATACCCGTTTAGAGCGGCATAAAGGTTTGATGTTGATATCTGCCGGTATCAATGCAGCAGACCGGCAAAGTGTTCACGGTATAATTGAGGCTCAGATGAACGAAATGCTTAACGGTAAGATTACCGATGCTGAACTGGAAAATACCAAGCGGGGCCTGGTTAACCAGCTGCTTTCACGCCAGGACAACCCAAGTCAGCTTATTGCTTTTCACCTTGATGGTGTTGTCGGGGGTATGGATTATAGTTTTGATCAGCTTATCCGGGGTATTGAAGCTACAGATATTGACCAGATCAAGGCGGTTGCAAAGCGAATCACACTTGACACTGCTTACCTTTTAAAACCACGTGAAGGCGAGGTTGTTAGAGATGACAATTAGTCATGTTTTAATAGAAAACCATGCCCTGCAGGAATCTCTTTACCACTACAGGATCGAACCGGGTTTAGATTTATACATTCTGCCCCGCCCGGGGTACCGAAAAAAATATGCCATCTTTTCAACTCGTTTTGGCTCTGTTGATAATAATTTTCGCGTAGAGCCCGAACAGGATTATACAGAGCTGCCCGATGGAGTGGCACATTTTCTCGAGCATAAACTTTTTGAAGATGAGCAGGGCAATGTGTTTAATCGCTTTGCCGAGCTCGGTGCTTCGGCAAACGCTTATACTTCTTTTACCCAGACTTCATACCTTTTTTCTGCTACAACCAATTTTGAAGAGAACCTGGGTGAATTGCTGCGTTTTGTCCAAGAGCCCTATTTTACCAGGGAGACGGTAGCGAAAGAGCAGGGAATAATCGGGCAGGAAATTAAAATGTATGAAGATCATCCACACTGGCGAATTTTTTTTAACCTGCTTGAATCACTTTACCGGGTGCATCCTGTGCGAAATGATATTGCCGGTACAATTGAAAGCATTGCTGAAATTACCCCGGAGCTTTTATATCGTTGCTATAACACCTTTTATCATCCCAGCAACATGGCTGTTTTTATAGTTGGCGATCTTGAACCCCAGGCAGTGGCCGAGCAGGTGGCGGAAGATATAAACGGTCGCTGTTACGGGCAGATAGGCCAGATAGTAAGAAATTATCCCGACGAACCTGATCATATTATGAAAGAGAAAGTTGTTCAGGAGCTGGTAGTTTCAGAACCAATATTTTATCTCGGTTTTAAAGATATAGTTGCCAAAAGGCTGAGCGGAAATGAATTGATGCGCCGGGATATATTAATGGAACTGGTGCTGGATATCATTTTTGGAACCAGCGAACAATTATATAATGATTTGTATCGCGAAAACCTTATTGACGAAGGCTTTGGTTTCGAGTACACAGCTGAAAGCAATTATGCTTATACAATGATTGGCGGAGAAACCAGGAATCCCGATCTGCTTTATGAACAGGTAATGAAAGCGATTGTCGATACGCGGCGAAATGGAATTACAGAAGAACAGTTTGAGAGGCACCGCCGCAAGATTTTAGGTGGTTATATCAGGCGGTTTAATTCACTTGAGTTTATTGCAAATAATTTTTTGGCGTACCGTTTCAGGGAGAGTGACATGTTTGAACTTCCCCGTATTCTTCAGGAGGTAAGCAGGGAAGAAGCCCTGGCTCTCGCGGTAGAAAACCTCGATTTGTCAAGGCATGCCGTGTCAATAATCATGCCTTCAAGCAATGGCTAATTGACTGCTTTAAATATCTGGGTGATCAGGATAAGCGGGGTCTGTCACAGGAAGACCCCGCTTTATTAAATTGATTTATTGGTTTTACCGGCTTTCTGGGTCTTAGGTTCTCTGGATTTTGCCTGGTGCAGTTGATTTTTGACTGCAGGTACGTTAAAATTAACCTATTGTTGTGCACATTTATGTGCACATTTTAGGGGAGGCCATTATGAACAATTTTACCCGTTATGTCAATCCTTATCTGGGTGAGATGCTGGAAAGTATCAAGCTTGATCAAAAATATGTAAAAGGTAAAGATTGTTATCTTTTTGATGATGAAGAGAACAGGTACCTCGATTGTATTGCTGCTTATGGGGCTTTGCCCTTCGGGCACAATCCCGATTCAATATGGGATGAAATCAATAGCTTCCGGAACTCTATGGAGCCGAGTTTTATTCAACCTTCAGCTCTTAATGCTGCCGGTGAACTGGCTAAAAAATTAATCGAGCATGCACCGGAGGGCCTGCAGTATGTCACATTCTCTAACAGCGGGGCTGAAGCGGCAGAAGCTGCAATAAAGCTTTGCCGTTCTGCAACCAGACGTCCGGGAATTCTTGCTACGGACAATAGTTTTCATGGAAAAACGCTTGGTGCTCTTTCGGCTACTGGCAATCCCGACTACCAAAAGGCTTTTAATGCTCCGGCTGCTGATTTTAACCATATTCAATATGGTGACAGCGAAGCGCTTAAAAAAGAATTGTTGGCAAAACCGGATTATTATGCTGCATTTTTAGTCGAACCGATCCAGGGAGAGGGAGGTATTGTTGTTCCTCCGTTAGGTTACCTTTCCCGGGTCAGGGAAATATGCAGTGAACACGGTGTTCTACTGGTATTCGATGAAGTACAGACTGGTCTTGCCCGCACGGGAACACTTTTTGCATGTGAAATTGAAAAGGTGGCTCCCGACGTGATGATCCTGGCCAAGGCGCTTGGTGGAGGGGTTATTCCCATCGGGGCTTGCATAAGCAGTGACGCCGCATACAGTGAGGATTTTGGTTATAAGCATTCTTCAACATTTGGCGGTAATTCACTGGCCTGCCGGGTTGGCCTGAAAGTTTTGGATATCTTAACTGCTGAGAACGGCAGCCTTCTAGCTGACATTAATAGAAAAGGTCGCCTGCTTAAAAAAGGCTTGCTGGCCCTGCAGGAAAAATATCCAAACCTGATCAAGGCAATACGCGGTCGCGGATTAATGCTTGGAATAGAATTTTACCAGGATCGCGATTGTTTTCCTGGCAGTTTGCTTGGTGTTATGGCTGAGCAGGAACTTTTAACCCCGGCCATATCATCATACCTGCTCAATGTTGAGAAAATAAGAGTTGCTCCCACCTTGAACGGTAATGCTGTTATCAGAATTGAACCGCCACTGGTTATTACCGAAGAGCAGTGCCAAATGGCTTTGCAAGGAATAGAAGCCATGCTTGAAGTGCTAAAAGAGGGCAGCACTGCCCGATTTATGGCTTTCCTGGTTCGTTCTGATAAAGAAGTTAAAGAAGGTAAATATGTTCCTTTTAAACCTTATCCAGCACCGCATTACATTCCGACCGGTAGTAAGGAGGAAGGACGTTTTGCTTTTTTAATCCATGCCCTTGACCTGGAGAGTTACCCCCAGTTTGACAACAGTCTTTACTCTTTCAACACGAAAGAACTAGCCGATCTAACCGGGCGTTTTAACGGTATGGTTGAGCCTTTTGTCGCCGGTAAAACCAGGATCAAATCGGCAAAGGGCAGTGAGGCGTATGGTGAGTTTATTGCGATTTCCCGCACGACCGATGATTTTATCGAATTGCCGCGCAGTCAGGCTTTGGCTGAATTGAAAACTGCTGTTTCCCTGGCCCGCAGCCGGGGTGCCCGCATTGTTGGATTGGGTGCTTTCACTGCAGTCGCTTCAATGGGAGGGTTATACCTTAAGAATGAAGGAATTCCCATAACAACCGGTAACAGTTATACTGTTGTATCTGCAGTAGATGCGGTTAACGAGGCTACAGAAAAACTTCAGATTGACCGCAGTGAGGTTGCTGCTGCAGTAGTCGGAGCAGCGGGTTCAATTGGCCGTGGCATCGCCTTGCTTTTGTCGGAAACAGTGCCCCGTCAGATCCTGATTGGAAACCCGAACAACCAGACTTCAAGCGAACGGCTGCACCTGGTTGCGGCAGAAATATACCGTTACCAGTCGGCGCTGCTGCAGCAGGGACGTCCCTTTAAAAACGGCAGCATGGGTGCTCTTTTAGCTGGTTGCAGGTCTCTTCCCGGACCCGATGCTCCAATGGATGATTTTGAAGAATTTGTTGACGGAGAAGGACGGGAAAGAGGATTAATCACATTTTCAACCGACATTAATGCCGTCCTTGCCGGGGCTGATATAGTAATTAGTGCGACGAGCGCGACAGAAAAGGTTATCCATGCTGGAAACCTGAAGAAAGGGGCTATCGTTTGCGATATATCACGACCGGCTAATGTAAGTGAGGAAGTGGATCAGGCCCGTCCCGATGTTTTGGTTATTGATGGTGGGGTGATAGAGGTGCCAGGGCATCCGTCCCTGGGCTGGGATTTTGGTTTTGAAGAAGGCCTGGCTTATGCCTGCATGGCGGAAACAATGCTGCTTGCCCTGGAACGTGATTACAAGCATTACAGCCTTGGCTCATCGGGAGTTAACCTGGAATCGATCCTCCAGACTCGCTACTGGGCAAATGAACATGGCTTTAAACTGGCAAATTTCCGCAGTTTTAATCGTCCGCTAAGCGAGGAGAGCTGGCAAAAACTATTAAAAACACGCCGGGAACTGGTCGCCCGTTAAAAATTGTGTTAGAATTATCTGCAGTTATATATACGGGTCAGTTGGCAGCTTGCTCTTGCTGACTATTTACTTTTTAATACCGGTTACAGGGCAAGCTATTTGTATTTTCGAGAAGCAGAAAGGATGGTAGGCGTGGCTGAACAAAACGGAGGGGCCAAAAAGGGGACAGACAAAGAATTTGTTAAGGAGATAACCCCCAAGGCAGTAGATTATTCCCAGTGGTATGTAGATGTAATTCTCAAAACAAAGATGATGGACTATTCTCCTGTCAAGGGTTTTATGGCCATCAGGCCGGCCGGTTATGCAATATGGGAAAAGATCCAGGAGCAGATGGACAGGCGTTTTAAAGAGACAGGACATCAAAATGCTTATTTCCCCCTGTTAATACCGCAAAGTCTTCTTCAGAAAGAAGCAGATCATGTTGAAGGTTTTGCACCCGAGGTTGCCTGGGTGACCAGGGGCGGCGGGGAGGTTCTAGCCGAACCCTTACTTGTGCGCCCTACCTCCGAATCGATTATCTGTGATTTTTATTCCCGCTGGGTCCAGTCCTGGAGGGATTTGCCGATCTTAATTAACCAGTGGTGCAGCGTTGTGCGCTGGGAAAAATCAACCAGGCCTTTTTTAAGGACATCAGAATTCTTATGGCAGGAAGGTCATACCTGTCACCGTACGGAAAAAGAAGCGGAAGAAGAAACGATCCGTATGCTTAATGTTTACAAGGATTGCATTGAAAATGAAATGGCAATTCCGGTTTTAGCCGGTCGTAAAACAGAAAGAGAAAAATTTGCCGGGGCTCTGCGTACTTACTCAGTCGAAGCACTGATGAGTGACGGCCGGGCTTTACAAGCTGGAACATCTCATAACCTGGGTCAGCATTTTGCCAAAGTGTTTGATATTACTTTTTTGGATCAGGACGACCAGCTCAAGCATGTCTGGCAAACTTCCTGGGGAGTTTCTACCCGTTTAATCGGGGCTTTGATCATGGTTCATGGTGATGATCGCGGACTTGTTTTACCGCCACGGCTTGCCCCGACACAAGTGGTAATAGTTCCCATCCTGACCAAGAAAGACCGGGAAAGGGTTTTAGAGGCTGTTGGGGCTCTTGAAAACGAGCTTAAAGAAAGCTTACGGGTTAAGCTGGATGACCGGGAAGAATATTCACCCGGCTGGAAGTTTAACGATTGGGAGATGCGCGGTGTTCCCCTGCGTATAGAGGTTGGCCCCAGGGATCTTGATAAAGATCATGTTGTTTTAGCCCGGCGTGATACAGGCGAAAAGGAATTTGTATCTCGCTCTGATCTTCCCCGGCGTTTGCCCCAGCTGCTTGAACAGATTCAGAATGATATGTTCAACCGCGCCCTGGAATTTCAGAAGGCCAATACCCGCACTGGTTTAGACTATGAAGAATTTAAAAGAGTTATGGAGGAAGAACGGGGCTTTTTTGTTGCTTCATGGTGCGGTAATCCAGATTGTGAAGAAACTATAAAAAACGATACCAAGGCAACAATTCGCTGCCTTCCGTTTGATATGGAACCGGAGCATGAGACCTGCCTGGCCTGCGGTGAAAAGGCAAAAGAGGTGGCCTGCTTTGCCCGTGCTTATTAATAGTGTCCGGACACCGGAACTATTAACAATGAAAGGGATTTTAAATGGATAAGAAAGCTCTGCGCAGGAAGATTATCGGTTTGCGCGATCAGTATTCTCCTGATCAAATCAAGGAAAAAAGTGCGCTTATTGCAGCAAATCTTTACAGCCTGCCTGAATATCAGCTGGCAAAATCGGTAATGTTTTTTATAACTTTTGGCAGTGAAGTTTATACCAGGGATATGGTTGAGGAGACACTTTGCAGAAATAAGGTTGTTTTTGTTCCGAAAGCTGTATCTGAAACCCGGAAGTTGATCCCTTCACTGCTCCTCGATTACGATAAAGACCTTAAGCCGGGAGCTTACAATATACCCGAACCACAGGATTCTTCTCTCAGGCCATATGATCCTGAAACGATTGATCTGCTTATTGTCCCTGGTGTTGCCTTTGATCTTTCCGGCAACCGTCTTGGTTACGGTGGCGGTTATTACGATCGTTTTTTTGAGCTTTTAAAGCCAAAAACCCCTTTGGTCTCATTGGTATTTGACATGCAGATTTGCGAAAAAGTTCCTGTTGAAGAATGGGATCGTCCTGTTGATGTAATTGTAACCGAAAAGCGTATTATCCGAATTGCCTAAACCTATTTCTTCTTCTTTTCCCTGCTGCTGAAAAAACCGGTAAACAACATATCGATAATAATATTGGTTATATGCTCAAGGTCACGTTCATTTTCATTAACTACTTCCCAGATGAAACGGTCGACCAGCAGAATATAAGCCTTGGCAACTGTCTGGATATCAAACTTGCCGGAAAGTTTTTTATCCTGGGCATAGGCGAAAGATTTTGCCGAGCTTATTATGAACTGCTCGATAATACTTTGCCAGTGAGCGCTTATTGATGGTGATTGACCGAGTGCTTCCTGGTATACTTTCATGATCGGCCTGTGCTGTTCGGATAGCCGGAATGATGTAAGGACCAGTTCGTAATATGCTTTGCGGGCTTCTTCCAGGGTTCCGGGCGAGAATGGTACTTCGAGGAGGTTGTAAAATTCAGTCAGTACATTATCTACAACTTTGCTCAGGATATCGTCTTTACCTTTAAAATGGCTGTATACTGTTCCGTAGCCGACGTTTGCCTGGTCGCTTATTTTGGCTATTGTTGTTTTGGCATAACCCTCGGTGAGAAAAACATCAAGTGCCGTGTCTAGTATTAATTTTCTGGTAATACGGCTGCGCAGGTATCGGCGGGGGCGCCTGGGAGAACCTGTATCCATGATTGGGGACCTCCTTAATTTCTCGCATTTGAGTATTTTAATGACAGTTTATCATTTTATTATAATATTTACAAATTTTAATTCTGAAGACATATAATCCTAATCAACCGAACAAGACTCCTTTTGCAAACTTCTTGTTCTTTTAGTAGGATATAAAGAGAAATACTATTTAAGAGGGGCTCTCATGGGAATTCTGGCTATTGGTGATCTTCACCTTTCCACAAGCAGCAATAAGCCAATGGATGTTTTTGGCGGTGAATGGGAAAACCATATCGAAAAGATAAGAGAAGGCTGGAACCGGGTTGTTGATGATGGCGACCTGGTTATTGTTGCAGGGGATATTTCATGGGCCATGCACCTTGATGAAGCTCTTTCCGACCTAAACTTGCTGGATGCACTTAAAGGAACCAAGCTGCTGCTCAGGGGCAATCATGATTACTGGTGGTCTTCAATCAGCAAGGTCAGGGCTGTTCTGCCCCCCTCAATCCTCGCACTTCAAAACGATAGTTTTACATGGCAGGAGACAGTAATTTGCGGCACCCGTGGCTGGATTTGCCCCGGGGAGGAAGGGTTCACCGACAACGGAGATGAGAAAGTTTATTTACGTGAAGTCCAGCGCCTTCAACTTTCTCTTGACCATGCCGTTAAATCCGGCTGCAAACGAATCATTGCCGCCATGCATTACCCACCTTACAACCGCAATAACCAGGAAAGCGACTTTACAAAGCTTTTGGAAGAATATAATGTTGAAATTTGTGTGTTTGGACATATTCATGATCAGGGCAGGGATTACATTTTCCAGGGACTGAAAAACGGTGTGCAGTACTGTTTTGTTGCTGCCGATGGGATTAACTTTACCCCGGTCAGGTTGTTTTAATAATTTAGCTTCCGGGAGCAGGATTGCTGCTTTTTAAGGGGAAATTATAATGGTGCAGTAATTTTACCTGTATATTTTAATTGTGTAAAATAATTAATAAATCAACAGGCAATGCCCGCTAATTAAATAGTTATTCGTGGTTTTAGTGCTCCTGATGGATGCATGGCAATATTGCCTGGTAATGGAGGTTCTTTTTTTGAGCAAAGAAACAGTAACAGCTGCAGCAGAAGAATTGGATTTAAGCAAGCTCGATCAGATTATTGAGCCATACCTTGGCAAAAAAGAGATGGTAATACCGGTTTTACAGAAAGTCCAGGAACACTTTGGTTACCTGCCGCGACCGGCTATGGAATGGGTTTCCGAGCATATGAATATACCTCTCAGCAGGCTTTACGGAGTGGCAACGTTCTATGCCCAGTTTAAAATGAAACCAAGGGGAAAGTACATAATAAGGGTATGCAAGGGTACAGCCTGTCATATTCAGGGCAGCCCCAAAATTTCTGACCGAATTGAAGAAACCCTGGGAATACCTAGTGGCGAAACAACTGAAGATTTACGCTTCACCCTGGAAGAGGTTGCCTGTATCGGGGCTTGTGCTCTTGCTCCTGTTATTATGGTCAATGATGATCCGCATGGGCGGCTCACTCCCGATAAGGTCAAGGATATATTAGATAGTTATAAATAATTGCCGGAGGAGTGAATTGCGTGGAAAAATTTATCGATCACTGTTGCGAAAAGTGTACCCATACCAGGGAGAATCCCTGTAAAGATTTTGTTCGCTGCTGTGTTGAGGGGCCGATATGCCATGAAGATCCTGCTTGTGCTGCAAAACGGAAAGCAATAATCGACCGGGTAGCGATCAACGAACAATTTGTAATTATCTAACTGTCACTGGTTAAACTCTTAATGGTGGTGGCACTGAGGAGGGTTTTGTAATTTGTATGATAAACATTTGATGATTTGTGGGGCGACAGGCTGTCTTTCTTCCGGTTCACAATCGGTTGAAGATGCTTTAATTGAAGAGCTGGAGAAGCGCGGAATCCGGGATAAATACCGGATAGTGATGGGAGGGTGCCCCGGGTTTTGTGAAGTGGGGCCGATTATTGTAGTATATCCCGATGAAGTTTTTTATTGCCGCCTCAAGCCTAAAAATATGGCCGAAATTGTTGAAAAGCACCTGGTAGGCGGCGAGATTGTTGAGCACCTGCTCTATAAGGGGCCTGATGTAGATGCTCCGTCCCGTTTTATTGATACTATCCCCTTTTATGCCAAGCAAAAATTTAATGTTCTGCGTAACAGCGGGATCATTGATCCCGAGAGTATCGACGAATATATTATGCGGGGAGGATACAGGGCTTTAACGCGGGCACTGCAGACAGAACCTGCTGCTATTTGCGAAGAGGTGAAAAAAGCAGGTTTGCGCGGACGAGGAGGAGCCGGTTTTTCGACCGGACTGAAATGGGAGTTTACATTAAACGCCTCCGGTTCAAAAAAATATGTTGTATGTAATGCAGATGAAGGCGATCCGGGAGCTTTTATGGATCGTTCAATCCTTGAGGGTGATCCTCATGCTATTCTTGAAGGTATGTTGGTCTGCGGCCGCGCTATAGGCGCCAGTGAAGGATATGTATACTGCCGTGCCGAGTACCCTCTGGCAATAAAAAGATTGAAGATTGCGATCAGGCAGGCTGAAGAATACGGACTGCTGGGTGAGTGTATCCTGGGTTCAGACTTTAACTTTAAAATTAATATCAAAGAAGGGGCAGGAGCCTTTGTATGTGGTGAAGAAACTGCCCTGCTTGCCTCTATTGAGGGGCGTCGTGGTATGCCCCGACCCCGTCCTCCGTTCCCTGCTCAGTCAGGGCTTTTTGGTAAACCGACAACTATCAATAACGTGGAAACCCTAGCCAATATACCCCTCATTCTCAGGGAAGGTGGAGCTAAAGAGTTTGCCTCTGTCGGAACCGAGGGCAGCAAGGGAACAAAGGTATTTGCCCTGGCCGGGAAAATCCGCAATACCGGCCTGTGTGAAGTGCCAATGGGTATAACTATAAGGGAAATCATTTATGACGTGGGCGGTGGAATCAAGGGAGGCAGGGATTTTAAAGCAGTTCAGGCAGGGGGGCCCTCAGGGGGATGTATTCCTGCTGAGCAGCTTGACCTGCCTATTGATTATGATTCTTTAAACCAGGCCGGGGCAATCATGGGTTCCGGGGGACTGGTGGTAATGGATGATCGGACCTGCATGGTAGACCTGGCTCGTTATTTCCTCTCTTTTACTCAGAAAGAGTCATGCGGTAAGTGCACTCCCTGTCGAGAAGGAACGAAGCGAATGCTGGAAATCCTGAACCGGATCACCGAAGGGGAAGGAAAACCGGAAGACCTGCAAACCCTTGACAGGCTTGCTTACAGCATTAAAGATAGTGCACTCTGCGGTCTAGGTCAAACCTGTCCCAACCCGGTTTTAAGCACTATCCGATATTTTCGTCATGAATATGAAGAACATATCAATGATAAGTTTTGCCGGGCAGGGATATGCAAACCGCTCTTTAACTACTGGATAGACCCGAAAAAATGTACAGGCTGCACGGTATGCGCCAAGGTATGTCCGGTTAATGCCATCAGCGGCGAAAAGAAGGGACCGCACGAAATAGATCTTGACCTGTGCACTAACTGCGGCAGCTGTATTGAGAAATGCCGGTTCGATAGCATATTTATTACTCCGGTAAGGAGGGAAGCAGATGTCAACCATTAAACTGACCATTGACGAAACAGAATTGGAAGTAGAACCAGGTACTACTATACTGGAAGCAGCAAGAATAGCGGGTGCAGATATCCCTACTTTTTGCTATGATCCCCAACTTCCCCCCAACGGCGCCTGCCGGATATGCGTGGTTGAAGTGGAGAAAGCTAAGGCCCTGGTTGCTTCCTGTGTTACTCCTGTTGCTCCCGGGATGATTGTTCATACAGAATCGGAGCGTGTAGTCAGGGCCAGGCAGGATATATTAAAGCTTATGGTGGCCAACCACCCCCTGGTTTGTATTACCTGTGAAAAAACCGGTGAGTGCAAGCTACAGGACTACTGTTACCGGTATGGGATTACCGACAGTGAATACTTGGGTGAAGTAAAAGAACTTTCACTTGATGACAGCAATCAGTTCTTTATCAGGGATATGAATAAGTGTATTTTATGCGGTATCTGTGTCGGTAAATGCCAGGAGGTTGTCGGAGCGGGAGCAATCGATTTTACTGAGCGCGGATTTGCCAGTAATGTAGGTCCTGCCTATGAAGATAAAATTGAAGACTCTACCTGTGTTTTTTGCGGACTCTGTATCGATAGTTGCCCTGTAGGAGCCCTCACTCCAAAATCCGGTATTGGGAAAGGCCGACCTTGGGAACTGGAAAAAACCAAGGCTATCTGCCCATACTGCAGCGTTGGTTGCGGTATTTACCTGCATACCCACGGAAATCAAATAACAGGGGTAACCCCCGACAAGGAAAGCCCGGTTAACAGGGGACAACTTTGCGCCAGTGGTAAATTCGGGTGGGATTACCAGCAGAGTGCTGAGCGGATAACGGCGCCCCTTGTTAAATCGGAGGGGGTTTTTATTGAGGTAACCTGGGAAGAAGCTCTTGGCTTTATCGTTGACAACCTGGACAGGGTCAGAAAGCGCTATGGTGATGCATCTGTGATGGGGCTCTGTTCACCCAAAGTGACCAACGAAGAAAGCTACCTGTTTCAAAAGCTGATCCGCAGCATGGGCACAAACAATATTGATAGCCATACCCGTTATTCTCATGTCTCGGCAATAAAAGCTCTGAGACAATCTCTGGGCAGCACGGCTATGACCAACAGTATTGAAGAACTGGTTGGGGCAAAGGCCTTGCTGGTGATAGAAGCCGTCCCACTTCGGACTCATCCGGTGATCGGTTACCGGATCAGGGAAGCGGTAAGGTGCGGAGCTAAATTGATATCGGCCAATGAAAAACAGGCAGGCTTTAGAGATATTGCTCATCAGGTAATGGATCTTAAACCCGGTGGAGCAGTTGTTCTGGCTCATGCCATGGCCAACGTTATAATCTCTGAAGAGCTATATGACCACAAGTATGTATCGAAACGAACAGAAGGCTTTGAAAACTTTAAAAAGGGGATTGCGTCTATAACCCCTGAGCTGGCTGCCGGGATTACAGGCGTTACCGCTGTTGAAATCAGAGAGGCTGCCAGAATTTATGCCGGAGCCGAATCGGCAGCTATAATATCAAGCGCAATGTTAAATGATCATGAGCACGGAGAAGAGCTGGTCCTGGCCCTGGTTAACCTGGCCCTTCTGACCGGAAATATTGGTAAAAAGTCTTCCGGTCTTTACCTGCCTTTTGGCGAGAATAACCTGCAGGGTTGTGGCGATATGGGAATAATGCCCACGGTATTAACCGGTTATCAGTCAGTAACAGAAAAAGCAGTCCGGGAAAAATTTTCCCATTCCTGGCAGATTCCGATCAGCAAGGAGCCCGGTCTGTCTGTCGATTGTGTTTTTGTTCCTCAGGATAACCCGGCTGTTAAAGCGATGCTTATACTTGGTGAAAACCCGGCAGCCTGTGGAGAGGGTAGTGCCGATGCAATTAATGTTTTGAAGAAACTTGACTTTTTACTTGTCCAGGAAATGTTTATGACTGAAACTGCAGCCCTTGCCGATGTTGTATTGCCGGCGGCCGCGTTTGCTGAAAAAATGGGAACCTACACCAATACGGAGCGCAGAGTTCAATTGAATATGCCTGCAGTGGATTCGCCGGGGGATGTATACCCTGATTGGCAGGTGATAGCTGAATTGGCCGGCTGGCTCGGGTTTGAATGGGAATATGAAAGTCCCGAAGATATATTCGACGAGATAATTGCTTTAACGCCACAATACGCCGGAATTAATTACAGCCGTTTATTAGAACAGGGTTTGCAATGGCCCTGTAAAACAGAGGAGCACCCGGGAACAGAATTTATCTACGAAGGCAGGTTTCGTCGCGGCCTTGGGCTTCTGACCACGCCGGATAGCAACATTGCCCTCAGGGTAGACGGTAATTTAAATGGAAAACAGCAATCTTCGGTTCCGCATGTCTGCGGATGTGCCGGTAATGAGATGAAAAGACATTCAATAATTGCCAATCTCGAATAAGCAAATGGAGGGGACCGTTAATGAGCAGTAAAATATTTCCTGACGAATTTGTCTGGGGTGCTGCTACAGCTTCTTACCAGATTGAAGGTTCCCCAGATGCTGACGGGAAAGGAAAATCTATTTGGGATCAATTTGCACACACTGAGGGCAGGATTTGGAACAATGATACCGGGGATGTTGCCTGCGATCATTACCTTCGCTTTAAAGACGATGTAAAAATGATGGCTGACCTTGGTTTGAACAGTTACCGTTTTTCCATATCCTGGCCCAGGATATTTCCTGCCGGTGGAGGTACGCCCAACACCAGGGGGCTTGATTTTTATCGCAAACTGGTGGATGAACTCCACAAATTTAGTATACAACCTGCCGCTACCCTTTATCACTGGGATCTCCCCCAGGCTCTTCAGGATAAAGGCGGTTGGGAAAATCGGGATACTGCTCGCTATTTTGCTGAATATGCCGCATATCTTTTTGAAAGCCTCGATCTTCCTGTCAGCATGTGGATAACTCTCAATGAACCCTGGGTGGTTGCTGTTCTTGGAAATGCATTTGGCGTTCATGCTCCCGGGCAGACTGATTTTAATCAAGCCTTGCAGGTATCGCATAACCTTTTGATAGCTCACGGGCTTGCCGTAAATGCTTTTCGCCAGGTAAAAAGGGTTGATGAAAAGATTGGTATTACCCTGAACCTGGCTCCCGTGCAGCCTTTAACTGATAGCGAAGAAGACATGAAAGCTGCGCACCGGTCGGATGGTTTTATAAACAGGTGGTTCCTGGACCCGATTTTTAAGGGTTCCTACCCGGAAGATATGGTTGAGATCTTCTCCAGGAGCTTTAAGGTGCCACTTTTCAGTGAAGAGGACTCTATCATGGTGAGTGAACCGCTCGATTTCCTGGGCATTAATAACTATACCCGCGTGCTGGTGGAATCTACAGGTGATGATAATGCTTTCATGGGCAGCCCGGTAAACCCGCCTGATGCCGATTATACGGAAATGGGTTGGGAGGTATACCCGGAAGGGCTTTATGAACTGTTGGTCCGTGTGCACCGTGATTATGGGCCACTGCCCCTTTATATAACCGAAAATGGCGCTGCATTTGATGACCAACTTCTGGCGGATGGGTCGGTTAATGACGATAAGCGGGTAGCCTACCTCAGAGGCTATATCGAGCAGTGCTGGAAAGCAGTTCAGGAAGGGGTGCCATTGAAGGGTTATTATCTATGGACCCTGATGGATAATTTTGAGTGGGCTTTTGGTTACAGTAAACGTTTTGGTATAGTATATATCGATTTTGAAACACAGAAACGTTATCCGAAGAAAAGCGCAGACTGGTACAAACAGGTAATCAGCCGCAATGGCCTTGAGTAATTAAAGCGTGGCGGTTATATGCCGGAAAGTCCTTTTTCCCAGGGGCGGCCGGCATAATCTATTAGTATAATGCGCTGTGGAGTTGAAATGATAATTGATTGATATTAATAAATCTGTTTTAAAAAAAATAAGAACCCTGCGTGATAACAAATGGGCGGATAAGGAAGATCCGGTTGTAGTGGAAACTCCGGTCACCTTGTTCCTTAACGGTAAGGAGCTAGTTACCCTGCTCTGTACTCCGGAAAAAATAGATCGTCTTGCCCTTGGTTTTCTGCGCTCTGAAGGTTTTATCGATACTGTTGATGATCTTTCTTCAATCAGGGTAAACGAGGGTAGGCTGGTTGAAATAGAGCTTAATAAAGATACTGGGGCGATAGAAAAGCTTTATGGTAAAAGGACTATCACCTCTGGTTGTGGGAAAGGAACAATATTTTTTAATGTTCTTGATTCCATGCAGAGCAAACCCCTGGATGGTAAACTGCAGGTTGAAGCAGATACAATAATCAGTCTCAGTAAAAAAGTGCAGCATATTTCAGACTTGTTTAAAATAACCGGGGGAGTGCACAGTGCAGCCCTGGCCGATAAAAATGAAATCCTTTTCTTTTTTGAAGATATCGGCAGGCATAATGCTGTTGACAAACTAGTCGGCGAATGCCTTCTGGGCAGAATTCCAATGGAGGGAAAGTTTTTCATTCTTAGCGGACGTATAACTTCCGAAATATTACTCAAGGCAGCCAGGCTAAAAACAGAATTGATAGTATCAAGGGCAGCGCCTACCACCCTCAGTATTGAACTGGCTGACAAATTAAATATTACTCTTATCGGTTTTGCCAGGGGGCAGCGAATGAATATTTATACTAATGAATGGCGGGTTTTAAAGGGGCACGTTTAATTATCTACTGAAAATGGAGCGCATTTTATCCCTGTCATTTAAAACGGTTTCATCAATATGAAGTTTTCGTGCATAGACATTAACCTGGTCCAGGAAAAATCCGGTTTGATGTTCCACCTGTTCTTTAACCGTGTTTTGAATTTCCTTGAGAAGACTGTCTATCGGTTTCTGTGAAATGCTGAAAATATCAATGGAAAGGTCGATATTTATACAGACCCTGCCGTTGCCATTTTCTACCTCGGTATGCATTATCTTTTTTACCCCGGGGATATTCCGGGCCAGGTATTCAACCAGGTCGTGTATAACATGCTCGCTAATGTAAAAGCTGCCTAGGGTGCTGAAGACAGGACGAACCACCGAGCGTTCAAGAGCGGTTTCTGATTTATGGGCTGCAGGCAGGGCAAAGAAAGTGCGCAGGGGGTTGATCAGGTAACCCGGAAAATCTTTTTTTATGGCAAAAGTGGGCAAAGGAATAACGTGGCGGTTTGTCTTTGCTCTCACAGTTAGCGCAGTTTCAATTGATTCAGGGCTGGAAACTTCTTCGATGGTAAAATAATAGGTCGGTAAATCAAGCCCCAGGTTGAGGGCAATCATATCGACCATTCGCCTGGATGTGCCGATGATAAGCAGTTTGCCGGGTGATATTTCGGCAAGTTTACTCTTAACCTGTCTGGCATGTTTTTCATCTTTAAAAAGGGCTCTTTTTATTGCCCCGTAACGGGTGTTTTCCCTTTTGGCAGAGCGTCCCGCCAACGACTGGTTGCCCTTTATTAAGAGACCGTCATCAATTATATATTCAATATTATACTGCCTGGCCAGGATGGGAGCCTGGTGACTTTTACCCGTGCCACTATGGCCAATTAAGGCAAATATATCCATAAGATCACTACCACTTCCTCTCAATTATGCTTGCCGAAGAGGGGCAAACTGTTTTATTATTATATCACACCTGTAATAGAACTGAATCAGGAGCAAATCATGATCATTATTATCAATCGTCCCCAAAAGTTAAATGGCGAACTTACCGTGCCCGGTGATAAATCTATAACCCACCGTGCCCTGATTATCGGTTCGCTGGCTCACGGTATTACTGAAATAGAAGGCTTTCTTGATGCAGACGATTGCCGTTCAACCATTAACTGCCTGAGAGCTCTCGGGGTAAAAATTACTGAAAGCCCCGGGTTACTGCTTGTCGAAGGCCGTGATATGAACCTGGAAAAGCCTGCTGTCACTCTCGATGCCGGCAATTCCGGCACTACCGCCAGGCTGCTCCTTGGAGTTCTGGCCGGGCAACCATTTGAAACGGTGATTACAGGCGATGATTCACTGCGAAAACGGCCGATGAATAGAGTAATAAAGCCTCTTTCCCTGATGGGTGCATCTATCAGGGGGACAGACGGGTTGCTTCCCCTTACTGTTAGTGAGGGCAGGATCCGGGGGATCAACTATTCTTCGCCGCGGGCCAGCGCCCAGGTTAAGTCGGCAGTATTGCTGGCTGCCCTTTTTAACGCAGAAGAGACAAAGTTTATTGAGCCTTACCTCAGCCGTGACCATACAGAATTGATGCTTGCAGAATTCGGAGCCTGCATCAGCAATAAAGAAAGCACTGTGCTGCTTCGTGGAGGTAAACGGTTGGAAGGCTGCCGGATTAAGGTTCCCGGAGACATCTCGACAGCTGCTTTCTTTATGGTTGCTGCGGCAATTATTCCCGGGGCGGAGGTTTACCTGAAAGATGTGGGTATTAATCCGACCAGGAGTGGAATTATTGACGTTTTATTGGAAATGGGTGCTGACCTGGAGATAAGGGACAAAAGATTATGGGGCAGGGAACCGGTTGCCGACATCTTTGTCAGGGGCGGTCCTGCTTTAAAAGGAACTATAATCGATGGAGAAACAATTCCGAAGCTAATTGATGAAATACCGGTAATAGCTGTCGCTGCATCGGTTGCAGACGGTATTACAACAATTAAAAATGCCGGGGAACTGCGGGTTAAAGAAACTGATCGTCTGGCAGCTATTGAACAGGAATTAACCAGGCTCGGTGCAGTTATTTCATCCGGAGGGGACGACCTTTCGATACAGGGAAACACCCGTTTCATGGGTGCAAAGGTGCACAGCTACGGCGATCACCGCATGGCCATGGCTCTGGCAGTTGCCGGCCTTGCTGCCGAAGGTGATACTGTTATTAATGGAGCAGAAGCGGTTTCTATTTCTTATCCGCATTTTATGCAGGATTTGAGGAAATTAATAGCGGACTAATCTTACTACCGGCAAATTGACGTTAACTATCAGCCATGTTAATATATGCATGATCTTTCCACCTGTTTCCGCCTTATAATAATACTTCTATAGAACTGGAGAAAACCGATGGTTTTACCGATTACTACATATCAAAAATATAGGGAAAGCGGCACAGATAATTCATTTAATCAATACAGGGATGAACTGGAGCAGGTCAGGGCAATAATAAAGGAAGTGCAGAATAAAGGAGATAGAGCTCTTCTTGATTATACAGAAAAATATGACCGCGCAGTTTTGGAAAACCTTACTGTCGATCAGGCAGAAATGGAATTGGCCCTGAAAAATATTGAGCCGGAATTACTTGAAGTGATCAGGAGTGCCATGCATAATATCAGGCGCTATCATGAACACCAGATCAGAAGTGGCTGGTGGAGCACAGAAGAAGGTTCTATAGTCGGTCAGCGTATAATGCCTCTTCAGTCTGTCGGGGCATATATTCCCGGTGGAACGGCGGCATATCCTTCTTCAGTTTTAATGACTGTTATACCGGCTATTGTTGCAGGGGTGAAAGACATATACGTCTGCACTCCACCGGACAGCACTGGCCGGGTTAATCCGGTAACGCTTGCCGCTTCCTCCCTGGCAGGAGCGAAAGCAGTATATAAAATAGGCGGTGCCCAGGCTGTCGCAGCGCTTGCTTATGGAACTGAAACTGTGAGGGCGGTGCAGAAAATTGTTGGTCCTGGCAACATATATGTTACCCTGGCAAAAAAAGAAGTCTACGGGCATGTCGGCATTGATATGCTGGCCGGGCCGAGTGAAATAGTTATCGTAGCTGATGATCAGGCTAACCCTGCTTATATAGCAGCCGACCTGTTGTCGCAGGCAGAGCATGATCCTCTCTCCAGGTCAATACTGGTAACCTGTTCTGAAAGCCTGGCAGTGAGGGTGGATCAACATCTGGAGGAACAGTTGAAAGACCTTCCCCGCCGGAAGATTGCCCTGCAATCACTGTCTGAAAAAGGGGCGGCAATCCTGGTTTCTTCACTTGATCAGGCCTGGAACGTGGTTAATGATCTTGCCCCGGAGCATCTGGAGCTGCATCTCGAAGAAGCCTGGAGCTATCTTGAAAACATTAAGTGTGCAGGAGCAATTTTTATAGGACCATATGCGCCTGAACCGCTCGGTGATTACTGGGCCGGCTCTAATCATGTTCTGCCGACCGGCTCAGCTGCCAGGTATGCATCGCCCCTGTCCGTGGATGATTTCTATAAAAAAACCAGTGTGATATATTACAGCAGGGAAGCCATGGTTAAAGCAGCCGGGCCAATCGCTGATCTGGCCCGTTCCGAAGGCCTGGAAGCTCATGCCCGGGCTGCGCTGATAAGGAGGAAAAGAGATGAATCGTCAGGCAGGGATTGAACGTAATACCGCTGAAACGAGGATAACACTTGAACTGGGTATCGATGGTGACGGAAAGGCGGAACTGAAAACTGGGTTGCCATTTTTTGAACATATGCTCACACTCTGGGCCCGCCACGGGTTTTTCTCCCTTACCATTGATTCGGAAGGAGATATAGAGGTAGATCCACATCACCTGGTTGAGGATATTGGTATTTGCCTCGGGAGGGCTTTTAAAGATGCCCTGGGGAATAAGGAAGGAATTAGAAGGTATGGTTTCAGTGTGGTCCCCATGGATGAGGCTCTGGTTACAGCAGTAGTCGATTTGTCAGGACGCCCCTGGCTGCATTATGATTTTGAGCTTTCTCCCGGACCGGTAGGGTCTATGGATGGCGAACTGTTTAATGAGTTCTGGCAAGCTTTTGTCAATGAATGTGGGCTCAACCTTCACCTGACAATGAATCACGGAAAGAATAAACATCATATAATAGAAGCTTCTTTCAAGGCTGCTGCCAGGGCACTTAATGAGGCTTCATCAATAATGGATGGTTATAAGGGAGTACTTTCAACCAAGGGAAAACTGGAATGAGGTGAATTGTTTGCTGGTCATACCTGCAATTGATATGCGGCGGGGACGATGTGTGCGTTTATACCAGGGAGATCCGGGCAGGGAAACTGTGTATGGAGAAAATCCTGTTGAAGTTGCCCGGCAGTGGGAACAGCTCGGCGCAAAAATGCTGCACTTGGTCGATCTGGATGGCGCTTTTACCGGATTGACCCAAAATGCCAGGATTATTTCGGCAATTGGTGAAGAGGTTCAGATTCCCCTGCAGCTTGGCGGAGGAATGAGAACAAAAGAAAATGTTGAAAAAGCTTTTTCTGCAGGAATATGCAGGATTATTCTCGGCACCCTGGCGGTCGAAAGTCCTGATCTTGCCCGGGAAATGGTGAAAGAATACGGGGCTGGAATATTGATCGGAATTGATGCCCGTGATGGAAACGTTGCAGTTAAAGGTTGGACTGAATCATCGTCTCTGGATGTGAATGATTTTGCTGTGCAGGTTGAACAATGGGGCGTGAAGGAAATAGTTTATACTGATATCAGCAGGGATGGAACCCTCTCCGGACCAAATCTGAAGGGACTGGAGTCTTTATTGAATAGAACAAAGTTGCAGGTAATCATGTCTGGGGGTATATCTTCTCTGGATGATCTGATTGCACTCAAACCCTATAAAGATCGGGTCAGGGGAGTTATCGTCGGCAAAGCTCTTTATAGCAATCAATTTAGCCTGAGCGATGCGATGTCGGCAATTAATTAAAACAGGGCTGGAGGAATAAGAATGACAGATATTACCGGAAACGAACAATTGAAACCGCTGAAACCGGGAGAGCTAAAATATGACCAAAAAGGATTGATTCCGGCAGTAATCCAGGATGATAGAACAGACTCGGTTTTGATGGTCGGCTATATGAATGAAGAAGCTTTAAAACGAACTATAACTGAAGAAAGAGTTTGTTTTTGGAGCCGCAGCAGGCAGGAATACTGGGTTAAAGGAGAAACATCGGGCAATATATTTACTTTAAAATCAATCAACGCCGATTGTGACCTTGATACCCTGCTGTTAAGAGTTATCCCGGAGGGTCCCGGTGTTGCCTGTCATACCGGGCGTTACTCCTGCTTTTTTAACTCCCTGGAAGGGGCGGACAGCAGGGAGCCCCGGCGATGATCGATTATCATTTGCATACATCCCGCTGCTGCCATGCTACAGGAACTATGGAAGATTACCTTGAAAACGCAGTGAATAATGGTTTACAGGAAGTTGGTTTTGCCGATCACTTTCCGCTTGGGCTGCTTGGTATTACTCCTCGGGCGAAAGTTACTATGGAGCCCGAAGAATTGGATCAGTATGTCAGAGATGTAGAAGTTTTTAAAAAAAACAATACCGGGCTGAAGGTTAAGCTCGGAATTGAAGTGGACTATATCCCCGGAACAGAAAAAAAGCTGGAGCCGCTGTTAAAGCAATATCCTTTTGATTATGTGATTGGATCGATTCATTTCATGGATGAATGGGATTTTACCCATCCGGTATATGCTGATACTTATAAACACAGAAATATAGACGAGCTTTACCGAAATTATTTTAAACTGGTCAGGGAAGTCTGTCTCAGCGGACTATTTGATATATTTGGCCATATCGATGTTATAAAAAAATTCAATTATCGTCCGGAGGAAGGTCTTCAATTACTCTGGGACGAAACAACTTCTCTCTTAAAAACCACAGGTATGGCAATTGAAGTAAATACTGCGGGACGTGATGCCCCCGTTGGTGAATTTTATCCCGATTACCCATTTTTAGAAAGGTGTTTTCGCTCCGGAGTACCGGTCACCCTGGGTTCCGATGCTCACAGTCCGGAGCAGGTCGGGCGCTACTTTCCGGAAGCTATAGAGCTTTTGAAAAAAGCAGGTTATCGGGAATTAACTTTATTTGAAAGCCGCAAAAAAAATACAATCAGGCTGGTTTAGTAACCAGGAAAGGCGATAATATTTTGGGGAGGGCGGATATGCCTGATTACCGATATACAAAAATCAATACGCCGCGGGGCGTTTTTTTAGTAAAATTCAGCCCTGCCGGGATTTATGAAATTAATTTTCCCGGCTTGCGGCACGAGCCCGATATAACCTGCTCAGAGCTGCCCTGGCCCAAACTTGATCACGATCTTAACCTTTACTTTCAAGGCACCTGGGTTGCTTTTGAAGGTTACCCCCTAGACCTGTCCGGTTACCCGACCTTTGTAACAGCAGTTCTTATGGAGGTGAGCAAGGTGCCTTATGGGCATGTGATCACTTACCGCCAGGCGGCTGAACTGGCCGGTTCGCCGTTAGCCTGGAGGGCTGCCGGGCAGGCCCTGAAATCTAACCGCCATCCCCTGGTTATTCCCTGTCACAGGGTAATCAGCAGCAGTGGAAAAACAGGTGGTTTTAGCGGACCCCGTGGTTGGAAAGAAATGCTGCTACAGCTTGAAGGTGTTGATATGAAGGGTTAACCAGCCAACTCTGATCAATAAAATATGATTATCAATAGTTATTTATTAACGAAAATCAGACTACCGGGGAGTTGATCGAAATGCGTTACCTGTCTGCCGGAGAATCACACGGCCCCTGCCTGACTGCCATTGTAGAAGGGTTACCGGCTGGTTTAACTCTGTATTCTGAGGATATAAATCACCAGCTGTGGCGGCGACAGCAGGGGTATGGGCGCGGCGCCAGGATGAAGATTGAGAAAGACAGGGTCGAGATACTTTCCGGGCTGCGGTTCAACAAAACCCTGGGCACGCCGCTGACCTTGCAAATAAAAAATTGTGATTGGGATAACTGGCAGGACATTATGGCTCCCGAAGGAAGTGTGCCTTCTTCACTGGAAACTTTGAGCCGACCACGGCCCGGGCACGCCGATCTGGCCGGTGGCCTCAAATATAACCATGAAGATCTGAGAAATGTTTTGGAAAGAACCAGTGCCCGTGAAACGGCTATCCGTGTTGCAGTGGGAACTGTAGGACGGTTGTTTCTGGAAAAATTTAGGATTCAGGTTTTCAGCCATGTTATCCGTGTAGGGAATACATATTCAGCCCTGGATATAAACAATCTTCCTGAAAAATACCGCACGGTTGAAGAATCACCTGTCCGCTGTCTGGATAAAGGGCTTGAAAAAGCAATGATTGAGGAGATTGACAGGGCAGCGCAGGAAGGAGATAGTCTCGGAGGAGTGATCGAGCTGCTGGTTACCGGTTTGCCGCCCGGCCTGGGCAGCTACAGTCATCCCGATCGCCGTATAGATGCCCTCCTGGCCGGAGCGCTGATGGGAATACAGGCAATTAAAGCTGTAGAGATCGGCGCCGGTCTTTCTGCTGCCTCCATCCGGGGGTCGGAACTGCACGATCCTATTGTTAAAGATACTGATGGGCGGGTCACCAGATCTTCAAACAGGGCCGGAGGCATAGAGGGAGGGGTTACTAACGGGATGCCCCTGGTAATCAGGATAGCTATGAAACCAATACCCACCCTTTCAAAGCCGCTGGCCAGTGTTGATTGGCAGACCGGCCAAAATGTTCATGGAGCAACGGAGAGATCTGATGTTTGTGCTGTTCCGGCAGCGGCTGTTGTAGCGGAAGCTGTTACTGCCTGGGAATTGGCCTTTGTTTTCAGGGAAAAGTTTGGCGGAGACTTTATGGAAGAAATCGAGGCGGCTTATCAATATTATGTCGATAAAGTAGAAGCAAAGTTAAGAGGCAAGCAATAAACAGGGTTACTTCAATCAAATGAGTTAGCCTGTGAAGTGCTGGGAGGTGGGAGAGATGTCCGACGAGGAGATACATGTAAAATCTGGAGGAACTTCTTACACGGTTGCAATCAGGGAGAACCTGCTTGATAATTTTGGTGCGCTATTACGGCTTTATCTTCCCTCATCCGGAGCCCTTCTTGTCAGCGACAGCAATGTTTACTCTCTTTATGCCGAAAGAGTTCTCCGCTCACTGACCAATGAAGGTTGGCAGGTAACCACGGCAAGGATCAGGGCGGGTGAAAGATCAAAAACCATGGCCGGCGCAATGCGTCTTTATGATCGTGCTGTTGAGGCCGGGCTGGATCGCAGCTCTCCGGTTATTGCATTAGGCGGTGGTGTAGTTGGTGATCTGGCTGGATTTGTAGCAGCTACATATATGCGCGGTGTGCCGTTGATTATGCTGCCTACTTCTCTGCTGTCACAGGTAGACAGCTCGGTGGGTGGTAAGGTAGCAGTTAATCACCCCCGGGGGAAGAACCTTATCGGTTCATTTTATCCTCCCCGGCTGGTGGCAATTGATCCCCTGGTTCTTAAAACTTTACCCGATAGGCAGTTAAAAGCAGGGCTGGCGGAAGTGGTTAAGTATGGTATTATAATGAACGGTGAATTTTTTAGATGGCTTGAGAAAAACATTAACGGTTTACTTAACGGGAATCCGGAACAACTGGCTGAAGCTGTTGCTGTTTCTGTCCGGGCTAAAAGTGCAGTAGTTGAAGAGGATGAATATGAAAACGATTACCGTCGTATTTTAAATTACGGACATACAGTCGGTCATGCTCTGGAAGCAGCCACCTATTACAGGTATTACCTGCACGGTGAGGCTGTTCTTGCCGGAATGGCTGTTGCAGCCGGAATAGCCCTTGATCTGCGCCTGCTTGGTAAAGAATCCTATGGCAGGATTCTGCGGCTGCTTAAGATTATTGGTTTAAAAAACCCGCCGGCAGACTTGACCGCGACAGCTGTTATGGATAAACTAAGGCAGGATAAAAAAAGAAAGAGTAACGACCTGATCTTTATCTTGCCCTCTGACCTGGGATCGGTTGAAATACTGCCGGTAAATGATCCAGGGCTGATTAAAAGAAATCTGAAATTATATCTGGAAGGAAAGCAGGAGGAATAAAACTGGTGGAAATAATATCACTGTCGGACATACAGGATAATATACAGGTTAAAACGTTAATCCAGAAGGCCGATGATAATCTCGGCACTCTCGGTTATACAGAACATGGTTTTCGGCATTGCAGGCTTACCGGCAAAGCTGCCCGCAGGGTCCTCTCAGAACTGGGAAGCGACGCCAGAGAAGCAGAACTGGCCGGCATAGCCGGATACATGCATGATATAGGTAACGTTATGGGGCGGCGTGAGCATGACGTGGCCGGGGCAATAATGGCTTTGAAAATATTGCAGGAAATGGGTATGCCCCTTGAAGAGGCTGCCGATGTAGCAGCCGCAATCGGTAATCATGATGAGGAAGAAGGACGCGTGGTTAACAGAATTACTGCAGCCCTGATTCTGGCAGACAAATCTGATGTTCATCGCAGCAGGGTGCGTAATCAGGATATAAGCACTTTTGATATTCACGACAGGGTGAACTATGCCGTGGAGGAGTCTAAACTTAATATTGATCCGGAAAAAAGAGTGATCACGCTTTTTCTACGTATTGATACGAGCATCAGCCAGGTTATGGAATATTTTGAAATATTTTTATCACGTATGGTCATGTGCCGCAGGGCGGCTTCTTTTCTTGATGCCCGCTTTGCCTTGATTATAAATGAAGTTGACTTACTTTAAACCAGAATAGTATTGGTAGAAATGAATGGAGAGTGGTGTAATGATGAAACCGGCCTTGAAACCGGGTCGCCTGATGATCCTCCTGGTGGTCTGCATTTTAATCATAGCCTCGGGAAACTGGGCTTTTGGTAATGCTGCCGATAGGGAAAATGGAATTAAGCGCGGCCTTGACATCTCCGGAGGTCTCTATGTGCTCCTCGAAGCGGTGGAAACCGGCGACCAGGAACTTGACCAGGATGCAATTGAAAGGGCAATAACTGTTATCAGGATGAGGGTTGATGAACTGGGAGTAGCAGAGCCGATTATTGCCGCCCAGGGAGATGACCGCATTCGAATAGAACTGCCTGACATAGATGATGTTGAGCAGGCACGTGAAATAATCGGGCGCACGGCCATGCTAATGTTTGTCGGCCCTGACGGGGAAGAGATCCTGACCGGATCCAACCTGGTAAGGGCGCAGGCCGAAAGAGCTCCTGAAGTTACTCCCTTTCCCTTTATCAGTCTTGAATTTGACCAGGAAGGGGCCCGGTTATTTGCTGATGCCACGGCAAAGTATCTCAACCAGCCGATCGCCATTGTTCTTGATGACGAGATTATTTCCGCTCCCAATGTAAGGGCAGTGATTACCGATGGCAAAGCAATAATCGAAGGAAATTTCGAGTTCGAGGAAGCGGCAAACTTGGCTCTGATGCTGCGCAGTGGCGCCCTGCCCGTTGAGCTTCGTGAACTTGAATCACGAATGATTGGCCCGACTCTCGGCCAGAGAACTGAAGAAATTGCCGTATATGCTGCGGCTGCTGGTTTAATTCTTGTTCTACTCTACATGATTATTTTTTACCGGTTAGCAGGAGTAATCGCCGGGGTTGCCCTGGTGTTCTACCTGTCCCTGGTATTGTGGGCCTTAACATACCTGCCTACCACCCTGACCCTTCCCGGTATTGCCGGTTTGATCCTGTCGATCGGTATGGCTGTTGATGCCAATGTAATTATATTTGAAAGAATAAAGGATGAACTGCGTTCCGGAAGAACGCCTCGCAGCGCTATGGAAGGGGGCTTTCAACGTGCATTCAGGGCTATATTGGATGCCAATGTAACAACGCTGATCGTTACCGTAGTTCTCTTTTCCCTGGCCAGTGGTCCGGTTAGAGGTTTTGCTGTAACCCTGTTCATCGGAATTATCTGCAGCATGTTCACAGCAATTGTATTGACCCGCCTGTTGATGCGGCTTGCTTTCCAGGCTGGCCTGATTCGCAGCGGAGCTTATGTGGGGGTGAAAATATAATGATTAACTTTATCGGTAACCGCCGCAAAGCATATGTTCTTTCGGCCGTCCTTGTTATTGCAGGTCTGGTGTCACTCTCTATTTTCGGCCTGAACCTGGGGATTGACTTTACAGGAGGAACTGTTTTACACCTGAATCTTGGCGATGAATTCTCAATGGAAGAAATTGAAACTGTATTAGTGCCATTTGAAGAGTTGAGCGGTGCTTCGATCCAGGTTGTTCAGGGCCGGGATCTCAGTGGAGAAATGTCTGATGAAGGCCTGGTGATTAAAGCTCCCTACATAGAAGAAACCAGGCGTGACCAGTTAATGGATGCTTTCCGGGACAAGTGGCCCAATCTTGATTCAGATGACCTGAGAATCGAAAGTGTGGGCGCAGTGGTCGGCAGTGAATTGGCCGGGCAGGCCTTGTTATCGCTTGGTGTGGCCATTATCCTGATGGTTCTTTATATAACCTTCAGGTTTGAATTTAAATTTGCAGTGGCGACTATTGCTGCGCTGCTACACAATGTTGTTATAGTTATAGGAATATTTTCAATACTGCAGATGGAAATTAACGTACCTTTTGTTGCTGCTATTCTGACGGTTTTCGGCTATTCGGTTAACGATACAATTGTAATTTTTGACCGCATTCGTGAAAACATCAGACACAAGAGAAAAAGTGATTATGCCGCAGTGGTCAACGAAAGCATTAACCAGAACCTGATTCGTTCCATTAATACATCCCTGACTACTTTATTTGTAATGGTTGCCCTGCTCTTTGGTTTCCATTACTATATTGGCTCTGTCGATCTGATTGTGTTTATCGTTGCCTTAATTATGGGTGTTTTAATCGGAACCTATTCATCAATTTTTATTGCCAGCCCGCTTTGGCTTAACCTGCAGGAGGTAAAACTAAAGCGGTAAAAACGGTTATGCTGAGAAGGGGAGAGGTCAAGTGAGTTCTTTTTACCTTATTCTGGCATTGATTTTTAGTTTGCTGATTGCTATTGTGGCCCTGGCGAATAATGACACCGTTACGGTAAGTTATCTATTTGGCCGCCGTGAGGTGTCGCTGATCTTGCTCATACTGGGTTCGGCTTTTGCAGGCGCCCTGGTAATGGGGCTTTTCAGCCTTTTCCGTACCATTCGTACGGCATTAACATTCAGAGAAATGCGTCATCAGCATGATGATCTCCGTAAAAAGTTAAAAAGTGTGGAAGAGGAGAAGTTATTTCTTGAAGCTGAACTTAATAAATGCTCTTCCGTGCCGGAAGACCTGGAATCAGACGAAAAGGAAAGTGTTTTTAATCACACCGACCAGCAGGTAACAGAGCCGGAACCTGACAATACAGCTGACCAGGTAGACAGGATTAAAGAAGAGGTGGAAGATAACAATTCATGAGTTTATGTGGAAAAGAGTGGGTCTGGCCGGATGATAAAAAGGGCCTGACCCTGGAACTGGCTGGTGAACTTGATGTGCCACCGGCCCTGGCCCGGCTCCTGCTAAACCGTGGGATAAGTGATCCTGAACAAGCCCGGGCTTTTTTGTCACCTGATATCAATAATCTGTATGATCCGTGGTTGATGTTAAACATGGATCGGGTGGTAGAGCGCCTGCTGATAGCACTTGAGGCAGGAGAGAAAATCACGGTTTATGGTGATTACGATGCCGACGGAATTACGGCATCTGTTATAATGATCGAGTCACTGCGCAGGTGCGGTGGGCATATAGATTATTATCTGCCCAGTCGTTTCGATGAGGGGTATGGTTTACACTGTGAACCTCTGAAACAACTTAAAGAAAACGGAACAGACCTGGTAATAACAGTCGACTGTGGGACAAATGCAGTTGAAGAAGCGCTTTATGCCAGGGAACTGGGTCTCGACCTGCTTATTACCGATCACCATTTGCCGCTATCGGCAATGCCTGAAGGGCAAATTCTCTTAAACCCTCTACAGGGTGGTTGCTCTTATCCATATAAAGAATTATCCGGAGCCGGTATTGCCTTTAAGCTGGCTACTGCAATATACCTGAAGCTGGGATATGCTTTCCCTGAAGAGCTGCTGGATCTGGCTGCCCTGGGAACGGCTGCCGACGTGGTTTCAGTTCTTGATGAAAACAGGCTTATAATCTCTTCCGGCCTGGAAGTTT
Organism: uncultured Syntrophomonadaceae bacterium; assembly: GCA_964492615.1. Classification (GTDB taxonomy): domain Bacteria; phylum Bacillota; class Dethiobacteria; order DTU022; family DTU022; genus JAABTH01. The sequence goes on along the minus strand of CAZBKZ010000012.1, from coordinate 7,848 downwards.
TACGAAAACTGAGAAGGCCTGGCTTAAAAGCCTTGGCTGATTTATCCGGTCTCAGTGCAGATCGAATTTCATCTCATTCCCTCTCTTTTATTTTTGCACCTGCTATTAATGCTGCCGGCCGAATGGGAGAAGCGCTGCCCGCGGCAGAAATGCTACTGGAGAACGATCCGGACAAGGCGGCTCTCCTGGCAGAAAAACTTTTCCAGGTTAATCAGGAGCGACGGGCTACCGAGCGCAAAATCCTGGAAGAAGCAGAAAAAGCAGCTCTTGAGCAGTTGGCAAAGCCCGAACAGGGCATAATTACCCTGGCTGCTGAAAGCTGGCATCACGGGGTTATTGGCATTGTCGCTTCCCGGCTGGTTGAAAAGTTTTATCGCCCCGTTGCTCTCATTGCCCTCGATGGTGATGTGGGGCGTGGTTCGGCTCGTAGCATTCCGGGCTTTGACATTACCGCCGCCCTGTCGTCATCTTCTGATTTATTGACCAGGTTTGGGGGACATGAGCAGGCTGCCGGCTTCACCATTCCTAAAGCTAATTGTGGTTTACTCCGGGATAGCCTGAATCGTTTTGCCCTTGCAAGCTTCAAAAAAGAAAAGTTGCTCCCGGCTCTTAACATTGAAGTTGAGCTGGAAGATGAGGAAATTAGCTTCGAACTGGCTGATTTTGTAAAGCAGCTTGAACCTTTCGGACAGGCAAATCCTTCACCCCTTTTTGCCAGCCGTGACTGGGAACTTTCTTCATGGAAACTGGTAGGTTCCGATGAAAAACACCTCAAGCTTAATTTAAAAAAAGGAAGAAGGACCATAGCGCCCATTTTCTTTTCAGCTGCTGCTCTTGAACCGAAGCTGGAGCCCGGGCGTTCGATCAACCTTGCTTTCAGATTAAAATCCGGTTTTTTTCGTGAAAACAAAACACTTAATGTTGAAACAAAAGATATCCAGTTCAGCGATGGAGATGAATATGGTGGTTTAAGCGTGGTTGATAAACGCGGAACCACCGATCGTATTGGTTGCCTGCGGGAGCTTGTTAACAAACCTGGTAACAGCACAGCAGTATTCCTTTCCACCCTGTCAAGCCGGCGCCGTATTGAGGAAAAGTGCCGCCCCGGTAAGGAATGCCATTTGATCACCAGCGGCAGTCTAAATGGTAAGCAAAAAATTCCGGAGGCTGTTTCAAGAGTTATCCTCTATGAGCTGCCCCTGACGGAAGAATTAATTAAACCATTAATTAAAGCTGCCGGAAATGCAGGGAAGGCTACAATTTACCTTCTCTTTAACAAGCGGGATATTCTGGTTAACCGCAATATACTTGATTATACGCTGCCTACCAGCGACATTCTTAGGAAAGTGGTGGAATTGTTTCTCGAAGCAGAGAAAATGACATTTTCCGGGGAAGATTACCTGAAGATGGAGGAAGCAATTGGTTTTAAACCGGCTTTAACATTCTGGAGGCGGGTGGAGGCTGTAATTACTGAAACCGGTATACTAGCTTCTATTAAAAAAGATGTCGATTCCGATCAGCTTTTTCAAAACTGGTCTTCAATTCTTGCAAAATCAGCTACCTTTTCCGATATGGAAAAACGCCGCTCTGCCTGCAATGAATTCCAAAAGATGTTGCTTGAATCTTCACCTGCCGAGCTCTCGAAGTATTTCCGAAGCCTGGTTTGACAAACAGATAACTGCTTTAAACCGGGGGAGAGTTTTCCTGCTTTGTCTCCGGAAGCCTTTAATCAATGCTGCTATAGAATTTACTTCTGTTATTTAGTATTATATAATCCAGGCGTATTTAATTATTTCAGCAGTTTGTCTTTCGAACCTGGCCGACGTACAAATCCTATCAGAAGAAAATCGGGGCAGTGAAAAATGGTCGTCAAAGAAAAAAAATTGATCGATCTCAAGAACAGGATCAAAAAATATTATCCCAACCTTGAGGATTGGACCCTGGTGGAGAAGGCCTACCAGTTCTCGCTGAAGGCCCATTCCGGCCAGCTGCGTGAATCTGGTGAATCATATATTATTCATCCGCTAGGTGTTGTCCTGATCCTGGCCGAGCTTGAACTTGACCTGGTGACGATTATTGCCGGGTTGCTTCATGATGTTGTTGAAGACACTGAAATAACCCTTGATCAGATTAAAAGCGAGTTTGGAGACGAGGTTGCTTCCCTGGTGGATGGTGTAACCAAACTCAGCCGTCTTGATTTTACGTCCAAGGAAGAACAGCAGGCTGAAACTTTACGCAAGATGTTTATCGCCATGGCCCAGGATATTCGTGTGGTGTTGATAAAACTGGCCGACCGAACTCATAACCTTCGTACCCTGCGCTATTTGAATACTCATAAGCAGAAGGAGATTGCCCGGGAGACCCTGGAGATTTACGCTCCGCTGGCTCACCGCCTTGGAATTTATATGATCAAGTGGGAACTAGAAGACCTGGCTTTTCGCTACCTGCAGCCGAACGAGTATTTTCACCTGGTTGAAAAGCTGGCTAAAAAAAGGCGCGAAAGAGAGCATTTTATCAACAGAATCATTTGGATTTTACAGGATTATCTTTCAGAAGCATCAATCAAGGCTGAAATACAGGGAAGACCCAAGCACCTTTACAGCATTTATAATAAAATGAAAGCCCAGGGGAAAGATCTTAACGAAATATATGATCTTACTGCAGTTAGAATAATTGTTGATTCAGTTAAAGATTGTTATCACACCCTGGGGATAGTCCATACTATATGGAAACCGATTCCCGGACGTTTTAAAGATTTTATCGCCATGCCCAAGCCCAACATGTATCAATCGCTTCATACTACAGTTTTTGCTGCGGAAAATGAACTGGCCGAGATTCAAATCAGGACCTGGGATATGCACCGCACGGCTGAATATGGTATTGCTGCTCACTGGCGTTATAAAGAAAAAGTAAAAAGTTCCGATGAGCTGGATGAAAAGCTGATCTGGCTGCGTCAGCTGCTCGAGTGGCAGCACGATTACCGCGATGCCCGTGACTTTCTTAAGGATCTTAAAGGCGATCTGTTTACTGATGAGGTTTTTGTTTTTACACCCAAGGGCGATGTGATTGACCTGCCTGCAGGTTCGGTAACCCTTGACTTTGCCTATAAAATTCACACAGATATCGGACATCGCTGCACGGGAGCCCGCGTTAACGGCAGGCTTGTTCCCCTTGACTACAAATTAAAAACGGGTGACATGGTTGAAGTTGTAACATCCAAACAGGGCTCTCCAAGCCGTGACTGGCTCAAACTGGTTAAAACATCACATGCCAAGAGCAAAATCCGCTCATGGTTTAAAAAGGAGCGCCGTGAAGAAAACATCGAAAAAGGGCGCGAAATGATTGAAAAAGAGATCCGGCGGGTAACTGTCGAGCAGAGGATGAATATAAAAAATGATATGCTCGAGGAAGTCGGCCGCTCCTTCAATCTGATGTCGGTTGACGATTTGTACGCTGCAGTAGGTTACGGCGGGGTTTCTGTGCACCAGGTAATCAGCCGGTTAAAGGAAGAGTACAAAAGCAGGAAAAGCGATAAGGAAGAGGAAGAGGTCATTCCCGAGTTTAAGCCGGTAAAGCGCAGCAAGCAGGGCTCACCCGGGGTGGCGATAGAAGGCATGGACAACATCCTGATGCGGGTTGCCCGCTGTTGCAATCCCGTGCCCGGAGATGATATAGTCGGTTTTGTAACCAGGGGAAGGGGAGTAACAGTCCATCGCAGTGATTGTCCTAACCTTTCCCATTATAGTAAAGATAACGGTCGTTTCCTTAAAGCAATATGGGAAAATGAAACTAGCGCAGCGTATCCTGTTGAAATAGAAGTGACTGCCAACGACAGAAAAAACTTATTATCTGATGTTATGACGGCGATAAGTGAAAGTAAAATCGAAATAACTGCCATCTCGGCTAAAACAGATAAAAACAGGGTAGCCATAATTCATGTAACCATGATAGTCAGGGATCAGTTACACCTGGAGCAGATTATGACCAAGATACGTAAGCTCAAGGATGTTTATTCTGTCCAGAGATATGTCTACGGCTCAAATAGCTAATCGGGTAGAAACAGTTTTATTCTGGCCCGGTTTTTTTGACAGTTTTGGCGTTTGTAAAAAGTTTAGAAGGAGGAAATTATGCGGGCAGTTGTGCAACGCGTCCATAGGGCAGGCGTGGATGTCGAAGGAAAAACTGTAGGAAAAATTGGCCCGGGGTTGGCAGTATTCCTGGGTGTGGGACGCGAGGATGAGAAATCCGATGCTGATTACCTGGCAGCAAAAATATCCGGCCTGCGTATATTTGAAGATGAAGCTGGGTTGATGAATATTTCCGTGCAAGAAAAAGGTTTTTCAATTTTGGCCATATCACAGTTTACGCTTTACGGTGATTGCCGTAAGGGAAGACGTCCCGGTTTTTCGGCAGCAGCACCGCCTGAGCAGGCAGAGAAGTTATATGAATATTTTTGTGAATGCCTAAGTCAGGACGGTCTCAATGTAGCTACCGGGCAGTTTCAGGCAGAAATGCGAATTTTTGTTGACAATGATGGACCGGTTACAATATTACTTGATAGTAAGAGATTATTTTAAAGCATGATAGAGAGGAGCAACATGATGGATTATAAGGCCCCACGCGGAACAAGGGACATTCTTCCCGACGAATCAGATAAATGGCAATATTTGGAAACCAGGTACAGGGATTTTTGCAATCTATATGGATTTGGAGAAATACGTACCCCAATTTTTGAACAAACTGAACTGTTTGCCCGCAGTGTTGGCGAAGACAGTGATATAGTTTCAAAAGAAATGTACTCTTTTAAAGATCGTGGCGGTCGTGATCTTACCCTGAGGCCGGAACTGACTGCTGCTGTAGTCAGGGCTTACCTTGAACATAACCTTGGTGAAAAGCCACAACCTACCAAGCTTTATTACAGTGGGCCCATGTTTAGATATGATCGTCCCCAGGCCGGACGCTATCGTCAGTTTCATCAATTTGGCCTGGAAATTATCGGTGCTGAAAATGCAACAGCCGATGCCGAGATTATTTCATTTTGTTATCATTTTTTTAACAGTCTTAAACTGGAGAACCTTTCTATCGAGCTAAACAGCGTTGGCTGCCCGGTCTGCCGCCCGGCATACAGGGAAGCATTGCTGCCTTACCTGGGTAATATCCAGGAAGACTTATGTTCCGATTGCCGTAAACGCTACAAAACAAACCCGATGCGCGTCCTAGACTGCAAGGAAGAGGGTTGCCAGAAGCTTGTGGTTGGAGCGCCCAGGATAACAGAGCATCTCTGTGCAGATTGCAGCAAGCATTTTAACGACCTGCAGGCTTATCTGAAGAAGATGGATATCCCCTTCAATTTAAACAGCAGTCTGGTCAGGGGGTTAGACTACTATACCAGAACAGCATTTGAGATTACAGCTGGTGGTGAAGGCGCCCAGGCTTCAATTTGTGGTGGTGGTCGTTACGATCACCTGGCCGAATATATCGGGGGCCCATATACTCCTGCTGTCGGCGTTGCTTTCGGTAAAGAGCGGGTTATGCTGGCCATGGACTGGTCGAAAGCAGCCTTTGAAACAGGCGAGCCTGTTTTTATTGCAACTGCCGGTAAGGAACTTGAAGGTGAAGCCCTGCTTTTAGCCGGGCAGCTACGTGAAAAAGGCATTGCAGCTGAAGTAGATCTGCTTGGTAGAAGCCTGAAAGCGCAGATGAAATATGCCGGAAGGAAAAAATACAAAAAGGTTATTATAATTGGCGAAGAAGAAATAGCCGGCAACCTGGTTATCCTGCGTGATATGCAGGGAGGAGAACAAGTGGAAGTAAACCGTGATGCTTTATCAGTAATGCTGATAGCCGGTGATCAAAAAGAAAGTAATCATGTTGAAGATACAGCAAGAGAGTTGAAGCTGCCCGCGCCCGGAGCATATACAGATAAAACCCATTACTGTGGGGTAATTGACCCTTCTTTTGCAGGGCAGAGGGTGAAACTGGCCGGATGGGTCGGACGGCGCAGGGATCATGGTGGATTAATTTTTATTGATCTGAGGGATCGTACCGGTATCATGCAGCTTGTTTTCGATCAGCGTCTCGGGGTTGAACTTTTCCGGGAAGCAGAAGGATTGCGCAGTGAATTTGTAATTGCGGTTGAAGGTGAAGTTGTTAAGAGAACTGATGAAAACATCAACCCTTCATTGCCAACGGGTGAAGTAGAGTTATATGTTGATAAAATGAAAGTGTATAATAAATCCAAAACACCGCCGTTTTATATTGAAGATGATATTAATGTCGATGAAAATTTACGTTTACGCTATCGCTATCTCGACCTGCGCAGACCGGAAATGGCTAAACGAATACAGCTCCGTCACCGGGCGGTAAAGCTGATCAGGGATTACATGGACCGCTATGATTTTCTTGAAGTGGAAACTCCCATGCTTACCCGCAGCACACCCGAAGGAGCCAGGGATTTTCTAGTCCCCAGCCGTCTGCATGGGGGATCATTTTATGCTCTGCCGCAATCACCGCAGCTTTTCAAACAGCTTTTAATGGTTAGCGGTTTTGAGCGTTATTTTCAGATTGCCCGCTGCTTCCGTGATGAAGACCTTCGAGCCGATCGACAGCCTGAATTTACCCAGATTGATATTGAAACATCTTTCTTCGGCAGTGAAAACCTTTTTGCCCTGCTGGAAGGGATGATGGCCCTGCTCTGGAAAGAGCTGCTTGGTGTGGAAGTAAAAAGGCCATTCCTGCGAATGCCATATGAAGAGGCAATGAACCGCTTTGGCTCGGATAAGCCCGACCTGCGTTTTGGTATGGAACTGGTTGATATTAGCCCGGTGGCGGAAAAATGTGATTTTAAAGTTTTCCGGTCGGCAGTTGACGGGGGTGGCTCCGTTAAAGGTTTACGGGTTGAAAAAGGTGCAAAAATGAGCCGCAAAGAGCTGGATGACCTCACTGCTCTCTCCCGGCAGCTTGGGGCAAAAGGTTTGGCCTGGGCTTTTGTTGAAGAATCCGGATGGCGCTCTCCGATCAGTAAGTTTTTTGAAAAAGGTTTGATGGATGAAATAACTGTTTCACTGAAAGCGGAACCGGGAGATGTAATGCTTTTTGTGGCCGACACTTGGGAAACAACCTGCGAGGTGCTTGGCCATTTACGAAACAGGCTTGCACCGGCTAACCTTACTGATGAGCCTCATTTCCTCTGGGTTATTGACTTTCCGCTATTTGAATATGATCAGGAAGAAAAGCGTTACGATTCAAAACATCACCCTTTTACTTCGCCCAAAATTGAGGATATGTCAAGACTGAAAAGTGAGCCCCTGGCAGTGCGCGCCCAGGCTTATGACCTGGTTCTTAACGGGGTGGAAATTGGCGGGGGCAGCATTCGTATTCATGACAGGGAAGTGCAAAATACTATTTTTGAACTGCTCGGTTTGACAGAAGAACAGCGTAACGAAAAATTTGGCTTTTTACTAGAAGCCCTGTCTTACGGGGCTCCGCCCCATGGAGGACTGGCTTTGGGGCTGGACAGGATGATAGCTCTTATTAGCGGTGATGAATCTATCCGTCAGGTAATCCCTTTCCCGAAAACTGCTGCGGCAAGTTGCCTGATGACAGGTGCCCCGGAAAGTGTTGACCCGGAACAGCTTAATGAGTTGAAGATAGAACTTGTAGAGGAGGAAAAAGAGTAACATTAACTTTTTCTCGTTTAAATATTATAACGGCAGCCAATAAAAGGCTGCCGTTTCAATTGGTTTACTATAATATAATGATCTGCAGGGCTGGTTAGGTTGCTGCAGTAACCGGCGCTCACGGATCGCTCTGCGCGTCATTGCAGCGGCTCAGTTTCAACCCCTCGCT
>CAZBKZ010000011.1:0-65890 GCA_964492615.1 uncultured Syntrophomonadaceae bacterium | reverse complement strand
GAGAAAGGTTCCTGAAAATGTGTTTCGGTAATATCTATATTTCATAAAATAAAAGGAGGAAGAGCGAAATGAAAACAAAGGTTGCTTTTTTAAAACAAGAGGATATGCCCAGACAGTGGTACAATATCAGGGCGGATATGCCAACCCCGGTAAAACCTTACCTGCATCCGGGCACCGGGAAACCTACGGAGCCACAGGATTGGGCGCCACTGTTTCCTGATAATTTGATTGAGCAGGAGTTTAGCACCGAGCGCTGGATTGATATTCCCGAAGAGGTAATGGAAAAATTATTAATTTGGAGGGCTACCCCGCTGGTTAGGGCTTACGCTCTCGAAAAACATTTAAAAACACCGGCAAAGATATATTATAAGAATGAATCGGTCAGCCCGGCGGGCAGTCATAAACCGAACACTGCTATAGCTCAGGTTTATTACAATAAGGTGGCCGGAATTGAACGCATCACCACGGAAACCGGGGCCGGGCAGTGGGGCAGCGCTCTAAGTTTTGCCTGTTCACTGTTCAACATGCCTCTCAAGGTTTACATGGTCAGGGTCAGTTTTGACCAGAAGCCATACCGTAAATTACTGATGAATGCCTGGGGAGCGGAATGTGTTGCCAGCCCCAGCCCTGATACCAATTATGGGCGTAAACTGCTTGCAGAAATGCCGGACACACCCGGCAGTCTTGGCATTGCGATCAGTGAAGCGGTTGAAGATGCTGTAACTGCAAAAGTTAATACTAAATATTCACTTGGCAGTGTTTTAAATCATGTTATGCTTCACCAGACGATTATCGGCCTTGAAGCTCAGAAGCAGATGGAGATGTTTGGTGATTACCCCGATGTTGTAATCGGCTGTGTTGGTGGAGGTAGCAACTTTGCCGGTATTTCTTTCCCCTATATAAGGGATAAGATTCATGGCAAGGATATTTCAGTGGTGGGTGTTGAACCCACAGCCTGTCCCACCATGACCAGGGCGCCGTTTCTCTATGACTTTGGCGATGGCGCTGCAACTACTCCTCTGGTTCCGATGCATACCCTGGGCCATAATTTTATACCAGCTCCATTTCATGCCGGAGGCTTAAGATACCATGGTCTCGCTCCGCTGGTTAGTCAGTTGATACTTGACAAGCTTGTTGAACCGAGATCTTACAATCAGCTGGAAACCTACGAGGCAGGTGTAATATTTGCCCGTACTGAAGGGCTCGTGTGTGCCCCTGAAACAAATCACGCTATCGCTGCTGCTATAGATGAAGCTAAAAAGGCTAAAGAAGAAGGCCGTGAGAAAACAATCCTCTTTAATCTAAGCGGCCATGGGATGCTCGATTTGAGCGGTTATGATGCTTACCTGAATGGCAAACTTACAGATTACACTTTGCCTCAGGAAGATATTGACAAAAACCTTGAAGCACTCAGTTCATATCCTAGACCGTAGCAGATTAATAAAATGTTTCAGCTTTTTCAGGTTAAAACTCCGGGGATTACCCGGAGTTTTTTTATGAAAGAACTTGACAATGTCAATAAATAATATTATATAATAAATAAGTTTATGATATAAAGTGAAGGGGTTGAATTTCATGCCAGATAAACAAAAAGAACTGGAAGAGGTAATTGCAGATTTGGAAATAATCAAGGAAGCTGTTGGTAAAAGTGACAGTTTCTTTCGATTTGTAGATACACGAGGCGCCATGAAAAATGTTTTACTATGCTCAGGTTTTATATTTTTACTTATAGCAGGGGGCTTTTACTTCCTTATCGATCATTACGGCAGTTTTCAGGCGATTCCCCTGTCAGTTAGATCAATTATTTTTACTGGTATTGGGATTGCATGGCTTTTTGTCGGTTTTATTAAACTAAGAAATTTTTTGCTTAGCGGAAGATCGTTTAAAAAAGATCTGAATTTAGCCAGGTTGTTTGATGAGATATATACATCCCGGTTGATAGCAATGATGCTGCCTTTCTTCGGGGTGACAATATTTCTTGCAATATTCCTTATTCAACAGGGTTTGTATATTTACTTAACTCCGACTCTTGCTATACTGTTTGGTTTTATATTTATAGCCATGCATCCTATCTTGAATGTAGCTGAGTTTTATTTCATCAGTATATGGTTGATTGCTACCGGTTTACTGACCCTATTTATGGTGGAACTTTTTCATCCCATGGTTGCTCTTGGACTTACTTTTTCTGCCGGTTTCGTTTTGGGTGGTCTACTTCTGCATTTAGATCTGACTGGTATGAGACATAAGAGGTGCCGGTAATGAATAGTGGCGAAAGAGCAGGGAAAGGGGTATTCCTTGATCGTATCATTCACGAACCGGCCAGGCTGCAAATTATTAGTTATCTGGCCGCTAAAGGCAAAACTGTTGCTTTTACGGAACTTAATGAAAGGCTGGGTCTCAGTTCCGGAAACCTTTCTGTACAGCTAAAAAGGATGGAGGAAGCACAATACGTATCAATTACCAAATCCTTCAAAAACAACCGCCCGTTGACAACTGTTTCCCTGACTTATCAGGGGCTTGAGGCTCTCAGACAGTACCTGGGGGAACTTGAATTTATGATCAGAGACGTTAGGGACGCCGTCTCAATGCCTGAAGATGGTGGGAAAAGTAAATATTGATTGTACAGAGCAAGATCACAGGGAAGGTATTTTATAAATCCGAGTTAAGGCAGGTGAAGACGATTGTCAGACAGGAAAAAACCGGGAACATTTCATTCCCTTTCCTGGTTGGGTGGAACGTATAGAGGTGAATTAAAAGATAATAAACCTGATGGCCGAGGAATATTGCAGCGCTCCGATGGTTCCAGTTATAAAGGTGAATGGAAAGGTGGAAGTCCTCATGGACGGGGAGAAGTCTCTTACCGCTCGGGAGCCTTATACAAAGGCGATTTTATAAAAGGTAAACGAAGTGGTTATGGTATTTACATTTACCCCGACGGAAAAACTATAAAAGGGCTTTGGGAAGAAGGTCGCCTGGTCAGGCCGCTTGAAGAAGCAGGTAAAGATACAGGGGAACCTTTATATGAAAAATCAAAGCAGGAAATAATGGCAATTAAGGTTGAAAGTTTGAGTCACTGGTATGGTAAATTTCAGGCTGTTAAAGATATTAGTTTTGAAGTGCGCCCTGGTGAAATCCTTGGTTTCCTTGGCCCCAACGGTGCAGGCAAGTCAACAACGATCAAGGTGCTTACCGGTCAGTTGCCTCTAAAAAGTGGTGACGCACAAATATTGGGCCGCCGGATTGGTCGGGATGATCCTGAAATACAGGCTCAAATAGGAGTGACATTTGAAGAAAAAAACCTCTACCTGGAGATGTCTGCCCTGGAAAATCTTGATTTCTTCGCATCGCTTTTTGGAATCCGAAGCCCGGACTCGCTTCAAGCGCTGCGCAGGGTTGGTCTTGCGGAAAGGGCTAAAGATCGTGTTTCCTCTTATTCTAAGGGCATGCGCCAGCGCCTGATGATTGCCCGGGCTTTTATTAACAGACCAAAAGTACTTTTCCTCGACGAGCCTACAGACGGTTTAGATCCGGTCACGGCAGTTGCCATCAGGAAAACAATTAAAGAAGAAGCAGCGAGGGGTGCGGCGGTTCTGCTCACTACGCACAATATGTTTGAAGCAGATGAGCTTTCTGACCGTGTTGCATTTATCAACGAAGGAGAAATTGTAGCTCTTGATACGGCAGAGAACCTGAAACTTAAGTATGGCAAGCGTTCTGTTAAAGTTCGCCTGCGTGATGGCAGTGGGGTAAGGGAAGAAGAGCTGCCCCTGGATGGTGAAAAATCGTCCCGGCGGCTCAGTGAACTGGCTGCTTCCCCCGACTTGATGACTATTCATACCGAAGAAGCCACCCTGGAGGCGATTTTCATTCACCTGACCGGGAGGGGGTTGTCTGGATGAATAATCTCGTATCCGGCGGCAGCCTCTTACTTGCCATGCTGAAGAAAGATGCCAGGGTTTATAGCCGTAATAAAATATATCTGTTTTTAACTTTGCTGGGGTTAATAATTTTCATTGCAATTTTCTGGTTGGTACCCGATTCTGTTGATGAAGATATTCCTTTTGCCATAAGTCCCTCACTATCAGTGATAGCCGGCGAAGGACGTGAAATCCTTGAAGCACATGGGGTGCCTTCGCAGGCTTTGGCTGAATTGGATCACCTCGAAGAACTATTCAGGGATGAAGGTTTGGTTCTGGTTGAATTTGATGATGTACAAAAGCTGGAGAAAGCTGTTCGCGGAGATATCCATATTTATAAAGCTGATTCAGGTGAGATTGTTATCCATGACCCGGGGGGAGAGATTATAAAACCTGCTGAGGCATCAAGGATAAACGTTCAGGTTGGCATTGCTTTTCCGCCAAATTTCATTAGCGATACAGTACTCAATAATAAGCCAAAAGTTACCCTATATGCCGATGCTGCAGTTCCAGAAGAATTACGCGGAGCCATGGAAGGTTTTATCAGGGAATTAACTTTCCAGTTGGCCGGTTATGAACTGCCGGTTGAATTTATGGAAGATGAAGCGATGATAATTGGTGTAGATCGCCTTGGAGACCAAATATCGATGCAGGCCCGAATGCGCCCCCTTATTGCTTTTTTTATGTTAATGATGGAGACCTTTGCCCTTGCCTCTCTAATTTCCAATGAAATTCTTCAGCGCACAGTAACTGCCCTGTTGGTTACCCCGCTTCGTATCCGGCAGTTCTTAATGTCTAAAACCATTTTTGGTACTGCTCTTGCCATGAGCCAGGCAGTAGTTGTCTTAATTTTTGTGCGGGCTTTCACTGCGGATAACTGGTCGCTTTTACTCTTTACAGTATTTCTGGGTTCATTGCTCTTTACCGCTGTAGCCATGCTTGTTGGCTCTGCGGGAAAAGACTTTATTGGCCAGCTGATGCTCAGCCTGCTCTTTTTGATCCCGTTGCTCATACCGGCATTTGCCGTGCTTTTCCCGGGTTCGGTTGCATCATGGGTAAAAGTGCTACCGACTTATCCGATTGTTAGTTTGCTTTATGATGTTACAATCCATCATGCCGGCTGGAACGATTCTATGAATTCTTTGGCTTATGCTTTTCTTGCTGTTCTCGTGATATATCTGGCTTCGCTTCTTGTGTTAAAAAGAAAGGTGGCCACATTATGAGTATTAAGCGTGTTCTGTCAATATTGCTGAAAGATTTTTCTGTAGGACCGCGTAAATCTTTCTTTATCTGGGCTTTAATCATGCCTTTTGCTATGACCTTTCTTTTTCAGTTTGCCTTTGGATCGCTCTTTGAACCCAGGCCCCGTCTTGGAGTTGTCGATCTTGGAAACTCGGAGCTTACAGCTGAAGCCCGGGAACTTGCCGGGTTTGATGTAACCATGATCAGTGGAGTGGATGAACTGCTTGAAAAAGTTGAACAGCATGACCTTGACGCGGGAATGGTTCTGTCTGATGGATTTGACGAAGCAGTTAAAGCAGGAGAAAAGCCTCTTCTGCCTTTTTATATCAGTGGAGAAAGCCTGGCTTCAAACAGGATAATTATTGCGGTGGCGGCGATCGGAATGGTTCGTACTCTTGAAGGTAGTGAAGCCCCGGTAGAGATGGAAACCGTTTATTTTGGAGAACCGGGGCTGCCGGTTTCAACCAGGCTGATTCCGCTGCTGGTTTTTTATGCCTTGGTAATGGCGGGCATGTGGGTTCCCAGTGCCAGCCTGGTTGAAGAAAAAGAGAGAGGCACACTGACTGCTATGTTGGTGACGGCAGCCCGCTTGAACGAAGTATTACTTGCCAAGTGGCTGATGGGGTTTTTCTTTGCCGTATTTCTGGCTATAGTTACCTTGCTGCTGAACAGCGCCTTTGGGCAACGCCCGCTTGAGATTATTGCAGTAATAATAGTGGCTTCTGCCCTGACTTCAATGATTGGGCTTTTAATCGGTGTTTATTCAAAAACGGCGACTATGCTTTTTACCCTTATTAAAAGTCTTGGCTTTTTTCTCTTTATCCCGGTTATATTTTACATATTTCCTGAATGGCCGCAGTGGATAGCAAAGATATTTCCACTTTATTGGATTATCAGTCCGATCTGGGAAGTGTCGGTAATGGGAAAATCTATCAGTACTGTCTGGCTTGAAATAACTATTGCCCTGGCAATAACCCTGGTTCTGATGTTTCTTTTGGTGCCTCTTAAAAGAAGGATGCCGGTTGCATAAAAATTCCGATGCCCTGTAATGAGGCAGCGCCGGAGTCAATTTGCATTTACAATAATTAAGTTGTATCTGCAGTTGCCTTTTTTGATCTGGTTACTCTTTTTGCATTGTACCATAGTCGAAATATGCTAACAATAAAAGTACAGTGAAGATAATATAATTAAGGGGTGTCCACGGTCACTAAGGTTATTACTCCCGGAATGACCTGGGTAACTGTTCAGCTGTAACCTCCAACTTTAAAATAGAAAAAAGGAATAGCACAATAACCAAAGGAAGTGGAAATATTGAAAACTACAGTAATTGGTTATCCAGTCCGGATTATTGCCGGTCTGCTCATGTCAGCATGTGGGGGAGGTGCTTTTGTAATGGCTTTCCCCCCTTTTGAAATTTGGCCTTTAATTTTTATTGGTTTTGTTCCGGTGTTGGTGGCCCAGTACCGAGTTATGCCTTCCCGGTTATCATCTCTTGCTCCTGCCGTTGCAATTGCTGTGTGGTTGCAGGGCTACCTGGGCCCAGTATTCGCTCCAATTGGCACATACATGGTTTGGTTGCCACTTATTGCCTTTATTATCACTTTAATCGCTGATCGTAATCAGCATAATTTTCATGAAAAAACAGGTTATTCCTGGTTTGTTGTAAGTGGTATTGTAACTTGGGCAGCTATAGAAATGATTCGTCTGTTTCTTCCGATTGCCGGAACATGGGCATTTGTTGCGTACCCTCTTTATAAACAGATTTGGCTGATTCAGCCGGCCAGTATTTTTGGAATTATTGGGACTGGGATGTTGGTGATGCTGGTAAATTATATCCTGGCTCTGCAGGTTATATACTTGATTGATAAACAAAAGAGAGTTGATTTTTACGGAGACGATATAAAAATAGAAGTGTCTAAAAAATTGTCAATAGGCTGGATTAAAAAAGGTGGTTTGATCATAGCCGCCTGGTTGTTAATTAACCTGTTTCAGCTCAACAATTTATCGGAGGAGCCGACGATAACCACAGCTGCTGTTCAACCTGCAGTTTCACCAATTATGATCAATGATGCCGGTGAAAATAATATGCCTGTTCTTGAACGAATGGTGGAACAAACTATCGAGGCAGCCGGCAGGGGGGCGCAATTTATCGTGTGGCCGGAAGGTTCCTTAGACGGGGACCCCAGGGACATAGATAATCCTGATCTGGCAAAACTGGCGATAGAAACCTCGGCCTACCTGGCAACCGGTTATATTGTTAACCTGGGTGAGGAAGGTTTTCGTAACGAGGCGACAGTTATTAACCCTGAAGGAGAATATCTTGGTGTTTTTGGGAAAGATCACCCGGTGGTCTTTGGAGGGGAAACCAGTTTGAGTCGCGGCAATTACCCGGTTTACGAAACTAAAATTGGCAACCTGGCAACAATTATCTGCTATGATCTTGATTATACCGATACAACCCGCAAAATGGTGGCTGGCGGTGCCCAGTTAATAGGAGTCCCCTCAAACGATTGGGGCAGCATTGCAGATAAGCATTATACCCATGTTGTGTTTCGGGCAGTAGAAAACCGTGTAGCCATGGTAAAGGCAGATGGTGGTTATAATTCTGTCCTGGTAGATCCCTACGGAAGAATAATAGAGCTTGCAGTTTTTCCTGGTGGGGGTGAAGCAACGCTGGTTGGCGAGCTTCAGATGGGCAATGGAAAAGGCACTTTCACAACGAGATTTGGAGATTGGATTGGCTGGATTTCCCTCATCGGCTTGATGTTTTTTACTTTTGGAGGAAAATGGTTAGAGAAGAAGGCAAACGTTTAAAGACCTTGCAATATATTTATCAAGTACATTTTTACAGATTGTATCACTATAGTAAATATGTTATCATCATTTGTATCGTTTATGAGAATATAGAAAAATTAGAACAATTTATCAAAAGGAGAATGCGCAATGGCAGAAAATAAAAAGATTAATCTGACTCAAATTGTTGTTCTTTTTTCTTACCTGGTAATGGTAATAGTGAATGCCTTGGCCAATGCCCTGCCGATAAACGGCATAACAACAGGTGCAGTGTCAGATTCATTTCCCAATTTATTTGCACCAACTGGACTGACTTTTTCAATATGGGGCCTGATTTATTTACTTCTTGCTGGCTACTCTGCTTATCAGCTCGGTTTGTTCAGGCAGGACAGTGACGCCGGTAAACAGCAGTTACTTAACTCTATAGGCATTTTATTTGCGATTTCATCCCTGGTCAATGCTGCCTGGATTTTTTCATGGCACTATTTGAGCATTGGGCTTTCCCTGGTGCTGATGTTGGTAATACTGGGACTGCTAATAGCCATTAATCTTAAAGTGGACAGTGCGCAGTTAAGCACACGCGAGAAGCTATTTATTAAACTTCCTTTTGCAGTTTATTTCGGTTGGATTACAGTTGCAACAGTGGCAAATGTTACATCTTTGCTTGTATATTCGGGATGGAGAGGATTTGGAATTGCCGAACAGACCTGGGCTGTTTTTATTATAGCAGTAGGATTTTTAATTGGTGCGGCGACAACCCTAAGATTTAAAAGTATTGCCTACGGTCTGGTGATTATCTGGGCTTACATCGGAATATGGATCAAGCATACCGCCGCTGCCGGTTTTACAGGGAGTTACCCGGCGGTGATCGCAACAGTAATTATTTCAATCATCCTGATGGTTGCAGTTGTGATTTTCCTTATGGTCAAGGGGAAAAACAGCGTTCCAGTTGCCTCTTAAACTTAAGTGAACAAAAGGGTGGTTTCTTCTTCAGGTAGAAGAAACCACCCTTTATATTATTAAAGTATTACAATCATGCTGTGTTTTTACTGTTTGACTGAGGCAGGTTTTTAACCAATAAGCGGATTGCATAAAATGGTCAACCGCTCAGGTGCGCAAGATAATTGTGGATATCATAAGATAAAAGCAACTGTTTTTTTTCATCATTACTATTTAAGTTTATTCCAGTCAAATCAATAATACGGTTGATCCTGTAAACAAGGGTGTTTCTGTGGATGTAGAGTAATTCAGCTGATTTAACCAGATTTCTGTCATTTAATATAAATACCTGCAGAGTTTTGTAAAAATCACTTTTATTATCTCTGTCATATTCATTTAGAAACTTCAAGGCGGGGTGGCAAAGTCTGGTGAGCTCAATTTTGTCAGAAGCGAGATGAATTATGTGATACAGGCTGAGACTTTCATACTTAAAAAGTGGGGTTTTTTTATTGACCATTGGGCCAAGCAGGTTGGAAGCGCTTGCCTGCAGGTAATAATCACGTATGGCAAAAATATCGGGGCAGCAGGAACTCAACCCTGCAGTTAAATTGCTGTTCTCTAAAAATTGTTCCAGCCTGCAGCTGTATTCCTGCTCAAGAGTAGTCTTGTTCCTTGTATTAATTATTAGCACTATATTTTCGTAGTAGATGATAGAACGGCATTCACCACAGATTGATTCCAGCTGGTGGGCAATATAATCAAGGGTATTATTTGTGAGATCAGCTTTTTCCACTTTGACTTCCACTACAAAGTAGTGGTCCTGTACAGACCAGTCTAAAAACTGAAGCTGGTAACCGATAAACTTTTTCTTTAAATCTTTCCCTTCTAAAAGGTCGGCAAAGAAATAATTGTAGATTTCACCTCTGGTGTTTTGATAAATATGATCTCTCTGCAGGGCAAGAAAAATTATCCTTGTTAAATAGGCGGCCAGGTGCAGGTGGGCAGTTTCCAGGACGTTAAAGGCCCCGATTATTATCAGCGTTCCTGCTTTGCTGGAGCCGTTCATTATGTTGGCATTAATGCGCGGATGAGAAAAAATGGGCGATTCGTTGATGATTGGTTCCCAGTTGCTGTTGAGCCAATTCAGGACGCCGCTCTCTTTCATCGCATTAACTGTGGCAATGTCAGTATGCCCTTCTTCAACAATGCTTTTCCAGAGCGTATCAATTTCATCCGGGCCGACATCTTTGCTGTAAGCAAGAGTTCTGAATGAGGAATCAATCAGGTAAATGGGGTTTTCGAAAATGCTGTAACTGCTGTCAATAATATATTGAAGCCCTTTATCCTTTACCAGGGCATCCTGAATTTCATCGGCCCAATCACGGTAATGAGTAAAAATATCCTGTATTTCATTGAACAATTTAACGGTATCGCATTTTTCATCAATAATAATTAAGTTACAGCACTGCTTGTGGCGCAAAGCCTGGATCCTGGTATTGGAACCATTTACTATAATATTGCACCGCACGTTTGTTGACGGTAAAGAATTAAACTCATTCGCATCAACAACATACAGGCTTTCTTCATCATAAGGACCCTGGTCTTTTTTTACAAACTTAATAGTTTTAATGGTCGGTTTTTCACAATCCCTTAGTGATATCTGAGTTCTGAAATGCTTTAATTTATGGGCAATCATTGACATGCTTAACAGCATTTTACACCTTCTGTTTTAGCTTTATTTCTAGCTTTCTCTATTATATATACTGATCGTACAAAAATAAAGTTGAATGATTTCAATGTTTGCAGAAGACATTATATTTTCAATGAATTATACTTTTATCAATAATTACTGATTTAGAAGGAGGAATTATTTATGTGGAAAAAAGAAATTATTAAGCCTAAATCAGCAGTATCGCATCCGAGCACCTGTTCAAACATGGTTAAAGTCGGGCCTTTCTTGTTTATTGCCGGGCAGGTGGCGATGTTTGAAGACCGGACTATGGTTACCGGGTATAAAGATCTTGATGAGGAAGGACGCAAAAAACTGCGTGCCGACGAGAACATTGGTTCACACTTCCGGGAGGAAAAAATTGCGGCTCAAACCTACCACATATTTACAAATATTAAAAAACTAATCGAAGATGCTGGTGGAACGATGGATGATCTGATTTCGCTGCGTATTTTGCTTTGTGATATCAACTATTTTCCGGTTGTTGAGAGAATTCGCAACATGTTTTATGAGCCTGATAAAATGCCGATCATTACTACAATGGCTGTGGTTGCGCTCTGCCCGCCTGATGCGCTGCTCGAGGTTGAAGCGGAAGCGTACATACCGGAGCAGGCATAATGCAAAACTGCGCTTGTTAAATTTAATGTTAACAACAGGGAGTTGGATGTGGTGACGGAAAATAAATGTTCTGCAGCAACAAGCGAAATAGTAATGGACGTTATTTATAAGAGGCGTAGTGTGCGACGTTTCACAGAGGAACCAGTTGCTGAGAGAGATATTGAGATGATTCTGGAAGCTGCAAGATGGGCGCCATCTGGTGAAAATTCACAGGGATGGCGTTTTATAGTTATTAAAGATAAGGAAATAATTAAAAAACTCGGTGAAATATCAGGAGATGGCAGCGCCAGACGCTTCACAGGTGAATTCGTTTCCAAAAGATTGCACAGCAGGTTTACCGGTCTTGATGATGAAGCTAAGAAGAAAAAGGTTTTTGAAAAGCTAATGAGTGGTAATGTATCCCGTTTTGTCTCAACCGCCCCCTTAGTTATTGCTGTTGTCGGTAAAAAAGATGTCTGGGATGTTCAACTTGATAATGCTGCGGCAATCGAAAATATGCTGATAATGGTTTCTGCTCTCGGACTGGGAGCAACCTGGGTTATAGCTCCCTGCACAGACATCAGGGACGAAATTGAAGTAAATCGTCTGCTTGCTGTTAATAAAGATTTTAAAGTGATCAGCATTGTCCCGGTTGGTCATATGGAAAATCTGCCAAAAGCGAGGCCCCGCCTGAAACTTGAAGAGGTAACCTTTGAAAACAAAATGGGCAACCCTTATTTTAAAGATTAAGGAGAAAGATAATTATCATGGATAACAATGCTTATTTGCACAGTATTATCCGGGATCTGACCGATGTCCTGTGGGAAGAGCACGGGACCGGGGCAAAATACAGGACAACACTGGTTGGGGTTGATTATTTTAAGGAAAAGTATGCTGATTCACTGGTTGGGGTTGGAGTTGATGAAACAGTTGAAGCTGTGATAGATGCCCTTAAGAAAGAGGGCCTGGTTGATAATGCCTTATTCGAGAGGGATGAATATGCATTAAGAGTAACATTTACCGCCTGCTCGCACCTGGAAATGGAGAAGCAGCTTTTGAACAAGGGGATAAATGTTATTAACTGCCCCTGTGCAAATATTATCATGCATTTTGTGGATAAACTGGTTGGTAAGTATAGTGAACTGGTCTGTGTAGAGGTTGGCAAGGATAAATGTTCTGCTGTGATCTGCGTGATGAAAAAAACAGATAGCTGAGTGAATCCTTTCCGGAGGGTCCAGGATAATGACTTTATTAAGTAAAATTAAAACGATGCAGGAGGTTGTTGCTGCTGTTCCTGATGGGGCACATCTTACCCTGAGCGGTTTCACAATTGCCCGTAACGCTATTGCCGTTGCTCACGAGTTGATCCGGCAGAAAAAGAATAATTTAACCGTATCGCAGTGTATCGGAGGGATGGATGCTGATCTGCTGGTAGGTGCCGGAGTTGTAAAAAAATATATCTACGGTGGTGGCTCCCTTGACCGATTTGGTCCTTTATATAACGTTAACAGGGCTATCGAGCATGGGACAATTGAGGTAGAGGAGTTTAGCGGCCTTTCGATGGCTATGCGTTTTCTTGGAGGTTCGCTGGGATTGCCAAGTATTCCGATCCAGTCGCTTCTTGGATCAGGACTTCTTGACCGGTTGCTGCAAAAAGAAGAACCTCCTGTTAAACTGATGAACTGCCCTTACAGTGACGAGAAAATGGTTCTTCTGAAAACTCTCAGGCCTGATTATGCTTTTATTCATGTGCAGAAAGCTGATTGCAGTGGTAATGCAATAATACACGGGCCGCGCTGGGACGAAGATGCTGCTAAGTCGGCTGATAACATTGTAATTATCGCTGATGAAATAATTCCTTCCGAAATGATCCCCCTGGTAGTGGAAGAGATCCGCATCCCTTCGTGCCTGGTTGATACTGTTGTTCATCAACCTTACGGTGGCCATCCAACCTCGGTTTACGGTCTTTATGATTATGACTATGAACATATTACCGAGTATGTCAGGGCTGCCGGAACAGAAGAGGGTATGGCTGAATATCTACAGCGGTATATCATAGAGAACAACAATTTTTACGATTATCTAGAGCAGATAGGCGGTTTGGTAAGGATGCTTCAACTGAAAGCGGATCCCTTAAAAAAATATTAAGGAACAGGGAGAGAATTTATAAAATGGCTGGTTTAGCTTATTCCAAGGGTGAAATCATGGCAGCTGCCGGCTCAAGGGAGCTGAAAGACGGGCAAAATGTTGTAGTTGGGATCGGTCTCCCCCAGGTTGCTGCTTTGCTTGCACAAAAAACGCATGCCCCGGCTCTTTGTATGATCAATGAGCAGGGAGTTATAGATCCTTCTCCCGTAGATCCCTCGGTAGGTTTGGCAGATCCACGTATGTGGTACAGGGCAAAGCATTTCAACTCTTTCATCGGCACCCTGGGTAGTATACTGCACCGGGGCAAGGTTGATGTAGGGTTCCTTGGTGCTCTTGAAATTGATCAATACGGAAACATCAATTCCACCCTGGTTAATATTGGTGATAATGCAATCCGGCATTTCACAGGCAGTGGTGGCGGTAATGACATAGCTTCACTTGCCCGCAGTGTAATCGTTATCATGCGTCATGATAAAAGAAAGTTGCAGGCAGCAGTTCAGTTTAACACTTCACCCGGTTTCATCGGAGAAGGCAACCTGCGTAAAAAAGCAGGTCTTAAAGGTGGTGGTCCGGTCCGGGTGATAACTGACATGGCTGTTTTAGGTTTTGATGAGGTTAGCGCCGGGATGAAGCTTTTATCACTTCACCCTGGAGTTAAATTGGAAGAAATTATTTACAATACAGGCTTCAAGTTGCTAATTGATAAAGAGATTCCTGAAACTCCTGCCCCGACAGGAGCCGAACTCGACTTGCTGCGCAATGAAATTGATCCGCACGGAATATATATTTAAACCTACCTGTTTTGTATAAAGTAGCGTGGTACTCTTGCTAGGTATTCTTCATAGACTGTTCCGTATTTTTTGCGAAGTATTTTTTCTTCCCTTAATACCTGAAAGTGCAGGCTAATAGTTATTATTATTGATAAAACCAGCAAGGCATAATCTCCGTTCATAAAGAAAAGCGAAGTTGTAAAAACAGAGAAAAAAATATAAACAGGGTTTCTTGTATAAGCGAAGATTCCCCATGTGACAAGCTCTTCTGTCTCTTCTTCAACAGCTCCAACTCTCCAGCTGCTTCCCAGGGCATGGTAACCGCCAACCAATAGTATGAAAGATATAAAGGCAAGGAAAAAACCGGCAGTCTGAAGATAAAAAGGAGTTGTAAAACCACTGGAGAGAAAAGTGCAGATTTGCGGTGTAAATATTTTTCTAAGCACCAGAAACACAGCCAGTCCGGTTCCAGCAACAGGAAGAGATTCTAAAATTTTTTCAGATAGTTTTTTTTCACCCTTCAGGATCACAACCGGGCGAACTCCGCGGATAACTGCAAATAAGTATTTCAGTCCAGTGACAGTGGCAAACAGGCTGAGCAATATCAATTGCATAAATTCAGCAGTCATATAGAAATTTTACATAATGCTGCTCATTTAATCAACTTTCTGTTGAAAAGGCCTGCAATTAATTATCTAACTAATCATTCTGTTTAAAGGATTGGTGCAGCATGTTATTATTATGACAGGGGAAGGAATTGGTTGTTGAAAGGAGTGTTATATTTGAATGTGAAATATTCTGCTTTTATATTTGATCTTGACGGTGTGTTAACAGATACTGCCGAATATCATTACCGGGCCTGGAAGCGGCTTGCCGACGAAGAAGAAATTGTTTTTTCCAGGGAAGATAATGAAAAACTAAGGGGTGTATCCCGTCGGGCTTCTATAAATCTGATTCTTAAAGAAGAAAAGCTCCCCGAACAAAAGATAATTGAAATGATGGAAAGAAAAAATAGTTATTACCGCCAGTTCATAAAAGAAATGAGTAAAGCGGATCTACTGCCCGGTGCAGAAGAAAACCTTATGCAGCTAAAAGCAGCAGGGTTTAAACTGGCCCTGGCTTCAGCCAGTAAAAATGCTCGAACTGTTCTGGATAAACTGGGTATAGAATCTAACTTTGATTATATAGCCGATGGGCATAGTGTGGAAAAAACTAAACCAGCCCCGGATTTATTTCTCTTTGCTGCGGAAAAGCTTGGAGTACATCCGCAAGCCTGCATTGTTGTTGAAGATGCCGAAGCGGGTGTAACAGCTGCAAGGGCTGCCGGCATGTCAGTCATCGGTATAGGTCCTGCAGAAAGAGTTGGTAAGGCTGACCTGGTATACAATTCCCTGGCAGAGGTGAACCTCGAAAAAATTATAAACAAGCTGCCATGAGTTTATCGGTTGTTTTACAGTTTTTTGACAAAAGGTTTATTTTGTTCAAACACCTCATCAATTACTTTCATCCAGCGGCTAATCGGTATGTTTTGGGGGCATTTGCCTTCGCACTCTCCACAGGCAGTGCAGGCAGCAGCCCGGATGTCATTTTGGAATAAATCCTTTTTATCGTAGGATATTTTCCACCATTTATATTTACCGCGGGCGATGTTGTATTCATCGTATTTTATTCCATCGTTGTAATTAACAAAGTTACGGGGTATGTCTACATGATGCGGGCAGGGCATGCAGTAATTACAACCTGTGCATGGAATTGCACTTAATGCTTCATATCTGCTAATTACCTCTTCGTATAGCTTTTGTTCTGGCCTTGTCAGTTTGGAGGGGGCTGATTTTTCTGCATAACCGATGTTTTCAGCAACCTGCTCCAAAGAGCTCATTCCGCTCAGTACCGTAGCTACTTCCGGTTGATCCCACAGCCACATCAAGGCCCATTCAACAGGAGTTCTTTTTACATCTGCGCGATCCCAGACAGTCTCGATCGATGCCGGTGGTTTAACCAGGTTTCCGCCAAGAAGCGGCTCCATGATGGCGATACCGATTCCTTTATTGTAGGCATATCTGAGCCCTTTCCTGCCTGCCTGGTAATCAAGATTCATGTAGTTATGTTGAATCAAACATATGGCCCAGTCATAGGCATCTACAATATTCCTGAAGGTGGCGTAATCATCATGGAATGAAAAGCCGGGGTAATGAATGAGGCCGTCGGTAATTTTTTTGTCAAACCACTCCAGCGCCCCTAACCTTTTCATCTTATCCCATGTTGCCCGGTTTAAGCTATGAAGCAGGTAAAAGTCTACTTTATTCTGTCCCAGCCGTTCCAGCTGTTCGCTAAACAGCAGGTCAAAATCATCGTATTTTTCCACATTCCAGCACGGTAGTTTGGTGGCGATTTTTACTTTTTCATTATAGCCGTTTTCCAGTGCCCGTCCTACAATAATTTCACTGGCTCCGTCGTGATAAGGGTATGCAGTGTCAATGTAATTTATACCCCTGTCAATGGCAAAGCGAATTAACTTAACAGCTTTCTCTTTGTCAACTTGGCGATTGTTAAGGGGTAGCCGCATAGCGCCAAAACCGAGAACGGAGACATCAAAATCAGTGTTGCCGAATTTTCTGTATTTCATCAGTTTGCCGATCCTTTCAAACCTGCTTAATTTATTTCTATATCTACTTTTCTATTTTGTCGATTGGAAATCCTGCTCATCTTATTTATGATAATATAGTAACGTATTCAGCTGGAAACTCCGGAAATCAGTTTTTCAATGACCGGAGATGTTTTGATGGTTTGCCAGGGTAAAAATTAATAAAATCAACAGGATGTATTATTCACTTGTTGTAATGAGTCGGGAAGAGGTGTTATTTCAATGTCAGATATTATTTTTATGATTTTGCTTCTGATAGTACTGCTGCTTCTTGCTTTTACCATCCCTTTTATGCGAGTGCGCAGTGCTATGAAGGCGGTAATTAAAATTTTCAGGGAAAACAATATAACCGACAATGAAAATGCCAGAACGGGCAGCGAATTGAAGTTGAATCCAAAAAAGTTTCATGAAAGGGCTTTTTCATTAAGGGATTACAAACCTGACGCTCTCAAGGTTCTGATTGAATCCGGGGTAATTGTGGTTACTGATGATAATAGGCTTTACCTATCGGAAGAAAAGCTGGCTGGTTCACAGCTTAGAAAACATATTGAACCTAAATAACAATTTTATCCTTAGTAATTGTGATTAAGATATGTGACTATTCAAATAGGAGGGATTTACTGTGAAGCCCTTGCAAAATGATTTGTCCGGTTTTGACCGGGTTGGTCTGGACATACCTCCGGTGGGCATTAAGTTTGAATTTTTTCAGCCGGTCGGTATAAAGCCGTTGGCTTTGGATAAGAGTCTTTCACTTTGTGAAATGATCGTGGAAGCCCAAAAGGCAGAGCAACCCTTCTATTTCAGCACTGATCACAATGAAATATGTGTGGGGAAAATTCTACTTGGCATGGATGAGATGGAGCTGTTTGCCCACAGCGGTCAAATAGGAGAACGCCTTCAGGTTTTCCAGGAGGCAAGGGCAAATTATAAACTTTACCAGCATGTGCCCAAGCTGGAAAAGGGCGTGGTAAACTATTTGGTATTTTCCCCTTTGCAATGTCTGAATTTCGAGCCGGATATTTTTATCGTTAATGCTTCGATTAAACAGGCAGAAGTGGTTCTGAGAGCAATGAGTTACTCCACGGGAGAAATATTGGAATCAAAAACTACCCCGGTTATGGGTTGTGCCTGGCTTCTTCTATATCCCTATCAGACAGGAAAAGTAAACTACCTGGTTCCGGAGATGGTCCATGGAATGAGCGGCAGGCAGCTTTTTCCCCCTAACACAATGCTTGTTTCTATTCCTTACCAGTGGCTGCCAACAGTGGCCGCCAACTTAAAAGAGATGCCAATTCACCTTCCCACTCATTTTAGTAAGGAACAATACCTCAATGAATTCAGTGAAATTTTGGGAGACCTGGCAGAAAAGGCACGAAAACCTTAAAAGAGTATCTTTCACAGGTATAGTGGCTGATCGTAGCCTGTTTTATTCATTGTTGAATTAATTACTTACAATTCATGTTTTTCTATGCTATTATAAAAACTGATCATCCTGTTCGATCCAACCAAAAAGATTATTTTTTTTCCTAAACAAACTTTCTTTTGCTGTTTGAGGGCTTTTTAATCTAGCCTGTGTTGCTATTAACAATGAAAGATAGTTTAAAATGTATTTTATATTTAATGTAAATAAAAGTAAAGGAAGGGCAATGCTAATGATTAATTATCAGGAACTGACTGATGCCGTCTCCGAACTGGAAGAAGAGAAGGTTCTTGAAATGCTCAATACGTTTGTTTCCGAAAAGCCGACAGAGGCAGAAGCCTTGCAAGCTGTCGAAGCCTGCCAAAAAGGAATGGTTGTTGTAGGTGATCTTTTTGAGCGGGAAGAGTACTTTGTAGGGGATCTCATTTTTGCCGGTGAAATGCTCACCAGTGCAATAGACATTTTAAGCCCTGTTCTTGGCTCGGCAGACAGGGATAAGGTCGGGAAAATTCTGCTGGGGACAGTGTCGGGAGATTTACATGATATAGGTAAAAATATTTTTAAGGGCATGGCTGAAGCAGCAGGTTTTGAAGTATACGATATGGGGATTGATGTTGCCGATCAGCTGTTTGTTGAAAAAGCAAAAGAACTTCAGCCCGATATCATAGGTATGAGCGGAGTCCTCACCCTGGCTCTTGAGTCAATGAAGAATGTAGTGACTGCACTTAGTGATGAAGGAATTCGAGATAAATATAAAATAATTATAGGTGGAAACCCTGTTACTAAAGAAGCTTCTGAACAAATAGGAGCAGATGCTTTCACGATCAACGCTGCTGAAGGGGTAAAAATATGTCAGGAGTGGGTGAATTAAATGACTGATCTTAAAAACCCAGCCGAAGAACGGGAACAACTTTTTATTGATCTTTTTAACAATAAAATCCCGGCCAGGGTACCGGTTGCAGTTCGTCTTACATATGAATTTGCGGCCCAGTACTCTGGGTTTAATTTGCTTAAAGCCCAGTGGAACACAGGTAATTTTGAGAAGGTTGCCGATAAAGTATGTCAGGATTTTTACAATGACCTGCTTCCGGTTTCTGCTACCCGGTTTCCATCACTTTATGCCCAGCTTGGCGCCAAAAATTGGATAATTGCTTCCAGCGGTTTCATGCAGCACCCGGAAGTAGAAGGGCTTGAAAAGGATGAATACGACGAATTCATTGCTTCCCCTTACGATTGTATTGTTGAAAAAGTACTGCCCCGTTTATACAAAAATCTTAACAAGGATAATGCAAATCAAAAAGCATTAGTTCTGGCCAAAGCATTTAAAATATATGCTGATGAGTTTGCTAATATTCGTAATGCCCTCGGCAGGTTGGCAAAAAAATATGGCTATGCGAGCGCAAGCTTTAGTGCAGGAGCCTGTGAAGCGCCCCTTGATTATGTTGCTGATCAGCTGAGAGGCTTTAAAAATATTCTTACCGATATCAGAAGGGTGCCAGACAAGGTTGAGGCAGCCTGTGAAGCTGTAACCCCCCTGATGATCAAGATGGGTCGTTTTAAGGCGCCGAATCCCCTTGGGGCTACTTTTATACCATTGCACATGGCTCCTTACATGCGGCCAAAAGATTTTGAGAAATTTTACTGGCCTACGTTTAAGAGGACCGTAGAAGGATTGAAAGAAATGGGCCAGCCGTCATTCATTTTTTGTGAGCAGGACTGGATGCGTTACCTCGATTACCTTTATGAGCTACCGGAAAACACTATAATGTTATTTGAATATGGGGATCCCCGTAAAACAAAAGAGCTGCTTGGGACAAAACATATTATTTCAGGTTTCTACCCGATAACATTGCTCAAAACCGGAACCAGGGAACAATGTATTGATAAGGCGAAAGAATTAATAGATATTCTGGCTCCTGGAGGAAAATACTTCTTCTCGATGGATAAAAGCCCGGTTTCCCTGGATAGCGTTAATGTTGATAATTTACGTGCTGTCCTTGAATATGTAGCCGGTAACACAGCTTATTAAGGAGCGATATTTTATGGATACAAAATACTATCTGGATACAATGAGACTTAAGGAATCGTATCAGGAGATGAGCGAGGAAGAGTTTGCTGAAGCTAAACCTGTCCTTGAAAGTTATGAAGAGCAGATGTTTGGGTTTGTCATGTTTCTCTGTTATTAAGGAGTATATTTTAAAAAGAAAGGGACTTTAAATTATGGCTTTTTTGTCGAAGCCTTATGTTTACTGTCCCTTTTTTTTTGCGGCAGTACTTTCGCAGGTATCTGTTGGATCCGGTCGTAGTAACGTTTTATCTCCTGCAAAAGATGAAAGAGGGAAGCCCGGCTGACAAATTCCTGGCGCGTCTGGGGCAGTTCCATCTCTTCAAAACTATGCTCCAATCTTTCAATTACTTTTTCAACCAGGCGGTAATGGGTTTTCTTCCCTTCTATTTTTCTACGCTGTATTTTTTGAACAATAGAAAATAGCTGGACCAGGGGGGCTGCCTGCGGAACGCGAATGGGGATGCGGCGGGCAAGATTATGCATTTCCGCCAGACGTCTGAGCTGAGATTTATAAGCCTGAAAAGTTTGATGGTATCGATCTGATGCCGTTTCGCGATTAATAATAAATCTTTGTTCTTCGTGCAGCAGCTTTGAGGTTTCCAGACCTTTGTCGATCTTATTATGAAGCTCTCTAACCAGCTCTTTGAAGTCGTTATCGTCGCATTCCGGTTGGATCATTTCCATTTTAATAAAGTCTATAGCTCTGCTGAGACCTTCCTCAGTTCCTTTAATAATTTGGATTACTTCTTTCTTATGGTTTGGTGTGAACAGGTAGTTAACTGAAAGGGCGCAAACAGCGCCGATCAGGCCAGTCAAAATTTGTCCGGCAGAGTAAGAGAGCAGGGGCATTTCACTCCCGCTAAAAATTATAGTTATTGCAGTAACAGTGGTCAAAACAATGTGTTCCTGCATTTTAAGCTGAAGGCAGATATATATGGATGCCAGTGTGACCAGGCCGTACCCAAGGGGGCTTACTCCGAAAAAATAGCTGAACACAGCACCCAGAATACCGCCGATCAGCACCCCGCCGACCTTGGACATGCTCTGGACTAATGAGTGGTAAAATGTTTTTTGAACGGTTATCAGAGCAACAATAGCAGCAAGAATCATTCGCGGTAGACCAAAATACTGGGCGATGTATATAGACATGGTAACTGCAAGGACAGTCTTAAGAACTCTCCCTCCAACTAAAAAACGGTTCACATTATATCTCTCTCTTTCACTATAAACTCAATCTATTATAACGGTAATCACGATGTTTGTCTTCTGACTGAAAAAAAGGCTGATTACCCGGGTTGGCAGATCCGGCTCACCTGTAAGTCCTGATTTGTATCAACAGTTTAATATTGCTGTCAGGAGAAATCTTTCTTGAATGAGGCGGCAATATTTTTGATGATACTCAGTGCTTCCAGGGCATCGTTTGAGTAATAATCAGCTCCAACAAATTCATTAACTGCCTGGTTTACCGGGTAACCGCCAACAATTACTTTAACCTTGTTGCGCAGACCCGATTCTGTCAGCAACTCGTTAAGTTTTTTGATTTCATTGAAACAAAAATTCAGAAGAACTGATACTCCGATAATCCTGGCTCCGGTTTCTTGTATTTTTTTTATAAATTTTTCGGCTGGTACATCAACACCGAGATCATGAACTTTGAAACCTGCTGACCGGAGGGTGAAAATTAAGATATCTTTTCCCAGGTCATGAATATCTCCCTGGATTGTTCCAACAATGATCTCTTCCTTTTCCTGCTGTTCAATATATTCAAGTTCAATGCCCGGGGATAGCATATAAAAAATTTCTTTTAAGATTTCACTGGACATGATCAGGTCTGAAAGGTAGTAGATACCAAAGCTGTATCTTTCGCCTACCAGCTTGACTCCTTCCTGTGACCATCTCATGATATCTACCGGGTTGATTCCCTGCTGCAGCATATCTTTAACCTGGTTTATTGAGGATGTTTCATCAAGCCTGGCTATTGCATCAATAAGCTCATCTTTCATCTTTTAACCCCCCTCGGAATTTCAGTGATTATAGTTACTATTATAATGCTTTTTGGGCCAGGAGTTAAAATAATAGCTTGCCTGTGCTGGTAAGTTTGTAGCGGTCTCCACGGTAGAGTGATTTGCTTAAACCAATTGGCAGATCGTTTTCATCAAAAAAGAGTTGTTCAAGAAGAAAAGCGGGAGTGTCTGGAGGCACATTCAGTAGCAAAGCTTCTTTGCTGGTTAGAAGGGCAACTTTAAGCACACGGTCGCTTTTAGTGGGCATTTTATCAGTATTGTCTCTGATGAAGTGATAGAGAGAAGGGCTGCTGACTTCCAAAATCGGTTTTTGTTTGTAATAGTGAAGGTATTTAACATCATACATCAGTGGTTCATCATCGGCATAGAGGATGGAACGGGTGTAAAGATATCTTTCGCCTTTATTAAGCAACAGTTTTTTCGAAATACGATCTTCTCCGTCAGAACGCATAGCTTTTGCTTCAATTAGCTTGAAAATAGTCTGCAATCCTCTTTTTTCCAAATCTTCTAGAAAACCTTCAAGCTCAAATACAATATTATCTATATTAGGCTTGTTAATAAAAGTGCCGCGCCCTTTCTGCGGGGTAACCAGTTTTTTATTCACCAGCTCGGCAATAGCCCGTCTGACTGTCATGCGGCTGATTTGATATTTTTCGGCCAGCTCAATCTCAGTCGGTAGTTTGTCGCCCTGCTTAAAATCGGCGAGGCGAATTTTGTATTCCAGTATCTTGGCAAGCTGGTAATATGCCGGAATAATAGATGTTTTATCTATCCTGTCCTGAAAAGTCAGGGTGTATTGGATATTATCCATGTCCATAACAAGGCATCCTTTTCATAGAAAAATCGTAATTTCCGACAGTTTAACAATCCCACCGGACAATACTTTTGGCATATCTTTTTTCACATTACCCAGTGCCAGAACCAGTTGTAAGCCATTACTTCGAGTGTCTCCCAGGGTTCTTTGATCAAACTTTCATCTCCCAGTATTTCACCCAGTTCGGCTTTCTTTTCTTCCCAGGAGGTTACCATTTTCTTGTTAATGCCTTCAGTAGAGGAGGCCTGCACCAGTGGGATGCGGGGCTTTGCTTTCAGGTCTTTGAAATATGTTCCGAACTCAATTGTTGCATCAATCATGGCCCGGTAGTTTTCCGGCTTGGTGTCGTATGGTATGTTGCATCCTCCATTAATAATGTAACCCCCGTCTTTACCTACAGTAGAACAAAGCTCCCGAACTTTTTCCCGAATTTCTTCCGGCTTGCCTAAGATGAATAACGAATCAGGAATGCCACCGGCAATACACTGGTGATGACCGATATCATTTTTGGCTCTGACTATGTCGCCCTGCGAGTCTATGTCACATAAAACTTTGCCCCTGGGCATTTCAAGCATGTAATGCCAGTGTGCGCTCCAGT
Organism: uncultured Syntrophomonadaceae bacterium; assembly: GCA_964492615.1. Lineage (GTDB taxonomy): Bacteria > Bacillota > Dethiobacteria > DTU022 > DTU022 > JAABTH01. The sequence goes on along the minus strand of CAZBKZ010000011.1, from coordinate 42,187 downwards.
TTCCTTCCAAGTATGCCCTGATTGTGTAACCCGCGTCAATGATTGCTTCCATAGTTTTCTTGAAAGAGGGCCAATAGTATGTCTCAAACTGTTTCGGCGAGAGGAAGCAGGCTTTGTGGGTCGGTACAAAAATGGGATACCGCTTTAGGGGGTCAGCAGTTGACAGGGCCAGGTTGATCATTTCATTCGTTAAAATATCACATGCTTCCAATATTTTTTCCGGTTGGCGGTAAAGGTCCAGCATTATTCCGGTCAGCCCTCTCAGGGTGTCGGAAAGAACATCAAACGGTGCTAAAAAAACACCAACTGTAGGTTGAGGCATTCCTAGTTCACTTTCAAGAAATAAGGAACGCTTTTTCATTATCCCCGACATCATCACCTGGGCCATTCCGCTTTTGAGTAAAGCCACGTAAGAGCGTTTAGAACCCCTGTCGGACAATTCACCCAGGACCCGGGGCAGATATACATTTAACATGAAATCTACCGGATCGCTGATCAAGAGGTCGTATTCATCTGCTTTCATGTAATCTGATTCGACAAACTGAAATTGCATTGTTGGGGGGAGATCACGCCCTGGGAGCTTATATGTTTTACAGCCTACGGCATCATACATGGGGGCCCAGATCCGGTTGTTGCGCAGAACGTCTGTTTCGGGGAAGTCATTGACGAATTTGATTTCGGCATCTTGCCATTTTGCACTGTCGTAAATAATTTCCTGGTTGTTGTAGCCGGCATATTTTTCTGAAAAATAATTAGTACCTGGAGCAATCGGAATCCGATCCGGCTGTTCCAGTGTTATGGCAGCCTGATATCGTCCCAGTCTCGACTCAAATAGATTTTGTTTAGAGTCGGCCATTGTCCGAACACCTTTCTGTAGCAAAGCGTGCTAACTTGTTTATATGTATATACATATATTTTTGTGCTTAATCCCGATTACATAACTTCAAACAGAAGAAGGCGCATCATAGCTTTTAACGAAACTATGGTTAAATAAAAACAAATTATTGACCTTGACGAAAATGACTGAAAACAGCATATGTCGCAATAATTAATTGTTTGACAAGATTATCATAATTAATTATAATACATTTATGTATAGATGTATAGATTAATTTATAGCTACTCTTTTTTCGATTAGTTATACCTGCAACACTCGATAGTTGGTAACGAACAGGATAATCCACGGTATAAGAGGTGATGCAGTTAAAAACACTTTGATTTAAAGACTTCAGGTAATATGTGGTAAAGCTTCATAATCATCGTTGAAAAGAGGGAAAATTGATGAATAAAAAGTCTTTTATGTTTATAGGTTTTTTGGCTTTAGCTCTGATAATGCTTAGTGTGGCAGGTTGCGGCGGCCAGCAGGCCGGGACAGATGTTACAGATGAGACTGCACCCGATGAAGAAACAGCTGCACCTGCTGAAGTGGTGGAACTGACTTTTGCTCACCCCTTCCCCGCAACTCACCATCACCATGTAGATATTATCGTCCCCTTTGTTGAAGAAATTATGGAAAAAAGTGAAGGTCGTATAGTTATCCACCTGCATCCGGGCGGATCAATTACCAGTGGCACATCAGCGATTGATGATATTTCCACCGGTGCAGTCGATATGGTATGGACCCTGCAGGGTTATACCGCCGGTCGTTTCCCCCTTACAGAAATGATTTCATTCTTCGATCATTTCGATTCTGGTGTTGAGGCAACTGAAACTATCTGGGGGCTTTTTGAGCAAAGTGAAGCTTTCCAGGAGGAATATAAAGATTTTAAAGTATTTAATATGTATACTGCCGATGTTAGTGATGTTTATACCAACAATAAGCCAATTAGTGTGCCGAGCGATCTACAGGGCGTTAGCCTGAGAAGTGCGGGCCCGATGATCGATGCATCACTGGCCAGGTTTGGCGCTACAACAGCAGGTATGCCAATGCCCGATGCCTATGATAATATTGAAAGAGGTGTTGTTGACGGTCTTGCTACCGGGGCTTCTGCAATTCCGACCTACAGGCTTTATGAAGTGCTCCAGTATGGTACTGAAGGCATGAACCTCTACGTTTCGCCGCAGGTTATGGCTATTAGCTGGGATGCTTGGAACAAGTTAACCCCTGAAGATCAGGAACTCTTCGAGACAATCGGAGGCAGGGCGCTCAGCATTAAATCTGCACAATATTACGATGATCTCCACCAGTGGGGTCTTGATTCGATGATTGAGGAAGGAATGGAAATTCACTATCTTACAGACGAAGAGAAAGCCATGTTCTCTGAGCTGGCTGCTCCTGTAGTTGAAGAGTATATTGCTGAAATGAATGCAATGGGTTATGATGCCCAGGAATTTTACGATCTGATGATCTCCATCAGGGATAGCTTCAGATAAGAGACGAGCAGTTTCTTTTCTTAACAAGGTTCTTATAAGGGTACGGTGGCTTCAAACGGCCACCGTAGCCCTTTTATAAAAGGAGATACGAAATAATCCCGGAAAAATACAACACAAGGATTATTACCGGTTAATCTTAGCCGGGAAGACAACCAATAAAATAGAAAATAATAGTTACGCATATCCCTACCTTTTGGGGGAGGTATTACCTTGATGCGAAAAAGTATTAAAAATATTAATTATTACTTGCAATATATAAGTGGAATAACTCTCATATCCCTGATGTGTTTAACTGTGGCTGATGTTATCATGCGAAATTTTTTAAACCAGCCAATTTCAGGCAGCTATGAACTTACCTGTCTTGTCCTGACCTTTATTGTTTTTTTTGGCGTTGGTAATGCCCAGCATTTTAAGGAGCATGTAGTGATCGATGTTCTCTACGATCGTCTGCCTTTGAAAGGCAGGCGCTTCATTTCTTTTTTAAGCTCATTAATTTACCTGGCCATTACAATTGTGATGTTTTGGGTTGTTTTTAAATATGGCCGCCTTTTAATCAGCACCAATGCTACTACTGCGATTATGAAAATACCGCACTGGCCTGTCGTGTTCATTGCCTCGGTTGGATTGATCGGTTATATCCTGTCAATTATCTCTGACCTGGTTTTCTTAAAAGAGGGGGGGGTGCTCAGTAATGACGCCGATTGAAATCGGAATCTTGGGCATAATTTTGCTCCTCGTTCTTTTGTTGATTCGGATCCCGGTAGGGATTGCCATGACTGTAGTAGCAATTATTGGCAATATCATGCTTTCTTCAACGGGGCCGGCGCTTAACAAACTCGGTATCGACATTATCCTGATTACCCAGAATTATAGCTTCAGTGTTATTCCTCTCTTTGTTTTAATGGGTATGTTTTTGTCGAAAGCGAACCTTGGGGCAGATCTTTACGAAGTACTCAATGGTTTGATCGGCAGGATTAAAGGGGGAATGGCGATTGCCACCATCGGCGCCGGTGCTGCTTTCGGGTCTGTATGTGGTTCTGTTGTTGCTTCTGTTTCTACGATTTCAGCAGTAGCAGTACCGGAAATGCGCAGGTATAAATATGATCCCGGCTTTGCCACAGGTGTTTCTGCCGTCGGGTCGACTCTGGGGGTTGTAATTCCTCCCAGCACTGCCCTTGTTGTTTATGGTGCCCTGACCGAAGAATCTATTGGCCAGGTTTTAATCGGTGGTTTCCTGCCGGGCGTGATGACCATGATCTTGCTGATGATCACGGTACGGCTGCTACTGATATGGAAACCAAAGCTGGCTCCGGAAGCGGTTATTGAAAAAACGCCCTTTCCCTGGCAGGAGCTAAAATATGTCTGGGCTGTGCCGGTTATATTTATTATCAGCATTGGTGGTATTTATGGCGGATTTTTTACCCCTACTGAAGCCGGTGCGGTTGGGGCCTTTTTATCACTTGTATTTTCAATCTTGATCGGTCGGCTGAAGTGGAAACAATTTGTTGATGCGGTTATTGTTTCTGTCAGGATTACTGCCATGGTATTTATAGTTCTGATTGGCGGTAAACTGTTTGGAGCTTTCTTAACCCGGAGCCTTATTCCGATGCGTCTCACCGGGTTTATTGATGGGTTACACATTGAACCATTTTTTATCATTCTAATCATTCTGGTTATTTATACAGCAATGGGCACATTTATGGACGAGATGGCTACCCTGGTTATCATGACCCCAATTATTTACCCGATAGTAATGTCACTTGGATACAATGGAGTCTGGTTTGGGGTTATGACTATAATGATGCTGCTTACCGGTTTACTCACTCCTCCCGTCGGAGTAGTGAGCCTGGTCGCATCTTCCATCACCAAGGTGCCATCAACCCAGGTGTTTGCGGCCCAGTGGCCGTTTTGGATAACCCTGATTATAGCTTCAATTCTGGTAGCAGCATTTCCGAATATTGTTCTTTTCCTGCCAAGCCTTATGTATTAGGTAATATCAGGCTGGAAAGCATATCTATGATTTAAGTTAATATAAATACAAAAATAGAACTGCCCGAAACCGGGTGGTTCTTTTCATTATATAATTATTGTCGGCTGCATGCGTTTGATTATCAGCTTATCGTATAGAACTATCCCGTTAAAGCAGGGCTTTTCAACTAATGATATAATTAATAAAAAGAAAAAGTGAGGTAATTATATGAACAAAAAAATAGCCCATCTGAATGCAGAGATAGAAAAGCTTGCAACTCTCTGTGAAGATAACAGTACCATCGATCCATCCCTTTATGAGAAGTATGATGTTAAAAGAGGACTGCGTGATTTAAGCGGAAAAGGTGTGCTGGCCGGTTTAACTGATATTGCTGATATTATATCGTTTAAAAAGGTTGACGGCATTGAAGTTCCCTGTGAGGGGAAACTTTATTACCGGGGGATCGATGTGGAGCAAATAGTTGATGGTTTAACAGAAGAAGACCGCTTTGGTTTTGAAGAAGTGGTCTACCTGCTCATGTTCGGTCAGTTACCCGATCCTGATGAGCTGGCAAGGTTTAACCACATTTTGGCCGATTACCGTTATTTGCCAACAGGTTTTGTGCGGGACATTATTATGAAAGCTCCCAGCCAGGATATGATGAATACACTTGCCCGGTCTGTCCTGACCATGTATGCCTACGATGAAAGTGCAGATGATACGTCACTGCCTAATGTGCTGCGCCAGCTTCTGCAGCTGGTTGCTCTCTTTCCTTCGCTTTCTGTATACGGTTACCAGGCTTACCGTCACTACCATGACCAGAAAAGTCTTTATATACATGCGCCAAAAGAGGAGCTTTCCACTGCAGAAAATATATTAAGGATGCTTCGTCCAAACAAAAAATATTCTCATCTTGAGGCGAAAATACTGGATCTTGCTTTGATCCTTCATGCAGATCATGGGGGTGGTAATAACTCTACCTTTACCACGCGGGTTGTCACATCAACCGGGACTGATACTTACTCTACTATTGCCGCCGCTCTCGGCTCCCTGAAAGGACCGAGGCACGGAGGTGCTAATATCAAGGTAATACAAATGTTTGAAGATATGAAGAAAAATATCAAGGATTGGGACGATGAAGGCAGTGTTGCTGATTATTTAACAAAGCTGTTGCATAAAGAAGCATTTGATCGCAGCGGTTTGATTTACGGGATGGGACATGCTGTTTATTCTCTATCTGATCCAAGGGCAAATGTTTTTAAAAGGTTTGTTGAGAGCCTTTCAAAAGAAAAGGAGAGAACTGAAGAGTTTCAGTTATATTCACTGGTCGAAAGGTTAGGGCCGGAGATTATCAAGAAAGAAAGACATATTTACAAAGGGGTGAGCGCTAATGTTGATTTCTACAGCGGCTTTGTATATAACCTCCTGGACTTGCCGTTACAGCTATATACCCCTCTCTTTGCCATTGCCCGTATAGGAGGATGGTCTGCTCATCGTTTGGAAGAGATAGTTAATGCCAATAAGATTATGCGTCCGGCCTACAAGGCGATTTTAAATTTCCAGGAATATCTTCCCCTTGAAAAAAGGTAATCATATCCTGATAGACGTAAAAAAATGAGTAAAATCGGTCGGGTATTACCAGCAAATTGTTGCTTCGCTGGTAGCCCGGCTCTTTAATGTAAAAAAGAAAATGAACTGTCGGGAAGCAATCAAGAACCTTGTCTGGTGAATGAAGAAATAAGAACCATGATACCGCTGAAAAGCAGGTAAAGGCCTATTATCACAATTATTATTGAGATTACAGCTAAAGCTGAATAGACCATTCCAATTCCAAAAGTGATATGGAGCAGGCCGGGAAGGACAAAAGGAACCAGGCGGAAATTTTTGTATCGTTTTGCGGCAATAAAACGATCAATCCCGAGAAAAATGGCAAAAATACCGATGATGATTCCGATTGCTGTTATGGCAAGATTAGTGAAAAAAAGCAGGAAGAGGCCTGCAATTAGAATAATGATACTGTAGCTGAGAGTGTAGAATTGTAGTGTGGAATGAGACCAGTTAATAATTATCGTAATAATTTTATATAAACCGATGAGGGTACACGCTGCGCCTATAAAGATAGCTATTACCTCGGCTACCCTGTCTGGAGCAGCAAGAAACGTTATCCCGAATATGATTAAAATAATACTGATTAGATAAACCGGCATATTTAAAAAATTATTGTTTTGCACAGAGTCACCCTCTAAAAGCAATTATAAAGAAAGAAACTACTTGTGGTCAACCAGTATTTATTAATGCTGTTCGGGCAGAGGAAGGAATGTAATCTTTTGAAAAGAATATTTATCCTGGGTAACCAAATATACTAGATCTGAATGGAGGGCATGCCTGCCATGGATGTGGAACAAATATGTTTTACAAACGCGCATCAGCTGTCCGGTTTAATTAAAACCGGAGAAGTTTCACCTGTAGAAGTAACCAGAATTTTTCTGGAACGTATTGAAGCAGTAAACCCGCTGCTCAATGCTTATTGTACAGTAGCGGCTGAACAGGCGCTGGAAGCAGCCCGGGAGCTTGAAAACAGTATTATGAAAGGTGAACCTGTCGGTATACTGGCAGGAGTACCTGTTGCCATAAAAGATGTTACCCTGACAAAGGGGATTAAAACTACTTTTGGTTCAAAGCTTTACAGAGACTATATACCTGAAAAAGATTCGCTCATTGTCGAACGGCTCAAAGAAGCCGGGGCAATAATTTTGGGCAAAACGAACACGCCTGAATTTGCAGCCGGGGGAGCTACTTATAATGATTTGTTCGGTGCAACAAGAACACCCTGGAATGTTGATTTTAACAGCGGCGGCTCAAGCGGAGGATCTGCGTCAGCAGTGGCCGCCGGTCTTTGCTCCCTGGCCGAAGGGAACGACCTGGGCGGCTCTTTAAGGATACCGGCCAGTTTTTGCGGGATTGTCGGGCTCCGTCCTTCACCGGGTCGGATTCCTGTCTACCCCAATGATTTGAACTGGGACAGCATGTCGGTTGAAGGGCCAATGGCGCGAACTGTCAGCGATGCAGCTTTTATGCTGGATGTAATTACAGGGAATGACAGAAGAAGTCCTGTAGCGTTAATGCCCCGGGAGAGCAGCATATTTGACGATCTTATTAATATAGAGCGCTGTAAGTTCAGAATTGCCTGGAGTGATAACCTTAACCTGACCCCGATTGATGAAGAAATCCTCGGCGTTGCCAGGAGTTCCATCGCAGTTTTTGAATCGTTAGGTTGTCCGGTTACCGATGATTGCCCTGATTTCCAGGGGCTTCAGGAAACAGCAGCAGTGCTAAGAGGTGTACGGTATGCTGCACTGTACCAGGATGAATTAAAAAGATCGGATTTCCTGGAGCTGGTCAATCCCAACATTATAGAAAATGCCAGGCAGGGTTTAGCGTTGAGCGGTTCTGAAATTGCCAGGGCTGAAAAGCATCGTTCCGATTTATGGCAGAAGATGCTGGATTTCTTTGAAAACTATGATTTGCTGGTTACTCCCACAGTTCCAGTTAAACCTTTTTTGGCAGAGGTCGCTTATCCGACAGAGATAAATGGTAAACCAATGAAAAGTTATATCGATTGGATAATGCTTACCTATGCCTTTTCTGTTACCGGGCTGCCTGTAGTCAGCATCCCCTGCGGATGGACGGAAGATGGCTTGCCCGTGGGATTGCAAATTGCAGGTAAACCCGGCTGTGAAAGAGAAGTTTTAACTGCTGCATCATGCTTTGAAAAGTTAAAACCGTGGAGCCACAGGCGGCCATCTCCTGGTAATTAACAATTAAGATAAGGTTAAAAGATATTATTTAGAAATTATTTTGAAACTAGGAAAAGGAGTTGATAATTATGTCCCAGGTTGAATTGAGTAAAAGCGCTCCTGATTTTACGCTTGAAGATTTTAACGGAAACAAGGTTACTCTTTCTGATTTTAAGCATGAAAAAAATGTTTTACTTGTTTTGAACCGCGGCTTAACCTGAACATTTTGCAGAGAACACCTGGAGCAGTTGCACCGGGATAGCAAGCTTTTCAGTGATAACGATACCGTTATAATATCTGTGGGTCCTGATGACAAAAAAAGATTTCGTAATTACTGGGAAGTAAATGATTATACATTTATTGGTTTGCCAGACGAGAAACACTCGGTCCTTAAGCTATACGGTCAGCAGGTTAAGTTATTTAAACTGGGAAGGCAACCTGCCCAGATGCTTATCGATAAGAATGGTATTCTGAGGTTTATTCACTATGGGCATTCAATGGGTGACATCCCTTCAAACGATGAGATGCTAAAACTCATAGCAGAGATGAATCAATAGCAGACAAATAATTTTTTTTTCATGAACAATTCAGCTACCGGAATTTATTTTGCCGTCCAGGCGGAGAATTCGGTGTTCCTGGATTGTTTCTACGAAAGAAGGGTTTTGCAGGGGGTGCTGGTTAAAATAAAACAAATGCCCCGGGCACTGGCAATCGGAAGAACCAAATCCATTTACAGTATAATCTGCAATCGAACCAAGTGTTTTGGCTAAGACACATTCCCCGTTATCACTGCTAACGATTGGAATAGGCACTATTTTGTTTGCTTCAGTTGTCAGGTGATCGATATGCCAGTGTTTGTTTTTCGATATACGTGTATGTCTGGCGATCCTTTTAGTTAATCTACGCTTTGCAGAACCGACATAAACATAATAGCCCCGGGGAAATGACCTTGTGCCCAGGCTCCCAATTTTTAATGCCTGGCTTTTATCTAAGGATATAAGTAGCAAGTAATAGCCCCGATCCTGAAGCTCCTGCTTAATTAAGTCATAAGGAATATCAATCTCCCTGATCGTAGAAACCTCACTTAATGAATGATCAAATCCGACAGCAAGAGCACGCAGGGCAACTTTATTTTTAACGTCCATGAAAGTTTGAGCGAAAAGCGGGTCAATGCTATATGCCGGGAGAAAATAATCAGCTTCCGGGGACATGACTACGAAAAGACAACCTGTTTTAACCCCATTTAAAGAAAGCTCCTCTAACTTGCGAAGGTGATTAGTACCCCTCAGGGTGACTGCATCGGGAAACATTGCAAATGAACCGGCAAACAGGGTAGAACTTTTAATTTCCAGGAAATATTTATCAGCGCTGATCCTGTTTTCCAGTAGCAGATCAAAACGATGCCTGCCGTAGACTGGTTCTTCACGGATCACTCTGTAATTTTTAAATGATTTGATAGAACCACTGTTAAGCAGGCTGTGGATCATTTTGTTGGTTAAATGGGTGTGCAGCAAAACATGCTGGTTATTTTTGCAGCAACCCAGGACTGTGTAGGGTAGTTTACCCTTTGACAGGTCAGGGCTAAGCGTCAGTTCAGTTCCCGGCAGCAACAATTCCCATAAGCGGCCCGGATTAGGCAGGTAAGCGGTACTCTTTATGCCTCTAACCTCAACTTCTACTACAAAACGACTAACCCGGGCCAGCAGTTTGCCTTTAATTTTTTGAAAATCAAATGGGTATTTCAGCATATTGATTTACAATCATTTTTAACAATTTAGTAGTCCTGGTTATTTATATTATGAAAGCTTTATTACTTTTTATCCAAGGCTAATAATGTATGTAGAATTACGTTAGCTCCCTTCCAGCATTGTTCTAGCGGTGTATATTCTTCTTCACAGTGGCTGAAACCCTCTTTGCTTGGTACAAAGACCATCGTAGACGGAACCACGTCTGCAATATACTGGGCATCATGACCGGCGCCGCTATACATCTTTTTGTAGGGGTAACCAAGTTTTTTTATGCTCTCTTCCATAATATTAATCAGATCAGGATTAAACTCAACGGTATGGCGAGACCATTGTTCTCTGAAACTGACTTTGCAGCGCAGGATCTCGGTGGGCAAATTTTCAACTACATTGACTACCTGTTCGATTACCCGGGGGTCCTTGTGGCGAGCGTCTAAAGTTATGCGCACATAATCAGGTATTACGGTGTGTATATTGGGGGATCCTCCGAATTCCCCTGTAGTATAAACCAGGTCAGGGTCAAGTTTATCCAGTTCATGGTGAAGATGTCGAATGATTTCAGTCATGGCGTGAAGCGCATCTTTCCTTACCGGCATTGGAGTGGTCCCTGCATGGTTGGCCTGGCCGCGAGTAATTATTTCATAATTTACCATTCCCAGTACGCCAAGCACCAACCCGATATCTTTGTTTTCCGCTTCCAAAACAGGCCCCTGCTCTATATGCAGCTCGAGAAGTGCCCTATAATTTTCTGAACTGAAGCGGTTGGAGGTATCACCTTTATAGCCGCTGTTGTTAAGCGCTTCTTCGAAGGTTATGCCATCATCATCTTTTACTGCCAGCATGCTTTCCCTGTCAAATTTACCGGTAATCACTCCTGAAGACATCATTGCCGGCCGGAAACGTGATCCCTCTTCATTGGTCCACACCAGTACAGTAACTGGATGTCGGGTTTTTATTCCTTCGCTGACCAGTGTTTCCGCCGCTTCCAGCGCGGTTAAAACACCAAGAATGCCATCGTAGTTACCACCCCTGATAACAGAGTCAACGTGTGAGCCTACTGCAATGGAAGGGAGATTCTCACTGCCTTTTAAGGTGGCATAGATATTGCCCATATCATCAGTTTTTAATTCCATTCCCAGTTCACGGCAGCGTCTGCTAAATTCTGCTCTGGCCTGGAGGTTTGGTTCAGTAAAACAAAGCCTGGTGATGCCGCCGTTACCCGTGGCCCCGAATTTACTGAAAGTTTGCAGCTTATCTTTCATCCTTTCCTTGCTGCAGTTGATCATTTCGGCTCACGCTCCTTTTCCTTTATTAAGTTCTTTATTTGTTATCGATGAGATAAAATCCTGCTTAGGCTGTGCGAATAGTGGAGAGATCATTGCGTAGGTAAAAAATAGAAACATGTTATAATGAACCTGTAAACCACTGTTCTGTTCCGGGAGTTGATCACAGAATGTCTACTTACCTTTTCCGCGATGCCCTTGTTGTAACCATGGATTCTGAAAGAAATGTATTTACCGGTGATGTGCTCATCGAAAATGACCGGATAAAAATGATTGGAACCGATATTGAAAAGACTGACAATATTATTCAGTGCCGGGGTAAGGTATTGATCCCGGGTCTTGTTCAAACCCATGTTCACTTGGTCCAGGCTCTCTTCAGGGGTCAAGCTGACGATCTGGCCCTGCTTGACTGGTTGCGAAAAAAAATTTGGCCGCTGGAGGCAGCCCATGATCGCGAGAGTATTTATTATTCATCACTTCTTGGAGTTGCTGAACTGTTGCGCAGCGGCACTACATCAATTATTGATATGGCTACGGTTAATCACACTGAAGCTGTTTTTGAAGCGCTTCTTGAAACGGGAATTCGCGCTGTTTGTGGTAAATGCATGATGGACAGTGGTGATAAGAAACCTGAAGGATTAAAGGAAACTACTGATCAATCACTCAGGGAGAGCGTTGACCTGCTCGAAAAATGGCATGGCAGCGCCGATGGGCGGCTGCAGTACGCTTTTAACCCGCGGTTTGTGCTGTCGTGTACAGAGGATTTGCTCCGGGAAACGAAAAAGCTGGCTGACCGACATAAAGTCCTTGTGCATACACACGCTTCTGAAAACAGGGATGAAATAAACGAAGTTGAAAGGAACCTGGGCTGCCGCAATATTATATATTTTGATCAGATCGGTTTAACCGGCGACAACCTTATTATAGCCCACTGCATCTGGGTTAATGATGAGGAATTAAATATTCTTAAGGAGAGCTCTACAACAGTTGCTCATTGCCCTTCATCAAATTTGAAGCTTGGTTCCGGTATCGCACCCATGGTAAAAATGGACGAGTTGGGAATTAATCTCTCCATCGGGGCTGATGGAGCTCCCTGTAACAACAACATGGACCCATTCATGGAAATGCGCCTTGCTGCTTTAATACAGAAGCCGGTTAACGGACCAACTGCCATGCCTGCCGCTAGAGTGTTTGAAATGGCCACTCTCGGGGGTGCTGCGGCTATGAACATGTCGGAATCTATCGGCTCAATAGAGATTGGCAAAAAGGCTGACCTGGTCCTGGTTGACTTGAACAAACCACATACATTGCCCGTGGAAGGAACAGATATCTACGGCCGTCTTATTTACGAAGCCAAAGCGGCTGATGTATCTTTGACCATGGTTGATGGCCGGATTATTTATCAGGATAATGTTTTGCAAACAATTGATGAAAACAGCTTGCTTCCAGCTGCAGAAAAATCACTACAGCGGATTATTAAAAAAATAAACTGATTGTTGTTTACCTGCCACCCAATAACAGTGCCATTAATGCTTTTGAAGTGTGTAGACGGTTCTCAGCTTCGTCATAGACGATCGAACGGGGACCGTCAATAACAGTGTCACTGACTTCATTTCCCCTGTCGGCGGGCAGGGCGTGCATGTAGTAGACTTTATCATTTCCCAGCGATATTTTATCTTCAGTGCAGATCCAACTGCGGTTTTTTTCCAGCAATGCGCTGCTTGCTTTACCGTCCGGATCTGTAACCCAGTCACCCCAGTTTTTCGGAATTACTACATCTGCATTTTCATAAGCAGCATCCATATCGTCGGTTATGGTGAGTGAACCCCCATACTGCCTGGCATTTTCTTCAGCCTGTTCTATGACCCAATCAGGTAGTTCATAGCCCTCAGGGTGAGCGAGCCAGACATCCATGCCATAGCGGGGGAAAAGCAGTACCTGGGAGAGAGGTACCGAAATAGGTTTTTTGTGGCTTGTCGCGTAAGCCCAGATTATAGACACTTTTTTATTATTCAGGGAATCCATTTTTTCCTTCATAGTCATCAGATCAGCTATAGCCTGTAATGGATGATAGAGGTCGCATTGCATGTTAATTACCGGGACAGTTGAATATTCTGCCATTTCGCGTAAATAATCGTTGCCGATACCCCAAAAGCAGTTGCGGCAGGCAATGCCGTGACCATAGCGGGAGAGAATAATTGCGGTATCTTTAGCCGATTCACCGTGAGCTATCTGCATGGTGCTTGTATCAAGATAATTTGCGTGGCCTCCAAGCTGGGCCAGACCAGCTTCCATAGAGTTCCTGGTCCTTGTCGACTGCTCAAAAAACATTAAAAACATGGTTTTATTTTCTAGGTAAGGTGTGTTAAGGCCCAGGGCGAATTTCTTTTTGAGATCATAAGAGACTTCCAACAGAGTGTCTATTTCTTCTTTATTCCAATCCTGCAGTGTGATAAAGTGTTTATTTCTAAAGATGGTTTGCATTTAAATACCTCCCTTAAACTTGGTTGTATAGAGAAGGGGAAACAGGGCATAAATGGCAGAAGCTTTTACCAGTTCAGTTTTCCAGGTTTTTTCATTCGGAGCATGAGCCTCCTCTTCATGGCCAGGACCGAACCCAACGCAAGGTATGCCGTGAAGTCCCATAATTGAAACCCCGTTGGTAGAAAAAGTCCATTTGTCTATAATGGGATCTTGATTGAAAAGTTTTCGATAAGCTTCAGCAAGAATCTTAACCGCCGGGTGTTTTCTGTCAATTAACCAGGCAGGAAAGTAAGCTTTTGAAGGGTAGATTAGTCCGGTATATGATGGTTTTCCATAATCATATAGCTCAACAATAGCGGAGGCTTTTTTTACCGATAGCAGGTTTTTCACTTCTTCCAGGGCTTTTTCTGCTGTTTCCCCCAGGGTTAAACGGCGGTCTATTGATATGAAGCAGCCGTCAGCAACCGCACAGCGGGAAGGAGAGCTGAAAAATATTTCTGATACAGTAAGCGACCCCCTGCCTAGGAAAGGATGATCCCCCAGATGCTTGTTTAGTTCCTCTAGTTCGCTGATAATCGGAGCCATCTTGTAAATTGCATTTTCACCGCGTTCGGGAGCTGAGCCGTGACAGCTGAGGCCGGCAGTTGATACTTTTATTTCCATTCTTCCTCGTTGCCCGAGGTAAATATTACACGAAGTAGGTTCGGTCAGCACAACCAGGTCCGGTTTTATGTCGCTCTCATTAATAATATACTGCCAGCAGAGGCCGTCGCAATCTTCTTCCTGGACTGTTCCGGTTACCAGAAGAGTATAATCGCCTTGCAGGTTGAGATCTTTAATAATTCTAACCGCGTAGACCATGGAGGCCATGCCTCCCAGTTGATCCGAAGTTCCCCTGCCAACGATTATTTCATCGTTTTCGAAACCGAGCAGAGGGTCGTACTTCCAGAGGTTGATATCTCCTGTTCCAACATTATCAACATGGGCATCCATCGCGATCAGGGTGCTGCCCTGGCCCAGATAACCAAGGATGTTGCCCATGGGGTCGACTTCAACCCGATCAAAACCAACCTTATTCATTTCCAGCCTGATTCTTTCGATTCTTTTTTCTTCCCGGGTGCTTTCGGATGGGATTGCGACTATTTCTCTCAGGAAGCGGCTTATATCTGCTTTGTATGAATCGGCCCTGTTAAGAATTTCCCTGAAATCAATTTGCATTAAACAATCACTCCTTCAGCCTTCGAGCTTGCCTGGGCTGTGCTTTTTCTATTCAATCACTCCAAGTCCTTTGCATACTGCTTTAACTATATGCTGGTATCCTGTGCAGCGGCAAAAATTACCAGTTAAACCTTCTTTTATTTCTTCTACCGTGTATTTTTTCCTTCCAGCAGCCATAGCAGTGGCGGTAATCAGAAAACCGGGAGTACAAAAGCCGCACTGAACCGCTCCTTCATCAATAAAAGCCTGCTGCATTTTTGATAGTTTACCATCAACGGCGAGTCCTTCAACAGTGGTAACTTCTTTGCCGTTAGCGCGGACAGCGAGGTAGAGGCATGAATTAACCGGCTTACCATCTACCAGAACGGTGCAGGTTCCACATTCCCCCACACTGCAACCTTCTTTGGTACCGGTCAGCTGCAAGCGGTTTCTAATCACTTCCAGCAAAGTTTCGCCGCTGTTGATTTCCAGATCTTTTAATATTCCGTTAATGGTGAACTTAATTTTTTTCAGCATTGGAAAAACCTCCTATACAGGCTGTGGCGGTGAACAGAGCCCTCTTGGTTAACTCAACAATCAGATGGCTGCGGTATTCTTTAGATGCCCGGGCGGAGCTTCTTGGCTCTGCATTATCCAGGGTGAGAAAAGCTGTTTGCTCAATGATTTCCCGGTTCGCCGGGCATCCCTGGGCAAAAGTTTCTGCCTGACGGCAGCGCAGTGGCTTAGGACCGGCGACACCAAGGCTGATGCGCACATCTTCAAAGCATTTACTGCTGTCCGTTTTGCAGAGGACTGCCACACTTACTATTGCCAAATCCATTGCCTTACGGGGGGAAAACTTGATAAAACAGCTGCCAAAATTTAAGTAATCATCGGGTTTGATTACTATAGCTGTTAGCAGCTCTCCCGCTTTAAGATCAACCTTTCCGGGTTCCAGGAAAAAATCCTGTACAGGTACCAGGCGAGTGCTGTCAACTGACTGTATTTTTAAAAGTGCATTAAGGGCTAGCAGGGAAGGAGCGCTGTCGGCTGATGGAGAGCCGTTGCATACATTACCCCCGACAGTGGCCATATTGCGCAGTTGGGGCCCACCGATTGTCAGGGCAGCTTCAGCCAGAACAGGCAGATTGGTAAGGACGGCAGGATCACTGGCCAGTTGGGAAAAGCTTACCATGGCACCTATGTTGATTGAGCCGTCCCTGTTTAGATCGACCTGTTTTAATTCCTCCAGGCTGCTGATATCAATTAAACAGCAGGGCTGGAGCTTATCATTTCGCATTTCTACAAGGAGATCTGTGCCCCCTGCAATAACCTTGAAATCGTTGTTTTTTGCCATAAAATCAAGTGCGCTATCAAGAGAGTCGGCCTCGTAGTATTTTTCAACCGGAAACATTAATTTCACCTCCACTAATCAATCCGGCTGACCGAAAATGCTCAAATGCAACCTGTGGTCTGATGGGAATACGGTTAATAGCAACTCCAGTGGCGTTGAGAATGGCATTACGGATGGCCGGGGCCGGTGATATCGTTGGTGGCTCACCCAGTGCTTTGTTTCCATATGGGCCGGTCGGCTCGAATGTTTCAATAAAATCATAGTTTATTTCCGGGGTATCAAGAATGGTTGGCAGCTTGTAATCAAGAAGATTGTTATTCAACGGTCTGCCTGTCTGCTGGTCAAAGAGTAGTTCTTCAGACAGGGCATAGCCGAGGGCCATACTGACGCCTCCGAAAACCTGCCCTTCAGCCAGTCTGCGGTTAATAATTGTCCCTGAATCATGAATGTTATAGAGCTCAGTAACTTTTACCATTCCGGTAACTGTATCTACCTCAACAGCTGCAAAAGTGGCCCCGAAGGATATGGCATTTACCCTGGCATTATTCGATACATCGGCAGTTATCGGCCCTGCATTAGTTCTGCTGTAATAACTGTATAGGGCAGCTTCGGCAATGGTCATGATTCTTTTCTTACTGCTTTTCATAATTATCATGTTTTCCTGAATATCCAGTTCATCGACAGGCAGATCGGCCATCCGCCCCGCTGTTTCAAGGATCTTTTGTTTAACCTCCAGGGCTGCTTTTTTAACGGCCATACCGGACACATATGCCTGTCTTGAAGCATAAGCCCCTGTGTCAAAGGGGCTGATATCAGTATCCTGGGTAGATATCAGGTGGACCGAGTCGTATGAAACACCAATGGTTTCCGCTGCCATTTGAGCCAGGATAGTATCACTGCCCTGGCCGATTTCCGTGGCTCCAACCTGCAGTTGTAGCGAACCATCCTGGTTTAAAACTATCCTGGCGCCGGCAATTTCCAATCCTGCCGGGTAGGTGCCGGTTCCATAACTGAAGCAGGCCGTGCCTACTCCCTGCATGACAGAAGAACTATTTCCGTTTTTGTTTTTGTATTCTATTTTTTTATTATCCCAGCCAATTAAGTCTTTGCCTCTTAACAGGCACTCCCTGACCCCGCAGCTGAGGATGCGGTTTCCGGTGTCCGGATCATGATAGCCAACCTGGTTAAAATTTTTCAGACGGATTTCTACCGGATCTATCTCCAGTTTACGGGCGATATCATCCAGGTGAGATTCAAAGGCAAATGCTATTTGGGGTGAACCATATGCGCGCATAGCTCCTGCTACCGGCAGGTTGGTGTAAACAGTGTGTGGTTTATAACTTATTGCTTCAAAAGAATAAAGGAATTTAAACTTTGAACCTCCGGCCATAATAACAGAATGGCCGTGTGATGCGTAAGCTCCCGTGTTAGATATTGCCGCAACGCGAATACCCAGAAGTTTTCCTTCTGAAGAAACACCTGTTTCAAACTTAACTTTTACAGAATGACGAGTCCTGGTACAAACCATGTAATCTTCGCGGTTTAGTTCCAGTTTAACAGGTTTGCCTCCCACAGCCATGCTCATGGCTGCATTAAGCGGCTCCAGGCAGACATCCTGTTTGCCGCCGAAGCCTCCGCCCACGTAAGGCTTGATCACGCGAATCTTCCCCCAGGGTATTCCCAGGGCCTGACCGACAACCCTGCGGCAGATGTGGGGGATCTGGGTTGAAGTAACAATAACTATTCTGTCATCGGTATCGATGTAGGCATACGAAATATGGTTTTCAAGGGCGCAGTGCTGGACTATCCCTGTTTCCATTTCGCCGGTAAAGATGTAATCAGCTTTCTGCATTGCTTCATCAATGTTACCTATTTCATAACCGGCAGAACTAACAATATTGCTTCCCCTTTTTTCATGAATCAACGGGGCGTTTTTCTGCATAGCCTCTTCAGCTGACAGAACATGTTCCAGGATTTCATAATCTACCTTAATCAATCCGAGCGCTTGTAGTGCAGTTTCTTCATCTATTGCAACCACGGCTGCAATTTCATCACCGACAAAACGTGCTTTATCTGTGAGGATTTTTTTGTCTGCCACATCGCCGCGCCCGGGTTCCATAACATAGGGGTGACCGGCTGTAGGATAAAGGTTGTCCGACACATTGTAACATGTCAGGATTGCTTCTACTCCCGGTAAAGCTTGAGCCTTTTCCGTGTTAATCTGTTTGACACGGGCATGGGCGTAGGGGCTGCGAAGTATTTTACCGACCAGCATGTCTGGGGTTGTTAAATCGCCTGTATACTTAGCCTTACCGGTAACCTTGGCCCGGGCATCGCAACGCGGAGGGCTGCTTCCGATGATCTTATACGGCAATCTATACTCTCCTTTCCTCAGAACCTTTTCCACAGTTTATCAGCCCTTTCCCTTGCTTTTATCTTCACTTCTTTTTCATTGATGCCTGTTAACTTTTTCTCCATCATCAGGATATTGCCGGCAATTACTGTAGTTACAACCGACCGGCCGCTCATTCCAAAAACCATATGACTGTAATAGTTCTCAGCGGTCAATGGGGTAGGTGGGTCATATTCTACTAATATGAGATCTGCTGCGGCCCCGGGGGCAATTATTCCCGGCTTTACCGGGAAAAAGTTGGACATTATCTGCGGGTTATTTATAAACTGCATTTGCGGAGGTTCATACCAGCCTGCTGCGGGATTATTTTGACAGTGCTTATGCAAGAGATGTGCAGTTTTCAGGCCTTCCAGCATATCTGTTGTCATGCCGTCAGTCCCCATGCCCAGAACAATGCCGTGCCTGAGCATTTGATCAACCCGGGCACAGCCGACAGCGTTATTCATGTTTGACTGCGGGTTATGGGCTACATTCGTTTTCGTCAGGGCCAGCAGTTTCATTTCATCTTCGCTGATGTGCACGCAGTGGGCAGCGAGTGTTTTGGGACCTAACAGGTTATAATGGTTAAGTCGTTCAACAGGGCGCATTTTATATTTTATCATGCTGTCTTCCACATCACCTTTGCTTTCAGCAACGTGAATATGCACTCCTGTTTCCAGTTCCTGGGCTGCAGCGGCACATTGTTCCATGGTTTCCGGTCCGATGGTAAATGAAGCGTGCATGCCTATTGTTGCTGTAAGCAGTGGTGATTTCCCGGATTTGCATTTTTTAATGAATGATATGTTTTCCTCCAGGCCGGCTCTTGCTTTTTCCATGCCATTTCTATCACTTACTTCGTAACAGAGGCTGGCCCTTATTCCGGTTTCTGTTACGGCACGGGCAATTTGTTCCAGGCTTCCCTCGATTGCCCCAAAACCTGCATGGTGATCAAGCACGGTAGTGGTTCCGTTCTTAATACAGCCAATAAAAGTTACCAGGGCGCTGTAGTAGATGTCTTCATAAGTGAGGATATTATCAAGATGCCACCACAAGCGTTCAAGGACCTGCATAAAATCTGAAGGTGTTTCGTTTTTCAGAGGCATTCCTCTGGCCAGGGCGCTATAAGTATGTGTGTGAGCGCAGGTAAAGCCGGGCATGATAATTCTGCCTTCGCTGTCGATATACCTGGCGCCTGGTTCAGCGGCAAGCAGCTCTGCGGTTTTCCCGATTCTCGATATTGTATCGCCCCTGATTAATACGGCGCCGTCTTCAATTACCCGGCATTGAGGACCAAGGGTTATCAGCGTTCCGTTTCCAATCAGCAACATTAACTTATCTCCATTTCTTTTTAATCGGATTTATTTTATGGCAGAAATAATTTTTTCCCTTGTGGCTGGCAGATTGTTGATTCTTACTCCGGTTGCATCATAGATTGCATTGATAATAGCCGGTGCTGTGGGGTTAAGGGGAAGTTCACCCATGCCTTTAGCGCCGTAAGGTCCGTCTGACATTTGTTCAACCAGGATTACTTCCATCTCAGGGCTATCTTCTATTTTAGGCACTTTTAGTTTAGCCAGGGTATCTGTAACTACTATGCCATCTTTTATTATAAATTCTTCACTTAAACCATAGCCCATTCCCATTACCACTGCTCCTTCAATCTGGCAACAACTGTTCTGATAATGTATCGCCCGGCCAAGATCCTGGGCTGCAATTATTTTAAGCACTTCAACGGAGCCGCTTTCCTCGTCAACAGCTACTACCGCTGCCTGGGTGCCGTAGCAGTAGGCAAAATGGATATTGTATTGATCCGGAGAAATGCCGTTTTCATGATCAGCTTTTTCGCGAAGAGGGTAAGTTTTTGGTGCTGTGTAAAGGAACTCCCCGGCAATTGTATCCTCCGTATTTTCGGCAGTGGCAGCAATTTCCCGGTAAGAGATAAAGCGGTGGTTTTCCTTCGGGACACTTATTCCACCAGGGACTACCCGGTAATCACCATTTTCTAGGTTAAACTGCTTTTGAAGGCATTTCTCAAAAATATCTTTAAAAATTTGCGCCGCGCCCAGTACTGCCTGGCCAGATATGTAAGTTTGACGTGATGCGGTTGTTATTCCCCCATCAGGGGTCAGGGCTGTGTCGTTGGATAATACTATAAAATCTGTATATGGCAGACCTGTTTTGGCAGCAGCAAGCTGTGCCATGGCGGTATCGGAACCCTGACCCATGTCGGCAGCCCCTGTTTTTAACAACAATTCTCCCCTGGAGTTAATCTCAATTCTGGCTCCGGCCTGGTCATTTTTACCTGCGCCCAGCCCGACATTTTTGTATGCACTCGCGATACCAATGCCAATCTTTTTACTCGGCATAGTGTAGCGTAGCTTTTCTTTATATTTTATTAACGAATCCTCTACCGCATTAAGCGTTTGAATATAACCACAGTCATCCCCGATTATTTGTCCGGTCATGGTTTTCCCCCCTGGTTTCAGGGCATTTTTTCTCCGCAGTTCAAAGGGGTCTATTTTTAATTTCTTGGCCAGCTTGTCCATCTGCATTTCTGATCCGAAAGCAACCTGGGTTGAGCCAAACCCCCTGAAGGCTCCTGCCGGAGTGTTATTGGTGTAAACTCCGTAAGAATCGGTTTTTACATTTTCTATATCATAAGGGCCGGTAGTAATTACTCCGGCCCGGAATACGACTGGCTTGCTCAAAGATTCGTAGGCTCCTGCATCGAGGATTACTTCTGCTTCGACTGCTGTTATCCGTCCATCATACTTTGCCCCGTGCCGATAATGCATCACGGCATGGTGCCGTTTGGTGGAAATAATGATTGACTCACGCCTGGTCAGAGTCATCTTTACCGGTCTTCCGGTCAACAATGCGCCGAGAGCGCAATGAATCTGAATAGTAGGTTCTTCCTTTCCTCCAAAAGCTCCGCCCGCCGGGGTGTAAATAACCCTAATATTTTCCAGGGGCAGATTCAGGCTGGCGGCAATCATTTCCTGGAAAGCACGCGAGCCCTGGCTGGAAGTCCAGATCTTGATTGTTCTGCCAGGTTCGGGTTCAGCCAGGGCGGCTTCCGGCTCGAGGTATGCGTGTTCGACCATAGGGGTGCTGTAGTGCCCTTCAACAATTACATCTGCTTCAACGAATGCTTTATCAACATTGCCTTTGCGGACGGATACATGGTGGGCAAGGTTTCCTCCAGGATGAATCTTTGGTGATTTTTCACTTAAACCTGCTTCTGCGGAAAAAACAGCGGGGGTAATTTTGTAGTCAACTCTGATGAGAGATAAGGCGGCTTCAGCTTCTTTTTCAGACTCAGCCAGGACCAGGGCAACAGGTTCTCCGTAAAACCTTACCCTGTCTCCGGCCAATACGGGCTGATGGGGTGTAAATAAGCCAAACCCGTTGTGCCCGGGTATATCTTCCGCCAGCAGGATCCTTTTAACTCCGGGCAGTTGCAGGGCCTTTTCAGTATCTATTCCGTTAATTAGTGCGGAAGCGTGTTTGCTTAAAAGAAGCTTGCCGTAAAGCATATTATCAAGGTATAGGTCTCCGGCATATAGGGTTGTTCCGGCTGCCTTGGCCCGGGAGTCTATTTTTTCTGGTGAGGCCCCGATAAGGTTTGTTGAGTGCAAAGCTTGTTCTTTTGCTGAATATGGAGCCCGGTTGGCGCTGCACATATTAGTGGCGGCAGCCTGCACCGCCTTGATTATGGCAGCATATCCTGTGCAGCGGCAGACATTGTGACGCAAGGCTCTTTTTATTGCTGCCGGATCGGGTCGGGGGTTTTTAACCAGCAAAGCCTTGGCGGCCATGATCATGCCCGGTGTACAAAACCCGCACTGGACGGCTCCTTCCCTGGCAAATGCCTCCTGAAGAGGGTGGATAGTTCCTCCTTCTGAAAGGCTTTCAATAGTTTCAATTTTGCTGCCACCCAGGGTTTTTAATTTAACCAGGCAGGCCCTTTTTGCAACGCCGTTGATTATAACCGTACAGCTTCCGCAGTGGCCTTCATTACAACCGTTTTTGGTCCCCGTCAGCCTCAGATCATCGCGCAGATAGCTAAGCAGGGTTTTTTCTCCCGGTGATTTGATAATCTGCTCTGTTTTATTAACCTGAATGATAATTTTGCTATTCATCAGCTTCACCTGATAAAGAATATTCTAAAAGGTTAGGCAAATATCCTGCAGATTATCTGTTGTATTATTTAAGGTTTGAAATGTTTTATGAATAGAATCAGGCCAGGGAAACTACTTCAAGAAATGATTCATGCAGAAGATTGTTTGATGCTGCGATACCCTGGCTGTTGAGCACTAGGTTGTTATTGTAAGAGTCGGTACAGCAGCCTCCGGCTTCTTGAACTATAAGCATTCCGGCAGCGAAATCCCACGGCGACAACATGTATTCGAAATAAGCGTCAAACCTGCCGCAGGCTACCCAGCAGAGGTCAAGAGCAGCACTACCGAAACGGCGAATGCCATGAACATTATGCTCAAACAGTTTCTCTATACTTTGCAGGGTTTTACGCATCAACAAGCCCCGGTCGTAATAAAAGCCTGTGGCAATGATAGACTGCTGGAGGGTCTTATTTGTAGATACAGTTATTTGATTTCCATTAAGAAATGCTCCTTTGCCGCGCACAGCGGTGAACATCTCATCGCGCAGTGGATCTAAAACAACTCCTGCTTCAACCCTGCCCAGGCGGGCGTAGGCGATGGAAATACTAAAATGGGGAATGTTGTGGGCAAAGTTGTTTGTTCCATCAAGAGGATCTATTATCCAGAGATTATCTGCATCATAATAAGATGAAATTTGGTTTTCTTCAGCAATAAAATGATGATCGGAATATTTTTCCCTGATAGTATCTATAATTATTTCTTGTGCAGAATAATCGGCATCAGTGACCAGATTATGACTGCTTTTACTATTCACAACCGGGTTTTCCCTGCGGTTAATAATGGTCTGCCCCGCCTTACGCGCAGCCCTTTGTGCCAGCTCCATTAAAGGTTGGTTTGAATGATTCATAACACACCCCCAACTATAAATTATTCTATCATATAATTCGTTAAAACCTTTCTTTATAAAAGGGGGATTTATGATTATACTGCTGCGATTTTTTTAATATATTTGATTTACTGCTTCAAGCTGTGTTATTATTTCTCAAATAACAGAACTAAATGGAGATGGCCATGCAAAATCTGAAGTTAGTTAAACTTGGAGAGAACAAAGAAAAAACCAGGGTAAAAATCGGAGATCTGGTTATCGGAGATCAGTTTGTAGTTGTCGGAGGGCCGTGCGGGGTTGAAAGCGAAGAACAGACCTTAAAAACGGCAGAAGCTGTTAAGGCTGGCGGAGGGCTGATGTTCCGGGGCGGGGCGTTTAAGCCCCGTACATCACCTTATGATTTTCAGGGGTTGGGCCTGGAAGGTTTGAAAATACTTGAAAAAGCAAAAATGTTAACCGGACTGCCTATTGTTACCGAGGTAATTGACCCTCGTGATGTTTCCTGGGTGTGTGAGTTTGCCGATGTTCTGCAAATAGGAGCTAGAAATATGCAGAATTTTTCTCTGCTCAGGGAAGTAGGTAAGGCGGGAAAACCGGTTTTGCTTAAAAGAGGTATGTATTCAACCCTTAAAGAATGGTTAAACTGTGCCGAATACATACTGGCCGAAGGGAACCCTAATGTTTTACTCTGCGAACGTGGAATCAGGACATTCGAAACGTATACGAGAAATACCCTTGACCTGAGCATGGTTCCGGCTATCAAGGAAATTACCCATCTTCCTGTTTTAGTCGATCCTTCTCACGGAACAGGGCGGCTAAGCCTGATTGAGAAAATGAGCCTGGCTGCAGTTGCCGCCGGAGCAGATGGGTTACTCTTGGAAGTGCATGTTAATCCCTGCGAGGCCAAAAGTGATGCCGACCAGCAGCTTACCCCGGAACAGTTTGCAGCCCTGATGAAGAAGCTGATTAAGCTAAGTAAATTTATGAGTGATAAAATATTTAATACTCCAATAACAGGTGGCGATAAAAAATGAAACTTGGCGATATAAGGCATAATATTGATTTGATCGATTCCAAGATACTCAAGCTATTAAATGATAGATTTGAACAGGGTTTGATGGCGAAACGTTTTAAGGATGTTATAGAAGATCCAAAACGAGAAAAAGAGATTATGGAAAGGGTAGGGAACAGCCCCAACGCCCTGATTGAAAATGATTTCAGTGAACAAATATATAAAATCATACTGGCACACAGTAAAAAACTGCAGGCGCAGGATCTGGTAATAACCGGTTTTCAGGGTGAGCATGGCGCTTATAGTGAAGAAGCAGTCAGGCATTATAATAAAAATTTTGTTACTGTTCCCTGTACAACCTTTAATGAAGTATTTGAAGGTGTAAACTCCGGTATTTATGATTACGGTATAGTGCCGGTGGAAAATACCCTTGGCGGTAACGTAGGTCCGGTTAACGAACTGCTGATCAACACTGACCTGCAAATTATGGGCGCTATTGATATGCCTGTTCATCATTCTCTGATGATTGTCCCCGGCAGTGATTACCGCGAAGTGAGGGAAGTATATTCTCATTCACAGGCCCTGGCCCAGTGCAGACGGTTCTTGTCACGAAATAACCTTACCCCTGTCCCTTACTACGATACGGCGGGAGCAGCTAAGATGCTGGCGGAAGAACAACCCCGGGGAGCGGCCTGTATTGCCGGGAAACTGGCTGCCGAGCTTTACAACCTGGAAATTGTCAAGAGTAATATTGAAGATTTGACCAGCAACAGAACCCGTTTTTTGCTTCTTTCCTCGAGTGGTTACGATGAAGAAGGCAGCAAGAGCTCTATTATTTTTACCACCGAACATAAATCGGGCACGCTTTTTAATGTGTTAAGATTATTTGCCGAGGCCGGTATTAACCTGACCAGGATTGAGTCTATCCCCAATGAGCCCGGTGATTACTCATATTTTCTAGATTTTGATGGTTCCATAAAAGACCAGGTGGTCACAGAAACCCTTAAAAATGCTGAGCATATGACAACAGGGCTTAAGATACTGGGTTGCTATAACGAAATAAAAGTAGAATTATAAAGAAGCTCTTTTTGCCGGTTTACAGTAATTTAATGGTGGTGGATATTAAATGGGTGACCGGATGAAGATAGTTCCTTTTACCAGTCTGCTCGACCGGGTAATAGAAGAGTATGAAAGTGAAAATTCTATATTCGGTATCCGGGAAGCAGATTTTTTCCGGTATCCTGTAAAGCAGTTTATTGATTACAACGGTGAGAAGATCAGCAATCTTGTCGGCCCGGCTGCCGGGCCTCACACCCAAATGGCCCAGAATCTTGCGGCGGCTTATCTTTCGGGAGGCCGCTTTTTTGAATTAAAGACTGTCCAGGTTTTAGACAGCCTTTCTTTCCCCAAACCCTGTATTTATGCTGAAGACGAATGTTACAACACCGAATGGTCGACTGAGCTTTCTATTGAAGATGCCTGCAGCGAGTATGTGAAAGGTTGGTTTTTACTCTTTTTTTTAGCAGGGGAAATTTTCGGCCTTAATGTGCAGGATTATATTTTTAACATGAGCGTGGGATATGATCTGGACGGTATCAAATCGTCTAAGGTTGATCGCTTCATTGATAATCTTAAAGATGCTTCCGGAACTGATGTTTTTCAGGAGTGCAGGACAGTTTTGTTCAAGAAAGCTCCCCATTTCAGAAAGTTTGATCCGGGCTGCCTGGAAAACCTGTCTCCACATATATGCAGTTCTATTGCTCTTTCTACTATGCATGGCTGTCCCCCGGAAGAAATTGAATCAATCTGCGAGCACCTGTTGGGTGAAAAAGAATTACATACATATATTAAACTTAACCCTACCCTTCTCGGTTATAAATTTGTACGCCAGACCCTTGATCAGATGGGTTACGGGTATATCAGGCTTTCCGAAGAATCATTTGACAAAGATCTCAATTTCGATCAGGCATGTTCTCTCATAACAAAGATTAATAAGCTGGCGGCAGAAAAGGGCAGAAAGGTGGGAATAAAACTATCCAATACCCTACCGGTAAAGATAACAAGCGGAGAACTGCCCGGTAATGAAATGTACCTGTCTGGCCGCCCTCTGTACCCCCTGACTATTAATCTCGCTTATAGTTTGGCGGCGGCATTTAAGGGAGAGATCTGTATTTCGTACTGCGGTGGAGCAGATCATAAAAACGCTGCACAGATTGTTGAAAGCGGCATTTACCCGGTCACCGTTGCAACTACCCTTTTAAAGCCCGGGGGGTATAATCGCCTGAAGAAACTCTCTGAAGCTGTGGCACCGGTTCAGCGAAAAGCGCTGCAGGGCATTAGGCTGGACCAGTTAAAGAAACTGGCGGAAAGGTCGATTAATGAAACTGTATACCGTAAAATGAAACAGCGGATATTACGAAAGCCTGCTCAACCACTTCCGGTTTTTGACTGCAGGGAAAGCTGCAGAATGTGTACGGATGTTTGTCCTAACAGGGCTAATCACCTTGTTACCGTTTCAGGCGATGGTTTTAAATTCAGCAGACAGGTTTTGCACCTGGACCATATCTGCAATGAATGCGGTAATTGTTCTGTTTTCTGTCCTGAAAAAGGGGAACCATACCGGGACAAGTTTACTTATTTCCAGAGTGAAAATGATTTTTATGACAGCAGTAATAATGGCTTCCTGGGTAACCGTAACGGGCAATTGGATACTTTCCTGATCAGGGTAAACGGAAAAGTATTGCAGGTCGGATCTGATGCTATTAACAAAAGCGGTGTTTCTGAATCTGACTGTGCTTCATATCAATTCATTCGTGAAATAATTGCAAACTATTCCTACCTGCTGTTATAAAGCAGGAACCTTGTAGTTGGAGAACAGCTTGCAACAGGAGGAAAATAATGGCAGATGTAGTCCGATGGGTCAACGGCAGCCGGCTTGCCAGTATTCAAGAGCAAGGCTTGGCGGAGCCATTCCTTAATTTGTTTGATGAAAAAGAGGTTAAAGAAACCGGAAGCTTCATAAAAAGTTTTCCTCAATATGAAGTTACCCCATTAATAAGCCTCGATAACCTGGCTGAATATCTTGGAGTGGCAGGGATTTATGTTAAAGATGAATCGTACCGTTTTGGGCTGAATTCATTTAAAGTGCTTGGTGGTGGCCATGCAATCGGTCGTTACCTGGCCGACCGACTCGGGAAAACCCTTAATCAGATATCTTATTCCTATCTTCGCTCGGATCAGGTTAAGAAGCAGCTGGGAGAAATCACTTTTACTTCAGCTACCGACGGTAACCACGGGCGTGGTGTGGCTTGGGCTGCCGGACAGTTGGGTCACCGGGCGGTAATTAATATGCCCGGCGGTTCCTCTCCAGTTCGCTTGGAGCATATCAGGGCAACCGGAGCCGAAGGGTATATCACGGATGTGAACTACGATGATACAGTCAGAATTACGGCAGAAAATGCATCGAAAAATGGTTGGATTATGGTCCAGGATACTGCATGGGAAGGCTACGAGGATATGCCAAACCGGGTAATGCAGGGATATACTGTAATGGCTGCGGAAGCATTGGATCAACTGCAGGAAAAGGGCATAGAGAGGCCAACCCATTTATTTATCCAGGCAGGCGTGGGGTCGCTGGCCGGAGCGGTTATCGGTTATTTTTTCAACAAGTTGAAAAAGATGATGCCCCTGTCAGCCGTGGTTGAGCCTGACCAGGCAGACTGTTTTTACCGTTCTGCCCTGGCCGGGGACGGGAAACCCCGTCATGTAAGCGGCAAACTCGACACAATCATGGCCGGGCTGGCTTGTGGTGAACCAAACCCTGTTGCCTGGGAAATTCTCTGGAAACTTTCGGCCATGTATATTTCCTGTCCCGACTATATTTCTGCAAACGGGATGAGAATGCTTGGTAACCCTTTAGGCACTGATCATAAGATTGTATCGGGAGAGTCAGGAGCCGTAACAACCGGTATTCTTTCTGAACTGATTAAAAAAGAGTACCTTCGGGAAGCAAGATCGGCCCTTAAATTAGGACCTGATTCACAGGTGTTGCTATTCAGTACCGAGGGAGACACAGATCCTGAAATGTACAGGAAAATTGTATGGGATGGCTTTCATCCGGGCCAGTAAGCAATAACGTATTAATCTATAATAATCGGGGTGCTGAATGAAAACTATAGGTATTATCGGCGGAATGAGCTGGGAATCGACCATGACATATTACAGGGTAATTAACGAAACAGTTAAAAACAGGCTGGGCGGATTCCATTCTGCAAAAATATTATTAAACAGTGTTGATTTTGACCAGTATGAACGATTAATGCGTGCCGGTGATTGGGAATCAATCGGGACAGAGCTGGCTGATGCAGCAAAAATCTTGGCCTGCGCCGGAGCAGATTTTTTTCTCATAGCTACAAATACCATGCATAAAGTAGCTGAAACAGTTGAAGCTGCAGTTAATATCCCCCTGCTGCATATAGTTGATCCTGCTGCAGAATCGGTGCGAAAGCAAAATATAAATAAAGTAGGTTTGCTGGGCACACTTACAACTATGGAAGATAATTTTTTCTGCAGCAGGCTTAAAGACAAGCATCATCTGGAGCTGGTTGTGCCGGACAGGGAAGACCGCCTGGCCATGCACAGGATAATATTTGATGAACTTTGCCTGGGGAAATTACTTGATCAATCAAGAGAACGGGTAAAAGCAATTATTCAGAAACTGGCAAACAGCGGAACAGAAGGTGTTATCCTGGGTTGTACAGAAATTGCCTTATTAATCGGGCCTGGCGATGCACCAGTGCCTCTTTTTGACACAACAGAGCTCCATGCCCGTAAGGCGGTTGAGTGGGCTGTTTTGGAATAATAATTACGCAGAAGGAGTAATTATGAAAAGAATTCTTGTCCTTGGTGTCGGAGCACAGGGTAGCACTGTAGCAAAGAGAATGGATGAAGAAAAGAATGTAACAGAAATTATTTGTGCCGATTACGACGAAAAAGCTGTCATACCATCTATAACCTGGTCTGGGAAGGAGTCGAAGCAAAAAGGTTTCTTCCCTTCTGGTGGTCTCCTGCTGTTGCTTACGCTGACATGTCTGAACCTGCTTATGCCTGTGAAAATGGAAAGATAGTCCAGACAGAACCCTTCAGCAAGCCGGTTTATATCAGGTTCAGGGGTCAGGATAAGGAAATCAGGCTGGTAGAATATGCTCACGATGAACCGGTTGAGATGGGCATTAATGCCGATAAATATTTAAAAGGGGCAAAAAATATCTATTTCAAGTACGGTGGGGTAGGGGTTGACTTTGCAGAACCGCTTTACCGGATGGGTATTTTGTCCAAAGAGCCGCTCGACTTGGACGGTGTGCAGGTGATACCGAGAAGCCTGGTGATCAGGCTTACCCCGCCTGCGCCCAAGTATTATGACGAAATAAAAGAGATAATTGAAGAAGGGTCAATCAGCGATGAGGGAGCGATGCTGGTCCAGGCTTTTGGTGTTTTGAAAGGTGAAGAAGTGAATGTTGAAACCTATATTAATGCCCCGGGCTGTGAGGAATCATTTCAGCGTTCCGGACTGACCGGGGAGACCTAACTTACCGGCCAGTGCGGAGCTCTTTTTACAAAGCTTTTTATCAACGACAAGATGTCCCGGAAGGGGTTATTCTCTCCCGAAATGCTTGATATGCAACTGATTGATTGGTACCTGGATCAGTCGGCAAAACTGGATATTATCCTGGATACGACAATCGAGATAATATAGTTGACCCGGACAAACAGAAGACTAAGGCCATGACAGAAGCACTAAAGCACCGTAAACATGATACGGTGCTTTTTTAAAGGAATTACGATTAAATGAAAGAAAAGAATAAAGGATATATAGATTATGTTTGGGAGGGTTTATTGGTATGGAATTTCTGGATTGGCTGGTAACTCTAGCCGAAGAACATTTAATCGGGATTGTTATTGCCCTGGCAATATTTATTTTCTTCCTGATTCTTAGAAAGTTATTTGTAAAGTATATTTTGAAGCTGGTGCTGGGGTTGACCAGTAAAACCGGAACCGCCGTGGATACTTTAATCGTTAGATCTCTTGAGAAACCGCTCAGGGCTTTTTTAATACTGCTTGGTCTTTACCTGGCCCTGTCTTTCCTGCCGCTTCCCGAAGTGTTTAATGAAAAAATGGTTGGTGTCTGGCGAATTGCGATTATAATACTCTGCACATGGGGTTTATACAATTTTATCGGCAATTATTCAACCCTTTTTTATGAAGTGGGAAACAGGCTTGATATCAATATAGACAGTATTTTAGCCTCTTTCCTGGCAAAAGTGATGAGGGGTATTCTGCTGCTGCTGGCTTTTGTAATTATAGTCAGTGAGCTGGGGTATGATATTAATGGTTTTATTGCCGGGCTCGGGCTGGGAGGTTTAACTATTGCTCTTGCTGCCCAGAATACAGCTTCCAATATTTTTGGTGGGATTGTTATTATTGTTGATAAACCCTTTTCAATTGGGGACTGGATCCTGACTCCCAGTGTGGAAGGGACAGTCGAAGATATTACTTTCAGGAGTACGAAAATTAGAACATTTGCCGATGCTCTGGTTACCGTTCCCAATGCAACTCTGGCCAATGAAGCGGTAACAAATTGGACCAGAATGGGGCGCAGAAGAGTTAGTTTTAAATTGGGGCTTACCTATTCCACACCAAAAATGAAAATACAGAGTTGTGTGGATAAAATAAAAGATATGCTTGATAATCACGATGATATTCACAAAAAAACAATATTTGTCAGGTTTGATAGCTTTAATGAAAGTTCACTCGATATCTTCATATACTTTTTTACCAAAACCACCGTTTGGGGCGATTACCTTAAAGTAAAAGAAGACATAAATTTTAAAATCATGGATATAATTGAAAATGAAGGGGTTTCCGTCGCTTTTCCCAGCAGGAGTATTTATATGGAAAAACCGTTGGACAGGGCTTAGTGCGGACTGTTTTATCTACAGGCTAGTTTAAAACAATTTATACAGGAGGTTGGAGCAGTGCACCTTAGTAAAGTGATGGTAGTAGGCGCCGGCCAAATGGGCAGTGGAATTGCCCAGGTTTGTGCACAGGCAAGTTTGCCTGTTTTGCTTGCCGATCTGAATCAGGGTTATGTAGAGAAAGGTTTGGCCGGGATTACCGCCAACCTGGAAAGAGGTGTTGAAAAAAAGCGCATTAATGGCGAGGATAAAGAGCGAATTCTGAAACTAATAGAGGGCAGCGTTAATCTGTCAGACGCTGTGGATGCTGATCTTGTAATCGAAGCAATTGTTGAAAAGAAGGAGTCAAAGATAGATTTATTTAAAACACTGGATGGCATCTGCCCGGCCCGTACAATATTGGCCAGCAATACTTCATCGCTGTCCATAACTGCTCTTGCTTCGGCAACAAACCGCCCGGAAAAAGTTATAGGAATGCATTTTATGAATCCGGTCCCGGTTATGCGCCTGGTAGAGATAATTCGCGGCATGGCTACCTCCGATACTACGTTTCAAGAGATCAGGGATTTAACAATCAAGCTTGATAAGGAACCTGTCGAAGTAAGTGATTATCCCGGGTTTGTTTCTAACAGGATCCTTATGCCCATGATTAACGAGGCAATCTTTTGCTTGATGGAAGGGGTGGCAAAACCGGAAGCGATCGACAGTGTAATGAAGTTAGGTATGAATCATCCAATGGGGCCGCTGGCATTGGCTGACCTGATCGGCCTGGACACCTGCCTTTCTATAATGGGAGTGCTTTATGATGGTTTTGGTGACGCCAAGTATCGACCCTGTCCCCTTTTGAAAAAATATGTGGCAGCCGGCTGGTTAGGCAGAAAAAGCGGTAAAGGTTTTTACAGTTATCAATAAACAAACCGTTGCTGAAATACTGAACGGATATGACAGAGCTGGTTAATTATTTTCCTATTTTATTAAATTGAGCAGAGGTATAAAGAGAAAGTAATAGAAGACCGGGATTAAAATAGCCGGTAAGAGATTAAGTGTTTTAATTCTTTTAATTTCCAGCATACCCAGGCCTATGCCCAGGATTAATATACCGCCGATTATTGATATTTCCCTGATTACATGGACGGTTAAAAGAGGCTCCAGATATCCGGCAAAAAGGATGATTGCACCCTGGTAGACGAATACCATAACGGCTGAAAACATCACGCCTATACCCATGGTTGAAGCCAGGATCATTGCAGTGATGCCATCAAGAACAGATTTTGCGAAAAGCATATCGTGGTTACCGCGAAGGCCGCTTTCAAGAGAGCCTATAATTGCCATTGTTCCGACACAGAAAATTAAACTTGCTGTAACAAAACCACGGGCAACACTGGTTTTATCCTGCCCATTCCCGGGGTCGATCTTGTTTTGCAGGATCATTCCAATTTTATCGAGACCTTTTTCAAGACCCACAAGCTCTCCGATTGTTCCACCGATAACAAGGCTGATGATAAACAGTATTGGTTCGCTATCGGGTTCTAAAAGCCCCTGTATCGCTGTGGTAGCGCCTATAAAAATAACTGAAAGCCCAATGGCCTGCATTACGATTGTTTTATAATTTTCCTTTAGACCTTTATGAACAAGAAGTCCCAACAGGCTGCCGACGATTATTGTGATTAAATTGACATAATTTCCTAACATTGAACAGCTCTCCTAGTTGTTTTATCTCTTTTTTTGAGCCATAGACATTTTTAGCTATAATTACACCTGCATATTATATCATTCTTTTTCTTTTGTTGTAATTAATTAATAAAACAGGCAATCTGCATGTTTTTTAAGCATCTAAGTCTACTGAAAAATGTTTTGAAAGGCTCTATTTTGTGGTATGTTTTAAGCAGGGGGCGCTCTCGTGAGACTACGCAATAGCTTGGTTGTGTTTTTTTCTCTGCTGATAATTGCCACTATAATATGGCATGAAACAATATTCCAGGAAGGTAATCCGCTGGTCGTTGCCTGTGGAATTGTCAGGTTGGAGCTTGGTAATAATAACCTGGTATCACTGTCAGAACGAAAGCTGATTCAGAAAAGCGATGATGTGGGAATTCTAAACACTTACCTGGAAGGTTATGGGTGGAAATTTAACGATAGGCTAGGCTCAGGTCTTTTTTATCAAAAAAATGCTGACACGCTCTTTGTTCATTCCCGTATGTATACCAGGTTTTATACCATATATGAGCTGGAAAGATCCCTAAACCATCAGTAAAAGAGTAAAAAGAAAAACCGGAACATATAAAATTGTAGCTACCAGATTCCCAATCCACAGGCTGCGAATCCTTGTCTTTTTCAAATAATAAATTAAATGAACCAGCAAGGTTCCGCCAAGGCCAAGCAGAAAAGCGGTAAGCGCAGCTGTGTGCAGCTCGGGTATGGGCTGTGCCCCCGGCTCAAGGCTTACCCGCAGAGCCATCATTTTAATACTTAAAGAACAGAGCAGAGTAAACCATGAAAAAGATGAAACAATGATCAGAAAAGCATTTATTAGTTTCTGAATAACCATGTTTTAATTGAATCCCAAAGCCAGAATTATTTTGCCGATGCCGGTATTTATTCCTACCAGGTGGGCTTTTCCCAAAATCTCAGGCGGTTTACTCATAGAAAATTTGGGTGGAGCAAGTCTTACAATTTCCCCCTGGTTAGACATATTAACCGAAAAAAGGCCGTTATGGAGATTAAGAAATTCGGTTACGGAGGCTTCGGCCAATTCTGAGGTTCCATCAAGCGGTATTTCGGCATATATTTCTGCTATTTTTGCGAAAGATTCCTGTCCGGTAAGAATAGCGGTGAAAATAGTTCTTTTGTATTCGAGGTACTGATAAGCGCAGACGTAGCTATCATTTACTTCCTGCTTCTCAAGGTCAAGCCA
The DNA here is from genome assembly GCA_964492615.1 of uncultured Syntrophomonadaceae bacterium. Lineage (GTDB taxonomy): Bacteria > Bacillota > Dethiobacteria > DTU022 > DTU022 > JAABTH01. Next base: position 7,686 of record CAZBKZ010000011.1, on the reverse strand, counting down.
TGGCTGCTGGTCGAGGAACCTTGTAATATTTCTAAGTAATAAGGAGAGATAATCATAAAAAACAGGCTTAAACTCTTCACCTTCGAAATCAACAAACTCCCGAATTATTTCTTCATTCCTGCCTTCTTCAAGGATATCCAGCTGGTCATAATTCAAGCCGGAATCCTCTTCAAAACTTCTTAACTTTTGATCCAGTTCTTCGTAATTGAAATAACCTAAGTCAACTGCTGCCTGTCCCAGTTGAAGTTTTGATTCCCTTGACTGCAGTCGTAATAATTCTCCTATTTTTTCAAGCGATATAAAGCCCTTGGCAATTGCTATTTCACCGAAATACATATCACTGTTTCTTTGTGTCTCGATTATCTCTTCAACCTGGCTGCCGGTTAAAAGTCCCTGTTGTATAGCCAGGGTGCCAATCTTAACCCTTGTTTCCTGCATGTGATCAAGTATTTTTTTTAGTTCTTCTACGGCTATAATATTATTTCTTAACAAATAGCTGCCGAAATATTTATCATACAAGTGTATCCCCTCCTAAAAGCTTACTGATTATATTGGCTAAATCTTCATCATTCCAGGGTTTTTGCAGAAAATCGATAGCGCCAAGGCTGAGGGCTTTCTGCAGGTTCTCCTTGGTTCCTGCGGATGTAATCATCACTATACGGGCGTCTTTGTCAATAAGTTTTATTTTTTCAAGGCATTCAAGTCCGTCAAGACCGGGCATTATAAGGTCAAGTAAAACAAGATCAGGTTTTTCCAGCTTATACAAATTAACGACTTCGTTACCGTTAACTGCTTCGAGCAGTTCATAATCACCAATATTTTCAAGAGCAATGGCCATCTTCTTGCGAATCAGTAAGGAATCATCACAAATCATTATTTTCTTTTTTTCGCTACCCATTGAAAACACCTCTTCCAGTAATCCCAAATTGGTTTACTTTAACGGAGTAAAAGAGAAAGGAGCGATACTTATTCTTATTTTGGAAACAAACAAACTATACTAAAAATTCTACGTAGTTGTTAATTGTCCTTCTGGTATGATGGATATCTTCACCCGGCCTGTTTTAATTTACATAATAATCATGTTATAATGTTTTTAAGTTACTCAACTTTTATATGGGAGGAAGGGGCTATCGTTATGAAATGCTTTGGCAGGATTATATCTCTCATGCTTCTTTTCTTCTCAGCTCATGTTTTTTTGCCGCTTGGTCTTTTAAGTACACCTTCTGTTTGTTTTGGGCAGACTTTTATTATGGAACAGCAGAGTGGGAATTCACAGGGAGTTGTTAGCCGGGATATAAGTATCAGCGACCCGTGGTCCGGGGCTTACCTAAATGAAAAGGTTACAGTCGTAGGACGGGCCGAAATTAATGATTCTTTCAGTATGAATAATTTGTGGCCTGCCCAGGGTAGAGAAAATGATTTTAACCTGGATAATGTTTTTGGGAATGAAGATATTAATATTAATAATTTTAATGAACCTGATCATTCAAACAACGGGTCTGACCGGTTATTTAACCAGCAATCAATAAGCGGGAGTGAACAGGGAACAGATATATACAAGGCTCAGGAAATAATTATTAACAATGAACAAAGAGCTGAAACCTTTTTTGAACAGTCTGCTCCGAACAAATATAGTTGGCTTGATCTTTTTTAACTATTTAACAAGTGGTTCTTAACTTTCAAACTTTTTACGCCCTACCCGACCAGCCAGAATAACCGGGTCGTAAACCGGTGAAAATGGCGGTGCATAAGCCAAATCCAACTCATAAAGCTGTTTTACAGTCATCTGTCCTGTTATGGCTACGGCATATACATCTATTCTTTTAACGCTATCTACAGGGCCGGCCATCTGCGCTCCTAACAGGCGACCTCCTTTTTTTTCTGCAACCAGCACTGTTGTCAGGGGGCCATGGCCTGGATAATAATGAGCCTTACTGCCTGCTGTTACAGTAAACTTTATAGCATCTATATCATTGTCTATAGCTTCGCCAAGAGTCAGCCCGGTGCGGGCGATCCCCAGTTTGCAGAACTTTGTTACTGCGCTGCCCAGGGTGCCCGGAAAAATATCCGTTCCACCGCTTATGTTTATTCCTGCCGTGACACCCTCTTTATTTGCCTTTAGCGCCAGGGGGGAGAAAATCTCTTTGCCGGTAATCAGGTTTTTTGTCGCGGTGCAATCACCGGCCGAATAGATTACCGGCAGGCTGGTTTGCATGTAATCGTTAACTCTTATTGCTTCTTTTACTCCTGTTTGAATGCCGCACTGAACGGCAAGGTCACTGTTTGGTTCCATCCCGGTAGCGACCACAACCAGGTCAAAAGCAAGTGAATTGTTTTCAGTATATACTTTCACCCGATTCCCGGATTTTTCTACCCTGCGCACCGGTTCGTTGAGATGTCTGACAACCCCTTCTTTTTCCATTTCGTCAAGAACAAGATCAGAAATTTCTTTTTCAAAAGATAGCGATAGACTGTCGCGACGGTGGATGAGGTGAGTTGTTAAGCCAATTTCTTTAAAAGCTTCAACCATCTCGACGGCAATGTAACCACCTCCGATAACCGCACAGTCTGATGGGTTTTCCTGCTTAATGAAGTCTAATAGTCTCTTGCCGTCTTCGAGGCTGGTAACAGTAAAAACACGTGATGAAATGTCATATTCTACACCGTTTTTTGACGGTCGGGCGCCGGTTGATATGAGCAGCCGGTCAAATGATTTTGAATAGGTGCGATCACTGTTCCTCACCTGGACAGCCTGTTTACCAGGGTCTATCGATAACACTTCATGCCCCAGCTTAAGGGCTATCTTTCTTTTTTCCACGGCTTCCCGGGGGGTAACTGTTATCAGGTTTTCCAATCCGGGAACCAGACCCTGAACGAAGTATGGTATGCCACAGGCGGCATATGAGATATAAGATCCTTTCTCCAGCACAGTTACATTCCAGTCGGGTTTTTGCCTTTTTACCTGACTGGCTGTGCTCATTCCTGCAGCATTGCCCCCGATAACTACAATTTCCATGATGATCATCTCCCGTTATATTTATCCGGTCGGCTATCTTTTAAATCTTTCTACCGGGCAGGTCTATTCTCCTTTTTCTGATCCGGTCAAACAGGTAAAAGAAAGCTCCCGGCAGTTTGACCGGGAGCTTATTAATTATTGCTATATTTTTAAAATATTAATTGGCGAAGGGAACCCTGAATTCTCCATCCATCCTGGTCCACTTTTCATCGATATTAAACACTCCGCATATTTCTGTTTCAGTAATACTTGTAATTTCAAATTCAGCGCTGTTAATATTGTTTGTGGAAATTTGCACGGTGCTACCGCCACTTAAAATAATTTTTGGGGTTACAAAAAGATCACTGTCGTCGTAACTAAGCAAATCATAAATTCCTGTTTGAAGTGGAACTGCTTCACCTTCACTTCTTATCCGCAGGGCAAAGTTAAGGATTGCCTGACCCTCTTCAGGCTTGTAGTCTTTCAGGCTTTCAGTAGTATTAAAGTTGGCAATGTAAATATTAACACTTGCTGTTCCATAGGATCTGCTGACATGCGCTTCCTGTGAGCCGGGGTTATCCCAACTCAGTGGTTCCCTGTCGGCATAAGCTCCGTTTGATGATTCGATTAACACCCTGGTTGCTGCCGGGCAATTGCCCGGAACCTCTGTTTCATCAGAAGGTTGCTCATTGTTTTGGTAAGCCGGCTGGTCGGTGTTTTCAGTTGGTTCTACTGTCTCTGCCGTTTCATCTGGACTTACGCAGGCGGTGAGCAGGGTTAATAAGAGAATGAGCATTAAAGCAATTGTGAGGATAGCTTTACCGTTAGATCTGATCAACTTTTCTACCTTCTCTCCTGAAAATATAATCTGATCTTAAAATAACCTGACAAGGCCAATTATAATCAAGCTTTTTAAGAAAGTAAATCAAAAATCTTGCCAGCTATTTAAAGTTTGTTAGTTTCTGTTGTATCGTGAGGTATGATAACATTTACAGCGCTGCAGCCAGTTATGCTATAATGGTTGAAAAACTTCAGTTTATTCTTCTTTTATACAGGTTATTTCGTTTTGAACCGTGCACGCATTGATGTTGATTCTGATAGGAGAGGTTTACTGGATGACCATGGAGATTGGTCTCACTTTTGCAGTTTTGTTACTGGCTGTAATTTTATTTGTGACTGAGTTGATAAGAGCTGATTTGGTTGCCTTGCTGGTTCTGGTTATTTTGGTGCTGGTTGGTCTGATTACTCCTGAAGATAGTATCGCAGGGTTTTCCAACCCGGCAGTGATAACCACCTGGTCAGTGTTTATTCTATCAGCCGGTCTCGGCCGTACCGGTGTTGCGGCAAAACTGGCTGACTATGTTCTGCATCTGGCAGGCAAAGCAGAAAGCCGTTTACTGGCTGTATTAATGAGCAGTACAGCTGCAGTATCTGCTTTTGTAATAAATGTAGGAGTGGCTGCGATTTTTTTACCGGTAACCCTGAATATAGCAAACCGGACCGGTCGTTCGGCATCAAAGCTTCTAATGCCAATGGTGCAGGGGACTACTGTGGGTGGCATGCTTGTCCTAATCGGTACCGCGTCGAACCTGGTTGTTGTGGAGTTTCTCAGGGAAGCAGGGATGCGCGTACCCGGTCTCTTTGATTTTACGCCGGTAGGTATAGTAATCCTGGTGGTATCAATCATATATATGATATTGATTGGCAGGAGGTTGCTACCAGCACGCAAGACTCCCTCAGTTGACCATGTTAATCCCAGGGTTGATTACAGGGAACATTATGATCTTCAGGAGCGACTGGCTTTAATCAACATTCCTCCCGGGAATCAGCTGGCTGGTAAAACATTATTAGAAAGCAGATTCGGACGGGCGCTGGGCTTGAACGTTCTAAGCATCATCCGTGATGAGGGAGTTCATAATTTGCCGGATTCATTCCTGGAGCTGAAGTCTGGTGATCAGTTGCTGGTCCTGGGCAGGCTTGATATGATAGATGAGCTCAGCGGTAAACCGGTAGTCGTGATAGAAAGTGAACCAATGGATGCTTCCTGCCTGGTTTCTGATGAAATTGGATTAATAGAACTTGAAGTTGATCAAACATCCGTTTTTAATGGTAAATCACTGGTTGAACTGGATGCTAGAAATAAAATGGGGCTTGATCTGCTTGCTGTTTACCGCAACAATATGGTTCGTCGTACAAATCTCCAGGACGAAGTATTTAAACCGGGCGATCGTCTTTTGTTCAGAGGCAGGCACATTAAGCTTGAATCACTCCAGGGGCATGATGGTTTTTGCCCGTCCGGTGAATGTAACCATGAAAAATATAACCTTGATGAAAGGTTGCTTTACCTGCGTATTCCCAAAGGTTCGCCCTTAGTTGACAGCGCAATTAAAGATATCCGTCTGCCCAGGGCTTACGGGATATCAATCCTTAAAATTGTTCGCGGTAAAGATGAACTTAGCATTCCAAATCCGGGAACCAGGCTTAAAGAAGATGATCTCTTGCTCGTTGAAGGTCGTCCGGTTGATATAGAGGTTTTACGGGGACATCAAACCATGGGTATCGAGCGAAACCCGGATGTTGACTTAAAGGATCTTGAAACTGATACAATGCTGGTGGTTGAAGTGATGCTCTCACCTCACTCATCAATAACCGGAAAAACCCTGGCCCAGCTGAATTTTCGCGAAAAGTTCGGTATTTCTGTATTGGCGATATGGAGAGGTGATCGGGCATACAGAACCGGCCTTAACGATAGGCGTCTCGAATTTGGCGATACATTATTATGTCTTGGCACAAGAGAAAAATACGAAGTTTTATCGCGTGATCCGGATTATGTAATACTTGACCTCGATTACCGTGAAAAGCCTTTGGTTAGTAAGGCTCCGGTTGCCGGCTTGATCATGCTGGGGGTATTATTAGTTACAATTTTAAACTGGCTGCCTATATATGTGGCGGCAATTGCGGGCGCTTTATTAATGATTGTCACCCGCTGCCTGTCGGTTGAAGAGGCTTATAGGGCAATAGAATGGAAAGCGGTTTTTCTTATAGCAGCAATGCTTCCTCTGGGCATGTCTATGCAGCAGACAGGAGCTGCAGCGCTGGTTGCTGATACGGTGATCGGTTTTGTCGGTCGCTTTGGACCAACGGCAATACTTGCCGCACTGATGATACTGACAATGATTTTAAACCAGTTTATCCCCAGTGCGGTAAATGCTGTCGTTATGACTCCTATTGCCATGGCTACGGCCCTGGGGATGGGTTTGTCTCCCTATCCCTTCGTGATGGGGATCGCTTATTCCGTTGCCGCCAGTTTCATGACCCCGGTTTCTCATCCGGCTAATGTATTAATTATGAGCCCGGGTGGTTATCGCTTCAGTGATTATGTTAAAAATGGATTTCCACTTGTACTGATTGTTCTGGTTGTCAGTGTTCTGCTGTTACCTCTGGTATTTCCATATTAAGAGGCATTGCATAATGTACAAAAGTTATTTATTACTACCTGTTCATCATTTGTTTCAGGCTGTTCAGGTAGGGAGGGCGTATGATACCTTTTTCGGTGACAATTGCTGTTATGTTTTTTGCCGGGGTTATGTCAAAAGCAGGATTGTAAGCCTTGCAGTGAGGTGGGGCTGCCGCTATGCCCAGAGGCTCTGTTACTTCGCGTATATCCCTCTCCTCAATAGGTATTATATCCCCGCTGCTTAAGGACATGTCAATGGAGGAAGTGGGAGCGGCAACGTAAAAGGGGATTCCATAATAAACGGCTATTATGGAAAGGGCAAGAGTGCCGATCTTGTTAGCCACATCGCCGTTGGCTGCCACACGATCAGTTCCAACGATGACGGCATTGACCCGGCCCTGTGACATCACATGGGCGGCCATATTGTCCGTGATCAGGGTAACGTCGATCCCCGCCTCTTTGAGTTCAAATGCGGTCAGCGATGCTCCCTGGAGCCTGGGCCTAGTTTCATCTGCAAATACCTTTAGCTTCCAACCTTTTTCATGAGCCAGGTAAAGTGGCGCTGTTGCCGTTCCATATTTTGAAGTGGCCAGTATACCGGCATTGCAATGGGTTAAAATACCCATTCCGTCTTTCAGCAGTTTTAAAAGGTTTTCGCCAATGCTGCGGTTAATCTCTCCATCTTCCCTGTGTATTCTAATTGCTTCTTCCAGAAGCAGCGCTATAACTTTTTCTACCGGTTCATTCTGATGCCTGTAGACTAAATGTTTCATCCTGTCCAGGGCCCAGAAGAGGTTTACTGCAGTAGGGCGGGCAGTAGCCAGATAATCTGCTTTAGCTTCGAATGTTTTGATAAAGTCCTCTTTTATATCGCCTTTATAATCCCTGATAGCCAGGTACAACCCGTAGGCTGCCGTTATGCCGATTGCAGGGGCACCTCTTACAACCATGGTTTTTATAGCTTGATGTATGCTCTCGGCATCACAGTATTTGTTATAAACTAACTTTCCGGGAAGCATAGTTTGGTCAAGAAGAACTAGGCAGTCGTCCTGCCAGCGAATCGGCTCGATGCTGTTCATAATATGCACCTGCTTTTTAATTAGAGTTGAAGCTAGGTTATTCAAAGATATTATAACAATTATGACGGCAATACAGAAATTATTCGTTGTAAAGCATTATTCACCACAGTTGCAATATATTAGTAATTATGTATAATGGTATATAAATATCCAGT